>NZ_JAEKFD010000008.1:0-320760 GCF_016650735.1 Pseudomonas sp. TH37
ACTTCCAGAATCTGCCGTCAACCCCTGATTACGCCTTTCTATCAATAACTTGCGCAAAGCCGGAAAACAGCGCATTCCCCTTCTATATAGGAGAACTCACCAGAATATACCGCTGCCTCGGCTTGCCCTCCCACTGCGCTATCATCGCCCGCCTCTCAGCACCAAGAGTCTTGAACCCGGATGCCCGTATCTTTGCCATTGCCCGCCGATCACTCTCCTTTGCCACCGATCCTCGTCGGCCCGCTATTACGGCGCCTGGAACCCACGCGACTGCTGCTGTGGCTGGTGGGATCGCGTGCGCTGCCACTGACGCTGCGCCTGCAAGGAATCGATATCCGTCTCGACGCGGGGCAATGCACGATCATCCCGGTCGGTACTCATGCCTTCATTCATTTGATAGATGTGCCACTGGATGCCGCCCTGCCCTGCGACACGTTGATCGAGTACGACCTGCTGATCACCGAAGCGGATGGCACGCCGTCGGGCATCGCCGAGTGGGCGCCGCATCTGCTATACGGCGAAGCGCATTGCCCGAATTTCGTGCTGCGCTCGCGCATCGATCAGTTGCTGCATGGCTCCTGCCGTAAACCTCACCATCCGGCTGCCGATGGTTTGCTGTGCGTCGATCGGTTGCTGGAGTCCGAGCAGGACGCTTGCAAGCGCCCCGCACTATTAATGATGAGTGGCGATCAGGTATATGCGGATGATGTCGCGGGGCCGATGTTACGGGCAATTCATGCCTTGATCGAGCGTCTGGGGCTGTTCGACGAACACCTCGACGGTGCGGTGGTCAGCGATAGCGCCAAGCTCTATGAACACCCGGCCAGTTACTACCATCGTGCGGATTTGTTACCGGCGCTTGAAAGCAACGAAACCCTGCGCGAACGATTTTTCGGTGGAGCGCGTAAGCCGATTTTTACCAGTAGCAGCGCCGACAATCATTTGGTGACCTTCGCCGAGGTCATGGCCATGTACCTATTAGTATGGTCGCCAACGTCCTGGACACTGATCGCACCGCAACCACCGGCACTGACGCCCGAACGACGCAAGCGCTATGCCCTGGAGCAGACGTGCATCGATGCGTTCAAGATGGGGCTGGGTGGTGTGGGGCGAGCGATGGCGCATCTGCCGTGCCTGATGATCTTCGACGACCACGATATTACCGATGACTGGAATCTTTCCGCGCAATGGGAGGAAACGGCCTACGGCCATCCGTTCTCCAAGCGCATCATCGGTAACGCGCTGCTCGCTTATATGTTGTGCCAAGGTTGGGGCAACAACCCGGATGCATTTGGCAGCATGCTGGAAAAAACCCGTCTATTGAGTACCACGGGGCAAGACCATTACCTCGACAGCGACGTCCAGGATAGCTTGATCGATGAACTGCTGAGTTTTCAGAAGTGGCATTACGTGCTGCCCACCCGCCCGGCGCTGGTGGTGCTCGACACCCGCACCCGACGCTGGCGCAGCGAGATGAACCTCAAGCAACCGTCGGGTCTGCTGGACTGGGAGGCACTCAGCGAACTGCAACAGGAATTGCTCGATCATCCCTCGGCGATCATCGTTTCGCCAGCGCCGATTTTCGGCGTCAAACTGATCGAAACCGTGCAACGAGTGTTTAGCTGGTGCGGCTATCCGCTGCTGGTAGACGCCGAAAACTGGATGGCTCATCGCGGCGCGGCCCAGGTGATCCTGAACATTTTCCGACACTCCCGCACACCCGGTAACTACGTGGTGCTGTCCGGTGATGTGCATTATTCCTTCGTCTATGAAGTATTGATCCGACACCGCAAGGCCGGCCCACGAATCTGGCAGATCACCAGCAGCGGGATCAAAAACGAGTTTCCGCCAGCGCTGCTCGAATGGTTCGACCGCCTCAACCGCTGGCTCTACTCGCCCCGCTCGCCGCTGAACTGGCTGACCAAGCGCCGGCGCATGCGCATTGTTCCGCACATTCCCGAACACGCCGAAGCCGGGGAACGGCTGTGGAACTCGGCAGGGATCGGCCAAGTGTTCTTCAATGAAAAGGGCCAGCCGCAAGATATTTATCAATTCAATGCGGATGGATCGCCGAAGACGCGGATGATTGCGCCTGAAATTTCCGAAGCGGTTGAATGACTTTGCCCGAGTTGCCATGAGCAGTTATTACCTGCACAGCATGAACCTCACCCGAACCCTGATCATCGGCAACTCCGGCTCGGGCAAGAGTTGGCTGGCCAAACGACTGGCCGAGCACCTACAAGTGCCCTGGATCGATCTCGACTTGATTCACTGGATATCCGATGAACACAGCATCGCTCGTCCCCGCGCCGAGGCATTGGGAATGGCGCGTGTGGCGGCGAGCAAAAATCGTTGGGTTATCGAGGGTGTGTATGGGTGGATGGTCAGTGAACTTGTGGAACAGGCGACGGCGCTGATCTGGCTATGCCTGGAGGACGAAGACTGCGTCAGTCATATTCGCCAGCGAGAGGCAAAGCGCGCTGAGCATGACGAGTTACTGATAGCGTTACTGGAATGGGCCAGTAGCTATCGTACTCGTGAAGAGTCCAGTGGATTTGCCGCGCATCAGCGCTTGTTCGAAGGGTTTAGCGGTTCGAAACTTCAACTGATGAATCGGGATGAAGTCACGGCTTTCGTCAGTACGATGCAATAAACCGACTGATCGTTCCTGATTCCACTGACGCAGACACCGATCCTGTAAGAGCTGCCGAAGGCTGCTCCTACAGGGGAATGCGTTTATCCAGGAGAAGTCAGGCGGCGCTCACCGCCCGACCAACTCCTCTGACAATCATCTCCACTTCCCGCTCATCAATCGTCAACGGTGGCAGCAGGCGAATGGTCTTGCCCCGTGTCACGTTGATCAGCAAGCCGTGATCGCGGGCTGCAATCAAGGTCAGGTCGCGAATCGGTTGTTTGAGTTCGATGCCGATCATCAAGCCCTGGCCGCGAATCGCCAGGACGTTGGGGTCATCCGCCAACTCGATGCGCAATCTGGCGAGCAAGCGTTCACCCTGCAGTTTGGCGTTCTCCAGCAGGCCTTGTTCCTCAATGATCTCCAGCACGGTGCATCCCACTCGGCATGCCAGCGGATTGCCGCCGAACGTGCTGCCGTGGCTGCCGGGGGTAAACAGGTCGGCGGCTTTGCCCCGGGCCAGGCAGGCGCCGATGGGGATGCCATTGCCCAGGCCTTTGGCCAGGGTCATGACGTCCGGGATGATGCCTTCGTGCTGGAACGCAAACCACTGGCCGGTGCGGCCGATGCCAGTCTGGATTTCGTCGAGCATCAGCAGCCAGGAGCGCCGGTTGCAAAGTTCGCGTACTGCTTTGAGATAACCGGGCGGCGCCATTTGCACACCGCTTTCGCCCTGAATCGGCTCCATCAGGATCGCCACGATGCGCGGGCCGTGGGCGTGTTGCACCGCCTCCAGCGCCGCGAGGTCGCCGAATGGCACTTTAATGAAATTCCCTGGCAACTCATTAAAGCCCAGGCGCACCGCCGGGCCGTCACTGGCGGACAAGGTGCCAAGAGTACGACCGTGAAAGGCGTTTTCCATGACCACCACCAGCGGCTGCTCGATACCTTTATGCCAGCCGTAAAGCCGCGCGAGTTTCAGCGCGGTTTCATTGGCTTCGGCGCCAGAGTTGTTGAAGAACGCCCGGTCCATGCCAGACAACCGAACCAGTTTCTGTGCCAGCTGCTGTTGCCAGTCGATGCTGTACAGGTTGGAGGTGTGCAACAACAGCCCGGCCTGTTCGCTGATGGCCGACACAATGCGCGGATGGGAATGGCCGACGTTGGTCACCGCCACGCCCGCCACCGCGTCCAGATATTCGCGACCGGCCTGATCCCACAAGCGCGTGCCCAGGCCTTTGTTGAAACTCAGGGCCAAGGGTTGGTAGGTGCTCATCAGGCAGGCGGCGGTCATGACATCAAACTCCATTAATAGTCGGTGTTTTTGCAGTATGGTTAGCCACCTGAGCTGGATAAACACCGCAACACTTCAATCATTTTAAAGCTGGGCTTGATAATGGATTTGTTCCAGGCAATGACCGTTTACGTAAGTGTGGTGGAAGCCGGCAGCATGACCGCCGCCGCTTTGCAGTGCGAAATGTCGACGACCATGGTCGGCAATCATCTTCGAGCCCTGGAGCAACGTCTGGGCGTGCGCCTGCTTAACCGTACGACACGACGCCAGCGGCTGACGGAATTCGGCACGGCGTACTATCAACGTTGTCTCGAGGTATTGGGGTTGGTGGCCGATTCCGAACGCCTGGCCGAACAGACCCTCGACGAGCCGAGCGGCACCCTGCGCATCACCGCGCCGCTGACCTTCGGCACCGAACGGCTGGCGCCGGCCTTGAGTGAATTCGCCCTGCGTTGTCCGCAAGTCAAACTCGACGTCGTTTTGACCAACCAGCGCCTGGATCTGCTCGACAACGGTTTCGATGTGGCTATTCGCTTGGGCACTACCGAGATGTCCAACATGATCGCGCGCCCGCTCATCGACTACACGATGACCCTGTGCGCTTCGAAGGACTACCTGGCGCGCCGAGGCACTCCGGAAAAACCTACCGACCTGCAACACCATGACTGCCTGGCCTTCGCCTACCCGGCCGGAGATGACTGGCACTCGGTAGCCAAACAATGGCGCCTGAGGGGACCCGAAGGCGAAGTCATGGTGGAGGTCAGCGGACCGATGCTGATCAACAGCTCGGCGGGGCTGCATCAAGCGGCGCGAACCGGGATGGGCATCGTGATGGTGCCCGATGCCTTGGTGGAGCAGGACCTTCAGGACGGAAAACTGGTGGCTTTGATGCAGGACTACCAATTGCCGAGTCGGCCGATGAACCTGGTGTACGCCCAGGACCGCTACCGTTTGCCGAAATTGCGCAGCTTCGTCGACTTTGCGCTGCAGAGGTGGGGCAAGCATTAGGGGGCGTTCTCAATTAGTTTCCCCACCGCGCCGGGTTGTGCCTTAAAGCGGGTCAGGCTGCGTTGCAGGCCTTGGAAAGGGAACAACCATTCCCACAGCGGCCTGCGCCTTGCCTGGCCCGCTTTAAGGCGACAACGCGGCGGGGAAACTAATTGAGAACGCCCCCTAGCAGGGGCAATACCCCATGAACTAATCTCCTCGACTGGCGAGTCACGTTAATATCAGTTCGGCAGGGAGACCGATGATGGGTGAGGCATCGAATATCGAGCCGTTGAAGTTCAATCTGTCAGATTTTAACGAAGACATGCTGCACACCATTCTGGAACTGGTCAGCGATGGCATCTGGGACTGGAACGCCAACACCGGGTTCGTCTACCGCAACCCTGGGTGGTACGAGATGCTCGGCTATCCGCCTCATTCCCTGGATAACAACGTGCTGACCTGGGAAAACGTGATCCATCCCGACGATTATTCACGAGTCATGGCGCTGTTTGATGACTACCTGAATCAGCGCGCACCCGGCTATCAAGCCGAGTATCGCTGCCGCATGCGAGATGGCACTTACACCTGGATCGAAGATCGCGGCTATGTGCTGGCACGTAATGCCAACGGCTCGGTGGCACGAATGGTCGGCGCGCACCGCAGTATCGAAGACAAGAAACGCCTGTTCGAAGAAATGGAACGGCGCAATCAATCCCTCGAAGCCATCGTCGAAGAACGCACTCGCGAGTTGTCTCGGGTCAATCAGCAGTTGCAGATTCAACTCGAAGAGAATCGCAAACTGGCGGAAACCGATGTGCTGACTTCCATCGCCAATCGCTATCGACTGGAAAAAGCCCTGCCCCAGGAATGCGATCGCGCCCAACGCTTTCGCCAACCCCTGTCGCTGATCGCCATGGACATCGATGACTTCAAAAACATCAACGATCACTACGGCCATGCCCTGGGTGATGCGGCGTTGGTACAGGTAATCGAGAGCGTGAAGCACTGCGTGCGCGAAGGCGATTTGTTGGCGCGCTGGGGCGGCGACGAGTTCATCATGATCCTGCCCAATACTTCGCTGGCCGACGCCAGGGCGCTCGCTGAAAGAATCCGCCACGGCCTGTCGAGCCTGCTGCCGGTCGGGGACTATCAAGTGACCATGAGTTTTGGCGTGGTGCAACGTTTTGAAGAAGAACAACAGACAGGGCTGCTGGCCAGGGCCGATCAGGCGCTGTATCGGTCGAAGATTGCGGGCAAGAATTTGATTTCAGGGTGAATACTGCCGTGCTTATCCGTGATGTGCGGGCCTCGGATGTCGAGTCGGTGCGACTTTTTCTTGGGGCGAATGGGTGGGCTCACCGCACCGGCTCACCTGAGCATTTCGCGCAACTGATCGCTGATTCCCAACGTACAGCTCTTGCGATAAAG
Organism: Pseudomonas sp. TH37; assembly: GCF_016650735.1. Lineage (NCBI taxonomy): Bacteria > Pseudomonadati > Pseudomonadota > Gammaproteobacteria > Pseudomonadales > Pseudomonadaceae > Pseudomonas > Pseudomonas sp. TH37. The sequence goes on from NZ_JAEKFD010000008.1 coordinate 6,345, forward strand.
GACTCCCACATCGTCGGGTTTGCCCGAGGTATCACCGATGGTTTATCCAACGGTTATCTGTCGATGGTTGTCGTGTGTGGGCAGCATCGACGTGAAGGCGTCGGTCGCGCACTGGTTGAGCATGTCATGGGCGACAACACCGCCATTACCTGGGTTCTGCGAGCAGGCCGTGAAGGCGCTTCGGATTTCTTTTCAAAGCTGGGCTTTGAAACGTCGACCATTGCCATGGAACGCTCACGCTTGAAGTAGCCAATGCACTATTGACCAGCCTTCACCAACACCGGCTTCGCCTGATACCTATCCGGATACAGCTGCTTCAACTGCGCCACCTTCGGCAGGTCATTGATCACGATGTAAGGGTACGTCGGGTGCTCGGTCAGGAAGTCCTGATGTTCCTCCTCCGCCGGGTAGAAGCCGTTGTAGGTTTCCAGTTTGGTGACGATGGGTTTGTTGAACGAATGGGCGGCGTCGAGTTGTGCGATGTAGGCCTGGGCGACGCGTTGCTGTTCAGCGTTTTTCAGGAAAAGCGCCGATCTATACTGGGTGCCGCTGTCCGGGCCCTGACGGTTGAGTTCGGTGGGGTTGTGAGCTACCGAGAAATAGATCTGCAACAAACTGCCATAGCTGACTTGAGCGGGGTCGTAGGTGACTTCGACGGCCTCCGCATGACCGGTATCGCCATTGCTGACCCGCTCATACTTAGCGGTTTCAGCGGCGCCGCCAGCGTAACCGGAGACGGCATTCTTCACCCCTTTGACGTGTTGAAATACCCCTTGGACGCCCCAGAAGCAACCGCCGGCAAAAATTGCCGTTTCACTGCGCACTTGAGTGTTCTCGTCAAGAGTTGGTGGCGGAATGATGACCGCCTCTTCGGTGCCTCCGAACGAGAACGCTGCGCACTGACCGATAACACTGGCGGAGGCCAATCCCAGCAGGGTGCGACGCCAGTTGAATGAGGTTTTCATGGGATGTCTCCTGAATGAATGAGGCTATCAACCGAACGTAAACGCATACGCCGACACACCGGGATCGAGAAACTCAATGCTGAATGTCCGGTCCTTTACGCCTGCGGTCTGGCGTACCAATTGATACAACCGCTGCTCGGTGACACTGCCGCTGCCATCGGGCGCCACGTCGACACCGTGGGCATCACCAGGGGGCTTACCGTCAATCAACACTTTGAAACGCACCGGTTGACCGTCAGCACCGGGGCCCAAAACCAGATGCAAATCGCGAGCGTGGAAGCGGTAAACGATACGACTGGCCGGTGCGTTTGAAACAGCCCGCTCCGGACCGACAGTCCACTGACCCTCCAGGCTCCAGTTATTGAGGGCCAATTGTGACGGCGGGCTATAGGCCGCCACCTTGTCTGGCGCCAGATCGGTTTCAGCAACGAAATGCTCCGCCCGTCGGTAGCCGACATAGGTTTCCGGCGATTGCACTTCACTCATGTCCGCGGCGAGCTGGACACCCTCGGCACGAGCATTGATCAGCCCGTCCGCGACCTTCGCGGCGCCCGCTTCACGCAGCAGTTGCTGAATCACTCGCTCCGATTCGGCGTATTTGCCTTCACCAAAATGGTGATAACGAATGCGCCCCTGAGCATCGGCAAAATAGTGGGCTGGCCAGTATTGGTTGTTGAAAGCACGCCAGACCTTGTAGTCGTTATCGATTGCCACCGGATAAGTGATGCCCAGATCTTTCATGGCTTTGGTGACGTTGCCTGCATCACGTTCGAAGGCAAACTCGGGCGTATGGACGCCGATCACCACCAAGCCCTGATCGCGATACTTCTCGGCCCAGGCCTTCACATACGGCAGGGTGCGCAGGCAGTTGATGCAGGAGTAAGTCCAGAAATCCACCAGCACAACCTTGCCCTTCAAGGCCTGGGTGGTGAGAGGGGGTGAATTGAGCCATTGCACAGCGCCGTCCAGCGATGGAAGGTTGCCTTCAATCGGTAGTTCGCCCGGTATCCTGGCGGTCATTTTCATACTGCCGGCGGGTTGATCGCCGCCCCGTGGAATCTGCGACATCATCGCCCCACTGCCGGTCGGCAACTTACCGGAGAACCGGCTTACCAACGCCTGCTCGATTCCTCCGGTGGAGGCTGTCGAGACCCGCGCCAGAATGCCGGTATCCAGCCCCAAAGCGATTGCCGCCACACCGGCCAGCATCGCGACTCCCAAACCTCGACGCAGCCACTCGCCCGCACCTATCGAGCGCTTCATCGCGGTGAAGACTTTACCGCCTAGCAGCAATGCCGCGGCGAGAGAGGTGGCGGCGCCGGCCGCATAAGCCAGTAGCAACAAGGTGGTGGCGATGTTTGCCCCTTGCAGCGCCGCGCCAGTCAACAGCAGGCCCAGAATCGGCCCGGCGCAGGGCGCCCAGAGCAGGCCCGTGGCGACACCGATCAGCAACGAAGCGCCGGGGCGCGGCCGGGTATCGGCAGCCGCGGCTTCCGACAGCCGACCGCCGGCCGCCACCAGCGGACGCGTCAGGCGCTCGGCCAACCGGGGCAGCAACAGCGTCAGCCCGAACAGTGCAACGAACAGCAACGCGAGCCAACGACCGTACTGATTGACTTGCACCACCCAACCGCCGCCCACCGCCGCCAACGAGGCGACGAGCGCGAAGGTCAGCGCCATTCCCGCCAGCAGCGGCAAGCCACTCTTCATAAACGGCTGCCCGGTGCGAGCGAAGACAAAGGGCAATACCGGCAGAATGCACGGGCTGACGATCGTCAGCACACCACCGAGATAAGCGAGAACCAGAAGCCACATAACGTCGACCTGCGTGAAGTGAGTGAAAGGAAGTGCCCATGGATTACACCTGTGGCTTGAAAGTCAGCGCCAGGCCGTTCATGCAGTAGCGCAGACCGGTGGGCTTTGGCCCGTCTTCGAAAACATGACCCAAGTGACCGCCGCAACGACGGCAGTGGACCTCTTCGCGCAACACGCCGAAGGAGCGGTCCTGACGGGTGGCCACCGCGTTGTCCAGTGGCGCCCAGAAACTCGGCCATCCAGTGCGGCTGTCGAACTTGGTGTCGGAAGAAAACAACGGCAGATCACAACCGGCGCAGGCAAAAACGCCCTCCCGATGCTCGTTGTTCAGCGGGCTGCTGTAGGCCCGTTCGGTGCCCTCTTCGCGCAGGATCTCGTACTGCTCGGAGCTAAGCAGCGCGCGCCATTCGCTATCGCTGTGAGTCACTTCAAAAACCTCCACCGCACGGGCCTCGTCGACCAACGCAACGCCTGCGGAAAATTTTGGCAATACACCAATCACCAGGGCTGCAGCCCCCAGCCCGCCGCTCGCTACAAGAAACTGTCGCCGTGAAAACATGGGCCTTCTCCAAAATTTCAGATGCCTTGCATGGAACACAGCCTAGGCTTGAGTTGATCGCCAAATCCTCACGAGGAGTTAAACAATTCGTGATAACTCAGCCTCAGGAAAACCCGCACAATGTGTTCATTGCGTCACAAAGGATTGAGCTCCATGGAACAGACCAAACGCGTCCTGGTGGTCGAGGACGACCTGCATATCGCCGACCTTATCTGCCTGCATCTTCGCGATGAGCAGTTCGAGGTGGTGCACTGCGCCGATGGCGATGAGGGCATGCGACTGCTGCAGCAAGGAAGCTGGGACGCACTGATCCTCGACCTGATGCTGCCCGGCGTCGACGGCCTGGAAATCTGCCGCCGCGCCCGGGCCATGGCTCGCTACACACCGATCATCATCACCAGTGCGCGCTCCAGCGAAGTCCATCGGATTCTGGGGCTGGAACTCGGTGCCGACGATTACCTGGCCAAACCCTTTTCCATGCTAGAACTGGTGGCACGGGTCAAGGCATTGCTGCGACGGGTCGACGCCATGGCCCGTAACCTGAAAATGGACGCTGGTAGTCTGATCAGCGGTGGCCTGTCCATCGACCCGATCACACGTGAAGTCTCCCTCGATGGCCGGCGTCTTGACCTCACGCCGCGGGAGTTCGACCTGCTGTACTTTTTCGTCCGTCAGCCCGGCAAGGTCTTCTCGCGCATGGACCTGCTCAACGCGGTGTGGGGCTACAGCCACGAAGGCTACGAGCACACGGTCAACACCCACATCAACCGCCTACGGGCCAAGATCGAAGCCGATCCGGCGCAACCGGCGCGCATCCTCACGGTGTGGGGGCGTGGTTACAAATTCGCGACGAGCGGAGAGCAGTCATGAGGTTGCCCCTGACCCAACGCCTGTCCCTGGTGTTCGCCGTGCTGTTGCTGGTGTGCTACAGCACCTCGGCATGGATGCAGGTGCGCTCCAACCACATGCATGAACTGGAAGTGGTGCAGGGTTTGTCGCGGGATCTGGCGCAACATATCGCCCGAGACACGGTGCTGATGGACCGCAATGGCCCGATGCCCAATGCCGTGCGTGAATTGTTCAGCCAGCTGATGCTGGTCAATCCCAGTGTCGAGGTCTATCTGCTGGACACCGGAGGCCGAATTGTCGGCAGCGCCGCACCCGAAGGCCGGATTCGCCGAGAACGGGTCGATCTGGCGCCGATCCAGCGTTTGCTCAAAGACGAGGCCCTGCCGATTCTCGGCGACGATCCGCGCAGCGTCGATGGCAGCAAGGTATTCAGCGCCGCGCCATTACGGGTCAACGGTCAACCGGCCGGTTATCTCTATGTGGTGTTGCTCAGCGAAGAGCATGACCGCTTCGCCGAACGCGGCGCCACCAGCGCAGCGCTCAATACCGCTTTGTTGTCCATTGGGCTGGTGGCGTTGCTGTGCCTGATTGCCGGCCTCACCGCATTTGGCCTGATCACCCGGCCATTGCGCCGCTTGACCGAGAAAGTCAGTCAGTTCGATATCAATGGTGTTCCGTCGGCACCGCCCGCCTTGCCCGAGCCAGAGCCGGTAGAAAAAGCCGCCAGCCACGATGAAATTGCCGTACTCGACGCCGCCTTCCGGCAGATGCAAGCGCGCCTCGGCGAACAATGGCGCTCGCTGACCCGCCAGGATCAGGAGCGTCGGGAATTGGTGGCGAACATCTCCCACGACCTGCGCACACCGCTGGCCTCGCTGCACGGTTACCTGGAAACCCTGTCACTCAAGGACGCCACATTGTCCCCCGCCGACCGCCGCCGTTATCTGGGGATCGCTCTGGATCAAAGCCGCAAGGTCGGCGGCTTGGCGCAATCGCTGCTGGAACTGGTGCGGCTGGAACACGGTTTCGTGCAACCAGTGCTGGAGCGCTTCTCCCTGACCGATCTGGTGCAGGACATCTTTCAGAAATTCGAACTCAGCGCCGAAGCACGCCAGATCGAACTCAAGGCCACCTTCTCCCCCAACGTCGCCGTGGCCTGCGCAGATCTGGGGTTGATCGAGCGGGTGCTGACCAACCTGTTCGACAACGCCCTGCGCCATACCCCTCAGGGCGGAGAAGTCGAACTCAGCCTCCGCCCTCAGGGAGCTTTTATCGAAGTGACGGTCAGCGACACCGGCCCCGGCATCGATCCTGAACTGCGCGAAGGTCTGTTCCTGCGTCCGTTCAATATTGGCGGCGCACGGCGCGATGGCGGGTTGGGGCTACGGATCGTGCATCGGATCCTGCAATTGCACGGTCGCGAGATCGAATTGATCGATATGCCCGGACGCGGCGCGACCTTTCGCTTCTCCTTGCCGGTGGACGAGCAAACGGCAGAACAATGGGTGGTTCGTTCGATGAATATAAATTCGATAGGGAAATAGTCGACAGCGCCGGCAAAAATGCTGACCAGCCGCCTGTTCATCCGTGACAACGCAGCCTCGGTCCAATAGATTAGGCGGCCTGAAAAGGCTTCGTGCTTTCTCGCCTCAATCCAAGTTAAAGAAGTAGTGAAATTTCAATGTCCGATTCCAATACCGCTGAATCCGTAGTCACCTTGTCGTCCAAAGCGGAATACGAAAACTCCATCAATCTTTCACAGCATGTGCCTCAGGCCAAGACCATCAGCGAGATGGTTCTGGACGCTTTTCAATCCACCCGGGAAAGCGACCAGATCCGCGAGCTGCGCGCCGCGATTCGCCAGGCTCATGACAGCTTCGACGACGACAAAGCCTACGATTTGATGGGCGAACTCAAGCAACTGAAAGACGCCGAAGCAGCCGACATCGCCGCCCTGGAAGACCTGAGCAGCAAATTCTCGATCAGCCGCATTCTGTCCAGCTTCAAGGACGACCCGGCGTTCCAGGAAATCGTTTATGGTCTGGCGCTGAAGGTACTGAACCAGACTCACCAGGCCATCAGCAACCCGAGCAGCGGCAAGAGCAAAGCGGCGCGCGCCAAGAAAGAAGTCGAAGTGTTCACCATCAGCAAGGACGGCATCAGCGTCACCCTGCCCCTGCGCACCCCGCGCTCGCGCCTGAACGTTGACCGTGAAGCGCTGGAATTCCTGGGCTTCACTTTCGTCGGCGAAGGCGATGAAGCCGAGCTGGAAAGCGAAACCTTCCTGGACAATGCCGGGGCCGAACAAGCGGTCAACCGCAAGAACATCATCACCGCGCTCCAGCAGCAAACCGCGTTCGACGGCTACAGCATCGCCGCGCAGTAACGCTAAACGCTAATCAAAAAAGCCCCGCTCTTCTCTCAAAGGCGGGGCTTTTAGTTTTCAACAACCTATTCAAACGGCTCGGAGTCGCTCAACCATATCGGGAAACTTCTCCACCAGCCTTATCAACAAGGCTGCCTGCGCATTGGGCTTCGATTTTTCCTGTTCCCAATTTCTCAAGGTGCTGGGGCTGGTTCTGATTCGCTTGGCAAAAACGGCCTGAGACATATGCAACTTTTCTCGCAGCGCCACGATTTCTTGCGCGCCTACCTCGGGAGCGGGTTTATCCTCCACGGTATTGTTGCGCAGCGTAATCTTGCCTTCGCGCTGAGCCGCCATCTCGTCAACGCCCTGCATCAACTCTGCAAACAGGTCGCGCTTTTTCATGGGGTACCTCGTGCCTTCAACTCTCTATCTATGGCTTTCTTGAGCGCCTTCTCTTGGTCGGCGGTCAAATTCTCAAGCTCATCTTTGTCATAAATTGCAAACATCCAGAACTGGCCATCATTCATAAGCCAATAATAGATAACTCGCAAGCCACCTCGCCAGCCTTTACCTCGACGCCCATCTATCCAGCGCAGCTTCCGGAAGCCGCCCGTGCGAGGCATCACATCGCCCGCCTGGGGGTTCAGCTGCATATTAGTTTGCAACGCACGATACTCATCGTCCGTCAGATAATCGCCAACGGTGGCAGTGAACGATGTGGTTTCAAAGAATACAGTTCGCATCGCCGAACTATAGGCAACTTGCTTATAGTTCGGCAAGCGACAACTTATCATCCCGATGAGCTGTCATCACAAGCAGGCTCGCGATAGGGACGACACAGTCCGTCAAATAGAACCCAATAAAAAGCCCCGCCATTCTCTCGAAGGCGGGGCTTTTCTTTACAGCATCCGAAGCTTAAGGCGCGTAAGTCAGCAACAGCTCACTCGGCACTTTAAAATCCAGCGACATCATCACGCTCAACGCAGTAATGGTGAAGATCGAGAACACGAACAGCTTGCGTGCCCAGACCGTGTCATCCACTGCCTTGTAACCGGTCCAGGCCATGTACAACCAGTACATGCCCATGGCCGCGGCCACGGCGAGGTAGCTCATGCCGGCGTAGCCGCTGAAGGTCAGCATCAAGGTCGCTACGAGGAACGCCAGGATGTAGAGCAGGATGTGCTTCTTGGCCACTTGAATCCCGCGCTTCACTGGCAACACCGGAATCGATGCGGCCAGGTAATCGTTGAAACGGAAAATTGCGATGGCGTAGGAATGCGGCATCTGCCACAGGCTGAACATCACCAGCAGCGTCAGTGCGGCCATGTCGAAGCTGTTAGTCACAGCCACGTAGCCAATCACCGGAGGCATCGCCCCCGACAGACTGCCCACTAGCGTGCCGTGAACCGACTTGCGCTTGAGGTACAGGCTGTAGAAGCCGACGTAGATGACAAAACCGATCACCGCGAACAGTGCAGCCAACGGGTTGGCTACCTTGTACAACAGTGCAACGCCGAAAACACCAAGGATGGTCGCAAAAGCCAGGGCCAGTTTCAGGGAGATCAAGCCCTGGACCAGCACCCGGTTCTTGGTGCGCTCCATCTTCAGGTCGATGTCGCGGTCGATGCAGTTGTTGAACACGCAACCGGAGGCCACCACCAGGGACGTGCCGATCATCGCAGCCAGGAAGATGGCCAGATCGACATGCCCTTTGGAGGCCAGGAAAAATCCGCCTGCCACTGAAAGCACGTTACCGAAAATGATCCCCGGTTTGGTGATTTGGATAAAGTGCTTCAAGGACATCCGGACTTACCTCAGTGCGCCATCATGTTGGTGTGGATGCTGAACATGATCCACAGCGACAGGCCTACCAACAGGACGATTACGATCGCGGCGAAAACAAACGCAATGACGTTGTTACGCTGCGCCGCCGAACGGTCCAGGTGGAGGAAGTACACCAGGTGCACCAGCACCTGGATGACTGCGAAGGCCAGTACGATCCACAGGGTCAGGGCTTTCGGCAGCGACGGGTACATCACCAGGCCGAAAGGAATGACGGTCAGGATCACCGACAGAATGAAACCGATAGCATAGGACTTGACGCTGCCGTGGCCGGCGTCGTGGCTATCGTGGGAATGAGCGTTAGCCATTTACATAGTCCCCATCAGATAAACAACGGTGAATACGCAGATCCACACCACGTCCAGGAAGTGCCAGAACAGGCTCAGGCAGCTCAGACGGGTCTTGTTGGTCGCCGTCAGGCCGTTTTTCTGCACCTGGTACATCATGATCGCCATCCAGATCAGACCGCTGGTCACGTGCAGACCGTGGGTGCCGACCAGAGTGAAGAACCCGGACAGGAAGCCGCTGCGGCTAGGACCGAAGCCCTCGGAGATCAGTACGTGGAACTCGTTGATCTCCATGCCGATGAAGCCGGCGCCGAACATGAAGGTCAGGGCCAGCCAGCCCAGGACCTGGTTCTTCTTGCCCTTGAACAACGCCAGCATGGCGAAGCCGTAGGTGATCGAACTGAACAGCAGCAGAGCGGTTTCGCCCAGTACGTATGGCAGTTCGAAGATGTCGGCGCCCGACGGGCCGCCCGCTACGTTGTTAACCAGTACCGCGTACGCCGCGAAGATCGACGCAAACAGGATGCAGTCGGTCATCAGGTAGAGCCAGAAACCGAATACGGTCATCTCGCCCGAGTCGTGGTGATGGTCATCATGCCCATGTCCATCGACATGGGTGTGTCCAGCATTGGTCACTAAGTTCGACATGGTTTAAGCCTGTTCCAACGAGGTTTCAACACGGGTGGCGGTGGCTGGAACTTTCCCGGCCGCTACCAGACGCTTGTGCTGCTCGGCTTCGATGCGCTCGATCACGTCGACCGGCACCATATAGCCCTGATCATCACGTGCAGCATGGATCACGAAGTAACCCACGGTGCCGACCAGGCTAACGATGGCCAGCCACCAGATGTGCCAGATCATCGCGAAACCGAACACGGTCAACAGAGCACCCATGACCACACCGGTCGCGGTGTTGTTTGGCATGTGGATCGGCTCGTAACGGGCCGGAGCCTGGTACGCGGTACCGTTTTCCTTGGCTTCGGTGAACGGGTCGATGGTTTCCGCTTTTGGCAGCACGGCAAAGTTGTAGAACGGTGGTGGCGACGAGGTCGACCATTCCAGCGTGTGGGCATTCCACGGGTCGCCGTGTTCGCACATGTTCTCTGGCTTGTTGCGATCACGCACGCTGACATACAGCTGGATCAGCTGGCAGGCGATACCGAAGGCAATCATCACCGCACCAAACATGGCAACGTACAGGTACGGCACCCACTCAGGGTTGGTGGTGGCGTTCAGACGACGGGTCATGCCCATGAAGCCCAGTACGTAGAGCGGCATGAATGCGACGAAGAAGCCGGTGATCCAGAACCAGAACGCTGCCTTGCCCCAGCCTTCGTGCAGCTTGAAGCCGAACGCTTTAGGGAAGTAGAAGGCGAAACCTGCGATGTAACCGAATACCGCGCCGCCGATGATCACGTTATGGAAGTGCGCGATCACGAACAGGCTGTTGTGCAGAACGAAGTCAGCACCCGGGATGGCCAGCAGTACGCCGGTCATGCCGCCGATGGCGAAGGTCACCATGAAGCCCAGGGTCCACAGCACTTGGCTGGTGAAACGCAGACGGCCCTGGTAGATGGTGAACAGCCAGTTGAATAGCTTCACCCCCGTCGGGATCGAAATCAGCATCGTCGCCAGACCGAAGAAGGCGTTGACGCTGGCACCCGAACCCATGGTGAAGAAGTGGTGCAGCCAAACCATGAAGCCCAGGATCGAGATCGCGCCCGATGCGTAGACCATCGAGTGGTGGCCGAACAGACGCTTGCCGGTGAAGGTCGAGATGACTTCGGAGAAGATCCCGAACGCCGGCAGAATCAGGATGTAAACCTCGGGGTGACCCCAGGCCCAGAACAGGTTGACGTACATCATCGGATTGCCACCAAGTTCATTGGTGAAAATGTGGAAATCCATGTAACGGTCAAGCGTCAGCAGTGCCAGGGTAGCGGTCAGGATCGGGAACGAAGCCACGATCAGGACGTTGGCCCAGGTGCAGGTCCAGGTGAAGATCGGCATGTCCATCAGCTTCATGCCAGGGGTACGCATTTTCAGCACGGTGGCCAGGAAGTTGACCCCCGTCAGCGTCGTACCTAGCCCGGATAGCTGTAGTGCCCAGATGTAGTAATCCATCCCCACGCCCGGACTGTATTGCAGGCCCGACAGCGGCGGATAGGCAACCCAGCCGGTCTTGGCGAATTCGCCGACGCCCAGGGACAGGTTGATCAGCACTACGCCGGAAACCAGCAGCCAGAAGCTCAGGGAGTTCAGGAACGGGTAGGCAACGTCACGCGCGCCGATCTGCAGCGGCACTGCAAGGTTCATCAGGCCGGTGAAGAATGGCATCGCCATGAAGATGATCATGATCACACCGTGAGCGGTGAAGATCTGGTCATAGTGCTCAGGCGGCAGGTAGCCAGGCGAACCCTCGGTGGCCATGGCCAACTGGGTACGCATCATGATGGCGTCGGCAAAGCCGCGCAGCAGCATGACCATGGCGACGATGATGTACATCACGCCGATTTTCTTGTGGTCGACCGAGGTCAACCACTCGGTCCACAAATAAGTCCACTTCTTGAAGTAGGTGATTGCAGCGAACAGCGCCAGACCACCGAGCGCGATCATGGCGATGGTTATCATCACGATCGGTTCGTGGAACGGGACCGCTTCCCAACTTAATTTACCAAACATCGTTTACTCCTCTGCCCCGGCAGCTGAATGCGAACTCATGTCCATCCCTTCCATATGGGCCACTTCTTTGTCTTTCTTCTCGTGATGCATCGGCTTGCCTGGTTTCATGCCTTCGTACTTGTCGACGATGGTCTGGAACAGGTTCGGCGTGAACGAGGAGTAGAGCTCGACTGGGTTGTTCTGGCTTTGCTTGGCAAGGGCTTCGTATTCAGCTTTTTCAAGCTGTTTAGGTGCCTTTTTGACTTCGCTTACCCAGGCATCGAAATCTTCCTGAGAGGTGGCGATAGCTTTGAACTTCATACCGGTGAAACCCGCGCCGCTGTAGTTGGCGGAGATACCGTCCATCTCAGCGTTCTGGTTGGCGATCAGGTGCAGTTTGGTCTGCATGCCCGCCATCGCGTAGATCTGGCCGCCCAGAGCAGGGATGAAGAACGAGTTCATCACAGCGTCGGAAGTGATCTTGAAGTTGATCGGTGTGTGCGCCGGGAACACGATCTTGTTGACCGTGGCGATGCCTTGTTCCGGGTAGATGAACAGCCACTTCCAGTCCAGCGCGACCACTTCAATGGTGATTGGCTTGACGTCGGATTCCAGCGGCTTGTAAGGGTCAAGCGCGTGGGTCGACTCGTAGGTGATGTAACCCAGGGCGATGATGATCAGTACCGGAATAGTCCACACCGCGATTTCGATCTTGGTGGAGTGCGACCACTTCGGCGTATAGACGGCGTCTTTGTTGGAAGCGCGGTATTTCCAGGCGAACAGGAAGGTCATGACGATGACCGGCACGACGACCAACAGCATCAGCAGCGTTGCGGTGATGATCAGGTTTCGCTCATCCAGGCCGACCTGGCCCTTAGGGTCGAGCAAGGTCATGTTGCAGCCTCCCAGCAACAACGTGCCGAGCAGCGGCAATAAGCCTAGTAGTCTGGGGTACCTGTTTTTACTCATCTCACGACCTCTAAAGCAGCTTGCGCAATGCAGTTGGGTTTTGATCGCCAACACTTCACCCTGCCAAGGGTTGGCATTTTTCTTGGATTGAATAAGGGCCTGCCCGTCGCGCGTCAGACGCTATTCGACAATTGCTGGGCCTGCGGTGAGTTCTTATTCGAATTCGTGGTCAAGGGCCTTGTTACAGACCAATTCCATTTGGTGCGGATAGTCGGAAGGCACCGACACCTGGGAGTCGCATGAAGCCATCAGGCCTCTCGACACCCTGGTTCTGCTCATGCACCTGAGTAAGGGTGAGCAGTGCCGGGAATTCAGTGCGGGCGATTGTAGATATGTAACGATTCATAAACCATGTCTCATCCCGAAATAATTTATATCTGATCCGGCAACAATCATTAACGGCTTTTGCAAAAGTGCGCCATGGTAGCGAAATTCATTCTCAACAAAAACACCAAAAATTGTAGGTCTACCATACGAAGTTCAGACAGCTTCCAAGGCTCTGCGCTCGCCTTCGACCCTGCTCTACCCCCTATATGACAAGGACTTCGGCAATTCGCCAGGCCCTGTTAAAACTGCCTGTTTCGACTGACGAGCGCTGAAACCGACAGAGCCTGGGAAAGCCGGTTTTTGGTGCGAAGCGATGCCCTGAATCAGCGATTTGAAATGCCTTGCGCCACCCAGGCTGTGACAACGTGTCGCACACGTGTCACACCCTTCCTTGTCGAGCATCAAGGTCTTTTTACCTGACCTGCGAATATGCAAAACGCCCCAGCCTCTCAACGAGAACCGGGGCGTTTTTTGTTTTCTTCAACGGTACGGCGTACAGCCTCAGCGCAGCGCTTTGCGGTTACGCGAAGTGAGCAGCGGCACCAGCACCACGATCAGCACGAACGCCAGCAGCGCCCACTGCGCCAAGGACAAGCCGAGGATCGGCGGGTACGGCGTAGAGCAGAAGCCATCGACCTGGAAGCCCAGCGGGAAGACCTTCGCCAGCGGCAGGCCGTCGACGATCGGTTGCAGCACATCGATGCCACAACTGACCGCAGGATAAAACTGGGTATAGACGTGATGCCCGGCCACTCCGGCACCCGCGATTGCGCCGATCACCACCAACGCTTCAAACAGTGTGATGCTGCGTCGGGTGCGCATCGCAGCGCCGATAAAGGCGAACAGCGCTATCAGCAACAGCGCGTAGCGTTGCAGGATGCACAGCGGGCACGGTGCCTCGCCCAGAGCCACCTGCATGTACAGCGCACCACCGATCAGCGCCAGACAGATAATGCCCAGCAACACCAGATAGCGCCGCTCACGCCCCAACCGCATCGTTTCCTCGCTCATCGCGTTTCCCTTTTGTGTCCGTGGATCAGCTCGCTGGCGGCTGCGCTTGCAGCTGCGGCATCAGGCTGATGTTGTCTTTGATATGCCAACTGGCGGCAATGCGATCTTGTCGATCTGATATCGGTTGCCCGGAAGTCTACACGCTGACCCGACATTTGAGAGCCTTGAACGGCCCCTGATCCCGGCCTCGGGCAAGGGATCTTGTCGATGAACACTTCGACAAGGCCGCTTTGGCCAATGTCGGGGAATAAACGATAAACCGGTTAAGAACGGATTAACTTTCAATTGTTTTTCAAGCATCAAGCCCGTGAAGACGGATCGATTGCTTACTGCTTCCACCGATCCGCCGCCGCATGATCGCTGTCACGCCCTTCCACCCAACGCGGCCCATCACCGGTGTTTTCTTTCTTCCAGAACGGCGCGCGGGTTTTCAGGTAGTCCATGACAAAGGCACAGGCATCGAACGCCGCCTGACGGTGAGCACTGGCAGCACCGACGAAGACGATCGGCTCGCCCGGCTCCAGCGCGCCGATGCGGTGCAACACTTCCAGCTTCAACAGCGGCCAGCGCTGCTCTGCCTCCAGGGCAATCTTGCCCAGGGCTTTTTCGGTCATGCCCGGGTAATGCTCAAGGAACATCCCGGCGACGTCGAGGCCGTCATTGAAGTCGCGCACGTACCCGACAAAACTCACCACCGCACCGACGCCCACATTGGCCGCGTGCATGGCGTTGACTTCAGCACCCGGGTCGAACGGCGTGGGCTGCACACGAATAGCCATGGCTCAGCCCCCGGTCACGGTCGGAAAAAACGCTACTTCATCGCCATCGCTCACCGGTTCGTCGAGCTGGCAGAGATCTTCGTTGCGGGCGCACATCAGGTTCTGCTCGCTCAGCACTTCGGCGCCGTCACGTTGGGCCAGCAGCGCGCGCACATCGTCGACCGTGGAAAAATCACCTTCGACCTTCACCGAGTCCACGCCGAGCGCTTCACGGTAACGGGCGAAAAACTTCACAGTAACGTTCATGGCTGATCCGCCTGGAAATGGCCGCTCTTGCCGCCGAGTTTCTCCAGCAGCCGCACGCTCTCGATGGTCATGCCACGATCCACGGCCTTGCACATGTCATAGATGGTCAGCGCCGCGACGCTGGCGGCAGTCAGCGCTTCCATTTCGACGCCGGTCTGCCCGGACAACTTGCAGCACGCCACGATGCGCACGGTGTCGTCGCCTTCGGCACTGAGTTCGACCTTGACGCCGGTAAGCATCAACGGGTGGCACAGAGGAATCAGATCGCTGGTTTTCTTCGCCGCCTGGATGCCGGCGATCCGCGCCACGGCGAACACGTCACCCTTGGGATGGCCGCCAGCAACGATCATCTGCAGGGTTTCGGGCAGCATGCGCACCAGCGCTTGGGCCGTCGCTTCACGGAACGTCACGTTTTTTTCAGTGACGTCGACCATATGGGCGCGACCTTGGGAATCGAGATGAGTCAGCACAGGGATACTCCTGATCAGGAGCATCGATTGTAAACCTGTGGGTCAAATTTCCGCACGTTTGATTATGCGTTTACACCGAACCCTGTGGGAGCGAGGCTTGCCCGCGATGCAGACGCTGCGGTTCAACAGGGACACCTCGGTGATGCCATCGCGGGCAAGCCCGCTCCCACAGGTTATTCGTCGGGCATAAAAAACCGGGCGGCTTTGGGCCGCCCGGTTCTATTGAAGCGATTACAGATGCGATTCGGCGTATTCGGCCAGAATCGAGCGTGGCACCCCTTGCAGGGTGATGTGCACACCGTTGGGGAAGTCCTTGAAGCGCTCGGTCAAGTACGTCAGCCCGGAGCTGGTCGCGGACAGGTAAGGGGTATCGATCTGCGCCAGGTTACCCAGGCACACCACTTTGGAACCGGCGCCGGCACGGGTGATGATGGTTTTCATCTGGTGCGGCGTGAGGTTCTGGCATTCATCGATCAGGATCAGACTCTGCTGGAAGCTGCGGCCTCGAATGTAGTTGAGGGATTTGAACTGCAACGGCACTTTGCTGAGGATGTAGTCGACGCTGCCATGGGTGTTTTCGTCGTCCATGTGCAGAGCTTCGAGGTTGTCGGTGATGGCGCCGAGCCAAGGCTCCATTTTTTCCGCTTCGGTGCCAGGCAGGAAGCCGATTTCCTGGTCCAGCCCCTGCACGCTGCGGGTGGCGATGATGCGCCGGTAGCGTTTGCTGACCATGGTCTGCTCGATGGCCGCCGCCAGTGCGAGGATGGTTTTACCCGAACCCGCTGCCCCGGTCAGGTTGACCAGGTGGATATCCGGGTCGAGCAAGGCGTACAGCGCCAGGCTTTGATAGATGTCACGCGGTTTCAGGCCCCAGGCTTCCTGGTGCAACAGGGGTTCCTGATGCAGGTCGAGAATCAGCAGGCGGTCTTCCTCGATCTCCTTGATCCAGCCGACAAAGCCCTGTTCGTCGATGATGAACTCATTGATATGCACAGCCGGCAGGTTGTCGATCAGCTGCACCTGATGCCAGGTGCGACCGTGGTCCTGACGGGTTTCGACATTCTTCACGCGATCCCAGAAGGAGCCGTCCATGTTGTGATAACCGTTGGGTAGCAGCGACACATCATCGACCAGTTGGTCGGTGCTGTAGTCCTCGGCCGCGATCCCGCAAGCCCGGGCCTTGAGGCGCATGTTGATGTCTTTGGTGACCAGCACCACGGGCAGCTTTGGTTCGCGCGCGTGCAGGTCGATCAACTGGTTGATGATGATGTTGTCGTTCAGATGCTCGGGCAGAATGATGTTCGGCTCAGTGCGCTTGCTCATCAGAATTGACAGCAAACCCTTGGGCCCACTCTTGCCGCGCTGGATCGGTACGCCGAGTTCAACGTCTTCGGGGCTGGCATCGCCCAAAGTCTTGTCGATCAGGCGAATCGCCTGGCGGCATTCCGCGGCAACGCTGTGATGCCCGCTCTTGAGCTTGTCCAGCTCTTCAAGCACGGTCATCGGGATGGCGACGTGGTGTTCTTCGAAATTAAGCAGGGCGTTTGGATCGTGAATCAATACGTTGGTATCGAGTACATAAAGGATTGGCTGGTTGGAAGAAGGGCTACGTCCGTGATCATCCATACTCGGTCACCTTTGTGGGAGCCAGTCGACGCAGTACCATGACAGTGCTGCGCCTCGAAGTGGCCGCCGAATTCACCTGCGAGGAGTCAAGTGAACTGCACACAAACTGGGGTCTTGGGAGACGCCACCTGTGTTGCAGGTTTCGGCGGTCTGTCTTCGTAATACTCCAAAACACATGACAGAAAAAAGCACTTTGACGTTTTTTTGAAGTTTATTTTTCAGAGTGACGAATAGCCCTTGGCGTGCAGGCAATGTGCCGTTAAAGTCGGAAGTCCGCCTGCACCGATTTCTCTGCAAAAATCGCCCTTCCCCCAATGTTTACGGCCTTTTGCCGTTTTCAGCGAAACGCCTCCTGACAGTCTGCCCAACCAATCCCGCTTGGCGCCGTGTGCGTGATGAGCCAGGGCATCGCCGTTTTCAGCGCATCCTGCTTCACATTGAAATTGATCACCCCGTGCCGCCACAGCAGCATCAGGGTTAACACCCGTTGTGCGCTCTGGCTGCCCTTGAGCTTGCCGGCGCCATCCTGGGCATCGATGTCCCACAACGCCACCTGCAAGCCCTGAGACGTGAAGAAGCCCTCGGCATCGGACCGGCGCTGGCCATCGGGCGGGCGAAACAGCGGCACGTAATTCTCCGGCAACTTGCCTTTGACCAACTCGACGCTGCGTCGCACCGAGTCCTGCCAGTCTTGCCAATGGCTGTGGGAGCGGAACTCCCAGCCTTGCACGCCCACGCATTGCTGCGAATAAGTCCCTTGCAGGCTGGCCACCGAACGCTGGGCCAGACGGGCCTGAATGTCCTTGCCGAGGACGAAGAACGTAGCGCTCATGTTCGATTTGCGCAGGTACTCGGTAACCCAGGCCGTGTTATCTGGCGTGGCATTGGCGGCGCTGTCGAAGGTCAGCAGGAACAGGCGATCATTCATGGCATCGCCATTGCGCTCATAGTCGCCAAAACGATCGACTTCGCTGCTGGCCTGCGGAAATAGCGCGGCCTTGCGCAACTGCTCGTCCAGGTACTGGGCGTGGAACAACCGGCTCGGCTCGGCCCATTTGATGTAATAGCTGTCGTCGCTCACCTGAAACTTCGCCGCTTGCTCACGCAAGGTGGCCATATCCTCGACCAGGAAACAGAAGGAAGCATCCTGATCGCAACTCTGCTGGGCGAAGTTGTAATTGGTCAGCAGTCGCTGCCACATGCGTTGGCGCAGCTGGTTGACCGACTCCAGATTGAGGGTGCGCAGGCCCAAGCGTTGAGCCAGGCTCGCTTCATCCAGCGATTCACTGGCCAGCAGAACGCGGGCAAACATGAGGATTTCGGCCCGTGAGGCGACGTCAAACAGCGTCGGGCTACTGAGCTGCTCAGGCCAGGTGCTGCGATCAAGCGTCGCCACATCGCCCGGCGCCGCCATGGCGCCAAAGCTCAAGAGCCAGGCCGAGAAAAGAAAAACGATACGCAATGGGATGTCTCCATAACAAAACCCGCGCGGCACTATATCGCGGGAAGATCAAAAGATCGCAGCCTCGCTTCGCTCGACAGCTCCTACAGATGTACGCGCACCGTAGGAGCTGCCGAGCGAAGCGAGGCTGCGATCTTGTTCCATGACACCACCGATCACCTATGACACCCATAGCTGGAGTCAACAAGGACAACCCCCTAGAATCGCCCCCACGATTAAAGGAGACGACTTCATGCTGATGGTGATTTCCCCCGCCAAGACCCTCGACTACGAAACACCGCCGGCGACCCAGCGCTTCACTCAGCCGCAATACCTCGACCATTCCCAGGAACTGATCCTGCAACTGCGCGACCTGACGCCGGCGCAGATCAGTGAGCTGATGCACGTCTCCGACAAGATCGGCGGTCTCAACGCCGCGCGTTTCGGCAGCTGGACCCCGGCCTTCACCCCTGCCAACGCCAAGCAGGCGTTGCTGGCATTCAAGGGTGATGTGTACACCGGCCTGAATGCACAAACCTTCAGCGAAGCCGACTTCGATTACGCCCAACAGCACTTGCGCATGCTCTCCGGCCTGTATGGCCTGCTGCGCCCCTTGGACCTGATGCAGCCCTATCGGCTGGAGATGGGCACCAAGCTGGCCAATGCCCGTGGCAAGGATTTGTACGCCTTCTGGGGTACGCGGATCAGCGAATGGCTGAACGAAGCCTTGGCCGATCAAGGCGATGACGTGCTGCTGAACCTGGCTTCCAACGAGTACTTCTCGGCGGTCAAACGCAGTGCCTTGAACGCGCGCATCATCAATACCGAGTTCAAGGATCTGAAGAACGGCCAGTACAAAATCATCAGCTTCTACGCGAAAAAGGCCCGCGGGATGATGAGTCGCTTCGTCATTGAAGAACGCATCAATGACCCGGTCGCCCTCAAGCAGTTCGACGTTCAGGGTTATCGCTACAGCGCCGAACAGTCTAAACCGGACAATCTGGTGTTCCTGCGCGATCACGCACCGGAGTAATAGAGCCTGCACTAAGTCAGCGCACGACACCCATTACTTCGTCGTGCGCGCCCCCGTTAATCGTCGAACAATCCTTTCCCTTTCGCCGTTTTATTGGCGCCAATATTCAAGCACTCAATTTTCTAACTTTAGTTTCACTCGACATTGATCATTTTTTTCAGTAGTGGCACTGAAAATTTTTACTCGTAGTGGCAAAAACATATCCAGAGCGACAATCGCCCCATATATAAAGGGCCAAAGGGCAAGTGCTATCAATATGAAAGCAGTGCCATCTTTTTCAATATTTCAAGAAATTTCAGAATTCGCGATGGGCGGACAGGAACTATGTCCAAATGCGCCGCTCATACCACCGGTAACGATTCTCTCGGTGATTGTGCGAGATAACTTACACAGACAAGAGATCCATGTAGCGAAGTTGTCACACTTACTTTGGCTTACTGATCACTTATTTGGGCAACACATGAAGGACAGGAGATAACGCACCATTACTATCCCCTACAAGGCCACGGCTGCGCCCCTATAAACGTGCTCACCTGAGCACCCAACCGCTTGATTTACGGGCTTTCGAGCCTGGCATTGAGCGCGCAAGACCTTTGCACGGAAGTCTTCTGAAAAGAGGATCGGCTGCATAACAGGGCAAGTCATAACAATAAGGCCTGGTTGCGCACATCTTGAGTGCACTTATTTAGACACTCGGAACTTAGTATGCCTGCACACGGCATTGTGGCGCCTTTAAGTCGCACTTGCGAGTGCACTATGACCGCTGAACACCATTAACTCCGGCCATGTAATGGCTTGATAAATACAGAGGTAATTGCGATGCGCATCAGCATATTTGGTTTGGGTTACGTCGGCGCAGTATGTGCCGGTTGCCTGTCTGCACGGGGCCATGACGTCGTTGGCGTCGATGTTGCCAAAGACAAAATCGATATGATCAACGCCGGCAAATCGCCGATCGTTGAACCGGGTTTGGGCGAACTTCTGCAGAAGGGTATCGAGACGGGCAAATTGCGCGGCACGACCAACTTCGCCGAGGCGATTCGTGACACCGACCTGTCGATGATCTGCGTCGGTACGCCGAGCAAGAAGAACGGCGATCTGGAACTGAACTACATCGAAGCCGTGTGCCGCGAGATCGGTTTTGTCCTGCGTGACAAGACCACCCGCCACACCATCGTGGTTCGCAGCACCGTCCTGCCGGGCACCGTAGCAAACGTGGTGATCCCGATCCTCGAAGACTGCTCCGGCAAAAAAGCCGGCGTCGACTTCGGCGTAGCGGTCAACCCTGAGTTCCTGCGTGAAAGCACCGCGATCGCCGATTACGATCTGCCGCCAATGACCGTTATCGGCGAGTTCGACAAGGCTTCGGGTGACGTTCTGCAATCGCTGTACGAAGAACTCGACGCACCGATCATCCGCAAGGACATCGCCGTTGCCGAGATGATCAAGTACACCTGCAACGTGTGGCACGCCACCAAGGTGACCTTCGCCAACGAGATCGGCAACATCGCCAAGGCCGTCGGTGTTGACGGTCGTGAAGTGATGGAAGTGGTCTGCCAGGACAAGACACTGAACCTGTCCCAGTACTACATGCGCCCAGGCTTTGCGTTCGGCGGCTCTTGCCTGCCTAAAGACGTCCGCGCCCTGACCTACCGCGCCGGTTCCCTGGACGTGGAAGCACCGCTGCTCAACTCGCTGATGCGCAGTAACGAGTCCCAGGTGCAGAACGCGTTCGACATCGTCTCCAGCCACGACAAACGCAAAGTCGCCCTGCTGGGTCTGAGCTTCAAGGCCGGCACCGACGACCTGCGCGAAAGCCCACTGGTTGATCTGGCGGAAATGCTGATCGGCAAGGGCTACGACCTGAGCATCTACGACAGCAACGTCGAGTACGCTCGCGTTCACGGTGCGAACAAGGATTACATCGAGTCGAAGATCCCTCACGTCTCGTCCTTGCTCAACTCCGACTTCGACGAAGTGATCGCAAACTCCGACGTGATCATCCTCGGCAACCGTGACGAAAAATTCCGCGCCCTGGCGCTGGAAGCTCCACACGGCAAGCAAGTGGTCGACCTGGTTGGCTTCATGTCCAAAGCCACCAGCGTGAGTGGCCGGACTGAAGGCATCTGCTGGTAACGCTGCATCTGTGTAGGAGCTGGCGAAGCCTGCGATCTTTTGATTTTCAGCGATATCACTGACGCCAAAAGATCGCAGCCTGCGGCAGCTCCTACCAGGATTTCTGGCGTCATCCAGAGCGGGTGACGTCAGTTTCACAGGCCTGCCTTAACCCCATCGGGCCACCCCACAGGCTCGCCCGAGATCGAGACGGATGCAGATTATGCACAGGCTAAAGCACGGCCTACTTCAGGCCGCCGGTTGGCTGTTTTACCTAAGTTTACTGATGGGCATCGCCATGGCGCTGCCTGCGTCCACGTTCGACTCCGAGTCGAAGGACTTCATCTTCCTGATCGGTATCGTCGGTATCTGGCGCTACTCGATGGGTGCCACGCACTTTCTGCGCGGCATGCTGTTTCTGTACGTGGTCTACCCGTACCTGCGGCGCAAAGTGCGCAAGCTGGGCAAAGCGGCAGACCCGTCCCATGTATTTCTGATGGTCACCAGCTTTCGTATCGACGCGCTGACCACCGCTCAGGTCTACAGCTCGGTAATCCGCGAGGCCATCGACTGCGAATTGCCGACCACCGTGGTCTGCTCCATCGTGGAAATGTCCGATGAGCTGCTGGTCAAGAGCCTCTGGAAACGCATGAACCCACCACCACGGGTCAAGCTCGACTTCGTGCGCATTCCCGGCACCGGCAAACGCGATGGCCTTGCCTACGGTTTCCGCGCCATCTCACGCCACCTGCCGGACGACCGTGCCGTGGTTGCCGTGATCGATGGCGACACCGTATTGGCCGAAGGCGTTGTGCTCAAGACCGTGCCGTGGTTCCAGCTGTTCGGCAATGTCGGCGGCCTGACCACCAACGAGTTCTGCGAAGTGCGCGGCGGCTACATCATGAGCGAATGGCACAAACTGCGATTCGCCCAGCGCCACATCAACATGTGCTCGATGGCCCTGTCCAAGCGCGTGCTGACCATGACCGGCCGGATGTCGGTATTCCGCGCCACCGTGGTCACCAACCCGGACTTCATCGCCGATGTGGAAAGCGACTCGCTGCAACACTGGCGCCTGGGCCGCTTCAAGTTCCTCACCGGTGACGACAAGTCGAGCTGGTTCAGCCTGATGCGCCTGGGCTATGACACTTTCTACGTGCCGGACGCCGCTATCCACACCGTGGAGCACCCGCCCGAGAAGAGCTTCATCAAGGCCAGCCGCAAACTGATGTTCCGCTGGTACGGCAACAACCTGCGGCAGAACTCTCGCGCCCTGGGCCTGGGGATGAAACGCCTCGGCCTGTTCACCTCGGTGGTGCTGTTCGATCAACGCGTGTCGATGTGGACGTCCTTGCTGGGCCTGACCGTGGCAATCCTCGCCACCTTCAAGTACGGCAGCGCGTTCATCCTGGTTTACCTGCTGTGGATCGGCATCACCCGCCTGATCCTTACAGTGCTGCTGTCCTGTTCCGGTCACCGGATCGGCCCGGCGTACCCGGCGATTCTCTATTACAACCAGATCGTCGGCGCGCTGGTGAAGATCTACGTGTTCTTCCGCCTCGATCAACAGTCCTGGACTCGCCAGCCCACTTCTCTGACCCGTGATCTCGCCAGCTTTCAACGTTGGTTCAACACTTGGTCGTCTCGGACCATGACCTTCTCCGCCGGCAGCATTTTTGTCGCCGTGCTGCTGCTGATGGTCTGACCGAACTCGCCTGAATTAACTAGGAAATCGCCCATATGAATACCGCCGTCAACTCCAACGTAGTGCATGAATCCGAAGCCCAGCGCCAACACGCTCGCGTGAAAATCCCGGCCAAGCTGCGTTTCTTCGGTCCAGATCGGACTCCGGTTGAAGCCCGGGTTATCGACCTTTCCGCTGGCGGCCTGGCGTTCAACGCCGGTCAGCTGCCGCTGAAGGTCGGCGATGTGCACAAGGCCCGCCTGCAGTTCGTGATCGATAACCTCGGCCTGGCCATGGACGTGGAATTGCAAATCCGCTCCGTCGATCGCCAGACCGGTCGTATCGGTTGCCAGTTCCAGAACCTGGAACCCCGTGACATTTCCACCCTGCGCCACCTGATCACCTCGCACCTGGCCGGCGACATCGTCAGCGTAGGTGAAATGCTGGCGACCCTGCAGCGCGACAACTTCACCAAGGCGCGCAAGGTCAAGGATGGCGGCCACGGCATGACCCCGCTCGGCCGTCTGAAAGCAGTGACCTTCAGCGCCGGTATCTTCGTGGTCGGCCTGGTGGCGTTCGGTTTCATTTTCAAATCGGTGTACGGCATGTACTTCGTCAGCCACGCTCAGGCTGGCCTGGTCAGCGTGCAGGGCATGAACATCACCATGCCGCGCGACGGCACCGTGCAGAGCCTGATCAAGGCTGACGGCGTCGCCGCCAAAGGCGCACCGCTGGCGACCTTCAGCACCAGCATGCTCGACGTACTCAAGGGCCATCTGGACGAAGACCAACTACAACCGTCCAAGGTTGAAGAACTGTTCGGCAAGCAAATGACCGGCACCCTGACTTCGCCGTGCGATTGCACCGTGTCTCAGCAACTGGTGGCTAACGGTCAGTACGCCAGCAAAGGCGACGTGATCTTCCAACTGGTGCCGCGTAACACCGAAGCCAACGTTGAAGCACGCTTCTCTTATCGCCAGTTCGGCGATGTGCGTCCAGGCACCACGGTCAGCTTCCAGATCGCCGGTGAAGACCAAACCCGTACCGGCAAGATTGTCAGCAGCACCAGCCTGAAAAGCGCCGACCTGTCGTCCGACATCCGCGTGCAGATCAAACCTGACGAGCCACTGGACAGCGCCTTCGCTGGTCGCCCAGTGGAAGTGAACAGCACTCGTGGCCCGAACCTGAACTGGCTGATCAACAAAGCCATGGCCGCCGGTCTTTAAACAGAGGACATGCCCGTGACGATCATCAGTCTCCTGAAAACACCGCGAATCCTGTGGGAGCGGGCTTGCCCGCGATTGGATCAACGCGGTCTTTCTGAAGCACCGAGCCGCCTGAATCGCGGGCAAGCCCGCTCCCACAGTGGTTATGTGGTGTGCTCGCTGGCTTTGGCCATCAGCCTGGCCGGTTGCGCCGGTCTGCCCGACCAGCGTCTGGCCAATGAAGCTCTCAAGCGTGGCGACACCACGCTAGCGGCGCAGAACTATCAGCAACTGGCAGACCTGGGTTACAGCGAAGCTCAGGTTGGCCTGGCCGATCTGCAGGTCGACAGCCGTGACCCGGCGCAAATCAAAAAGGCCGAGGCGACTTACCGCGCCGCGGCCAGCGTCTCGCCGCGAGCTCAGGCTCGCCTGGGTCGTCTGCTGGTGGCCAAACCCGGCGCCACCGAAGCCGAACATCACGAAGCCGAAGCGCTGTTGAAGAAAGCCTCGGCCAATGGCGAAGGCAATACCCTGATCCCGCTGGCGATGCTGTACCTGCAATACCCGCACAGTTTCCCGAACGTCAACGCCCAGCAGCAGATCAGCCAATGGCGCACCGAAGGCAAACCGGAAGCCGGTCTGGCGCAAGTGCTGCTCTATCGCACCCAGGGCACTTACGACCAGCATCTGGATGACGTGGAAAAGATCTGCAAAGCAGCGTTGAACACCACCGACATCTGCTACGTCGAACTGGCCACGGTCTATCAGAAACGCGGCCAGCCAGAGCAACAGGCAGAACTGATCAAGCAGATGCAGGCTGGTCAAAGCCGTGGCGTCGTCACTGCGCAACGTGTGGACAGCGTGGCTCGCGTACTGGGCGATGCAAGCCTGGGCAAGACCGACGAGAAAACCGCTCAGTCGCTGCTCGAAGGCATCGCACCTGGCTACCCGGCGTCCTGGGTCAGCCTCGCGCAATTGCTCTACGACTTCCCTGAACTGGGCGACGTCGACACCATGATGAAGTACCTGGACAACGGCCGCGCCGCTGATCAGCCCCGCGCCGAACTGTTGCTGGGCAAGCTCTACTTCGAAGGAAAAATGGTGCCGGCCGACGCCAAGGTCGCCGAAGAGCACTTCAAGAAAGCTGTCGGCCGGGAAGTCGCCGCCGATTACTACCTCGGCCAGATTTACCGTCGTGGTTACCTGGGCAAGGTCTATCCGCAGAAAGCCCTGGATCACCTGCTGACTGCTGCGCGTAACGGCCAGAACAGCGCCGATTTCGCCATTGCCCAACTGTTCTCCCAAGGCAAGGGCACCCGGCCCGACCCGGTCAACGCTTATGTCTTCAGCCAATTGGCGAAGGCTCAAAACACCCCACAAGCCAATGAGCTTGCGCAAACAATCGAAACGCAACTGCCGCCTGACCGGCTGGCCGAGGCCCAACGCCTGCTGAAACAAGAGCAGGCCATTCGTAGCGCCGTGAGTTCGGACACGCTGGAACTGCACGCCCTGCAAGAAGAAGACGGCGAGGAATCCCTATGAAGCTTAATCCATTCGTGAAGGCCGGTATTGGCCTGACATTCGCCCTGCTGTGGTCGTGCCCGACCCTGGCGGCCCTGACCGAAGACAAGAACTTCGGCCTCGAAGTCAAAGTTACCGGCCAGTCCGAAGACGACCGTGACCTGGGCACTGCCAGCGGCGGCGACGTTTCCGGCGTCGGCCTCGACCTGCGTCCATGGGTATACGGCGAAAGCGGCGCGTGGAGCGCCTACGCCATGGGCCAGGCCGTGACGTCCACCGACATCATCGAAACGGACACCCTGCAACAGTCCGACAGCGACGGTACCCAGACCACCGACAACGGTGATCGCAAAACCAAGAAGAACTACCTGGCGATGCGCGAGTTCTGGGTCGGCTACAGCGGCCTCACGCCCTACCCTGGCGAGATCCTCAAGCTCGGTCGCCAACGCCTGCGCAACGACGACGGCCAATGGCGCGACACCAACATCGAAGCCCTGAACTGGACCTTCGACACCACCCTGTTGCGCGCCAACGTCGGTGTCGCCGAACGTTTCAGCGAATACCGCACCGACTTGAAAGAGCTGGCGCCCAAGGACAAGGATCGCCTGCACGTTTTCGGCGACGTTGCCACTCAATGGTCGCCGGGTAACTGGGTCGGCATTCGCGGTCATCACACCCATGATGACGGCAAGCTCGACTACCCGGAGCCGGGTGTGGCCGGCGATTCGCTGGATAAAAAACAGAACGGTGACATCAGTTGGCTCGGCCTCACCGCCGACAGCGACGCCTATAACTGGCGCAACACCAACACCGTCAACTACTGGGGCAGCATCACCGGCATGAGCGGCGACACCGACACGGTCAACCCGCTGAACGCCGATGGCACGCGTCCGACCGAAGCCAAACGTGGTGAAGACCTCAATGGCTGGGCCACCGATATCGGCCTGCGTCTGCGCCTTGATCCGCAGTGGCAAGTCGGTGCGGCGTATGCCCGTGCCAGCGCCGAGTACGAACAGACCGGCCTGGAAAGCAATCGCTCGAACTACACCGGTACACGCTCGCGGGTTCACCGTTTCGGCGAAGCCTTCCGTGGCGAAATGAACAACATGCAGACCGCTACCTTGTTCGGCTCGTGGATGCTCAACGACGAATACGACGCCAGTCTGATCTACCACAAGTTCTGGCGCGTCGACGGCAACAAGCCGGTGGGCAGCAACGGCATCAACGCCGTCGAAAACAACACCGACGACGTAACCGGCGCGATCCTCTCCAGCACCTCTCTGCCGCTGGAAGATGGCAACAAAGACCTCGGTCAGGAAATGGACCTGGTGGTCACCAAGTACTTCAAGCAAGGCCTGCTGCCAGCAGCGTTGAGCCAGTCGATCGATGAGCCTTCGGCACTGGTACGGTTCCGTGGCGGTGTGTTCAAGCCAGGCGATGCCTATGGCAAAGAAGTTGACTCGTACATGCACCGCGCGTTTGTCGACGTGGTCTGGCGCTTCTGATGCAAACCGCGAAGGGAGTGCCCGACATGAACAGTGCCAAGAAAGGCTCGATCAGCCTGCTGGCCGGCGCGCTACTGCTCGCCAGCGCAGCCGCCTTCGCCACCGTCGAACCGGCCAAGCCTGTGCAACAGGGCAAATCGACGACCATGGCCAAGGGGCTGCAACAGGCCAAGACCTACACCGTCAGCAGCGCGCCAACCGCGCCGCTGGACCTGGCCAAGCCTAAACTGCCGGACACTTCTGGCTACACCGCCGAAGCCATCGCGGCGAAAATCGTGCGCACCAAACCCGGCAAGATCAGCGTGCGCCGGATGATGCAGGAAAACGCCCTGAAGGACTTCATCGGCGGTGACAACAAGATGGCAGAGTGGGTGGTGCGTCAGCATGGCATCCCGCAAGCGATCTTCATCGACGACGGCTACATGAACCTCAAGGACCTGGCGAAGAAGCTGCCCAAGCAGTACTTCAGCGAAACTTCGCCGGGGGTGTTCCTGGCGAAGTTGCCGATCGTGGTGGGTAACAAGGGCATTCTGGAAATCGACAAGCAGACCCAGGAATTGCGCCTGTCCCAAGAGGCCGGTTCGTTCCTGGTCAACGACGGCCAGCTGTTCGTGCGTGATACCAAAATCACTGGCTGGAGCGAGAAGGCAAACGGCCCGGCGGCCTTCAAGTCGCCCAAGGAGTTCCGTCCGTTCCTGCTGTCCTGGGGTGGCACCGAGACCTATATCGCCAACAGCAAGATCGCCAGTTTCGGTTACGCCAACAGTAAGTCTTACGGCGTGAGTATTTCCCAATACACGCCGAACATGGCCAAGGTGCTCAAGCGCCCTGAACCGTCCGGCTGGATCGTCGGCTCCGAGTTCTCGGACATGTGGTACGGCTTCTACTGCTACGAAACCCGCGACTTCGTGGTCAAGGGCAACACCTACAAAGACAACATCGTCTACGGCATCGACCCCCATGACCGTTCCCACGGTCTGATCATCGCCGACAACACGGTGTACGGGACCAAGAAGAAGCACGGGATCATTATTTCCCGTGAGGTCAACGACAGCTTCATCTTCAACAACCGCAGCTACGACAACAAATTGTCGGGCCTGGTGATCGACCGTAACAGTGTGAACAACCTGATCGCCTACAACGAGATCTACAAGAACCACACCGATGGCATCACCCTCTATGAGAGTGCTGACAACCTGTTGTGGGGCAACAAGGTGATCAGCAACCGACGCCACGGCATCCGTATTCGTAACAGCGTGAACATTCGCCTGTACGAAAACGTCTCGATGGCCAACGGCCTGACCGGTGTCTACGGGCACATCAAAGATTTGAGCGACACCGACCGGGACATCAAGCTCGATCCGTTCGACGCCCAGGTGTCCCTGATTGTGGTCGGTGGTGAACTGGCCGCCAATGGCAGCGGACCACTGTCGATCGACTCGCCGCTGAGCGTGGAGTTGTATCGCGTGTCGATGCTCGCACCGACCAAATCCAGCGGCATCAGCTTCTCGGGGATTCTCGGCGAACGCCAGGATGAAATTCTCGACCTGCTGGTGCGCCAGCAGAAAGCCGTGCTGATCGACCCTGTCGAACGCCAGACCGAAATGCGGGACTGAGGATAATTTTATGCACTCACACTTGATCAAATTACTCAGCCTGTCGGCCCTGACCGCGGGCATTCTCGCGGCCAGTGGCGGTGTTCGCGCCGATGACGCCGCCAGCGTAAGCGCACCGAAATTCAAGGCCGATGATTGCTGTAATCTCTGCCCCGAAGCCCACGATCCGAAGAACTACACCACCCGCTATCAGCAGAACTTCACCACGCTGGTGCAGGCGCAGGGCGATTGGCTGTTCCGTACGCAAGAAGACTTGCGCACCGAGTTCGACACTACACCCGCCGGCTACAAACGCATGAAACAACTGCACGATGCGTTCAAGAGCAAAGGCGTGGAACTGGTCATCGTTTACCAGCCGACCCGTGGCCTGGTAAACCGCAACAAGCTGAACCCGGCAGAGAAGGCGAGCTACGACTTCGACAAGGCGCTGAAGAACTACAAAACCATGCTCGGGCGTTTCGCGCAGATGGGTTACGTGGTCCCGGACCTGTCCCCGCTGACCAACGAATCGCTGCCCGATACCCTGCCGGCTCACGATTTCTACTTCCGCGGCGACCAACACTGGACGCCGTATGGCGCCCAGCGCACAGCGCAAATTGTCGCCGAGAAGGTCAAGCAATTGCCGGCCTTCGCCGACGTTCCCAAGCGTGAATTCGAGACCCATAAGTCGGGTCGCATGGGCAAGACCGGAACGTTACACAACATGGCTGGTCAACTCTGTGGCACCAGCTACGCGATCCAGTACATGGATCAGTTCACCACCGAGCCAAAAGGCGAAGCGGGCGATGGCGATCTGTTCAGTGATTCCGGTAATCCGGAAATCACCCTGGTCGGCACCAGCCACAGTGGCAAGAACTACAACTTCGCCGGTTTCCTCGAAGAGGCCATCGGCGCCGACATTCTCAACGTGGCGTTCCCCGGTGGTGGCTTCGAAGGTTCGATGCTGCAGTACCTGGGCAGCGAAGAGTTCCAGACCAAACCGCCGAAAATCCTCATCTGGGAATTCTCGCCGCTTTATCGCCTCGATCAGGAAACCATCTACCGCCAAATGATGGCGCTGCTGGACAACGGTTGCGAAGGCAAAGATGCACAGATGAGTGCCAGTGCCACGCTGAAACCGGGCAAAAACGAATTGATGGTCAACAGCAAGAACCTGGACCTGCGCAACAGCAGTCACCAGGTCGATATCCGCTTCGCCGACACCTCGGTGAAAACCTTGCAAGCCACCCTCTGGTACATGAACGGGCGCCACGAGGACATCAAGATCGACAAACCGGAAACCTCCGATACCGACGGGCGTTTCGCCTTCGAGTTGCGCACGGACGAAGACTGGGCCTCGCAGAATCTGCTGGCCGTCGAAGTCCAGGGACCTGAAAAACCAGGTACCACGCCTCAGAAAGTCGAAGCGAAAATCTGCAAACGCAACGTGTTCTCCGGCGCCGAGCAGCGTACCGCTCAAGCCGGGCAATGAGGCTACCTCTTATGAACTGCATGCAAACCCGAACGCTGAAAAAGTTACTCGCGCCCTCCCTGCTGACGCTGGCGATGTTCGCCGGCGCCACCCAGGCCGCCGCGCCACTGCGCCCGCCCCAGGGTTACTTCGCGCCAATTGAAAAAGT
This sequence comes from Pseudomonas sp. TH37, assembly GCF_016650735.1. Taxonomy (NCBI): domain Bacteria; kingdom Pseudomonadati; phylum Pseudomonadota; class Gammaproteobacteria; order Pseudomonadales; family Pseudomonadaceae; genus Pseudomonas; species Pseudomonas sp. TH37. Next base: position 36,858 of record NZ_JAEKFD010000008.1, read on the forward strand.
CAAAACCGGCGGCAAGAGTGAAGGCTGCGACGCGATGCCGACGCCCTACACCGGCGCCCTGCAATTTCGCAGCAAATACGAAGGCTCCGACAAGGCCCGTTCGACCCTGAACGAGGCATCGGAAAAAGCCTTCCGCGACACCACCGCCGACATCACCAAGATCGAGCGCGCCACCAGCAAGCAGGTGATGCAGTTCATGCGTGACGGTCGTCCGGAACAACTGGAGTGCACGCTCAACTGGCTAACGGCCTGGGCCAAGGCCGATGCGTTGATGTCCAAGGACTTCAACCATACCGGCAAGTCCATGCGCAAATGGGCGTTGGGCAGCATGGCTTCGTCCTATGTTCGCCTGAAGTTCTCTGACTCGCATCCACTGGCTACCCACCAGGAAGAAGCGCAAGTGATTGAAGCCTGGTTCAGCAAAATGGCTGATCAGGTGGTCAGCGATTGGGACAACCTGCCGCTCGAGCAAACCAACAACCACTCGTACTGGGCAGCCTGGTCGGTGATGGCCACGTCGGTCGCCACCAACCGCCGCGACCTGTTCGATTGGGCCGTCAAGGAATACAAGGTCGGCGTCAATCAGGTCGACGCCCAAGGCTTCCTGCCCAACGAGCTCAAGCGCCAGCAACGCGCCCTCGCCTATCACAACTACGCCCTGCCGCCACTGGCGATGATCGCCAGTTTCGCTCAGGTCAACGGTGTGGATCTGCGTCAGGAAAACAATGGTGCCTTGAAACGCCTGGGTGATCGCGTGCTTGCAGGCGTGGAAGACCCGGATGAATTCGAGGAGAAGAACGGTAAAGAGCAGGACATGACCGACCTCAAGGTCGATTCGAAATTCGCCTGGCTCGAACCGTTCTGCTCGCTCTACACCTGCACGCCGGATGTGCTGGCGCAGAAACACAAAATGCAGCCGTTCAAGACCTTCCGCCTCGGCGGGGATTTGACCAAGGTCTACGACCCGGCCAGCGAGAAGGGCAAAGGTTCCTAGGAACAATACAAAACCCTGTGGGAGCGGGCTTGCCCGCGATTGCAATCTGACATTCAGCATTGATGTCGACTGACCCACCGCTATCGCGGGCAAGCCCGCTCCCACAGGGTCGGTGTCGAGTTTGAGTTTTGTGAGTTAGCCCTCCGGTTTTCGGTGGGGGGTTTGGGGGGGCCGTTGGCCCTTGACTGTTGGTTAAACATGGAGAGATCGGGATGGTATTTTCATCCAACGTGTTCCTGTTTCTGTTCTTGCCGATCTTTCTCGGCATGTACTACTTGAGCGGAATACGCTATCGCAACTTGCTGCTGCTGATCGCCAGCTACGTGTTCTACGCCTGGTGGCGTGTGGACTTCCTTGCGCTGTTCGCAGCCGTCACGCTGTGGAACTACTGGATCGGCCTGAAAGTCGGTGCGGCAGGCGTTCGGACCAAACCGGCCCAGCGCTGGTTGCTCCTGGGCGTGGGCGTCGACCTGTGCATCCTCGGCTACTTCAAGTACGCCAACTTCGGCGTGGACAGCATCAACGCGATGATGACCTCGGTCGGTCTGTCGCCGTTCATCCTGACCCATGTGCTGTTGCCGATCGGGATCTCGTTCTACATCTTCGAGTCCATCAGCTACATCATCGACGTCTACCGTGGTGATACGCCGGCGACCCGCAACCTGATCGACTTTGCCGCATTCGTGGCGATCTTCCCGCACCTGATCGCGGGCCCCGTGTTGCGTTTCCGTGACCTGGCCGATCAGTTCAACAACCGCACCCACACCCTCGACAAGTTCTCCGAAGGTGCCACGCGGTTCATGCAGGGCTTCATCAAGAAGGTCTTCATCGCCGACACCCTGGCGGTGGTGGCCGACCATTGCTTCGCCTTGCAGAACCCGACCACGGGCGACGCCTGGCTCGGCGCCCTGGCCTACACCGCGCAGCTGTACTTCGACTTCTCCGGCTACAGTGACATGGCGATTGGTCTGGGCTTGATGATGGGTTTCCGCTTCATGGAAAACTTCAAACAGCCGTACATCAGCCAGTCGATCACCGAGTTCTGGCGTCGCTGGCACATCAGCCTGTCGACCTGGTTGCGTGACTATCTGTACATCACCCTCGGCGGTAACCGTAAAGGCACGCTGATGACCTATCGCAACCTGTTCCTGACCATGCTCCTCGGTGGTCTGTGGCACGGCGCGAACATCACCTACATCGTCTGGGGTGCCTGGCACGGCATGTGGCTGGCGATCGAAAAGGCCCTCGGCCTGAACACTTCGCCGCGCAGCATCAACCCGATCCGTTGGGCGCTGACCTTCCTGCTTGTTGTCATGGGCTGGGTGATCTTCCGCTCGGAAAACCTGCACGTTGCCGGTCGCATGTATGGCGCGATGTTCAGCTTCGGCGAATGGTCGCTGTCGGAACTCAACCAGGCCAACCTCACCGGTCTGCAAGTGGCCACTCTGGTGGTGGCTTACGCAACCCTGGCGTTCTTCGGCATCCGTGACTTCTACACCAACCGGCCACCGGTCAAGACCAAGCCTGCTGCCAACGTCGAGGCCGATGGCCCTGCCGCGGCTACGCCTGGAATGATCAAAGCCGTACCGGGTGACAACCCGGCCAGCATCCACGAACCGGGTTACACCGTCGGCGTTGAAGCGACTGTGCAACCGGCCTACTGGACCGCTGACTGGTCCCGTTACGTGATGCGCACGCTGGTACTGCTGCTGTTCATCGCCTCGATTCTCAAACTCTCGGCGCAAAGCTTCTCGCCGTTCCTTTACTTCCAGTTCTGAGGGATCTGACTATGACCCGCTCATTACGCATCTTCTACATCGCCCTGTTCCTGGTGACCTTGCTGGTCCTGGGCGTGTGGTCGGTACGCAGCTTCTTCGGTTTCAGTACCAACGCCGAAGCGACCGTGCTCAACGGTCGCTGGACCAAAGCCGTCGAGACGCACTACGACGAAGAGTTCCCGATCAAGCGCCTGGGCACCAACCTTTGGGCCGCGCTGGATTTCAAACTGTTCAACGAAGGTCGTCCGGGCGTAGTGCTCGGTCGCGATCAGTGGCTCTACAGCGATGAAGAGTTCCACCCGATCGTCAACGAAGAGTTGAACCTGCAAGGCAACTACGCGCTGGTCGAAGGCGTGCGCCAGACCTTGAAAAAACAAGGTGTGCAACTGGTGATGGCGATTGTCCCGGCCAAGACGCGTCTGTACCCGGAACACCTGGGTGAAGTGAAGCCGGCGAGTATCCACGCCAATCTGTACAAGGACTTCCACGCTCGTGTGGCGGCCAACAAGATCCTCGCCCCTGACCTGCTCGGCCCGCTGCAAAAGGCCAAGCAAGACGGTCAGCAAGTGTTCCTGCGCACCGACACCCACTGGACCCCGGAAGGCGCGCAAATCGCCGCCGAGACCCTGGCCAAAACCATTGCCGACAAGGCTCCGCTCAGCGGCGAACCGCAAAACTTCGTCACCGAACCTGCCGAGAAGGTGACGCACAAGGGTGACCTGCGGTTGTTCCTGCCGCTGGACCCGCTGTTCGAAAACCTGATGCCGGCACAAGAGCCATTGCAGAAGCGCAACACAGTGGCTGCCCAGGATCAGCCTGCCGGTGACGACGCCCTGTTCGCCAACACTGAAGTGCCGGTGGCCCTGATCGGCACCAGCTACAGCGCCAACCCGAACTGGAACTTCATCGGTGCGCTGAAAGAGGCACTGCACAGCGACGTGGTCAGCTACGCCGAAGACGGCCATGGCCCGATTCTGCCGATGCTCAGCTACCTGAAAAGCGACGCCTTCAAGAACAGCCCGCCACAAGTGCTGATCTGGGAGTTCCCTGAACGATATCTGCCTGTGAACAACGAAATCGGTGACGCCGACCCGCAGTGGGTCGCAGAGCTTAAACAAGCCGGCGCACGCCAACAAAACGTAGCTGCAAACACTAAATCCGAGACGCCCGACCGGGCGCAAAACTGAAAGAGAGGTACACCATGACTTTCACTACTACTCCTCGCCGTCTCGCTAAGACCTTTGCTCTCGTCGCTGGCATGAGCGTATTGTCCTTGCAGGCCTTCGCCGGTGACGGCGCGCTCTACGGCCCGACCGCACCGAAAGGCTCCAGTTTCGTGCGGGTCTTCAACGCCGGTAACGCTGAAGTCAGCGCCACCGTTGGCACCACCAACCTGAACGAAGTCGCGCCGCTGTCCAGCACCGACTTCAGCTTCATGCCGGGCGGCGATTACAGCGCCAAGGTCGGCAGCCAGACCCTGCCGGTGAAATTGGCCGGCGACCACTATTACACCCTGGTCAACAACGCCAGCGGCGCGCCACAACTGATCGAAGAGCCGCCATTCAAGAACAAGCAGAAATCCCTGGTTCGCGTACAGAACCTCAGCGACAAGGCCCTGACCCTGAAAACCGCCGACGGCAAGACCGAAGTGGTTCCGTCCGTAGCGGCCAAGGGCCGTGGCGAGCGTGAAATCAACCCGGTGAAAGTCAGCCTGGCACTGTACGACGGCGCCACCAAAGTCGGCGACGTGAAACCGGTTGCCCTGGAACGAGGCGAAGCCGCCGTGCTGTACGTCACCGGCAAAGGCAGCAGCCTGTCGCCAGTGTGGGTTAAACGCCCGGTTTCGACGCGCTAACACATTTGCCGGATTGACCCATTTCCTTGTGGGAGCGGGCTTGCCCGCGATGCAGACAACTCGGTGCAACAAGATACACCGAGGTGATGCCATCGCAGGCAAGCCAGCTCCCACAGAGGACCGAGGCGTCAATTCGGACACGGAACAAGAACAAGAGTGAAACGACAGAACGCAGTAGCTCTAACCAAATCGATTTAAGGAGTAACAACATGATTCCGGTGATCTTGTCAGGTGGTAGCGGCTCACGTCTTTGGCCGCTTTCGCGTAAGCAATTCCCCAAGCAATTCCTCGCCCTGACCGGCGAACACACGCTGTTCCAGCAAACCCTGGAACGCCTGGTGTTCGAAGGCATGGACACTCCGATCGTGGTCTGTAACAAGGAACACCGCTTCATCGTCAACGAGCAACTGAGTGCCCGCAATCTGGACACCCAGCGCATCCTGATGGAACCCTTCGGTCGCAACACAGCGCCGGCAGTGGCCCTGACCGCGATGATGCTGGTCAATGAAGGTCGCGACGAGTTGATGCTGGTGCTGCCGGCCGACCACGTGCTGGAAGACCAGAAAGCCCTGCAACGCGCACTGGCCCTGGCCACTGTGGCGGCCGAGCGTGGCGAGATGGTGCTGTTCGGCGTGCCGGCGACCAAACCGGAAACCGGTTACGGCTACATCAAGTCCACCAACGATGCCCTGCTGCCGGAAGGCGTCAGCCGTGTCTCGCACTTCGTCGAAAAACCCGACGTCAAACGCGCCACCGAATTCGTCCAGTCCGGTGGTTACTTCTGGAACAGCGGTATGTTCCTGTTCCGTGCCAGCCGCTTCCTCGAAGAGCTGAAAAAACACGATCCGGACATCTACGACACCTGCGTACTGACGCTGGAACGTAGCGCACAGGATGTCGACACCGTTGACATCGACGCCGCCACCTTCGCTTGCTGCCCGGACAATTCCATCGACTATTCGGTGATGGAAAAAACCCAGCGCGCCTGCGTAGTGCCGCTGACCGCAGGCTGGAGCGATGTCGGTTGCTGGTCGTCGCTGTGGGAAGTCAATGAAAAAGACGCCAACGGTAACGTCACCAAAGGCGACGTGGTCATCCAGGACAGCAAAAACTGCATGATCCACGGCAACGGCAAGCTGGTGTCGGTGATCGGCCTGGAAAACATCGTGGTCGTCGAAACCAAGGACGCCATGATGATCGTCCACAAGGACAAGGTCCAAGGCGTCAAACAGATGGTCAACACCCTCAACGAGCAGGGCCGTAGCGAAACCCAGAACCACTGCGAAGTCTATCGTCCGTGGGGCTCCTACGACTCGGTCGACATGGGCGGCCGTTTCCAGGTCAAGCGCATCTCGGTCAAGCCGGGCGCGTGCCTGTCGCTGCAAATGCACCACCACCGCGCCGAACACTGGATCGTGGTCAGCGGCACTGCTGAAGTGACCTGCGACGAAAACGTGTTCCTGCTGACTGAAAACCAGTCGACCTACATCCCGATCGCCTCGGTTCACCGTCTGCGCAACCCGGGCAAGATTCCACTCGAGATCATCGAAGTGCAATCGGGCAGCTATCTGGGTGAAGACGATATCGAGCGGTTTGAAGATATCTACGGTCGCTCTACCCCGATCGAACGCGGCGTGTCGGTGAAAACCATCGCGCAGTGATTTGACCGGTAAAAAATAAAAAGCCCCCGTCCAGCCCGCTGCGTCCCTATCCGCAGTGGGTTGGGCGGGGGCTTTTTTTGGGGATTTTCTTGCCTCCACTGGCCTCATCGCGAGCAGACTCGCTCCCACAGGGGATTTGCGTCGTTCGCCTAATCAGCGTCCGAACTCGGTCAATGTGGGAGCGAGCCTGCTCGCGATGGGGCCTGACCAGCCACCGCTGAATGAATGCCCATCGCCAATCCCACCTACGCTTAGGTAGGATGCTCTTTCCCTTCCCGAGGTTTCGCGTCATGTTCATCGGCGTTCTGCTGGTCATCACCTGGCTGATCCTGCTGCTGCGCTACCCGTCCAAGGCCGTGCCGGTTTCCATGGCCGCCGCTGTCGGATTGGGCCTGGTGGCGGTATGGGTATTCTGGCTGGACACCCGCGAGGTCAAGCAACTGGCGCGCCTTGAGCTGCGTATCACCTACGCGCCCGAGCACTGCCCGGCGGATCGCCCCTTGAAGCTGACGATGAACAACGGCAACGACGTTCCACTAACCGAACTGCGCTGGCGCATCGCCGCTTATGCACCGGGCGATACGGTCAATCTGGCTGACAATCAATACGCCGCACCGCGCTATCGCGGCCCAGGCGAATTGCAGGCCGGTGGCAATTGGGAAGACTGCTTGCCAATGCCGCCCCTGCGCCCCGGTTATCGCCCGCAAACCCTGGAGTTTCGCGCCGAGCGTTTGCAGGGTAGTTTCTCCGACTGATCCTCCCTTTTTTTGCACAAGGACCGCGCCATGCCCGTTGCGTTGATTACCGGTTGCTCCAGCGGCATTGGCCGCGCCCTCGCCGACGCCTTCAAAAGTGCCGGTTACGAAGTCTGGGCCAGCGCCCGCAAGGCTGAAGACGTAGCCGCTCTAACCGCCGCCGGGTTCACTGCCGTGCAACTGGACGTGAACGATGGCCCGGCCCTCGAACAACTGAGTGAGCGGATCAATCAACAGCGCGGCGGTCTTGATGTGCTGATCAACAACGCCGGCTATGGCGCCATGGGCCCCCTGCTCGATGGCGGTGTGCCGGCCATGCAACGGCAATTCGAAACCAACGTGTTTGCGATCGTCGGCGTCACTCGCGCGATGTTCCCGGTGCTGCGTCGCGCCAGGGGCCTGGTGGTGAACATCGGCAGCGTGTCCGGGGTTCTGGTCACGCCGTTTGCCGGCGCCTACTGCGCCTCGAAAGCCGCAGTGCATGCCTTGAGCGATGCGTTGCGCATGGAATTGGCACCGTTCGGGGTGCGGGTCATGGAAGTTCAGCCGGGGGCTATCGCGTCCAGTTTCGCGAAAAATGCCGGCAACGAAGCTGAGCAACTGATCACCGAGCAGTCGCCATGGTGGCCTCTGCGTGAAGGTATTCGTGCACGGGCCAAGGCGTCTCAGGACAAACCGACGCCAGCCAGTGAATTTGCCGCCGGTTTATTGAAGGCCGTGCAGCAGAATAAACCGCCGCGTCTGGTGCGTTTGGGTAACGGCAGCCGGGCGTTGCCGTTGATGGCGGGGTTGCTGCCCAAGGGGTTGTTGGAGTCGGGGTTGATGAAGCGGTTCGGGTTGAAGGGGCAACTCTAAGACTGAGTCGACATCATCGCGGGCAAGTCGAATCGTCGCACCGCCGCTCCCACAAGGTTCTACTGGGTAGCATAGATAGCATTCACACCAAAGATCACTGTGGGAGCGGGCTTGCCCGCGAAGACTTCAGGACAGACGCTGCAAAATTTCAGGAAACAACATGACCGAATACACCGAATACTTTGACGAAGTGATCCAGGCCCACATAGCCATCGAACAATGGTTGGCCGAGGAGCGAGACGAGTCCGAGCTAGAGCAATTGCTGACGCGTTTTTCGCCGCAGTTTTCCATGATCTCGCCGTTGGGCCGGGTGCTGGATTTCGAGGCGTTGAATGAATTGTTTCTGCTGGCGGGCGGAAAGAAGCTCGGGTTCAGGATTGAGCTCAGCGAGTTGCGAGGTGTCGCGCTGTATGACGGTGGCGCAGTGGTGAGTTACCGCGAGCAGCAGACCGATGCGACAGGGCTGCATTCTGATCGGCGATCCTCGGTGGTGTTTGAGAAACAGGCCGATGGCAAGGTGCTTTGGCGGCATTTGCATGAGACGTTTTGCAAGGAGTGAGACCGAGTTGCGTCCATCGCGAGCAGGCTCGCTCCCACGGGGGATTTTCGTCGTTCACCGAATCAGCGTCCGAACCCCATCAATGTGAGAGCGAGCCTGCTCGCGATGGGCGCGACTCGGTCTAACGGTTAGTTAACAACCACCGTACACGTAATCCCCGCCGCCAACAGCACGCCCTCTGGCACTTCATCAATGTGAATCCGCACCGGCACCCGCTGCGCCAGGCGCACCCAGTTGAAGGTCGGGTTCACGTCGGCGATCAGCTCGCGGCTTTCCGGGTTGTCGCGGTCATAGATGCCCCGAGAAATGCTTTCCACATGGCCCTTGAGCACTTCGCCGCTCATCAGTTGCATATCGGCTTTATCACCCACGCGCACGCGGGGCAGTTTGGTTTCTTCGAAGAAGCCATAAACCCAGAACGAGTTCATATCGACCACGGCCATTTTCGCTTCGCCGATGCGCGCATAGTCGCCGCGATGGACGTTGAGGTTGGTGACGTAGCCGTCCACCGCCGCGCGTACTTCCGTGCGTTTGAGGTTCAGTTCGGCGGCTTCCAGTTGCGCCTGGGCGTGCTGGTAATCAGCCAGGGCCGAGTCGGCGATGTTGGTGGCGTCGTCGCGGTTTTCCCTGGAGATCACCAAGTTGTCGAGGTCGGCGCGGCGATGGGCGTTGACCTTGCGCATCTCCCACGTGGCTTTGCGTGAGGCCACCAGCGACTGCGCCTGTTTCACCGCGATGCGGTAATGCTCGGGGTCGATGCGCATCAGCAAATCGCCCTTCTTCACTAGCTGGTTGTCGCGCACCGGCACGTCCACCACTTCACCGGTAACGTCGGCGGCGACGTTGATGATGTCGGCGCGCACCCGGCCATCGCGAGTCCAGGGTGTGTTCATGTAATGCACCCACAGGGTTCGGCCGATCCACAGGGCGAGGGCCAACACCAGCAGGGTCGCGAGCAGGCTGAAAAGCTTTTTCATCGGGGTGTTCTCAACGGTAAACAGTCAGCGCCAGGGCGCCGAACAGACAGGTAAACAGACTCAGACGCAGCAGCGCCGGGTGCCAGAAGAAGCGGTACAGATCGAACCCGGACAGGAACCTATCCAGCGCCCAGGCCAGCGCCGCCGCAATGAAAAACATCAGGGTCATGGTGGGCATGTACACGCCGTGGAAGGCGATTTCACGAGGCATGTTCAAGTCCTTGGGGCTTGGCGATGGCGTTGGCATTTATGTAACCGCCAAGTAGCGATTGCGGGTCGAGCAGCGAGGTGCGGATGAAGTGCAGGTAGCTTTTCACCCGGCGCAAGGCAGAGGTATCGAAGTGCGGTGCGAAGGGTTCGTCGGTGGCCTGCACACAGCTGATCGCGTGGTCGACCGCGACCAGAGCACGCTCCAGATTGCTCTGGCTCGGTTGCAGAAACAGTCGCACCTGCGAACGCCCCATCACCCGGATTGACTGACGCCACGGCTGGGATTCGGCGTACGCCGGGTGCACTGGCAGAATCGCCTGTTCCTTGCGCAACTCGATGATCGCGTGGCCGACTTCCAGCACCACGAACATCCAGCGCAGCAAGTCCCGTTGCACCTGCGGCTGTCCCGCTGCGAGGCCGTAGGCCTGGTGCAAGAGATCGCGAGTGCGACTTTCGAAACTCGACGCCAGGCCCTTGAGTTTGCCGCTGATGGCGTACACCACTTGCCCGCGCAAATCCTGCTCCAACCGCCGCCATAACCAACGGCTGTTGGGCGGCAGAATGATCGCCCCGGCCGCCGCGCACACCAGCATGCCCATGATCATCGCGATGTAGTCGTTGATGAAGGCGTAAGGGTTGTAAACCGTGAGGTTGTCCGGCACCGAACCGGAGCTGAAGAAGATCAGCAACCCCAGGCCAACCCCGGCGTATTGCGGCCGTGAAGTCAGGAACGCACCGACCACGATCACCGGCGCGAGCATCACGCACAGCAAGGGAAAACCGTCGATCAAGGGGAAGATGAAAAACATCTCGACGAAGCCGATCAGCGCCCCGAGCAACGTCCCGCAGGCCATCTGAAACGCCATGCGTTTGGGGTTCGGTGTCGCCGCTGAAAGGCCGACAGTAGCGGCAGCGATCAGGGTCATCGTCGCCCCACTCGGCCACGCGGTGGCGACCCAATAACTGCCGAGCACCACGAGAATGAACGTTGCACGAATGCCCGATGCCGCCGAGGCCAGCCAGTTGGTTTGCGGGGTGAAGGGCTCGTCCCAGCGTTCCCGTTCGTGGCTGTGATCGGCCAGGGACGCGTGGGTCTGTGCATAACTGTGCAGGTCGTCGACGAAGCGATAAAGCAGCTCGTAGGCGGTGTGAAAGTCCAGCTGCTCGGCGTCGCTCGGCTCACTCTCCTGAAAGGTCGCCCGCAGGCTGCGGACGCGCGCCGGCAAGTTTTCCTTATAGGTTGCCAAAGCGGTGGCCAGGCGTGCAGCGTCGGGGCTGGTCAAGGCGCGACCGCTGAAGCCGTCGAGCACTTCAGCCAGATCCTGTAACCCCGGTTTGATCGCCGCGACAACGTGATCGGTGCCGCTGCTGCGCAGGCGTTCGAGCAACTGATGCAGCGCATTGAAGCGCGTGGTAATGCCCATGAATTCGCTGTTCAAACGACTGAGCCGCCCGTTGCGCCGACGCATGTGCGGGTCTTCGAACACCGTGACGCTGCGCAGCCCTTCCAGGCCCACCGCCTCGGCGATAAACCGCACGTTGTTCGCTTCAAACGCCTCGCGCCGGCTGCGACCGCGCAGGCCATCGGTGACGAACAAGGCAAACACGCCGAAGCGCTGATACAAGGCATTGCGCATCGCGGCGCTGGCGGTTTGCGGCAGGATCGCGGCGCTCACAAGCGTCGAGCAGAGAATCCCCAGGGAGATTTCCAGCACACGCCAGACTGCCGCCATGAACGCGCCGTCGGGGTGAGCCAATGCAGGCAGCCCGACCATCGCCGCCGTATAACCGGCGAGCACAAATCCGTAGGCGCGGAAGTTGCGATAGCGCGCCGCGCCGGCCGAGCAGAGGCCGACCCAGATCGCCAGCGAGCCGAGGAACAGTTCGGTGTTCTGCGCAAACAAGGCAATCAACGCGACCATCACTGCCGACCCGGCCAACGTGCCGAGGAAGCGATAGAAACTCTTGGCGAACACTTGGCCGCTTTGCGGTTGCATGACGATGAACACGGTGATCATCGCGGTGCGCGGTTGCGGCAACTCAAGGCGCATGGCCAGCCACAGGGTCAGGAACGCCGCGAACAGCACCTTGAAAATGTACACCCAGGTCACGCCGTCGCTGCGTGCCCAGTCGAAGAACCCCCGGCGCCATTCAAGGGAATACAGCCAGCGCAAAGGTGCGGGCAAGGGAGTCATGGAATTTTGCTCATTGAGATTCGGTTACGACGCAGAACCTGTGGGAGCGGGCTTGCCCGCGACGGCGGTGTATCAGGCACCATCAATGTCGGATGTGATGACGCCATCGCGGGCAAGTCGGATCGCCGCACCGCCGCTCCCACAGGTTTTGTGTTCAATTTGAGAGGCTGTTAAGAAGGGCCGGGGTTTTCGGTGCATCGGTCTGGCTGTCTTCCGGCACGTCGTTGCCCGCCCCAAGCCCACCGCCAAGCGCCGTCACCAGCTCGGCATGAGCACTCAAGCGTGCGGCCTGAACCTGCTGTTGCACCTGTTGCTGCTTGAACAGCAACGTCTGCGCATTGAGCACATTGAGGTAATCGGTGAGCCCGCGCTGATAGGCGATCATCGCGATGTCGTAGGTCTTCTGCGCCGTGGCCACCGACTCGGCGGCGAAGGCTTGTTGCTTGTCCATCGACTCGCGGCGAATCAGCTGGTCGGAGATGTTCTTCAGCGCGTTGACCAGCGTCTGGTTGTACTTGGCCACCGCGATGTCATAACCCGCCGAGGCTTCGCCCAGCTCCGAGCGCAAGCGGCCGCCATCGAAGATCGGCAACGAAATCGCCGGGCCGACGCTGTAGTTGAGCTTCTTGCCGGTCAAAAACTCCAGCGCCCCGCCGCCGGTGGCCATGTAGCCGAGGCTGCCGACCAGATCGACGTTGGGGTAGAAGCCGGCGTGGGCAACATCGATGCCCCGCGCCTGCGCCGCCACTTGCCAGCGACTGGCGACCACGTCCGGGCGCTGGCCGAGCAGTTGCGCCGGCAAAGACGACGGCAACTTCAGCGCCGCGCCCAACGACAGCGTTGGTCGTTGCAACTGCGCGCCCTCCCCCGGCCCCTTACCCGCCAGAGCGGCGAGTTGGTTGCGGCTTAGAGCAATTTCCTCGTCCAGCGCATCGATTTGCCGATGGGTTTCCGGCAATGGTGTTTCGGCTTGGCTGACCTCGAAATGGGTGCCGATGCCGCCGTCCAGACGTTTCTGTGCCAGGTCGAGAATTTGCTGTTGCTGCTTCAAGGTCGCCGCGACGATGTCCCGTTGTGCGTAATGCAACGAGAGCTCGATGTAGGCGCGCACGATGTTGTTCTGCAATTCGAGCTGGGCCTGCCGCGCCTCGGCGGCGCTCATGTGGGCCATGTCCACGGCGCGTTCGGTGGCGTTGCTTTCGCGTCCCCAAAGGTCGAGTGCATAGCTGAAGCCCAGCGCGGCGTTGTTGTCCCAGGTGGTGGTGTTGGCCAACTCGCCGGGGCCGTAGAACTGATCGGTGGGCCAGTTGTGGCGCTTGAGAGTGGATTGGCCATTGATCTGCAATGATTCGGCGGACTCGGCAATGCCGGCCATGGACCGCGCCTGACGCACTCGCGCCGCGGCCATGGCCATGCTCGGGCTATCCTGCAGTGCGAGGTCGATCCAGCGGTTCAGTTGCGGGTCGCCGTAGGCTTGCCACCATTGAGTGGTGGGCCAATGAGCGTCTTGCGCGGCGCTCTGAATGGCGTCGTCGGTGGCCAATGAATTGGCCTCCAGTGCCTTGCCTTGCGGGGCAATACCTTCTGTGCCGATGCAGCCACTGATTGCCAGGGTTAAAGCCAAAACACTGAGCGTCTTGAGCGCTCTGTTGATGCGACGCGGCACTGCTGCGATTTCCTGAGGTGGGAGAGGTACGGAGAACGTGTGGGAACGGCTTTTTGTGGCGAGGGGGCTTGCCCCCGTTCGGCTGCGCAGCAGTCGTAAGCCGGTCACCGCATTCTGATTGAAGATCGCAGTGACTGGTTTTAGGGTCGCTTCGCAACCCAACGGGGGCAAGCCCCCTCGCCACACAAGCCCATCCCTACCGAGGCGCAATTCTAGGGGTGGGCTCTGTTGGCGATAAGCTGGGAATCCTGTGAATCTTTGTTACCGTTAACGCGATAATCCCTTGGTCGCGTCTTTAGTCGCCTGTAAAGAATCAGCAACTTCGTGTCACAATTTGCCATTCGCCAAGAGAGCACCCCATGGACACTTTGCAAAACATGCGCGCCTTCAGTTACGTGGCCGAGGCCGGCAGCTTCACCGCCGCCGCCGTGCAACTCGACACCACCACGGCCAACGTCTCGCGCGCGGTCTCCAACCTGGAAGCCCACCTGCAAACCCGTCTGCTCAACCGCACCACCCGCCGCATCGCTCTGACCGAGGCCGGCAAGCGCTACTTATTGCGTTGCGAGCAGATCCTGGCCTACGTCGAAGAAGCCGAAGCCGAGGCCAGCGACGCCCATGCGCGCCCGGCCGGGCAACTCAAGGTGCACACCATGACCGGCATCGGTCAGCACTTCGTGATCGACGCTATCGCCCGCTACCGCAAAACCCACCCGGACGTGACCTTCGACCTGACCATGGCCAACCGCGTGCCGGATCTGCTCGACGAGGGCTACGACGTGTCCATCGTGCTCGCCAGCGAACTGCCGGACTCGGGCTTCGTCTCCCAACGTTTGGGCATCACCTACAGCATCGTTTGCGCATCGCCCGCCTATGTAAAAGCCAACGGTTGCGCACACAAACCCAGCGATTTGCTCAACCACGCCTGCCTGCGCCTGGTAAGCCCGGTCATCCCGCTGGAAAAATGGACCTTCGACGGCCCCGACGGCCAGGAAATGGTCACCATTAATAGTTCGCCGTTTTTGGTGAACTCCGCTGATGCAATGAAGACTGCAATCACCAGTGGCATGGGAGTTGGCGTTTTACCGGTGTATGCGGCGATTGAAGGGCTGCGTAACGGCACGCTGGTGCGGGTGATGCCGAACTACCGTTCGCAGGAACTGAATCTGTATGCGATTTATCCGTCGCGGCAGTATCTGGATGCGAAGATCAAGACGTGGGTCGAGTACTTGCGCGGGTCGTTGCCGGAGATATTGGCGGCGCATCAGGCGGAATTGGCGGCGTATGAATTGAGTGGGAGTTTGGGTGTGGTTCGGTTGGCGAATTAACCCATTGCGTAGCATTGGCTTATGGCAAAGGAATGCCAAAATCATCGCTTCGATAGCCAATCAATATAAATAACCTGTCAGATCTGACAGTAGACGAAGTATCTCTTCGAATGGAAACTCCATGAGCAATTTCATTTTTCATTCGAAGGGATACGAGTATGAATATTTATTACACGGGTTCAAATAAAAACTCCAGTTCCGCCACCGGCCAACTGATCGCCAAAATTCACAACAACTTTAAGTTCACCGACTACGATGGAACACCTACTATTTTTGTCACTGATGGAGAGGTGGTTATTTTACACACCAGGCATCAAATCAGTGAAACCGAATGGAATGACATCACCATGAGGTTCCCGGCAAACATTGAAAACAAACGATACGAATTTCAATCGGACGATGTTTTACAGCCCCCTACCTTCATCGAAAGCTGGGCCGACCCCGATGGTGGATCATGGCACCGACCTTACTACCCGAAAAAGGATGTCGGGCATATCACGTTCGATTTCAACTTTAAGGTTGGAACACTCAAGGCCACCTTCAACTTTACGATCATGGACGGTATAAAAAGTCATCAAGTGATTGGCGAAATTAATGTTGAAAATCTGGAGCATATAAAACCCGGACAGCGACATCTGGAAAAGCTATTCGAGTAATCGGCAGCCTGTTGAACACTCACATGTCGTCCAGGGAGAGCCGTCGGCTCTTCCTACAGACGGGGTGATTTTTGAGGGCGTTTCCGACAAGTTTTGACGGTTGTTGCTTCGGAAGCGAAGTGGGTAGGCTTTAGGGGTCGCTGCCAAATCAGTGACCAGGCTTGGAAACCTGATATTCCCATCACAGCACATGGCATACTGCGGCGCTTTTTTCTGCACGCAATTCCTTGTTATGGCGGCTGTGCGCGGGAGACCTTCGGGTCTGCCGGGTTGGATGGGATTTCCGGTTTTCCAGACCGCGCATGGCTGCCACCCTTCGCTTGGAAACGAAAATAGCAGCTCTATAATCCTGTCATAGAGTAATTCCCATGATCAAAGAAACACCGAATCCCCCGGAAACCGACGACGTTTCCCCCTACGAATCCCCCAATTCCAAAAAACTCAACGAAGCCGCTGAACGCGCGTTGAATCACTACCTCAATCCCGCGGCCCTCAAATCACCGACCATCCGCAAACCCAGTACGATGTATATGCTCGCACCGGCGATCAAGGACGAAGACCTGTTGGCCCACACCTGTGAGTCGTTGGCCCAGGCCAGTGTGATGGCCAGCAATTTTGCGACCTATCTGGAAGGCCCGCATCGGAATACGGCCATGGCGATTCAGCAGATCGTCATGCTGGCTGAGCTGGCGGTGAACCGGATGCTGGATAACCTCAACGTACCAAATTCCGCGCCACACAGCTGATCCCCTTGTAGGAGCGAACTGTGGCGAGGGGGCTTGCCCCCGTTTGAGTGCGTAGCACTCACACGATTTTTGGTACATCAGAGATTTTGGGGCTGCTTCGCAACCCAACGGGGGCAAGCCCCCTCGCCACAGGTCGCTCCTACAGTTTTGGATGCCGTACACCCGGCAATTCGAGCGCTCGCATAATGTCCGGGAAGAATGTTAGCGTGCTTGGCATTCTCCAAGCCCGACGAGCCGCCTCCAATGAAAAAAACCGTCCTCGCCTTCAGCCGTATCACCCCACCGATGATCGAACGTCTGCAACAAGACTTCGACGTGATCGTGCCGAACCCGAAAAACGGCGACATCAACGCCCAGTTCAATGAAGCCCTGCCCCACGCCCACGGCCTGATCGGCGTCGGTCGCAAACTCGGTCGCGCGCAGCTGGAAAATGCCGAAAAACTTGAAGTGGTCTCCAGCGTCTCGGTCGGCTACGACAACTACGACCTCGCCTACTTCAACGAACGCGGGATCATGCTCACCAACACCCCCGACGTCCTCACCGAAAGCACCGCCGACCTGGCCTTCGCCTTGCTCATGAGCAGCGCCCGCCGCGTCGCCGAGCTGGATGTATGGACCAAGGCCGGCCAATGGCAAGCCACCGTCGGCGCGCCGTTGTTCGGCAGCGATGTGCATGGCAAAACCTTAGGGATTGTCGGCATGGGTAACATCGGCGCGGCCATCGCCCGTCGCGGTCGGCTGGGCTTCAACATGCCGATTATCTACAGCGGCAACAGCCGCAAGACCGAACTGGAACAGGAGCTCGGTGCGCAGTTCCGCAGCCTCGACCAGCTGCTGGCAGAAGCCGATTTCGTCTGCCTGGTGGTGCCGCTCAGCGAAAAAACCAGACACTTGATCAGCCACCGCGAACTGGCGCTGATGAAACCGAGCGCCATTCTGGTGAACATCGCCCGCGGCCCCGTAGTGGACGAACCGGCGCTGATCGAAGCGCTGCAAAACAACCGGATTCGCGGCGCTGGCCTGGACGTCTACGAGAAAGAACCGCTGGCCGAATCGCCATTGTTCCAACTGAAAAACGCCGTGACCTTGCCGCACATCGGCTCGGCGACTCACGAAACCCGTGAGGCCATGGCCAACCGTGCCTTGGCCAACTTGCGCAGTGCCTTGTTGGGTGAGCGGCCGCAAGATCTGGTGAACCCACAAGTGTGGAAAGGCTGACTAAATAAGGGCAGGCGGTTCAAACGCCTGCCCGCGATGTTTCCCGATGCCCCAATCAAACTACAAATAATAAATCGCGCACAAACATCACACACTTTGAAATTCAGTCATACGCCAAAAAACCAGTCAGCACTATAGACTCTCCTTACTTACCCGGCCGTAACGGGAACCCACCAAGGAGCACAACTATCTTGCACCCTCTAAACACCGACCAAATTATCAGAATCAGCAAAACAGCCCTTATGTTTTTTGTGAGCCTATTTGGTTTACTCATGATGTATAGCAACTTCACCGACTATGCTACCAACTACGAATACGTCGGGCACGTCCTGAGCATGGACACCACTCGAGAGAGCCTTAAATATAGTAATCGAGCCATCACCTCCCCCATGCTCCATCACCGAATCTACTGGATCATCATCACACTTGAAGTCATTTACACCGTCTTTTGCCTCATGGGCACTTATCAACTACTGAGAAATATTAACAAGGACGCTGAGCTATTCCATGAGACAAAGAAGTTCGCACTCCTCGGATTACTGATCGCTATTTGCATTTATTACGTAGGCCTGCAAGTTGTCGGCGTTGAGTGGTTCAACATGGACCTTTCGGAAAAATGGAACTATAAGGACTGGGCGCGACATATCGTCGATTTCATATTTCCACTGCTGATCTATATTGCAGTTCGGATCGAGCGCTGAACGTGATCCGAACCGATCTTCAGCGCGTCAGGCCAACTTACCGTTACCTTGCATCACCGGGGCCTTGGGTTTACGGAACACCAGCACATTCCCCAACATCACCAGCACCAGCCCCACCAGTGCCGGCGCCGTCCATTGATAGCCTTCGACAAACGCCGACACGTTCAGCGCCACCACCGGAAAGAGTACGGTGCAATACGCCGCCCGTTCCGGCCCCATGCGTCCGACCAGCGTCAGGTAGGCGGTGAAGCCGATCACCGAACCCGGGATCACCAGGTACAGCAACGAGCCGATATAGCGGGCATTCCATTCCATGTCGAACGGGATGCCTTTGACCAGGCACCACGCCGACAACATCGCCGCGCCGTAAGCCATGCCCCAGGCGTTGGTGGTCAGGGGTTTCAGGCCAGCCTTCTGTTGCAGACTCGACAGCATATTGCCGGCCGAGAAACACAAGGTGCCGAGCAACGCCAGACCCAAACCGAGCAAGGTTTCGGGGCTGGCGGTATGACCGGCCAGCTCTGGCCAGAACAACAGGCCCAATCCGAGCAACCCCAGTGCGCCGCCCATCAGCACGTTACGGGCAATTTTCTGGCCGAAGAACACCCGCGCATTGAAGGCGTTCCACAGTGTGGCGGTGGAAAACACCACGGCGACCAGACCGCTGGGGATCCATTGGCTGGCGGTGAGGAAGCACATGAAGTTGATGCAGAACAAACACAGACCCTGAGCCAGGCAAATCAGATGCCCGCGACGGTTCATCACTTGCAGACGCCGGCTGAGCAGCAACATCACGAACAGCACCAGCGCAGCGAGGCCGAAGCGATAAACGATCGACACCGGAATCGCTACCACGCCCAGTTGCCATTTCAAGGCAATCCAGGTGGTACCCCAGATCAGCACGGTCAGCAGGTATAACGAGAGGTTCATGGCCAGGCTCCTGAATAGGCCTTCAGTGTCCGGCGCGCAATCCTTTTGCACTTGCATAAACTTGCGCTTTTGTCGGCCGGCGGGCTGGCAGGTCAACGTCTACGGAGTAGGATGCAAAGCGTTGGAGAGAACCGATCATGGCCGCACTGGAAACCCTGCAAGTCTTTCAAGCGCTTAACCGCTCGCCCAATGCTCGCCTGGAGCACAGCGCCGAGCTCGGTGACGGCATGGCTGCGGCTTTGTGGAACAACCACCATGACGCCCAGGACTACGAAGCGCCGAGCCATCACACCTTGTCCTGCTACATCGCCGGCGGCACCGGCACCTTTCGCCGCGACCAGCCCGGTACCAAGGGCGGCCCGGACAAGCTGTGCATTCTGCCGGCCGACCATCAGTCAGGCTGGGTGATCAATGGCGATATTCGCCTGGCCCACCTGTATTTTAGCCCCGAACAATTTGCCCTTGGCTGCGTCACGCTGCTGGATCGCGAACCGCGGGAATTGCAGTTACGCGAGCGCACGTTCCTTGAAGACCCGCAGCAAGCCCGGCGCTTTCGACAGTTGATCGCCCTCAACTGGGATGAACCGGGTGAACGTCTACTCACCAGCAGCCTGGCCCACGAAATGCTCAGCCATGCCCTGCTCAGCCAGGTCGGCGTGCGTGAGGGCTTGCGCCTCAAAGGTGGATTGGCGGCGCATCAACGACGGCAGTTGGTGGAATTCATCGACCATCAAATGGCCGAAGCAATCAGCCTCGGGCAGTTGGCGGCATTGTGTGCGCTGTCGGAATACCACTTTGCGCGGATGTTTCGTGTGAGCTTCGGTCTGCCGCCGCATCAGTATGTGCTGGCTCGGCGACTGAGCCGCGCGCAAGAGTTACTGCGCGGGACGTCGCAGCCGTTGGGGGATATTGCGTTGGCCTGTGGGTTTGCCAGTGCCAGCCATTTCACCAACCGGTTTCGCCAGGCGCTGGGTGGTACGCCCGGGGAATATCGGCAGGCGTTTTTGCGGTAGCGCTGCAAGCCATTGGATTTTCGGTGCCTATGCTCGCGAAGAACGATGACGCGGTCTCCAGATCATCGGATCAGAGAAACCGGCCAGGAGCCGATTGCCGGATGCAGCCTCCGCCCCTACAATGCGAACAATTCTTGTTCTCTAACGTATCGAAATACGTCCGGAGCGGATCCGTTGTCGTCAGCCACTACCGTCGAAGTCCTTTATCACGCCCATCACAACTGGCTCACCGGTTGGCTGCGGCGCAAACTCGGCTGCCCTGACAGCGCCGCGGATCTGGCTCAGGACACATTCATTCGAGTGCTGACGGCACGGCAAACGCCCCAAATCATCGAACCGCGGGCGTTCCTCACCACCATCGCCAAGCGTGTGCTGTTCAATCATTACCGCCGTCAGGATCTGGAGCGCGCCTATCTCGATGCGCTGGCGCAGATGCCGGAAATCGTCGCGCCGTCGGAGGAAGATCGGGCGATCATCCTGCAAACGCTGATGGAGCTCGACCAGTTGCTCGACGGTTTGCCGCGCCTGGTCAAACGCACCTTTCTGCTGGCTCAGGTCGATGGTTTGACTTATCCACAGATCGCCGCCGAACTGGGTATTTCCATCGCGACGGTCAAACGGCACCTGAACAAAGCGGCGATGCGCTGCTACTTCGCACTATGAACAGCCCTGCGGATTTTTCCTCTCAAGTGGCCGAGCAGGCCGTGCACTGGTGGATGGAAATCCAACAAGGGCCGTTGAACCCGCGCCAGCAAATCGCCTGGCAGCAATGGCTCGACGCTCACGGTGAACATCGACGGGCCTGGGAACATATTCAGCGAGTCAATCAACGCTTGCGCGGTTTGTCTTCACCGCTGGCCCACGCCGCCCTCAACGCTCCGAAATCCGCCGGCCGTCGTCAGGCATTGAAGCTGTTGCTGATTCTCGGCGCGGGTTCTGCAGTCACCTGGAGCATGCGTGAACACAATCCGCTGACGCCTTTGCTGGCCGACTACCGCAGCCCGATCGGCCAGCGACGTAAAGTGCCGCTCGGCGATGGCAGCCAAGTACAGCTCAACACCGCCAGTTCGGTCGATGTGCGAATCGAAGGTCAGCAACGGCTGATCCGCTTGCTCGAAGGCGAAATGCTGCTGACCGCCGCCCAGGCGTTTCAAGTACAGACCGCACAAGGCCTGTTGAAAACCCAAGGTGGGCGGCTGAACGTGCGGCAGTTTGCCGATCACACTGAGGTGGCGGTGTTCGAAGGCAGCGTCGAATTGACGCCCGATGGCGGCGCGCCGCTGATGCTGCAAACCGCCCGGCAGTTGAGCTTCGGCGCACGCGGCATCAGCGCTCCCCTGCCACTGGACGCCAACAGCGGCGCCTGGGCCGACGGCATGCTGGTGGCTGCGCACATGCGCCTGGGGGATTTCCTCGATGAACTCGGTCGCTATCGCCGGGGGCAGCTCAATTGCGCGACGAATGTCGCCGATCTGCTGATCTCCGGGACTTATCCACTGGACGACAGCGAGCGGATCCTTGATCTGCTGGAAATCAGTTTGCCGGTGAAGGTGAGGCGGTTTACCCGGTATTGGGTGACGGTCGAGGCACGGGCCTAGTGATCGTTCCCACGCAGAGCGTGGGAACGATCTTCACAGCAAGATCAAAAAAAGTGAGCCGTTTTTCAGATCTGGCGTGACAGAGAAGGAAAGCCCCCTTGATTCAACCTTCTCAGGATCGCCCTCCATGCAACCCACCCGTCTCACACCTATGGCTCGCACCTTGCGCCAACTCTTGCTGGGCGCCAGCCTGAGCTTCGGCGTTCTGCCATTGGTGCATGCCGCTGATGCCAAGCCGTACCACATCGCACCGTCCTCGCTGGAGAACGCACTTAACCAGTTTGGCCGTGAAGCCGGCGTGCTGATCTCCTTTGGCTCGCAGGTCACCAGCGGTGTGCAGAGTCGCGGCCTGGAAGGCAACTACACCCCTTCGCAGGGTTTGAGCGCGTTGCTCGAAGGCACCGGCCTGCAAGCTCGCGCCGAGGGCAACAATGCCTTCAGCCTGCAACCGGCGGGTGATGCGGCGCTGGAGCTGGACACCTCTAAAGTGGTCGGCGACTGGCTCGGCGATGCAGCTCAAACCAACGTCTTCGAACATCCCGGCGCTCGCGACGTGATCCGCCGCGAAGAATTCGAACGCCAGGGCGCGACTCAGGCCAGGGACGTGCTCAATCGCATCCCGGGGGTCAACGCGCCAGACAACAACGGCACCGGCAGCCATGACATGGCACTGAACTTCGGCATTCGCGGGCTCAACCCACGGCTGGCTTCACGCTCCACGGTATTGATGGACGGCATTCCGGTGCCCTTCGCACCTTATGGTCAGCCGCAGTTGTCGTTTGCGCCGATCAGCATGGGCAATATGGACGCGGTCGACGTGGTGCGCGGCGGCGGCGCGGTGCGCTACGGGCCGCAGAACGTGGGCGGTGTGGTCAACTTCGTGACCCGCGCCATTCCCGATGAGTCGACGGTCAAGGGCGGCTTCCAGACCGAAACCAGTCCATCGTCCAGCCATGACGGCTTCAAAACCACCGGTAATTTGCTGGCCGGCGGCACGGCCGATAACGGTCTGGGCGGCGCGATTCTGTACTCGGGCACCCGCGGCGGTGACTGGCGCGAACACAGCGACACCGAAATCGACGACCTGATCCTCAAGGGCAAATACCAGCTTGATGACGCCAACAGCTTCAACGCCATAGCCCAGTACTACGAAGGCAAGGCGGACATGCCCGGCGGGCTGAACGTCGCCGATTACGACGCCGATCCGTACCAGTCGACCCGCCCAAAAGACCAATTCTGGGGCCGCCGCACGATGTTCAATTTCGGCTATCGCTATCAGGAAGATCGCCGCGAGTTCACCGCCAATACCTTCTTCACCAAAACCCTGCGCAGCGGTTATCTGGACCAGGGCACGTTCCTCTCACTATCACCTCGTGAATACTGGGTCCGCGGCCTGGAAACCCGTTTCGCCCAAGGCTTCGATCTCGGCCAGACCAGCCATGAAGTCGGCGTCGGCTATCGCTACATCAACGAGGCCGGCCACGAACTGCGCTACCGCACGCCGATCGCCAGCAACGAATACCCAACCACCAGCAGTCGCAACGACCGCGATACCCGGGGCGGCACCGAGGCCAATGCGTTCTTTGTCGATGACCGGATCGATATCGGCAAGTGGACGATTACGCCGGGCATCCGCTACGAAATGATCAAATCGCAGCAGACCAACAACCTGACCAACGTGAAATACAAAGGTGACTACAACACCGCCCTGCCGGCGTTGAATGTGCTCTATCACCTGACCGACAGCTGGAACCTCTACGCCAATACCGAAGGATCGTTCGGCAGCGTGCAGTACAGCCAGATGCCTAACCGGGTGACCAGCGGCGAAGTCAAACCGGAGAAGGCGCGCACCTGGGAGCTGGGTACCCGTTACGACAACGGCGCGTTGCGGGCAGAGATTGGTGCGTTCCTGATCAACTTCGACAACCAGTATGAAAGCAATCAAACCAACGACTCGGTGATCGCCCGAGGCGAAACACGCCATCAAGGCATCGAAACCAGCATCAACTACGCTCTCGACGACTTGAGCCCGGCGCTGGCCGGTTTCGATGTGTACGCGACATACGCCTATGTGGACGCGACCATCCGCGAAGACGGGGCGAACAAGGGTAATCGTGTGCCGTTCTCCTCGAAACACAAAGGCACGCTCGGCGTCGGTTATACCGAAGGCGCGTGGAAACTGAACCTGGACAGCAGCTATCAGAGTGATCAGTTCGCTGACAACGCCAACACCTCGGCCGAAAGCGCCGATGGCAGCACCGGCAAGATTGCGGGGTACATGTTGTTCAGCAGTCGCGCGGCGTATGACTTCGGGCCGAAGTTGTCGGACCTGAACGTGGCGGTGGGGGTGAAGAACATCTTCAACCACCAGTACTTCACCCGCTCGTTCGATGACAACAACAAGGGCAAGTACGTGGGAGAACCGCGGACGGTGTATGTGCAGACTTCGGTCGCTTTTTGATTACTGGCCCCGGGGCTGAGGTCTGACACTTTGTGGCGAGGGAGCTTGCTCCCGCTCGGCTGCGAAGCAGTCGTGAAACCTGCTAACTAGATTTGCCTGACACACCGCACTGGATGGTTTTGGGGCCGCTTCGCACCCCAGCGGGAGCAAGCTCCCTCGCCACAGGTTTCCATGGAACCACAGGAGCCGGCGAATACCAGAAACAAGAACGGGCCTGCATAAGCAGGCCCGTTTTTTAGGTGAAGATAAAGTGGGAAGGTAAAAAGTGAATCAGGCCTCAGCCGTTTTGTGCAGCCTGTTCGTTCTCGAGAAACTCGTCTTCCAGCAGCGCATCGGCCGTAGGCCTTTCGAACGGCACTACAGCGGCACGTGGTTTGCCCCGCAGCTTGCCGAACAGATGTTCAAGCGCATGTTCGAGTTTTTCGGCCGCACCGTCGATCGCCAGTTCCAGGTTAGCGGCTTTATGAGTGACAGAAATCGGTTGGTGGCCTTTTGGCCGCGCTTCCAGCTGACAGCGCATATCGTGGGGACCGGGCTTGTCGCCGTTCTCGTCCCGCAGATGGACCTCGACGCGGGTCAGGTCCTCCTCATAACGTTCGAGCGTGCTCTCAATGGTAGTACGTACCCACTCCTCCAGTCGGATGCTGCTTTGAATATGGTTATCGCTATTGACTTGGATTTGCATAGTTCCATCCCTTATTTCAGCTAGCTCGCGAGAGGCCCTTCGGCTGGCCCTTGGGCTTCATCACCGTGACCTCTTGGTTACACAATCGGTGTGCGCGCAGAACATTTCAACCCCTAAGAAAAGATAAATTTTCATACGCAAAAAAAGCCGGACAAGGAGCAAAAGCGCTGTTAAGGTCGGGAGTTGGGTCGCCTCGCTCTTTTGTCATAATTGCTCACATCTGCCGCTCCGCCAGTGGGTGCAGGCTACGAAAAACCCCCGCCTCCTCCACCAGCCAGTCATGCACCGCGCGTACGCCCGGATGGCTCAGCGCGCCCGGCGCATAGAGCAGCACGTAACGCTTGTGATTAGGCACCGCCAGGCCAAATGGCACGATTAACGTCCCGCGCTCCAGTTCATCGTTGAGCAGCGTTCGCCGCGCAATCGCCACCCCCATCCCGGCAATCGCCGCTTCGATGGTCAGGTGGTTACGATTGAAGGTGTGCCCGCGCCGCACATCCGCGCCTTCGAAGCCGATAGCGTTGAGATAAAACTCCCATTCCGCGTACTCGTAACTGCCGCGCCAGGCGGTGATGTCGTGCAGCAACGGAAAATGCACCAGATCCGCCGGGCCGTGCAGTGGCGGCCTTCCGCGCAACAGGCTCGGAGCGCAGACCGGAAAAATCTGCTCATCCAACAAGGCTGTGGATAACAATCCGGGATAACTGCCGTCGTTCAGGTCAATCGCCAGATCGAAGTCACCTTCGTGCAACGGAACACTGCTGTCCTCGGCCACCAGCCGCAGCTGAATATCCGGAAAGCGCTGTTGCAAACGCGGCAGGCGCGGGGTTAGCCATTTGCTCAGGAACGAGGGAATCGAGCGCAACCGCAAAATCCCGCTGATCATTCCCGCATCCAGTCGTCGCAATTCCGCATCGATGCTGCCGTAGGCTTCGTTGACGGTGATAGCCAATCGCTGGCCTTCGGCACTCAATTCCACGCCCCGGGCGCGACGATGAAACAGGCGAAAACCCAGCCGCTCTTCCAGTTGGCGAATTTGCTGACTGACCGCCCCCGGCGTGATGTGGAGTTCTTCGGCGCAACGGGTGAAGGACAAGTGCCGCGCGGCACACGAAAACACGTGCAGCCAGACGTAAGTCTGGGCGTGCAATTGGCGACTCATTGTTTAGTCCTGCTAAAGGCTGTCTTAGGAAGTTTCGTTGGTCACGTAGGACCGAGGTTGGCAGTATCGCCGACATTGCGCTTGTCCTACAGAAATGGCAGCGATTTCTCTTCCATTGCTTGTATAGGCTTTAGCATGGCTATCAGTGTTTTCGATCTCTTCAAAGTCGGCATCGGTCCGTCCAGCTCCCACACCGTCGGCCCGATGCGCGCCGCCGCGACCTTCGCCCAAGCACTGATTGACCAGGATTTACTGGCCGACGTGCGGCGGGTAGAAATTCGACTCTACGGTTCCCTTTCGGCCACCGGCGTCGGCCACGCAACCGACCGTGCCTGCGTCATGGGCCTGATGGGCGAATGGCCAGACAGTATTGATCCGAACTCAATCGACAGCCGAATCCAAACCTTGCGTGAAACCGGCGAACTGGGTCTGGCCGGCAAATCGACCATTGCCTTCAACTGGCAACGCGATCTCCTGCTGCTCGACGAGAGCCTGCCCTACCACCCCAACGCCATGTCTCTGACAGCCTTCGGCGAAACCGGTGAGCTGTTCGAGCAGACGTACTACTCGGTGGGCGGTGGTTTCATCATCGAAGCAGCCGAAGCCGAGTCCGGCATTGCGCCGGCCAGCGATGTGGTCTTGCCCTACGATTTCTCCAGCGCCGCCGAATTACTCAAGCTCTGCAACCAACACGGTCTGCGGGTTTCCGAGCTGATGATGGCCAACGAACGGGCCTGGCGCAGCGACGCCGAGATCCGCCAGGGGTTGCTGCATATCTGGTCGGTGATGCGTGAATGCGTCGAGCAAGGCTTGCGCCACGAAGGCATCCTGCCCGGCGGTCTGAATGTTCCGCGTCGCGCCGCGAAATTGCACCGCAGTCTGTTGGAAATCGGCAAACCGAATGTCATCAGCTCCACCCTGTCAGCCATGGAGTGGGTAAACCTGTTCGCCCTCGCCGTGAACGAAGAAAACGCGGCCGGCGGACGCATGGTTACCGCGCCTACAAACGGGGCGGCGGGGATCATTCCCGCAGTGCTGCACTACTACATGAAATTCAACCCGGACGCGTCGGACGATGACGTCGTGGCGTTCTTTTTGGGCGCTGCCGCTGTAGGCATCCTCTGCAAGAAAAACGCCTCGATCTCTGGCGCCGAAGTCGGCTGCCAGGGCGAAGTCGGTTCCGCCTGCGCCATGGCCGCCGCCGGCCTGGCCGACATACTCGGAGCGACTCCCGAGCAACTGGAAAACGCCGCCGAAATCGGCCTGGAACACAACCTCGGCCTGACCTGCGATCCGGTCGGCGGTCTGGTGCAGGTGCCGTGCATCGAGCGCAACGCAATCGCTGCCGTGAAGGCGATCAACGCCACGCAAATGGCCCTGCGCGGCGACGGCAAGCACTTCATTTCCCTGGACCGGGTGATCCGCACCATGCGCGATACCGGCGCCGACATGCACGACAAATACAAAGAAACTTCACGGGGCGGCCTGGCTGTTAGCTGGGTTGAATGTTGAAGAACATTTCCTGACAGCCCGTAACACGTGAGCCCGAGCAAGAATAATAACGAGGCAAAAACGATGACCGATGTACGTACACCCGCTGCCGATAATCCCGCTGTAGACCTGACACGCAATAGCGAAATATCCCACAAAGGCTGGAGTAAACACGACACCACCTGGATGCTTGGCCTCTATGGCACGGCGATTGGCGCTGGCACGTTGTTCCTGCCAATCAACGCCGGTGTCGGTGGTTTCTGGCCGCTGCTGATACTGGCGGTGCTGGCGTTTCCGATGACCTTCTTCGCCCACCGTGGCCTGACGCGTTTTGTATTGTCAGGCCGCTCCGGGGACATTACCGAAGTGGTGGAAGAACACTTCGGCATCGGCGCCGGCAAGCTGATCACGCTGCTGTATTTCTTCGCGATCTTCCCGATTCTGCTGGTGTACAGCGTGGCGCTGACCAACACCCTGAGCAGCCTCATGGAGCACCAGTTGCACATGACGCCGCCGCCTCGGGCGATCCTGTCGCTGGGGTTGATTCTCGGCTTGATGGCCATCGTCCGTTGCGGTCAGGGGGTCATCGTCAAATGCATGAGCGTGCTGGTTTATCCGTTCGTTGCGGCGTTGCTGCTGCTCGGCGTCAGCCTGATCCCGAACTGGAACGGCGCGTTCTTTGCCTCCGCCAGTGAAGGCATGCCGCTGCCACTGTTCTTCAAGACCTTATGGCTGGCGATTCCGGTGATGGTGTTCTCGTTCAACCATTCGCCGATCATCTCCGCCTTCGCCGTCGATCAGAAACAGCGTTACGGCGAGCAAGCCGAACGCAAAAGCAGCGGCATTCTCGCGATCGCTCACGTCATGATGGTCGTCACGGTGATGTTCTTCTGCTTCAGCTGCGTGCTGGCGTTGTCCCCGGCTGATTTGGCCGCTGCGAAGGCGCAGAACATTTCGATCCTGTCGTACCTGGCCAACCACTTCCAGACTCCGGTCATCGCTTACGCCGCACCATTGATTGCGCTGGTGGCGATCACCAAATCCTTCCTCGGCCATTACATCGGCGCCAGCGAAGGCTTTCAGGGGCTGATCGTGAAAAGCCTGCGTGGCCGTGGTCGCGTCATGTCCGCCAGTTGGCTGAACCGCATCACTGCGCTGTTCATGATCCTCAGCTGCTGGGCCGTCGCGACCTTCAATCCGAGCATCCTGGGCATGATCGAAACCCTCGGCGGGCCGATCATCGCGTGTCTGTTGTTCCTGATGCCGATGTACGCCATCCACCGCGTGCCGGCCTTGCGCCAGTACTCGAATCAGGCCTCGAACGTGTTCGTGGTGTTGATCGGTTTGATTGCACTGTCTGCGATCATCTACTCGTTCATGCCCTGAAACGGGCAGGCAAAAAGAAGGCGAGCCAGGGTGCTCGCCATTTTTTTGCCGTGTTCATTGTTCGACAATTTTTCCGGCATGCACCTTGCTATATCCCCTACGCAACACGGATGAAAGCGCATGAACATGGAAGGCCGGTGGTCTGGTGTTGCGAACTAATCCCGATCACGGCCGTCAACAACTGCACGTTCAATCAGGCGGTGACGCATTATGGACAACCCTTTTCAGCTCATTACCGATGCCTTTGCACCGGATTATCAAGTTAACCTGAGCATTCAGGGGCTGGACGGCAGCATCATGCTGACCCTCTCCAAAAGTGGCCGCGTAGTGGCCAAACGGATGATCAGTGCCGAACAGCGCAATGACCCCAAGCGCCTCAAACGCCTGGTGCAAAGCATTCAATTCGGCATCGCCATCGAACAGGGCCACAGCGCCGTGGCCATACTTGAAGCCATGACCGACGGCGACAATCGCAACCCGCCGCCGCCCTTGGTCAAATCCCGGCCCCGACCTTCAATGGGGCTTTAAATCTCGCCCTTCTCCACCTCGGGATGCTCACCGGAACCCGCACCGATCTTGCGTTGCGGGTGTTCGATCTTCACCGAAGGAAATTGCGACGAGGCGTAACGCACCACCAGAATCGCAAACGCCAGCAGCAGAATCCCGCCGCACAGGTAGATGATCCCCAGGTCCGGCGGATTGTGGTGCGAGACGTTGGAGATCAGCAGCCGCGTCAGTGCGGTGATCGCCACGTAGATCAGGAAGCGCACCGGCATGTGGTTGGTCTTGAAGTAAATCCCGACCATCGCCCCCAGTTCCAGGTAGATGAACAGCAGCAAGATGTCATCGATCTTGATGTGCCCCTGTTCGAGCATCCCGAGGAATTCCATCACTGCCGCCCAC
Organism: Pseudomonas sp. TH37; assembly: GCF_016650735.1. NCBI lineage: Bacteria > Pseudomonadati > Pseudomonadota > Gammaproteobacteria > Pseudomonadales > Pseudomonadaceae > Pseudomonas > Pseudomonas sp. TH37. The sequence continues at coordinate 66,641 of NZ_JAEKFD010000008.1, forward strand.
GCGGTCACCGCACCGATGGCGAACAGCGCCAGGTAGTGGAAGGTCTCGACGAACAGGTTGCCCAGGGACTCGGCCAGTTGGTGCACGTTCTGCCGCAGGTTCTCGGCCCAGTTGATTTTCACTTTGATTGTTCCTTAGCTCGGTTCGAGCGGATGATGCGGGTTGGACGTGACGGTTGTTCTGCATGCAGAAAAAAGGCCAGATACTGTTGGGTGAGATGATGGCTGCGTGACATGAGACACGTTGGCGGTGGTTGGACGGACGCCATCGCGGGCAAGCCCGCTCCCACAGGGTTCAGCGGTGATCCTTGTGGGAGCGAGCCTGCTCGCGATGGGAGCGCCACGGTTCACCTGACAAACCCTGAATTCGGTCTACATTAAAAAGCCACTACCCAAAGCGCAGGGATTCGCTTATCCTTTTCGCTGTATATAAATACAGTGGTCGAAACAGACAACTAATGTGAAGGCATGTGAGGTGGTGAATGGCCGTCGAAGTGGTATACCGCAGCAGCCGAGATCTGGAGCGCTTGTTCATGGATAAAGCCGAAGCTGACCGTCATGACAAAATGCTCGAACTGGCCGAATTGCTGGCTGAAGTGTTGCAAAAAGCCGTTCCGTCCCTGACCGAACAGCAAGTGGAAGAAGCCGGAATTTACATGGCGAAGAACCGTGATGTATTCGCCAAGGCATTCAAGAGCCAGCCGGACGCACTGTCCGAACTGCTGAATGCACCCGCCGAAGCCATTGAACCTGTTGAAGTAGCTGCACCAGTTGAAGTAGCGGGCGCTGAGCCGACCAAGCCAGCCAAAGCCGCCAAGACACCAAAGTAAGCAATGCCCGAATTGAATAGGCCCTGAATCAAATGGCTCAGGGCCTTTTTCATGCCTGCAGGAAACCTAGGCCTCGGGTTGTTCCAGCGCCTCGACCAACGCTTTGAAGAATCGCGCCGCCTCGCCACCGGTGACCACTCGATGATCAAAGGTCAGGGACAGCGGCAGGATCGGATGCACCACCACTGCCCCCTCGACCGCCACCGGTTCATCGCGGATCGCCCCGGCAGCGAGGATCGCCACTTGCGGCGGCACCACCACCGGGTTGGCGTAGCGGCCGAACAAGGTGCCGAAGTTCGACAGGGTCAGGGTCGCCCCCATCATTTCCTTAGGCGGGATCGAGCGCGCCTGCACGTCGGCCCGCAGACGCATGACGCCTTCCTTCAAATCCGCTGACGTGCGATTGCCTACATCGCGCAGCACCGGCACGAACAAGCCGTCCGGGGTATCCACGGCAATGCCCAGATCGAGCCATTCGTGTTGCTTGAGCGCCAGGGTTTTACCATCGAAGGCGCTGTTGAGCACCGGCTTTACGGCGCAGGCGGCCGCCATCGCCTTGGCCAGACGAATCAGCGGTTCTCGCGCCTGTCCCCAACGATACAAATCGGCATCACCGAAAATAGTCACCGGCACCACTTCGGCATGGGACCTGGCCATGTTCAGTGCCATGCTGCGTCGCACACCGCGCAGCTTCTCGCCGCCGAAGCGTTCGCGTTCCGTCTGGGCCGAATTCTCTACGTCGCTGCGGGTGATCTGGCCGTCCTGGCCGGAGCCGATCAAGGTGCTCAGTTCAACACCGAGCTGCCGAGCCAGTTGACGCACCGCCGGCGTAGCTCGGTTCGCCAGGTGCTCACGAGTCGAAGGTGCAGCGCCGATGAAAAATGCATCCTCCTGATTCGTACCGCCGCCCTCAAGCCGCCCGACCACAGTGCCCGCATCCGCTTCGCCTTCGTAACCGAGCAGAGGTTCGCCAACATGAAGGATGTCGCCCTCACCACCAAATGTTTTCGCCACCACGCCGTCGTAGGGCGCGGGAATGTCCACCAGCGCCTTGGCGGTTTCCACCGACACCAATAGTTGGTCGGTCTTGACGGTATCGCCGACCTTGACGTGCCAACGAACGATTTCCGCTTCCTGCAAGCCTTCGCCCAGATCCGGCAGTTTGAAATACTTCATCGCAATCTCCTCGGCCTCAGGCGTCTCTTCAGGGGTAGTGCTGCATGACGGTGTCGCAGGCATGAAGAATGTCTTCGACGCCGGGCATGTACAGCGATTCCAGTCGATACAGCGGCGGCGGGATGTCTGGCGCGGTGACTCGCTGGATCGGGGCCTGCAACTCCAGAAATACCCGTTCGTAGAGACTGGCGGCGATTTCCGCGCCGACCCCGCAGGAGCGTGGCGCTTCATGCACGATCACGCAGCGACCGGTCTTGCGCACCGAGGCCTCCATCGTGTCGAGGTCCAGCGGTTTGATACTGGCGACATCAATCACTTCCACCGAGACGCCCCGCTCGGCCAGTTGCGTGGCGGCTTGCAGGGTTTCCATCACGCTGGCGCCCCAACTGATCAAGGTAAGGTCGCTGCCTTCACGCAATGTGAAACAGCTGTCCAGTGGCAGGCGCTTGCCGTCATCCAGCAGCGGTTGCGGGTTCATTCGATAGAGTCGGGTTGGCTCGAGAAATATCACTGGATCCGGGTCGTCGATAGCCGCGAGCAGCAAGCCATAGGCCCGGGCCGGCGAGGACGGGATCACCACCCGCAGCCCCGGAATATGCGCGAACAAGGCTTCGGTGCTTTCGCTGTGATGTTCTGGCGCGCGAATCCCTGCCCCCATGGGCGTGCGCATCACCATCGGACAGGTGATCCGCCCGCGCGTGCGGTTGCGCATGCGGCTGGCGTGAGACACCAAGTGCTCCATGGCGGCGTAGATGAAACCCATGAACTGGATTTCCACCACCGGTTTCAGACCCTGGGCCGCCATGCCCACCACCAGCCCGCCGAGCATGGTTTCGGCCAGCGGCGAGTCGATCACCCGCTTGAAACCAAAGCTGTCGCGCAGGCCCAGCGTGGCGCGGAACACGCCCCCGTTCACCCCGACGTCTTCACCGAGGACGATGACGTTTTCGTCTTCACTCATGGCCCGATGCAACGCCAGATTCACCGCTTCCAGCAGCGTCACCTTACCGTTACTCATGGCCCGAACCTCCCGTCCGGCGCGCCACCCGTTCGAGAAATTCTTCGCGCTGTTCGGCCAGGGCTTGCGGCCACTGGGCGTAGACATGATCGATCACCGACTCCGGCGCCTGCAGGCCCGCCGCTTCGAAGTTATCCACAGCCTGCTGCACGAGGCCCTGACATTCACTGATCAGTGCCTGTTCGCGGCTTTCATCCCACACCCCCTGCCCGGCCATAAAGCGTTGCAGGCGTTTGATCGGTTCTTCGAGCCAGGCCTGCTTGACCTCCTCCGCCGGCCGATAGCGCGTGGCATCGTCGGCGGTGGTGTGATCGCCGAGGCGATAGCTCAGGCATTCGAGCAACACCGGGCCTTTACCGTGGCGCGCCCGTTCGAGGGCTGCTTGCATGCGGTCGTAAACGGCGAGCATGTCATTGCCGTCGACTTGCTCGCCGTGGAAGCCAGCGCCAATGGCTTTCTGCGCCAAGGTCGGGGCACCGCACTGAATGCGTCGCGGCACTGAGATCGCCCATTGGTTGTTGTTGATCACAAACACCACTGGCAATTGCCAGGCGCCAGCGACATTGAGTGCCTCGAGGAAATCACCTTTGCTGGTTCCGCCGTCGCCGCAGGTGGTGACCGCGACTCGATGCTCGCCGCGGATCTTGAAGGCGCTGGCGACGCCGCAGGCATGCAGGGCTTGAGTGGCAATCGGCACACAGATCGGGAAATCCTGAGCGACCGCCGGGTCGGCGAAGTCGCTGCCACGCTCATCGCCGCCCCAATACAAGAGGATTTCTTCCATGCGCACACCGCGCATCAACTGCACGGCGGTGTCGCGGTAATAGGGGATCAGTACGTCTTCGGCGTGCATCAGGCTGCCGACCGCGACACCAATGGCTTCCTGGCCCAAGGTCGGCGCATAAGTGCCGATGCGCCCGGTGCGTTGCAAGGCGACAGCTTTCTGATCGAAAAGGCGGGTCAGGACCATCTGCCGATACAGGCGCGTCAACAGATTGAAATCGTCGGCCCAGTCGGGAAGATCGCCAAGCAACTGGCCGTCAGGGGATAGAAATCGGGTGTACGGCAGCTCAACCTTGTGAAGCATCACAGGGCTCCTGGCACGCGTGAGTCGGCGTGCATTCGTCAGGCCCGACGCTTGTGGCGCAGGGCTTGGGGAGCAATGGCCGGATAGGCTCTCACTCCTTTCAAACTTTTCACCGGTACAGCGTCACCGGTACAACACTTTCTCCGCCAACTCATCCGCCACCCGGGCCGGAGAACGCTTTTCCGCCTGGGCATGGGCGAATACTTCGGTCAGCCGTGAACTGATTTTCGACAGGTGCGCGGTAATGGTCGTCAGCTCTTCCCCACGGTGTTTGAGCGACACGTAGATCAGCCCGCCGGCATTGATCACGTAATCAGGCGCATACAAAATGCCCCGGCGCTCCAGCTGATCGGCGATTTCCAGATGGATCAGTTGGTTGTTCGCCGAACCTGCGACCGCCGCGCAGCGCAGTTGCGACACACTGTTGGTGTTTAGCACACCGCCCAGGCCGCAGGGCGCGAGTATGTCGCACGGTGTACTGAGCAGCGCGTCGTTGGCGATCGGATGAGCGCCCAACTGCTCCATGGCCAGCTGTACTTTGCCGTGATCGATGTCGCTGACCAGCAGTTCGGCACCGGCCGCGTGTAGCTGTTCGGCCAGGGCATAACCGACATTGCCCAAGCCTTGAATGGCTATGCGCAAACCTTCGAGATTATCGCTGCCCAAGCGGGCCATGGCAGTGCTGCGAATGCCGGCAAACACACCCATGGCGGCGTGCGGTGCAGGGTCGCCTGCGGCAGTGGTGCTGGTGACGAATTGGGTCTGTTGGGCGATGCAATCCATGTCCGCCACCGAGGTGCCGGCGTCGATGGCGGTGATGTAGCGACCGTCGAGTTCGTTGATGCAGCGCCCGAAGGCTTCAAATAGCGCGGCGCGGTTTTCCACATGGGCCGGGCGAACAATCACCGCAACGCCACCGCCCTGAGCCAGGCCGGCCAGGGCCGCCTTGTAACTCATGCCTTGGGCAAGGCGCACGGCATCCTCGATCGCGGATTCATCGCTGGGGTAAGCAAGGTAACGACACCCGCCCAGGGCAGGCCCCAGACGGCTGTTGTGGATGGCAATCACCGCCTTCAACCCGGTGACCGGATCGACGCTCAGGTGCAGCGATTCAAGGCGAGTGCTTTGCATGAGAGCGAACATCGTAGGGCTCCCGAATCACTTCTTGTAGTCGCCAGTATAGGCTTGCGCACAAAAATTGCAGAAGCGCACCGGAATAAGCGGCGTCGCTTTGAACGCTTTCGGACATAACCTGTTACCACCTGTGTGCAGCACTGGACGAAAGCGTGTGACGGGGCTAAAACGAGGCATTGCCCGGAGATTTTGATGACCCCGCGCCAACGTTTTTTCGATTGTCTGCAACGATCACCGCCCGCGCTGTTCGAGGCGGCGCTGTGGATTGCTGTCGAACACGATAAAGAGCTGGATCCCGAGGCTGTGCTGGCGGATTTCAAGGACCTGCAACAGCGGGTCAGCTATGGGCTGCCGATGCTGCCGGTGAGTGAATTGGCCCAACCGTTGTTGCGGCGAATGAATGACTTGGGGTTCGCTCAGGACGACTCCACGCCCTTGCGTCCGCAAGTGGCGTTACTCAATAAAGTACTGGAACGTCGGCGGGGACAACCGCTGGTGCTGGGCCTGATTGCCCTGGAACTGGCCAGAAGGCTGGAGATCCCCATGGTCGGGGTCAACTTTCCCGGGCATTTCCTGCTGCGGGTGCAAGGCGCTGATCACCTGCTCGACCCGTGCGGCGGGCGACGGTTGTACCCCAATGATTGCCGCGAACTGCTGCAACGCCAGTACGGCCCGAACATGAAGCTCGGCGCCGAGCATTTACTGACTGCCGAACCGGTGCAGATGCTGCAGCGGCTGTCGCGCAACCTGCGCCAGTTGTACCTCACGAATGACGACTACATCGACGCCCTGATCGACGCCGAGCGCGTGCTTGAATTGGGCAACGCCAGCGCCTCCGACTATCTGGCCCGGGCCAGCCTCTATCAACGACTGGACTGCCCGAATGCCGAGCGCTTTGACCTGGAGCATGCGCTGCTGCTCAGTGACGATCCGATCCAGCGGATTCGCCTGACTGAACGGCTCGGGCATTTGCCGCCGAATTCGGTCGTGCATTAAAAGCAAAAGATCGCAGCCTTCGGCAGCTCCTACATTGGGATGGCGTACACCCTGTAGGAGCTGCCGAAGGCTGCGATCTTTTGATCTTGTTTCTGACAACCTTGTTATGGGGTATCGGGCTGATTCGCCGGATGGGCCAGGAAGAAGGCTGGGTGTGTCGCCGCCAGCGCCGCCACCCGACGAATTCGCGGGTAGGCTTCCAATGAAATATTGAAGCGCTCGGCTGCATACAACTGCGGGATCAAATAGACGTCCGCCAGCCCCGGTTGATCGCCAAAGCAATAACCGGTGTCACCGATCAATTGCTCCACCGTCGCCAACCCTTGGCTGATCCAGTGACCGATCCACTCCACCACCTGCGGCTCATCGTGCCCCAACTGCCGAAGCTTGTTGAGTACGCTGACGTTGTGCAGCGGGTGAACATCGCAACCGATCACCGCCGCCACGCCACGCTCATGAGCGCGGGCGGCGAGGTCTTTGGACAGCAGCGGCACCTGTGGATAACGTTCCTCCAGGTATTCGATGATCGCCGGTGACTGGATCAGTAACTCGCCCTCATCAGTGCGCAAGGCCGGCACCCGGCCTTGCGGGTTGATGCCAAGATAAGTCGGCTGCCGATGTTCGCCACCTTGCGGCGCAATCAGGTTGATTGGCAGCGCCTGGTAATCCAGCCCCTTCAACGCCAGCGCGATACGCACCCGGTAAGACGAGGTCGAACGGTAGTAGGTATAGAGTTCCATGCCCCGATCCTCTTAGCGTGCTGGCAGCACTTTGCCACGGCACTCGCCAAAACCGATGGAAGCAAAACCCTCGCGGTTGCAACGCGCGCGCAGAATGATTTCGTCGCCGTCCTCAAGGAATTTACGCACCTCGCCCGACGCCAGTTCGATCGGCTTTTTACCGCCCTCGGTGATTTCCAGCAGGCTGCCGAACTGACCGTTTTCAGGACCGGACAGCGTGCCCGAACCGAACAGATCACCGGCCTGCAACTGGCAGCCGTTGACGCTGTGGTGCGCAACCAGTTGTGCAACGGTCCAGTACATGTGTTGGGTGTTGCTGAGGGTCAGGCGATGGGCTGGCAGATTTTGCTCGCGCATCGATTCGGTCAGCAGCAGCACTTCGAGTTCGATGTCGAAGGCACCGGCGGCCTGATCACGTTTGTCGAACAGGTACGGCAGCGGCTGCGGATCGCCTTCCGGGCGCGCAGGCTGCGCACGACGGAACGGCTCCAGCGCTTCGGCCGTCACCACCCACGGCGAAATACTGGTGATGAAACTCTTGGACAGGAACGGCCCCAGCGGCTGGTATTCCCAGGCCTGGATGTCCCGCGCCGACCAGTCGTTGAGCAGGCAGAAACCGGCGATGTGGTCGGCGGCATCACCGATGGGAATGGAGTCGCCCATCGCGTTGCCCTGACCGATCCAGATACCCAGTTCCAGTTCGTAGTCCAGACGTGCGCACGGGCCAAACGTCGGCTCGGTCTGGCCGGCCGGCAGGGTCTGGCCTTTCGGACGGCGAACGTCAGTGCCGGACGGGCGAATGGTCGATGCACGGCCGTGATAACCGATCGGCACGTACTTGTAGTTCGGCAGCAACGGGTTGTCCGGGCGGAACAGTTTGCCGACATTCTGCGCGTGCTCGATGCCGACGTAGAAGTCGGTGTAGTCGTTGATCCTCGCCGGCAGGTGCATTTCGCAATCCGCCGCCAGCGGCAGCAGTTTGGCGCCTTGAGCCTCGATCTTGCCGTGCAGGGTGCTGCCTTCGGCAAACAGTTCCAGCAGACGTTCGCGCAAAGCGACACGAGCCTCGCGGCCCAATTCGAAGAACGCATTCAACTGACCGCCACGGGTGGCTTCGACTGCTTTCTTCGCAATGCCCTCGAACAGGCCGGCATCCAGCGCTGCTTCCAGATCAAAGATATGTTCGCCAATGGCCACGCCACTGCGCGGTGCCGAACCCTTCACGCTGAACACGCCCAACGGCAGGTTCTGCAGCGGAAAATCCGTGTGGCCGTTGGCAGAGGCAACCCAGCTACGAGTGATGGAAGTCTGAGTCATGGGTTATCTCCGGGTCGGGTCGAAAGTGGCGGGCAGCGTGGCCCAGCAAGCGTCGTAATTGTTTTGCAGTTGCGGGCAATCCAGGGCGAATCGGCTCGGACGCAACACTTGGCTGGTCTCGAACATGAAGGCCATGGTGTTATCGATTTTAGCCGGTGCCAGTTCAGCGTTGATCGCCTTGGTGCAGGTCTCGCCGTCGGGGCCGTGGGCGCTCATGCAGCTGTGCAACGACGCACCGCCAGGCACGAAACCTTCGGCCTTGGCATCGTATTCGCCCTGGATCAGGCCCATGAATTCGTTCATCAGGTTGCGGTGGAACCACGGCGGACGGAATGTCTTCTCGGCCACCATCCAGCGTGGCGGGAAGATCACGAAGTCGAGGTTGGCCAAACCGTGCACGCTGGTCGGCGAGGTCAGGACGGTGAAAATCGACGGATCCGGGTGATCGAAACTGACCGTGCCGATGGTGTTGAAACGGCGCAGGTCATATTTGTACGGCACGTTATTGCCGTGCCAGGCGACCACGTTCAGCGGCGAATGATCAAGCTCACAACCCCACAATTGGCCGAGGAATTTCTGCACCAGGGTGGTCGGTTGCTTGAGGTTTTCGTAATGGGCCACTGGCGTCAGGAAGTCGCGGGGATTAGCCAGGCCGTTACTGCCGATCGGCCCCAGATCCGGCAGGCGCAATGGCGCGCCGTGATTTTCGGCTATGTAGCCGCGGGCTTGCGGATCGAGCAGTTCGACGCGGAATTTCAGCCCGCGAGGCAGGACGGCGATTTCCAGCGGTTCCAGCTCCAGCACGCCCAGTTCGGTGGCGATGCGCAAACGGCCAAGTTCCGGCACCAGCAACAGTTCACCGTCGGCGTTGAAGAACACGCGCTCCATGGAGCGGTTGGCGCGGTAGTTATAGATGCTGATCCCGGACGGTTTTTCCGCGCCCGAGTTGGCGGCCATGCTCACCAGCCCGTCGATGAAATCGGTCGGCTCGGTCGGAATGTCCAAGGGGTTCCAGCGCAGGCGATTGGGGGTTACTTCACCCAATGGACCGCCGGCCAGTTGCCGATCCAGTTTGACGAATGCCGGGTGGTTGGCCGACGGCTGAATGCGGTACATCCAGGTCCGTCGTGCTTCGCTGCGAGCCATGGTAAACGCCGTACCGGAGAACAGTTCGGTGTACAGGCCGTAAGGGACTTTTTGTGGGGAGTTCTGGCCAATGGGCAGTGCGCCGGGCAACGCTTCGCTGCTGAATTCGTTGCCAAAGCCTGACTGGTAAGCCAGTGCTGGTGCCGTTGAATCGAGGTTCATGGAGCCTCCTGAACGGGAGTAGGCAATGGCCTGTCACTCTGCTGAAGAGGTCTTGGCACGCCTGGGTTATTTTTATCGTAATTCAATTACGCATAACGTAATTTGATTGGTATTGACCGTCAAGCTATAAAGACGCCCATTCGTCCCGGGATCACACCGCCTCATGACCAGCGAAAGCAACGGTAAACAGAAAGTCCGCTCGGCCGAGGTCGGCACCGACATCCTCAAGGCGCTTGCCGAGCTGTCACCGTCGACCTCGTTGTCGCGCCTGGCCGAACACGTGCAGATGCCGGCGAGCAAGGTTCACCGCTATTTGCAGGCGCTGATCGCCAGCGGTTTTGCCGAGCAGAACCCCGCCACCAACCACTACGGTCTCGGCCGTGAAGCGCTTCGAGTCGGCCTGGCTGCTTTGAACAGTATGGACGTGCTGAAAGTCGCCGCCCTGCCCTTGGCCGAGTTGCGTGATGAGCTGAATGAGACCTGCTTTATAGCGGTGTGGGGCAATCAGGGCGCGACGGTGGTGCACATCGAACCGGCGGTGCGCGCGGTGACAGTGGTCACGCAATTGGGCTCGGTTTTACCGTTGCTCAGTTCGTCGACAGGACTGGTGTTCAGTGCCTATTTGCCTCATCGCGAAACCGATGAATTGCGCGATCTAGAGGTCCGCGCCGTCGAAGCTCATCCGTTGGCCGATGAGCAGGCTTACACCACATTGTGCGAACAGATCCGCGAACGCGGCTTGCACCATGTTCACGGCTTGCTGATGCCCGGCGTGGATGCATTGTCGGCGCCGGTGTTCAATGCGGTCGGACAGGTAGCGGCGGTGATAACCATCGTCGGCCCGACCTCGTTGTTTCACGCCGATGAAAACGGCCCGGCGGCGCAGCGTTTGCTGGCGGCGACGCGGGCCGTGAGTTGGCGGATGGGGTATCAATCTGAAGACTTCAACCGCTGAGCGGGATCTGGAAGCAACGGCCAGCCTTGGCTATTACACAAGGGTGGTTTTGCTGACAGAGCTTCCAGGATCGGCCAGGATCTCTTTGATCGCCTCGAGCGCCCGCTCCTCCAAGCCTGGTTGGCCTGTGGCCGCGCTGTACAATTTTTCGACCTCTCGCGCATCACCCAGCAAGTCAATGAGATTTTTCTGCACCTGACTGGCTCCCGCTCCACCTATCCCGGCCTTGCCCAGCGACGCCAGTTCAATCAACGCTTCCTTGAAATGCCCCATGGCTTTTGCCCGGTCACCCTCGGAGTAGGCCGCGACCCCCTGCACCAAATTCTGGGTCAGCAACGCGGCACTCAATGCAATACCCACAGGCGCAAAGACGATGCTGATCACGCTGACTGCCGTCACGACAGCGTCGTACACCAGGCCGCCAATGATTTCGCCGAGGCTTTGGGTGGCCTCATCGACATCAGAAATGATCTTGTACACCACGTCGTTGTAGCAGTCGTTCAGATCGGTGACGCGACTGTTGCGCACCAGCGCTGGCGCTTCTGTGAAGTTGGCCAACTGCTCAAGATCTGTCAGATAGGTACCAACCTGCGGCTGGTACTTCGCGAACACTCGATCATACAGATAGTCACCAATGCCCCGGGTTTTCACGGCGGGTACAAAATCCTTGAAGGGACGCAGTTCGCAGCCATCCGGTGCATTCGGGGTATACAGGTATTCTTCGACTTTCCCGGCCACAAGCAGCCTGAACACGAATACCCCCACCACCAGACGATCCCGGAGAAAGAGCTTGAACAAGGCACTGTGGCGCACATCGCCAGGCGCTTCACCGACGGGACTGGTCGGCTGCATCGAACCGAACGCCACGATAACCTTCTCGAGTTCGATGACATGCTGTGGTGGTATGCGCCCTGTGAAAGCCGCTTGCATGAGTGACACGGTCATCTGACGACGCATTGCGCCTATGCAAATCCCTCGCTTTAACAGTCCTTCGGGATTGGAGCGGTTGAGATAAACCGAACGCAACATGTCGATGTACTTCTCACCGGGGCGCAATGTTTTCGACCAACTGGAAATATCGCGGATATCAAGCGTTCTGATATCCGGATGGTCGGTCGCCCACGTGAAGCGTGGGTAAAGAGGCTGACCGATGCCGCTGGCTTCAAAATGCACTTCACGAACGATCAGTTCAGTCAGTGTCATCTGTTGTTCCTGACTGATTTGCACATAAATCCGGTCAGGGTTGACCGCTAAACTTTCACCTCGTTGCAGTAATACTTGTTCGACTCGTTGCTTGATCAGGTCGAAGCAAAACCGCTCGTAGGAAATGAACCCGCCCTGGCGCACCTCAAGGGTTTTCAGAGCCTTGAGTTCGCAATTGAGTCGCGTAAAGCGCTGACGCTGTTCATCGGAGGCAATGCGATAACCATAGGGTGTCAGACTTTCTTCTTGCGCAACCAGCCATGCCCGATGATTGAAAACAATACTCTTCAGCACTTCCTCTCCTTGATAGAAAGAAGGTGCCAGCCTGGCGCCGCGCCAATTGTTGGGTCGTGGCGGGATTGTTTTCAGGTAACCACCAATCTCTTCCCGTTCCAGCGCGTGAGTCTGCCATACCAGATAATCCCGACCTTGTTCCGTCGCCGTCCAGGCGCTGAGAGATAGATCCAGCACCCTGAAGGTTGCAAAGCGGTGCCAGTCCTGACCACCGGGCGCTCCCGGCGCGTACAAAAACCAATCGTCCGAATAGCCATCAAGAGGGCCGACGACGACCACATCACAAAGTGGACGGGTGTCTTCACGCAACTGCAAAGGCGCCAGCGACAGGCTCGTGTCTCCGGCTACAGCACGTCGAATAAGTTGCAGGTTATCGTCGTTGAGATGTCCCTGGAGCTTCGCGGCAAATGCACTCAGTAAAAGCCGGTCACGAGTGACATTGTTCATGGCCGCCAGCACACCTGCTCGCAGGTAGACACTCCGGATTTCAGCCCCAAAAGCTGCGCGTACGTCAGTGGTAAGTACTTCTTCCAGCCATTGCTGGTTTAGGCTCGATGGCAAAAATCCATCGCTCTTGAAAGTGATCTGGCCACGCTGACCATTCTCATGCAGCCCATGCAGCAGCAAGTCGGTCAGAGATCGCTTGTCCTCCTGAATGTAGGTTCGACCGTTCTGCTGGAACACATAACGGCAGTGGGTCGTGATGTTGTCGGGGTTAAGGGTTGCGCCAAACTCCATTAGCAGCGCCTGACTCATCAGGCTCTGGGCATAAACTTGTAGACTGGTGAAACGCCCGAGTTGTTTTTCCAGATCGTTACGACTATCGATCAACTGTTGTTCCAGTTCTCCGTAATGTAATTGATCGGCGGCACTCGCATACTCAAACCATTGCGGACGGCTGTCGCTTACTGCGGAGTAAATTGTATTCATGATATTAATTTCTGTCCTTTGTATAGTTTAAAAAAACCAACTTTACCGCTGGCTCCTTTAAAACTATTCCAGAACAAACAAACAACAAACTGCCTATCCAATACCAAATATTCGCATTCAATACCACATGTAAAACAACACCATCTCAAAACACAAAATTCAAAAAAACCAATACAGCCTAAAAAGCCCTGAAATCATCCGCACAACCCAAGTAACTTTGCCTTTGCCACGGCTTGCGTCCTGCGCTCCACTCCTAACTTTCCGTGAATACGCCGGGCATGGGTTTTAACAGTATGCAAAGAAATGAACAGGGCATCTGCAATCTGTTGATTGGAATGACCGAGTGCTATTAACTCCAGTACTTGCCGTTCACGCTGGCTCAATGCACCTGTTTCACCTGAACGCAGGATAAGTTCGTCTGGCAAAACAGAAGACCGGGCTTCAAACAATGCACCCTGACGCTGTCTCAACTCTCTCAACACCTGTTGTCCCTGGTATCGCTCCACACTGCAAACGCCCTCTTGCAACATACCGATGGATTGTTCCGTACGGCCGGCGAGCCACAATGCTTCGGCTACCGCCAGTTGCAACTCAGTGGCGAGCGCCCACATACCGCGCGCCTGTGCGTGTGTCATCAAAAACTCAAGCTGTGCCGTGGCATCAGACATCTGCGGCGCTAACCGGACTCGGGCGAGGATCAGCAGGTATTCGATCCGTGGAATCAACTCCAGAGTGGCCGGCGGCGCCTGTCGTGCCCGGGGCCCGCGATAGTGTTTGAGTACCCGGCTCAACGCCTCGCGCGCCAGTTCGGGACGTCCCTGTTGCAACCAGAAATGACTACTGACCTGCAACAGCACTCCTCGGTAGACCGTGTCCGGAATCTGCCGCTGCTGCATCAAGCGCTCGGCATCGCGCAAGCGAACAAAGGCCTGGGCGTAATCGCCCTGATTGGCCGCCAATTGCGCCTGACCGAGAAAACCGTAGAGCACACGTTTGTCGTGGCTGCGCAGACAATCGTCGAGACCGTGCTGAAAGAACTCGGTGGCCCGTTCCTCCTGCCCCATGCATAACGCCAGTCGTCCACGTCGCAGGGCGATGCGCCCGAGCAGAGGCGTGGGCCGATCCCCTTGCTGGCAGAGCAGTTCGTGCACGTTGAGCAACAGGCTCTCGGCGCGAGCCGGAGCTCCCCGCTGCTCCAGCAATTGCGCATGATCGAGTTCCATCAAGCCCTCGAACACCAGCGAACCTTGCGCCCGCGCCAGGCACAGCGCCTCGCGGTTGTGGGCTTGCGCCACATCGAGCTCGCCCCTTAGCAATGCCTGTTGCGTCAGACCGGACAAACACATCAGGCGCGCCGTCCAGCATTCGGGATCGAGCGCGCTCAACGCGTCAAGGAAGTGCGCGCGCGAAGCCTCCATTCGTCCCTGTAAATGCAGCAACCAACCCTGCAAGGCCTGCCAGCGTGCAATCAATCGACGCTGAAGCACCGCCGAGGGTTGAGGCGTGAAGTACGCCAAATGAGCAATGCAGGCAGTCGCCTGTTCGAAACGTCCGGCGAATAACAGCGTAGCTGTAATCAATCCGACCAATTGCGGGCTGCCTAGCGTCAGTTCCTCGCCTTGCTGCTCATGCAAACGCAACAACAGCACCACCGTCTGCTCCTCGAACAAATGCTCGAAACTGAAGTGCTGCAGCAGGCTGACCGCCACTTCGTATTCCTCGGCGAGCAATGCCTGTTCAAAGGCTGACTTCCAGTCCTGTTCGGTACAGAACCACTGGCAGGCACGCCGATGCCAGGAGCGTCCTGCCGGCCATTGCTCATCGCGCAACAACTGGGTGAACGGGGTGAAAATCTGTAGCCAGTCGGTAGAGTCCCGCCAGGGTTCGATGAAACAGCCCAGCGCTTGCAAGGTCCGCAAGTATTGAGCACCCTCCCCGGCCCCGAACAGGTGATCGCACAGCCGTGCATTGAAGCGGGGTAAATGGGCCAGCACCCTCCAGGCTTCGCTTAACTCAGGCGTCAGCGAGCTGAACAACTCATGCTCCAGATAATCGAGCAAGGTGTCCGCCCGTCCCAGGGGTTTGTCCTGACGCGACCAGTCGCACTTCTGCAGCAACGCAATCCGCACACCGGCACACCAGCCGCCGGTGCGCTGGATGATCCGACTGGCCACCTTGCTGGCCTGCTCCGGTACCCAGGGCTGCAATATCTGCTCGACTTCGCCCGAGGTAAAAGCCAGCGAAGCGCTCTCGCACTCGTACAACTCATCGTCGAGCAGCAACCTTGGCCAGTTGCAGGGTGGCCGGCGGCGGGCACCCAGCCACCAGGTCAGCATCGGGCTGCTGATCGCCAGCATGCGATCCAGTAACAGATCCAGCTCCGGGTTTGGCAGACGGCAATAATCATCGAGAAACAGCCAGGTCGGCGTCTGCAATCGTGCCAGACAGCCCAGCAACCCGGTTTCATCCGATGAGGCCAGCCCCAGTGTCTCTGCCAAACGATGACGAAAATCCGCCGCGCTCGACGCCACGCCAGACATTGGCAACCAATGCACCCGGCACTGGGTTGGCGCCTGCAACAGGCATTCGGCGAGCAGCGCGCTCTTGCCACTGCCGGCGGGTGCGCAGAGCAATTTCACCCGTGCCGTTGAGGCCAGTAACGGCTCACTCAAACGGGCCCGCGACAGGTGATGAGAAGACAGGCGGGGCAGGAATCCAGAACGGTCAAGACACGGAGTCATGGCGGTCATTGCGGCGTGCCTTTTTATAATTGTCCGGCCACCCTAGCCCTCTATAACCCGCTTGTTGAGAAGTATTCAGGACGCTGATTGGCGCCCATAAAAAAGGCGACCCGCAGGTCGCCTCTGGTGATGCCAATGTATCAAAACCCTTACCGAACACCCTCGGCGCGCAGAGCCGACGGGGTGTAGTCCGCAGACTTGGCGTTGAAGCCGAATTCGAAGCTGTGCTTCTCTTCGTTCTTCATTCCCAGGGCAATGTATCGGCCGGCAATGATGTCGTAGAGCGCCTCCAAGGTGTAGGCCGGAGTCTGGTGATCGTAGTAATACTGGGCGTGACCTTCGGCCACTCGCCACAGTTGGCCGCGACCGTCGTAGTGATCCGCCAGCGCCACTTGCCAGCTGTCTTCGTCGAGGTACATGTGGCGCTTGGCGTAGATGTGCCGCTCGCTCGGCTTGACCGTGCCGACCACTTCCCAGACCCGGTGCAATTCGTAACGGGTCAGGTCCTGGTTGATATGCCCGGCCTTTACCACGTCATCGTACTTGAGGCTCGGCGAGTCGAGTTTGTAGCTGTTGTAGGGAATGTACATTTCCTTCTTGCCGATCAGTTTCCAGTCGTAGCGATCCGGCGCGCCGGAGAACATGTCGAAGTTATCCGACGTGCGCAGACCATCGGCGGCGGTGCCCGGCCCGTCGTAGGCCACTTGAGGTGCGCGTCGCACTCGACGTTGACCGGCGTTGTAGATCCACGCCAGACGCGGCTCTTTCACCTGATCGAGGGTTTCATGCACCAACAATACGTTGCCCGCCAAGCGCGCCGGCGCGGTCACCGATTGTTTGAAGAAGGTCAGTACGTTGGCGCCTTTTTCCGGATCCAGATCCTTCATCAATTGCGGTACGGCGATCTCTTCCTCGAAGCGGATTGGCGTGTAGCTGCCGTTGGTCTGAGGGGTCACCTGGGTGATGATGCGTCGCAGGTTGCCGCCGTGATAACGGGTGATGTGGTTCCACAGCACCTCGACGCCGTTCTTCGGAATCGGGAACGCGTAGTAGCGATTGCCGGTGAAATTGGCCAGGCCGTTGCCGTCGTTGATGCTGTTCACATTCAGCGCGCTGCGCTTGGCCGACTCGTAGATTTCCGGCGGCAGACCCACGGTGCGATGGGTCGGATAGACCGGGATCTTGTAAGTTTCCGGGTAGCGCTTGAACATCGCCACCTGGCCATCCGAAAGCTTGTCCTTGTACTTATCAACAGTCGCGGCGGTGACGGTAAACAACGGTTTTTCACTGCCGAACGGGTCAGCCAGGAAGCCTTTGCTGTCGACCGCGCCAGCGTTTTTCGGGATGCCACCGGTCCAGGCCGGGATCGAGCCGTCGGCGTTGCCGGCTTTCTCGGCGCCCAGTGGCGTGAGTGTGGTGCCGAGCTTGTTGGCTTCTTCCGGCGAGACCGCCGCCATCACGTTGGCGGCCAACAGGCTCAGGGCCAGGGCGCCGCATTGCAGAATCATCTTGCGCATTAACATCATCCTTCTCAGCCAGATCAGAAGTTCACACCGAAGCTCAGCGCCAGGAAGTCACGGTCTTCCAGAACGTTGTAGTCACCGCCGAAGAAGTCGGTGTAACTGAGGCTCGCGGTATAGGTATTGCGGTAATCGGCATCGACACCGACGCTGACCGCCTTGGCGCCTTCGTTGAACAGCCCGTTGGGACCGTAGCCGGCGACGTCATGGGACCAGGACAGGTTGGGTTTGAGGTTGATCCCGCCGATCACGTTGGCGTAATCGAGAATCGCCCGGGCGCGGTAGCCCCAAGAGGTAGAAGTGACGAAGCCGTCGGTATCGCCACCGAAACCGTACTGGCCGTAAACCGAATCCCGGCCATAACGCAGCTTGCTCCGCGACTCCAGACCGCCGACTCGTACCACCGCTGCTTCACCGACCAGGGTCAGGCGTTGGGCGCCCAGCACTTGGTCGAAGAAGTGCGTCAGAGTGCTTTGGACCTGAGTCACTTCCTTGCGGCGATAACCGGTGTTGTCGGCACCTGGCCGGGTCGCGACAGGCGATGCGGCGCCGCCGGCGATCGGGTTAAGCAACGCCAGGGTCAGGTCGTTGGTGTTGACCTGCACCGGAGCGTTGGGCCGGTAGCTGATTTCGCCGGTCCAGGCAGTGCCGGTGGGCAAAGTGGTGGAGAAGCTCGCACCGTACAGACGAATGTCTTCCGGGTATTCGAGGTAATACTGACCGCGCCCGAGCATCACGCTTTGGGCCAGGCCCGAGCCGCTGCCCGGAGCCAGACGGTTGGCGGCGCTGATCATGCCCGGCAGCCTGGCCAGTGTCGACAGCCCGGCGGTGGTGGTGCCGACGGTCGGTGTGCGACTGTGGTAGTTCATGAAGTAGAGGCCGTATTCGGTGTCGTCACCGAGCCAGCGCAAGGCTGTGCCCCACTGCCCCGAATCCCGGGCATCGCGGTCGCCGCCACGGGGCACGATCACGCCCTCACGGGTGACCTGGATAGGTTGGCCAAAGGCTGCCGCCAACGGCGCCAGCGGCGCAATCGCCGGGCTGCCGACGGTGTAGCCGTTGTTGCAGCCGTCCGCCGCCACGTCGACGCCAAAGAAGGTGCCGCAGTTGTCGAGAACGGTCTGATCCCACTCCAGTTGGTAGAAGCCTTCCACCGTGAGTTGATCGGTCAGGCCCTGGGAGGCGAACAGCATGTTCACCGGAATCAGGCCTTCCTTGATCTCGGCGCCAGGACGACGGAACGCGGAAACGTCGACCGGGTTGATGCTGTTGATCGAGTTGCCGATGAAGGTGCTTTCACCCCAGCTGACCACCTGCTTGCCGGCGCGCACGGTGCCCGGCAGATCGGCAATGGAATAGTTGTGATAGACGAACGCATCAAGGATCTGCGCGCCCGAAGACTTGGCGCCCTCTTTGCGACCGTTGTCACTGATCTGCTTGAACTCGCGGTCTTCATCCTTCAGCTCGAAGTCGTACCAGTACTTGCCACGAACGAACACGCCCGTGTCGCCGTACTTCAACTCGAGGTCGTGGATACCTTTGAAGATCTTGGAGAAGGTCTCGCCTTTCTTGAAGTTCAGGCGTCCGTCATCACCGGTCGAAGACTGGCCAGTGCCGCCGTTGACGGTGCCCACCAGTGACTTGTCGGCATCGCGCATGCCCCAGCTCGCGCCAACCGACAACGAGGAATCGAACTGCCCCTCGATTTCGCCGATGTTGAATGAAACAGCCTGCGCCTGGGCACAGCAGCCCAAGGCCACCGCAGCGGCCAGCGCTTGCGGTTTGAAGATGGCGCGCATTGTTGTTTTTGTCATGCGTCTTCCCCGGTGAGTGACAGAAGGCCTCACCCTACTGCCGCACGCCGGGAGCGATAAGCGCACCAAGGAGGTATTCGCGCTGTACCTCCAAAGGATGAATGCCCGCATGGGACGGGGGTTTGCGCGGGGTATGGATGGGCTGGATGGAGGGTTATCAGCGTAACGCATGAGACGCGGGTTGAATCGGGCATATGGCAGCTGCCGAAGGCTGCTACAGGGTTCAGCCAAAGACTGTTGCTCAGACTGCAACAGTGCATGTCTGGAATCGCTATTTTTCCTTTGCGCTCAAGCCCTTATTCTTGCCGGGCTTTCACGGCAAACGGCCTGAAAGCACGAAGCGACGGGGATTGATAGACCACCCCGTTGGCGACAGAATCCAGATGATTTGAAGCATATTTTTTCGACTCATCGCCCCGTGTTCACTGACGTTGATTTGTTGCTCCTTGATCCAACGTCTTACTTTGGCCGCTGCGTTTGCAGCGGCCTTTTTTATGTGGGTTTATTTCCGAGATAAAACTTCTTGTTTCCTACATCACTGTCGGAAACGCTCACCTGCCCGGCTTTTACGTTGGAATTTATAGTCTTTCTCGGCGCCCTGGATGGCGCTGATACACAGGACCATGAACGGCCGTCATCATTGGATGCCGGTATGGCTATTCCAGTATTGGAATCGAAAGGAATTCGATATGCCGCAAGAAAAAAACATCCTTGTTAATAGAGGTAGACCTCGTACGCCTTCGTCGTCCTCTGGTTTCGGATTTAGCGCCGGGGGCGTATCAAATCCCGACCACTCCGATCGTGGATATGACTTAATGGATTCCGCCACTGATTGGCTGATTGATAACAATGCTTATACCGAAGAACTCTTCAACGAAAACATCAAGAACATCATTCATATAACCGATGCCGAACTTGCAAAAACAAGAGCGGCTGTTGCTGCTGTGGTCCCCCCTGGAACCGATGCTCTTGATATTGAGTTACGGACGCTTGAGCTGCAACTGTTCAAAGCAAGGACAGATCATCAAGAACAGATAGGAATAGCCAATCTTTATTATGGCCATGACCCACTGACCCACAAAGGTGAGAATCCTGCCTACAAGGGTTTCGATGTGCCCCCGGGTCGTCGCGGAGGGCAAAGGGGTTATTACAGAGCAGTAGAAAAATGGAATATCTCTTACGCCGCAGCTCACGAAGCGAAGTTCCTGGCTGAACAGATCAAGCTGTTGGATGCTCGCTTAGCCACACAAAACAAAGCCATTGCCGATGCCAACGCAAAAGCGGCGGCAGCGGCTCAGGCAAGAGCCCAGGCTGAAGCCAAACGTGTGGCCGAGGAACAGTCGCGCAAGGCGGCCGAAGCCAAACGCGTTGCCGCGGAGGAGGCACGCAAAGCCAAAAAGGCAAAAGAACGAGAGGAGATTGCTGCAAAAGAGCGTGCAGAAGCGGATGCCCAGCTTAAAGAACTGTATGCATTTATCGCGGCCATGGACGCAGTCAGAGCCAATCGACCATTTCCCGTATCGGGATCGGCTGTGGCAGCTGGCCCGGTGTTCACCTTGGCAATGGGTCGTCTCGCCACCCATCCAGCCACTACCCAGGCACTCAGGGGTGCGCTACAAAGCGCAGTAGCCGCCGTGATTGCGGCGGGTACCGCGTCGGCAGGCGCGGTGATGGTCGGGTTCGCCGCACTGCTGTTTCCCTCGCCATTAGGTAACAGCGATCGGTACGAAATGAGCATCCCGCCGATTTCGGATCTGACGCCCGACAACCTCCATCACTGGAGCCTCACGCTCTCGACATTCGAGCCTGACGATCTCCACGCCTTAAGTATCCCGCTCTCGGATCTCATGGCCGACGATCCCCGAGACTTGTACGCCATTGCCGAAGCCAATGGAGACATCGAACTACCGGTCGCGATGGGTTCGAGGACGGTGGGCAACACCACTGAATTCTATGTTGCGGCCACCCACGGAACGACAGTGCCTTCCAAAGTGCCGGTGCGACTCGCCACTCTCGACCCGACACTGAACGTCTACAGGTCCTACAACCCGGATGCCCCGTCCATCGGCATGACCTGGACGCCGATAGTCAAGCCGAACAACGCATCAACCTCCCTCCCGGCGAGCGAGCAGAACGTCGTCGTTTATGACGGCACTACCGTGACCGCTCTTGAAGGAAGGATCGATACGTTCCCGGAGCTGGATCTTTACAGTTTTGGTGGCTTCATCACGGTGTTTCCGGCTGATTCGGGTATGCCGCCTGTTTACACGATGTTCAGGGATCGGCGGAATGAGCCGGGTGTAGCCAGTGGTTATGGAGAAACGGTATCGGGGATTTGGCTAGAAACCGCCTCGAAAGGCAATGGTGCGGTAATCTCTAATCGGATTGCGGATAAACTCCGAGGACAGCATTTTTCGAATTTCAGATCTTTTAGAGAGGAGTTCTGGCGAGTGGCAATTGACGACCCCGAATGGGCTCCCCAGTTCAACACCAACAATTTTAACGAAATGAAAAACGGAAGAGCTCCTTTCACGCGTAAAAACGACCGGTTGGGAGGCAAAGTAAAATTTGAACTCCACCATGTGAACCATATTTCTGAAGGGGGTGATGTATACGACATTGACAACATTCGGGTTATTACTCCTAAACGACACTCAGAACTTCACAAAGGAGAAAACAAAAATGAGCAAAACTAATATTTCAGACTATACCGAATCAGAATTTCTCGAATTTCTGAATATTATCTGCTGGTCTGAGTACCCTAATGAACAAGATCAAATAAACGCCGTACTCTTATTTGAGGCGCTGACAGAACATCCAGACGGATCCGACTTGATTTACTACGCAGATTCAGACGAAGAATCCACCCCCGAAGCAATCATTGAAAAAGTAAAATCCTGGCGAGCCGCCAACGGCAAACCAGGCTTCAAACCCGAGTGACCAAAAAGGGTTGATAACGCGTCAAGTCACACCGAAAGCCTCGCGTAAGGCAGCTACTCTTGCAGCTGCCTTTTTTATGGGCGATGTTTTTTGCTGCCGTGTTTAGTCGACAAAAGTCGTGAAAGTTACGTCCTAACGTTTTGTACGAAACATCCTTTATTTAGCCAGCAATATTCTGACTGAAATCTACTCCTGCAATTATTCACACAATAAAGCAGGCATACGCTTACTCACCTGCCAGACACGTCTCTTCGCAAGCTGGTGTACGTTAATTACCCGGAAAAAACTAAATATTCTTTGCAGCGAGCACAACGAATGACGGACAGAGACAAAGCTGGATCGGAGGAAATGCATGCCATTCAAAAAAGTGGTTCGGGTGCCGACAGCATCATGGTTCAGCGTCTGAAGGACATTCTGGAGGGCAAACTTGAGATGACCGATACTGACCGGCGGTTCTATGCACATACTCTTCGTGTGGTGGAAAGACTTAGAGCCATGGGCATTTCTGATGATTTCATACCGAAGAAAAATGCTTCCCTCTGGAACAATGTTCATACTGCAGCGCTTGAGGATTTCAAACTCGGCAACGACGAAACACTTCGTTATACGGACGAAGCCATTGAGGCCGCCAAACGGCAGGAGATTCTGGCTTTTGAAGGAGGTTGTGGATCGAAAACATCATTAGCTAAACTTGAACAAGCTGTCCGAAACGAATCTGTAAGAGATCTGCTATCCGTGTTGGCTATCGGTTTGGCATTCCCCTCGATTGACATGCTGTTTGGGCGTTATCGGTTCGAAGTGATCGCCCGTGGTGAGCTGTGTAAGACTTACGAGGAGCTATTTGAGGAAGGCATATTGGCTGAGGGCGATTTCGCTATTGCTATCAAAGGCCCACACTGGGTAGCGCCAAAATTCGTGGCTGAAAAACGATACGAGCGATAGCCACACAGGCCCCCCAATCACCTTCCGCCGATTGGGTGGCCTCAAGCCTTATAACGAAAACCTCTGCAAGTTCTCCATCATTTCCTTCAACGCTTCAATATTGTCCTTCGGATGCGCTGCCCCCTCAAAATCACAAATCTGCTCCCAATGCGCCGCCACATCCTCCGGCGAAAACCCCACCCGCGGGTCAAACCCGGCGCCCAGGCTGCGCTCCCAGCGCACCTTGCCCATCCAGCCGCCACCCACTTCGAATAACCCCGAAGTTTCCTGGCAATGTTCGCTGGCCAGGTACACCACCAGCGGGCTGACCAGTTCCGGTTTGAGTTGTTCGAACACTTGTGGCGGGATCAGGCCTTCGGTCATGCGGGTGCCGCCGGTCGGGGCGATGGCGTTGACCAGGATGTTGTTCTTGCGGCCTTCGATGGCCAGTGTGCGGGTCAGGCCATAGAGGCCGAGTTTGGCCATGCCGTAGTTGGACTGACCGAAGTTGCCGTAGATGCCCGAAGTCGATGCGGTGAAGATTACACGGCCATAGTTTTGCTCTCGCATGTGTGGCCAGGCGGCGCGGGTGACCTTGTAGGCGCCTTCGACGTGGACGCGGTAAACCAGGTCCCAGTCGCTGTCGTCCATTTTGTGAAAGGTCTTGTCTCGCAGGATGCCGGCGTTGTTCACCACGACATCGACACGACCGAATGTATCGAGGGCGTGTTGCACGATTTTGTCACCGTCGGTGACGGAATCGTGGTTGGCCTCGGCGGTGCCGCCCGCTTCGCGAATTTGTGCGACCACACGATCGGCAGCCGATGCATTGGCGCCTTCGCCTTGAGCCGAACCGCCGAGATCATTGACCAGCACTTTGGCGCCCTTTTTTGCGAACAGCAGCGCGTGCGCCCGCCCCAAACCACCGCCCGCACCGGTGACGATCACCACTTTATCTTCGAAGCGCACAGACTCATTCATGGGGAACTCCAGCAGGCCAGGGGACAATGAGTGCGAGTGTCAGCCACAGGGCTGCCGGTCACAATGAACACGGGGGCGGCTGAATGGTGCGCAATAAGGCAGCGGGATAGTCAGGAACACGCCAACTTGAGCGGCGGTAAAACCAGACGGTCGCGAAACTCCAGATAGTGCTTGAGCACCTGCGCCGGCGCTTCGATCTGCGGGTAATGGCCGATCTCAGGCAGCAGGACGGTGTCCGGGTTGGGAATCAGTTGCCGATAGCGCGCCACCATGTGCCCGCCGGAAACCGGATCGACTTCGCCATCGATGACCCGCAACGGCACCTCGCCACGCTGCATGGCGCTGACCCAACGCTCACGCTGGACACGGCGCTGCGGGATATAACTGATCAATTTGTGCATGATCCGTTGCCCGTGATTGCTGTCGACCAGACTCCAGAAATCATCCAGTTCACTTTCCGTGGGCCGAGTCTGCGGACCGAAGACCTGCTGGAAACTCTTCACCAACGCGTCACGGGTAAAGGCTCGCCCGATCATCCAGCCCAAGGGGCTGAGCAGGAGTTTTTGCATCAACACCGGGTGATGGGTTTCGGGAAACAGCCCGCCATTGAGAAACACGCAACTGGCGATATCAGCGCGCGTTTCATAGTGCCGGGCCAGCAGTTCCTGGGCCACGCTGTCGCCATAATCGTGTGCCAACACGTGAACGGGTTGTTCAATGTTCAGATGCGCCAGTAAGGCCTGTTGCAGATCGGCCTGTTCCAGCAGGCTGTAGTCGTGGTTCACCGGTTTGGCCGAATCGCCAAAGCCGAGCATGTCGCAGGCAATCACCCGATAGCGCTGCGCCAGCGGCTGCCACAGGTAATGCCAGTCCCAGCTGGCGGTCGGAAAGCCATGGATCAGCAACAGCGGTTCGCCCTGCCCCGCAGCCCAATAGCGGAGAGTCTGCCCGCGAAATACGAACGTCTGGCCGCGTTTGCGCCAGACACACAGTGGAATCTCGGCGAGGGCCATTTAGAGTTTATAACCCGGGTCTTGTTTATCGAGTTTGCGTAGCAGCGCCGGCCAGGCCAGCGCGCCGCCCATCCCTTGAGCACTTTTGGTGACACCGGCGATCATCGCCTTGGCGCCCGCCAGAATCTGCGGTTCGATGGCGATCAGCTCCGCACCACCGTTCTGCGCCAGCACTTGAATCTCGCAGGCGCGCTGAAAGGTAAACATCATCAGGAACGTGTCGGCGATGGTGCCGCCACAGGTCAGCAGACCGTGGTTGTGCAGCATCAGGAAATTGTTTTCGCCAAGATCGGCTTGCAGCCGCGCCTTCTCTTCATGGTTCAGCGCAACACCTTCGTAGGCGTGATAAGCCAGGCTGGAAAGGACGAACAAGGACTGCTGACTGATCGGCAAGATGCCCTGCTTTTGTGCCGATACCGCCACCCCCGCCGCGGTGTGGGTGTGCAGTACACACGCGACATCATGACGGACTTCATGCACGGCGCTGTGGATGGTGTATCCCGCCGGGTTGATCTCGTAAGGGCTGTCCATCAACTTGTTGCCGGCCTGATCGACCTTGACCAGGCTCGACGCGGTCATTTCATGGAACATCAACCCAAACGGGTTGATCAGGAAGTCTTCAGTGCCCGGCACCTTGGCGGAAATATGCGTGAAAATCAGATCGTCCCAGCCGTGCAAGGCGACCAGACGATAACAGGCGGCCAGATCGATGCGGGTCTGCCATTCGGCGGCACTGACTTTGTCTTTGATGCTGTGTGGCGATTGGACGGGGGCTACGCTCACGGCAAGGATTCTCTTTTTTATTTTTCTGGATTTTTATTGTTTTTTGCTGCGTTACAGCAGTCTAGTCAGCCCCCGGACTTCGTGTAGTTGCATTGGCAGCCAGCTTGATGGCCGAGCGAGTCAGTGCGCGGGTGAGTCTGGATCCATGTCAAAGCATCGCCGCCAATGAAAGGCGCGAGCGGCAGGTCAGCCCCGCAAAATGCTGACCAGTTCCGCCAGCCACGGCTCGGCGTCGGTTTCCGGCGTCACGGTTTCGCTTGCGTCCAGGCGCAGCATCTCCAGCACTTCGCGCACGCCCAGTTCGCCAAACAATTCACGCATTTGCTCACCGCCGCCGCAGAACGTATCGCCATAACTGGAGTCGCCCAAACCGATCACCGCACCCGGCAAACCACGCCAAGCCGCCGGCAATTGGTCGCGGATGGCGAAATACAACGGCTGCAGATTGTCCGGCAACTCGCCCATGCCGGTAGTCGAGGTCACCGCCAGAAATGCTTCGGGGCCAAACGCCTGAACATCGGCGAGTGTCGCGCGGGGGTTGTGCCAGGTTTCAAAACCGGCGGCGTTCAAAATGCTTGCTGCGTGGCGGGCGACTTCTTCAGCCGTGCCGTACACCGAGCCGGAAAGGATGGCGACTTTCATCAATCTGATCCTGAATCTAAATAAAAGTAGGAGATATTAACAGCACCTCCCTCATTGATCTTTTAGAATGCAGCGTATCAATCAATACGCAAAGGACTCTGCGATGATCAACGCCTCTCTGCTGCAAATGGTGATCGACGCTTCCAACGACGGCATCGTGATAGCCGAAAAGGAAGGCGAGCAGGACAACATCCTGATTTACGTAAACCCGGCATTCGAACGCCTGACGGGTTATACCAGCGAAGAAATCCTCTACCAGGATTGCCGTTTTTTGCAGGCAGGAGACCGGGATCAGCCAGCCCTCGCTTTGATTCGCCAAGCGTTGGGCAGTGGCGGCTCCTGCCGGGAAATCCTCAGGAATTACCGCAAGGACGGCACCCCGTTCTGGAACGAGCTGTCGCTTTCCACGGTAAAAAACCCGCACGACGGACAGACCTATTTTGTCGGGGTGCAGAAAGACGTCACGGCTCAGGTCAAGGCGCAGCAGCGAGTCGCGCAGCTGGAAGCGCAATTGGCCGAGGCACAGGCAGAAATTCTCGCCCTCAAAACGACGAACGGCTCAAACCAATCAGCGAATTAGTGGTCATTTACTACAATCACCGATGACTTTGTAATTATTCCTTTCGAGCAAATCATGCAGCGCGACGCACTCCTGACGCAGGATGAGCTGGATTTTATCCAGAACATGCAACACAACCCGCAACTCAATGTGCGAGATGCGACGTCGAGCCTGCTCGTCAACGGCGGTTCGCAGATTCGTGATTTGCTCACCCGCCTGGCCGCTCATGAACAAGTCACTATCCAGGCCAATTTCGAAAATCAGCAAATGACCTTCCCGCTGCACTTGGTGGAAGATGAATTTCACGCAATGCATCTACGCCTCGGCGTCCCCAGCATCTATGAAGACGGACCGATGATTCGGCCATGGCGTCTGGTGCTCGAAGAGCCCGTGGCGCTGGAAAATGCCAAGGGGCAACCCGGCACGATGTGGGTGCACGAAATATCGTTCAAAGGGGTTCTGCTGGAGGTTCGCAACAAGACCAAGGCGCCAAAGCATTTCGCGTTGTGGTTCAGCCCGTCAGGTTATGAGCGGATTGCGTTGCGCGGCACCTTCGAGCGTGAAACCGAGCAGGGTTTCTACGCTTACGAGTTGAGCCAGAGCGACACGGACGAAACCGAACGTCTGCGTCAATACATCCTTCAGCAACATCGTCTGACCCATCCCGCACTGCATATCTGAATCTCAGGTATCCAGGTTTCCCGCCAGGAACTGTTTCAGACGCTGGCGTATCAACACCCCCTCGTTTCCCAGACAACCGATCGATGATCCGGCCAGGCTCTCCTGTGCCAGGTCCGATGCATCCCCGGCCAGCAACACCTGACAATCCAGGCTCATGGCCAAGCGTTTCAAACGTCGAGGCAATTCGCCGGCCGGCGCGTGACTGGAAACCAGCACCAGTGCCTTGGGTTTGATTTTCTCACAGATCAGGATCAACTCGTCGAAGGGCTGACCGATCGCCAACAACTGAATAGCCGAATCGACACTGCTCAGATACAGCGCAGTGAGCAGCACATCGAGTTCACGACATTGATCGGCCAAGGCACAGACAATCACTCGTCGCGGTTGCATGACACGCACCAGCAGCAGCCGTTGCAACACTCGAGCTCGCAGAAAACCATCCAGGAAAAGCCACTCGCTGATCTGACCGAACGCTTCATGGCGTTGGAGCAATAGCTTCCAGACCGGAATCAGAATCTCCTGAAACACCACGGTCAGTGGGTAACTGGAAAAAATCTGACCGTAGACTTGCTCCAGTTGAACTTCGTCAAAAGCACTCACCGCTGCCTTGACCTGCTGCTGCCATTGGCCGTAGTCGGCTTGAACGAGTTCGTTGGGAATGACCTGCGCCAGCACCTTGAGCGGTTCGGTCTTGGCCAGTATCTTGCCGACCTTGCTGACCGCGACACCGCGTTCTATCCAGCCGAGGATGCTGCGAACACGTTCGATATCGGTCATCGAATACAAACGGTGCCCGCTTTCGGTGCGCGTGGGCTGTATCAGCCCGTACCGCCGCTCCCATGCGCGTAGCGTGACCGGGTTGACCCCTGTCAGGCGCGCGACCTCGCGAATCGGAAAAAGCTCTTCTCGAATCAGGGAGGTGATAGAGGGCAAGCCAGGTGCAACGTCGGTCAGCACAGGCATCTTGAAATCTACGTCCATGTATAAATTTGGATCCATTCTAACTCTCCTGTCCCAGTAGTGATCAACACGTAGCTGGTCTAATTGGCACAGACGTCCAAGGCATAATCAGGAATAATCCTTGCTTGTCTTGAGATGCAGCCCACTACCCCGGCGTTGTGTCCAGCGAAGCTCCTATCCGGAGCGACGCGTTTGTAATACGGAGATACAAAATGTCTACCTCACCCGTCACGCTGATGGTTGCGCGCCGCGTCGCCAATGGGCGTTATCAGGACCTCATGGCCTGGTTGCGCGAAGGCGAACAACTGGCCACCGACTTCCCCGGTTACCTCGGCTCTGGTGTGCTCGCTCCGCCGCCCGACGATGACGAATTCCAGATTATCTTTCGCTTCGCCGACGAGCAGACCATGCACGCCTGGGAGCATTCCGCATCGCGCACTGCCTGGCTGGGACGCGGCAGTGATCTGTTTGCCAACCCTTCGGAACATCGGGTCAGTGGCATCGATGGCTGGTTCGGTGCGGTCGGTCAAC
The DNA here is from genome assembly GCF_016650735.1 of Pseudomonas sp. TH37. NCBI lineage: Bacteria > Pseudomonadati > Pseudomonadota > Gammaproteobacteria > Pseudomonadales > Pseudomonadaceae > Pseudomonas > Pseudomonas sp. TH37. Next base: position 95,714 of record NZ_JAEKFD010000008.1, read on the forward strand.
GCCCGCCACGCTGGAAACAGGCGGTGGCTATCTGGCTGGCGTTCTTTCCGGTTTCCCTGTTGTTCAACTTTGTATTGGGGCCGCTGCTGGCTGAAACGGGTTTGCTGACCCGCGTGTTTGTCAGCACCCTGTGCCTGACGCCATTGATGGTGTATTTCTTCATTCCGCTGTCGACTCGTCTGCTGGCCGGGTGGCTGCAAACCCCATCGGCACGTCCGGTGCCCGCCGAACCCACCCCCCAAAATCAATAACCCCTTTGTAGGAGCGAGGCTTGCCCGCGAATAACGATGACACGGTTTGACAGATAGACCGAGTCGTCTCCTTCGCGGGCAAGCCTTGCTCCGACAAAAGCAAGGCCATCGCAGGACGTAGGTGAACAACTCCCGTCGCTGGTATAGTTTTGCTCTTACCGCGACGCGAGCCGTTCATGACCTCTACCGCAGCCCCAATCCTCATCACCGGTGCCGGCCAGCGTGTCGGCCTGCACTGTGCGCAGCGTTTGCTCGACGACGGCCATCCGGTCATTTTCAGCTACCGCAGCGAACGGCCTGGTGTGCAAACCCTTCGCGATCTGGGGGCGACTGCGGTGTTTGCGGACTTTTCCAGCGAGGCCGGTATCCTTGCATTCATCGGCGAACTGAAAAACCACACCGACAGTTTGCGGGCGATTGTCCATAACGCTTCTGAATGGCTGGCCGAACCCTCGGGTACCGAAGCCGCAGCCTTCACACGAATGTTCAGCGTGCACATGCTGGCGCCTTACCTGATCAACCTGCACTGCGCCGACCTGCTACGGCGTTCAAGTCCTGCAGACATCGTGCACATCAGCGATGATGTGACCCGCAGGGGCAGCAGCAAGCACATCGGCTACTGCGCCAGCAAAGCCGGGCTCGACAGCCTGACCCTGTCCTTTGCCGCGAAATACGCGCCCGGCATCAAGGTCAACGGTATCGCCCCAGCCCTGCTACTGTTCAATCCCGACGACGACGCGGCGTACCGCGCCAGGGTTCTGGCCAAATCGGCACTGGGCATCGAGCCCGGCAGCGAAGTGATCTACCAGAGCCTGCGCTATTTGCTCGACAACCCTTATGTCACCGGCACGACCCTGACCGTCAACGGCGGACGGCACGTCAAATAAGCCGCTCCCGCGAGGATGTCCCATGACGTTATTCCTGCCTCAGAACACCCTGTCCCAGAGCTATCGCGAGATTCTGATCGGCCTCGGTGAAAACCCCGACCGCGAAGGACTGCAAGACACCCCGGTTCGCGCCGCCAAGGCGATGCAATACCTGTGTCATGGCTACGAACAAAGTGTCGAAGAAATCGTCAACGGCGCGCTGTTTGCCTCAGACAACGATGAAATGATCATCGTCGACAACATCGAGCTGTACTCGCTCTGTGAACATCACATGCTGCCCTTCATCGGCAAGGCCCATGTGGCTTATATTCCAACGGGCAAGGTGCTGGGCCTGTCGAAGATTGCGCGGCTTGTGGATATGTTCGCCCGCCGACTGCAAATCCAGGAAAACCTCACCCGGCAAATCGCCGACGCAGTGCAGCAAGTGACCGACGCCGCCGGTGTCGCGGTGGTCATCGAAGCCCAGCACATGTGCATGATGATGCGCGGCGTCGAAAAACAGAATTCGACCATGAACACCTCGGTGATGCTCGGCGCCTTCCGCGAGTCGAGTAATACCCGCCAGGAGTTCCTGCAATTGATTGGACGGAGCAAGTAGCAATGCCACAACTTCAACCAGGAATGGCACGCATCCGGGTCAAGGACCTGTGTTTGCGAACTTTCATCGGGATCAACGAGGACGAAATCCTCAACAAGCAGGATGTGCTGATCAACCTGACCATTCTGTACGCCGCCCAGGATGCAGTGCGTGACAACGATATCGATCACGCGTTGAATTACCGCACCATCACCAAGGCAATCATCGCCCACGTGGAGGGCAATCGCTTTGCCCTGCTCGAGCGCCTGACCCAGGAATTGCTGGACCTGATCATGGTCAACGAGTCGGTGCTGTACGCCGAAGTCGAAGTCGACAAGCCCCATGCCTTACGCTTCGCCGAGTCGGTATCGATTACCCTGGCCGCGAGCCGCTGACCGCGTCTGGCGCATCGGTCGCCAGGCTTTTATCATCCGCGCCACGATTTGATTGCACAGAGCCCATCATGAACGATCAACAACGCCTGGAACTTGAAGCCGCCGCCTTTCGCCGGCTGGTTGCCCACCTGGACAGCCGCAAGGACGTGCAGAACATCGACCTGATGAACCTCTCGGGTTTCTGCCGCAACTGCCTGTCCAAGTGGTACAAGGCCGCCGCCGACGAACGCCAGATCGACGTCAGCCTCGATGAAGCCCGCGAAGTGGTTTACGGCATGCCGTACGCCGAGTGGAAAGCCCAATACCAGAAAGAAGCCAGCGCCGACCAGCAAGCGGCGTTCGCCAAAGGAAAACCCAATGAGTGATCTGAACACCCTGCGCGCCAGCCTCAAGAGCGGCGAACACGCTTTCGCCGATACCTTGGCGTTCATCGCCGCCGGTTACGACTATCAGCCCCAGGCGTTCAATAACGGCGGTGTGGAAAACGCCGCCGGGCAGAACGAAGGTTCGTGCAAGACCCTGGGTCTGGCATTGCTGGAAGGTCTGAGCGATGAAGAAGCGCTGTTGGCATTTGGTGAGCATTACCGCTCGGTGGTGGCCACGCCTGAAGGCAGCGACCACGGCAATATCCGCGCGCTGATCGCCCATGGTTTGGCCGGTGTGAAGTTCACTCAGCAGCCGCTGACTCGCCGCTGATTGGCGAAGATCAAAATCAAAAGATCGCAGGCTTCGCCAGCTCCTACAGAAGCCTGCGCGTCTTTGATATTTCAATCCCGAAACCACATCCCGACTTTTAATATTGACCCGGCAACTTTATTTCGTTTGCCGGGCACCGCTGCTCGCGGCTTAGATAAAAAGAAGAAACCCTTCTTCTGAGTCCGGTATCCATGAGCAGCGAAAACATCAGTTGGTCAATCAACATCGTTCACCCCGTCACGCTCAGCCACGGTAAAAACGCCGAGGTCTGGGACTCCGACGGCAAACGCTACATCGATTTTGTCGGTGGTATCGGCGTGCTGAACCTCGGCCATTGCCATCCGCGCATCGTCCAGGCCATTTGCGAACAAGCCACCCGGCTGACCCACTACGCGTTCAACGCCGCACCGCATGTGCCTTACCTCGAACTGATGGATCGCCTGACGGCGTTTATTCCGGTGGATTACCCGGTCAGCGGCATGCTCACCAACAGCGGCGCGGAAGCGGCGGAAAACGCCCTGAAGATCGTCCGTGGCGTCACCGGTCGCACGGCAGTCATCGCCTTCGACGGCGCCTTCCACGGTCGTACACTCGCCACCCTGAACCTCAACGGCAAAGTCGCTCCCTACAAACAGAAAGTCTGTGTGTTGCCCGGTCCGGTGTTCCACCTGCCCTTCCCCAGCAAAGACAATGACGTGACCTGCGCCGAGGCCCTGAAGGCGATGGAGCGGCTGTTCAGCGTCGAGATCGACGTTGATGACGTGGCCTGTTTTATCGTCGAACCGGTGCAGGGCGAGGCGGGCTTCCTGGCGATGGACGTGGAATTTGCCCAGGCGCTGCGACGCTTCTGTGATGACAAAGGCATCCTGCTGATCGCTGATGAAATCCAGTCCGGCTTCGGCCGCACCGGCCAGCGGTTTGCGTTCTCGCGATTGGGCATTGAGCCGGACCTGATCCTGCTGGGCAAAAGCATTGCTGGCGGCGTACCGCTGGGTGCGGTGGTCGGGCGTAAGTCGCTACTCGATAATTTGCCCAAGGGCGGATTGGGTGGCACCTATTCGGGCAATCCCATCGCCTGCGCCGCCGCGTTGGCGACCCTGGACGAAATGAGTGATGCACACCTGCACGCCTGGGGCTCGCAACAGGAAGAGGCGATTGTCAGCCGCTACGAATCCTGGCGAGCCCGCGAACTGTCACCGTATCTGGGCCGCTTGACCGGCGTCGGTGCCATGCGCGGCATCGAGCTGATCAATGCCGATGGCACACCGGCCTCGGCGCAACTGACACAGCTGCTGGCACTGGCGCGCGACTCGGGCTTGCTGCTGATGCCCAGCGGCAAGTCGCGCCACATCATTCGTCTACTGGCGCCATTGACCACTGAGGCCGCCGTGCTGGAGGAAGGGCTGGATATCCTTGAGGCATGCCTGGCAAAGCTTTCCTGAACAGCAAACTGCGATCCGGGACTGACGTAGCGAATTATGTTCGCTTGTAGTCCCCGATTTTGCGCCGCAATACTGACCAGATACCCCTTTTATCAAGCGAGATCACTACCACCTACAAGCCTGAGGCAGTCATGTATCACGACAATATAATTTATAAGAAAAAGTCCAATGATCCTCAATTCCTGCTTGGCGTAGCCGTGGTGCTGTTCCTCGGTTCCTACCTGATGAACCTGGGTAACAGCGCCCTCAGTCATTTCCTGCATCCGCTGTTGGGTAATGCCCCGGACGGCCTGACCGCTCGTAACATTGCCATTGGCTTGGCGATTGCCGCACTGGGTACGCTGAACTTCCACGTCCTCGGGCGCTTGAAGTTCAAGGTGCAGACCACCGTGGTCTGGATCGAACTGCTGATCCTGTTCCTGGCATTCTTCGACACCTTCGACCTTTCCTACAGCTTCATCCTCGACAAGATCGGTTTCCTGATCATCCAGGGTGCCGCCACCACGCTGTACATCTCCGCCATCGCGATTGTGATTGCCTTCGTGCTGGCGTTGATCGGTGCCGTGGCCAAGCTGTCGAACAACGGCCTGGCCAATGCCATCGCCTCGTTCTACACCTCGTTCTTCCGCGGTGTTCCGCTGCTGATCCAGATCTACCTGATTTACCTTGGACTGCCGCAGCTGGGCTATGTGGTCGATGCGGTGCCGGCCGGCATCCTGGCGTTGTCGCTGTGCTACGGCGCCTACATGACGGAGATTTTCCGTGCGGGCATCCAGAGTATTCCGGTAGGCCAGTGGGAAGCTTCACGGGCGCTGGGCATCAACCCGTTCAAGACCCTGAGCCGGGTGATCATGCCGCAAGCCTTGCGGGTGATTATCCCGCCCACCGGCAACCAGTTCATCGCCATGCTCAAGGACAGTTCGTTGGTGTCGGTGATCGGCGTCTGGGAATTGATGTATCTGGCCAAGACCCAGGGTCGCGCGGATTTCCGCCACCTGGAAATGCTGATCACCGCCGCGATGATCTACTGGGCCCTGTCGTTCATCCTCGAACGGGTGCAGGCGCGAATCGAAAAACGGGTCAACCGATCCATTGCAAGGGGTTGATGCGTGATGACTCGAACCAATACCGCTGAGCAACTCGACCTGGCACCTGCGGTGAAGACCAGCCCCTCAATGATTTCCATCACCGGCCTGAACAAGTGGTATGGCAATTTTCACGCCTTGCGCGATGTCGATCTGAATGTCGCCACGGGTGAAATTCTGGTGGTATGCGGGCCGTCGGGCTCGGGCAAGTCGACGATGATTCGTTGCATCAACCATCTGGAGAACTTCCAGAAGGGCCACATTCAAGTCAACGGCATCACCCTCACCAGCGAGGCAGACAGTGTCAGCGCCGTGCGCCGGGAGATCGGCATGGTGTTCCAGAGTTTCAACCTGTTCCCGCACTTGAGCGTGATGGACAACCTGACCCTGGCCCCGCAACTGGTGCAAGGCGTATCGTCCGCCGAGGCGAAAAAGCGCGCTCAGGTTTATCTGGCGCGAGTGCGAATTGCCGAGCATGCGCACAAGTACCCGTCGCAATTGTCCGGCGGTCAGCAGCAGCGAGTGGCGATTGCGCGAGCGCTGTGCATGAACCCCAAAGTCATGCTGTTCGATGAGCCAACCTCGGCCCTGGACCCGGAAATGGTTCACGAAGTGCTGGACGTCATGGGCGAGTTGGCCACCGACGGCATGACCATGATTTGCGTGACCCACGAAATGGGTTTTGCCAGCAAGGTCGCCGATCGCGTGCTGTTCATGGACCAGGGCCAGGTCATCGAACAAGCCACCCCTGCCGAATTTTTCAACAACCCTCAGACCGAACGCGCGCAACAATTCCTGTCGCAAATCATCGGTCACTGAGAACTGCTTTTACCCCCGCATAACAATAACGAGAAGTGGAGATGAACATGCTCAGTAAAAAACACGTACTTACCCTCGCAGCCGCCATGTCGCTGTTGTTCGTCGGCGCCGCCAACGCCGGAGCCGTACTGGACAAAATCCAAAGCAGCAAAACCATGACCGTCGCCACTTCGGCAACCTGGCCACCCCAGGGTTTTATCAACGACAAGAATGAAATCGACGGGTTCGACATCGACGTTTCCAAGGAGATCGCCAAGCGTCTCGGCGTTGCGGTCAAGTTCATCACCCCCGACTGGGACGTGATCACCGCAGGCAAGTGGAACGGGCGCTGGGACATGTCCGTGGGCTCGATGACCGCCACCAAAAGCCGCGCACGGATCCTCGACTTTCCCGCGACTTATTACTACGTGCCCTACGTGTTTGCGGTGCACAACAAATCCACACTCACCGACCACAAAGCCCTCAATGGCAAGACGATCGGTGTCGAAGGCGGCACCACCTCCGAGGACTATCTGAACCAGGCGCTGGCCATCGAAGCGACGGACATGCCGCCCGTCGCCTACGACGTACAGACCACAAAGATGAAAACCTATGCCGGTTCCCTCGGGCCGCTGGATGACCTGCGCCTGGGCGATGGCGTTCGTCTCGACGGCATCCTCACTCAGCGCAGCACGCTGGAAGCTGCCATCAAGAAGAATTATCCGCTGCGGGCCGTCGACAACGGCGTGGTGTTCTACGAACCACTGGCCATTGCCACTGACAAGGGTGACGCGGAGTTGAAAGCCAAACTCGGTGAAATCATCGGCGCGATGCACAAGGACGGCACGCTGACCAAACTGTCGACCAAGTGGTACGGCGTGGACTACTCGACGGTTAAGTAACCGACCTTGATCACACCGCCCACCTGTGGGAGCGAGCCTGCTCGCGATGAGGCCATAACATTCAGTATCAATGTTGAATGTCAGACCGCCATCGCGAGCAGGCTCGCTCCCACAAAAGCCAGGCATTCGCTTAATCGACCGGCAACTTGTCAAGGATTCAGCATGTCCTTCCCCACCACCTGGTACTCCCAAACCTCGTTGCCCCGCGCGGCCAGGTCCGAACTGAATACCCACGAAACCTGCGACGTCTGCATCATCGGCGCCGGGATCGCGGGCCTTACCGCCGCCCTGGAACTGACCCGGCGCGGGAAACACGTGGTCATCCTCGAAGCCCATCAAGTCGCTTGGGGCGCGTCTGGCCGCAATGGCGGCGTGGTCTCGCCAGGTTGGGCTGAAGGGTCAGGGGCGATCCGCAAAAAACTTGGGCTGGAACAGGCCTGGGCGCTGTTTCAAATGTCGGTCGAAGGCGTGGAAATAGTGCGCCACAACATCGCCGAACTGGCTCTAACCGGCTGCGATCCATCTGCCGGCACGATTAGGGTCAAGCGTTACGACGACAGCGCAGGCGTGAAAAACCACATCGACACCATGCACCGCGACTTCGGCTATGAACTCAACTACCTCGACACCACCCAGGTTCGCGAACGGGCCCACACCCTGCGCTATTTCCAGGGCATCGAGGATCCGAACGCCTTGCACTTTCATCCGCTGAATTATTGCCTGGGTCTGGCTCTCGCCATCGAAGCGGCTGGAGGGCAGATTTTCGAACACTCAAAAATGCTGGCCTGGCGTTGCGAGGGCAGCGACAAAATTGTCCAGACTGCTCACGGTTCCGTGCGCTGCCAGGACCTGGTGTTCTGCGCCGGCGGTTACGGCGGCCCGGAATTGCAGAAACTCAGCCGCGCCTACCTGCCCATCGCGACCTACGTGGTACTGACCGAACACCTGGGCGACTCGATCAAAAACGTCCTCGACTCCGGCGCCGCCTTCTCCGACGACCGCCGCGCCTCGGACTACTATCGCGTGGTCGAAGGCGACCGCCTGCTCTGGGGCGGACGCATCACCACCCGCAACGAACAGGACGAAAAAGCCTTGGCGGCCATGCTCAAGGCGGACATGGTCTCGGTGTATCCACAACTGGCGCCGGTAAAAATCGAACTGGCCTGGTCGGGCCTGATGGGCTATTCCACCAACAAAATGCCTAACCTGGGGCTATTGGAACCGGGCGTCTGGGCCTGTACCTCGTTTGGCGGCCATGGTCTGAATACCGGCTCGATTGGCGGCAGGGTCATCGCCGAAGCCGTGTGCGGGGAAAGTGCGCGGTATCAGTTGTTCAAACCGTACCTGCTGGACTGGAACGGAGGGCCGTTCGGGCGGGTTGCAGCCAATGCGATTTATCAGTCGTTGAAGGTCATGGACTTTGTTCAGGAGCGGTTTCGCAGTTGATCGCAATCGACTTCGGGTAACACAAAACCTGTGGGAGCTGGCTTGCCTGCGATAGCGGTGTATCAGTCGACGTCAATGTTGAATGATAAATTGCTATCGCGGGCAAGCCACGCTCCCACAGGTTTTTTGATCGGCCTCTAAATCGTGGGCACAAAAAAACCGGCGGAAGCCGGTTTTTTGCTTTCTACAGAATCGGAGTTACGCGTTCTGCAGATCGTCGAGGTAGCGCTCGGCATCCAGTGCCGCCATGCAGCCGGCGCCAGCCGAGGTGATGGCTTGACGGTAAACGTGGTCAGCCACGTCACCGGCGGCGAAGATGCCTTCGAGGTTGGTCGCAGTGGCGTTGCCATCACGGCCGCCCTGCACAACCAGGTAGCCATCTTTCAACGTCAGTTGGCCTTCGAACAACGAAGTATTCGGGGTGTGGCCGATGGCGATGAACACGCCGTCGACTTTCAGCTCGTCGAAGCTGCCGTCGTTGTTCTTCAGGCGAGCACCGGTCACGCCCATGTTGTCGCCCAGGACTTCGTCCAGGGTCGAGTTCAGCTTCAGGATGATCTTGCCTTCGGCGACCCGGGCATTCAGCTTGTCGATCAGGATCTTCTCGGCGCGGAAAGTTTCGCGACGGTGGATCAAGGTTACGGTGCTGGCGATGTTGGCCAGGTACAGGGCTTCTTCCACAGCCGTATTACCGCCACCCACCACTGCCACTGGCTTGTTGCGATAGAAGAAACCGTCGCAAGTCGCGCAGGCCGAGACGCCTTTGCCCATGAACGTTTCTTCCGATGGCAGGCCCAGGTAACGGGCGCTGGCGCCGGTAGCGATGATCAGTGCGTCGCAGGTGTAAGTCGCGCTGTCGCCAATCAGGGTATATGGCTTGGCGGCGAAGTCCACGGCGTTGATGTGATCGAACACGATCTCGGTTTCAAAGCGCTCGGCGTGCTCTTTCATACGCTCCATCAGCGCCGGGCCGGTCAGACCGTGGACGTCGCCCGGCCAGTTGTCGACTTCGGTGGTGGTGGTCAGTTGACCGCCAGCCTGCATGCCAGTGATCAGCAGTGGTTTGAGGTTGGCACGGGCGGCATAGACCGCGGCGCTGTAACCGGCAGGGCCGGAACCGAGAATAATCACTCGCGAATGACGAACTTCAGACATGACCTGCTCCTGTTGACCGGGCCCGAAACACTGGGCGCGGAACGCCGGATTGCCGGCGGGAATAAAAAAGGACCGTTGAAAGCACTTGGGGAAGGCTTGGGCTCGACAGTCCTGTAAAAGAATGGGTGCAGCGTATCGAGGGGGCGAAGATTAAGGAAATACGGTTTAACAATCCAGCTCATAGGCGGTCTCTATCCCGTTGCAGTGAATTTATAGACGCCTTTGTTACAGTTAATGTCGATGCCGCTACCGCGCTTTCGCCTGTCAGGCAAAGCCGGTAAGGTCGGCGCGCTTACCCTTTGCTCGGAGCACGTTATGCCCGCCCCCGTTCTGTCTGGCCCGCAATACCTGCGCGAGGGCCTAAAGCTGGTCTTGAGCCCAAGCCTGCGCTTGTTCGTGTTGTTGCCGCTGGCAATCAACCTGGTGCTGTTCGTCGGATTGATCTATCTGGCCGGCCATCAGTTCAGTATGTGGGTGGATACGCTGATGCCGTCCCTGCCCGATTGGCTGAGCTTCCTCAGCTACATTCTCTGGCCGATATTCGTCGTGTTGGTGGTGTTGATGGTGTTCTTCACCTTCACCATGCTGGCCAACGTCATCGCCGCGCCATTCAATGGCTTCCTGGCGGAGAAGGTCGAAGTGGTGGTGCGCGGCACCGACGACTTCCCGGCCTTCAGCTGGGGCGAACTGATCGCCATGATCCCGCGCACCCTGTCCCGGGAAATGCGCAAACTCGGCTACTTCCTGCCCAGGGCCATCGGTCTGTTCATCCTGTCGTTCATCCCGGTGATCAACATCATCGCCGCGCCGCTGTGGCTGTTGTTCGGGGTGTGGATGATGGCGATTCAGTACATCGACTACCCGGCGGATAACCACAAACTCGGCTGGAACGAAATGCTCGCCTGGCTGCGGCAAAAGCGCTGGCAGAGCCTCGGTTTCGGCGGGAGCGTGTATCTGGTGTTGTTGATTCCGGTGGTCAACATTCTGATGATGCCGGCGGCCGTGGCGGGGGCGACTTTGTTCTGGGTGCGTGAGCGTGGGGCTGAAGTGCTGGAGACACGACCTGCTGATTAGAGCTCGGTTTTATGCAAGGGGATGAGACCTCGTGAGAGTCTCGTCCCTGTTTCCCGGGCCTGCATTCCAACAGGATCATTGCTCTGTTTTAGCAACCTCTCCCTTTCTTACCTGTTATTTCTGACAGTAGCCAGCCGCCAGCGCCAGGTATTCAATAAGTCTTCGGGCTCAGTCACGTCAAAAACCTTCAAGTAGTCAAGGTTGAGTGATGCCCTCGACTTTTGGAGATCAGACCGATGACAACAGCTGCAGAAAGCCACAATGCCCCCTGTGAAAATGAGCGCTTCCCATGGCTCAGCATGAGTCCATCCGTTCTCCACGCTGAGTCTCATGCAGGATTTGTAGTCAGTGCGAGCACGCGAATACTTATTGACGATGAGCGTCTTCGCCCTTTGGCAACACGCCTGGCATTTGGCTTCACGGGGGCCGCCAAACTCACACGGCCACCAGCAATCGTACTGAGCTCGGAAGATATCCCTCCGGCGGGTGATGGCGACGTAGAGTTAACACTGTCCGCTCCGGATACCGCAGATATACCTATCCCCGCCAATGGTGAAGGTGAGATCTACCGGATCGATATCACTCGCTCCATTCGCGTCACCGCGCAAAATCCGGGAGCCATGGCCCGTGCGCTGACGACCCTGCATAAAGCGGTTCGGGTATCTACGGTGCTTGACCCAGGCGTAGTGATCGACGCACCCGTCTATGCCGAACGCTCGGTGATGATTGATATGGGGCGCCGGCAGTTCAGTCCTGAGTGGGTGATCCGTCTGATACAGGAAATGGCGTGGAACCAGCTCAACACACTGCATCTACACCTCACCGACAATGAGGGGGTAAGGGTAATGTTCCCTTCCTTCCCGGACATTTCCAGCGAGGATGCCTGGAGTGCAACAGATCTGAAACGCGTGCTCGACACCGCCGCCGCTTATCATGTCCAGGTTATTCCCGAGCTGGATATGCCTGGGCATATGGACTGGATATTACGCAACAGACCAGAGTTTCAACTCAAGCTCAATAACGGTACCGTTGTCTCGAAAGCCCTCGACTTCAGCATCCCCGACGCCCGGGACTTTCTGAAAACACTGTTCTGCGACCTATTGGATATGTTTCCAGACAGTCGATATGTCCATTTGGGGGCAGACGAATACTTTCTAAGTCCGATCATCCCGAACAACACGCCCCAATTGGCTCAATACGTACGTGAAGCTTCAGGTAATCCAGAGGCTAACTCAGAGGATGCCGTCAGGTACTTCGTTAATGAACTGGCGGATTTCGTAAGGGCGGAAGGCAAAATCGCCCGGGTCTGGAACGATGGAGCCGTGCAAAAAAATCAAATCATCTCCTTGGACAAACACGTGCAAATCGAATGCTGGAGTATCTGGGGCAGCCTGAAAAACCATATGACCGTGCAGGAGTTGGTGAATGCCGGCTATACCGTGACCAACGCCCACGGTGACTTCTACTTCATTATCAACAAGACCTGGGACAATCTCTTCCACGCCAAACATTCACCTCATGGCATCTATGATGTCTGGCGAGCCAACCGTTTCATGGACAAGGCAGGAGCTGCTTTCACCGAAATTCCTGCGCAAAGTCCGGCGATGGCGGGGGCCGGCATTCAATTGTGGATCGAGCAGCCGACGTTCAGTTCGCCCGAGGAAATGTGGACTCAGCTGAAATCGTGGTTACTGCCATTGGGGTAGCGCACCTGGGACTCGCCGAACGCCCCGATCGACCATCAGTCACTGTCGTGTATCGCCCGCGCCGTAGCCCATCCACCACCAGTGCCATGGTGATAGCGGAGCCCTTGAATCCAAGGGTTACTGAGCGATGTCCGATAAACACAAATCGTCACCGCCAGGTATCTCGTCACAAATCCATCATCCCATCGTCACAATGACGACATGACCTCAGCCGACACTGAGGTCATGACGAGAACTCTGCATATCACCCTGATCACCGAAACCTTCCCACCGGAAATCAACGGCGTAGCCAATACCCTTGGCCGCTTGTTCGATGGTTTGCGCGCGCGCGGGCATCAGGTCGAGTTGGTGCGGCCACGCCAGGGTGGCGACCCGCTTATGGGCAGCAATGATGAGTTGCTGTTGTGTCGAGGCTGGCCGCTGCCGGGTTATCCCGGCCTGCAATGGGGTCAGTCGTCGATGCACAAGTTGCTGCGGCGCTGGAAACGGCATCGCCCGGACGTGTTGTACATCGCCACCGAAGGACCGCTGGGGTTATCGGCGTTGCGCGCGGCACGGCGCTTGGGGATTTCGGTGGTCAGCGGCTTTCATACCAATTTTCAGCAGTACTCCAGCCAGTACGGCCTCGGGCTGCTGACGCGCTTGCTGACTCACTACCTGCGCTGGTTTCACAATCGCTCGACCCTGACCCTGGTGCCCAGCGCCAGCCAGCGACTGGAACTGGAACGCCGCAGTTTCGAGCGCCTGGCGCTGCTCTCTCGAGGCGTCGACAGTCAGTTGTTTCATCCGGCCAAACGGCTGAAACCGCTGCGCGAGCAATGGGGACTGGCCGAGGATGATATTGCCTTCATCCACGTAGGACGCCTGGCCCAGGAGAAGAATCTTGGCTTGCTCAAGCGCAGTTTCGACACGCTGAAAATGACTTATCCACAGCGAAAAATGAAATTGATTGTGGTCGGTGACGGCCCGCAACGATCGATGCTGGAGAAGGAATTGCCCGAAGCGATTTTCTGCGGCTCACAACGCGGCGAAGCCTTGGCCAGTCACTATGCGTCGGGGGATGTATTTCTGTTTCCGAGCCTGACCGAAACCTTCGGCAATGTGGTGCTTGAGGCATTGGCCTCGGGGCTGGGGGTGGTGGCATACGATCAGGCGGCGGCAGCCCAGCACATTCGCCATGGCTACAACGGCGTACTGGCCATGCCCGGGGATGAAGAAGCGTTCTGCGATGCGGCACGTTGGCTGCTGGAGGAGCGCGAAACCTTGCGCTGCGTGCGCCTTAATGCGCGCCAGCATGCGAGTCGTCAGGGGTGGGCGGCGATTATCGAGCAGTTCGAAGGGCAGCTGCGCGGGGCTTGTGTTGGGGAGCAGGTGGTTCCCAATGCACAGACATTACCCTGAATCTTTGCTGACCTTGAGGCTATCATCGCGGGCAAGCCCGCTCCCACAGGATTTGTGTGTGACGCAGAACTCTGTGGGAGCGGGCTTGCCCGCGATGGGGCCCTTCCAGTCGCTACTTAAACCAGCGTCATCAAAGCCTCACGGCTGAACGGCAGGATGTCTTCCTCACGACCGTCCCGCACTTTCTGCGCCCAGTCCGGGTCCACCAGCAATGCACGGCCCACTGCCACCAGATCGAACTCATCGTTGTTCAAACGCTCCAGCAGTTTTTCCAGGCTGGCCGGTTGCGCGATCTTGTCGGTGTTGACCATGAATTGCAGGAATTCGCCGTCCAGGCCGACGCTGCCGACGGTGATGGTTGGCTTGCCGGTGAGCTTGCGGGTCCAGCCGGCCAGGTTCAGCTCGGAACCGTCGAACTCAGGCTCCCAGAAACGCCGCGTCGAGCAGTGGAAAATGTCCACGCCGGCGTCGGACAATGGCTTGAGGAATTCGCCCAAGGCTTCCGGGGTTTGTACCAGGCGCGCGGTGTAGTCCTGCTGCTTCCACTGGGAGAAACGGAAGATGATCGGGAAACCCTCACCGACCGCTGCACGCACCGCCTGAATCAGTTCGATGGCGAAGCGCGAACGATTGGCCAGGCTGCCACCGTATTCGTCGGTGCGCTGATTGCTGCCTTCCCAGAAAAACTGGTCCACCAGATAACCGTGGGCACCGTGGATTTCCACGCCGTCCATGCCGATGCTCTGTGCATCTTTGGCGGCTTGGGCGAACGCGGCAATCACGTCCTGGATATCCTGTTGGGTCATGCCGTGAACCACGACCTGACCGTCCTTCAATTTTTCCGACGGACCGTAACCCGGCACGCTGGCGTCCGGCTCGGTGCCGATGCGGCGCACGCTGCCCACATGCCACAGTTGCGGAACGATCTTGCCGCCTTCGGCATGTACCGCATCGACGACTTTCTTCCAGCCGGCCAATGCCGCTTCACCATAGAAGTGCGGCACGTTCGGATAGCCGTTGGAGGCCTTGTGACCGACGGTGGTGCCTTCGGTGATGATCAGCCCAACCCCGGCAGCGGCGCGACGACGGTAGTACTCGATCACTTTGGAATTGGGCACGCCGCCAGGCGAAAACGAGCGGGTCATCGGCGCCATTACGACGCGGGTCGGCAACTCGAGAGCGCCTAGGTGAAAAGGCTTGAACAGGGCTTTGACAGGCATGGGACGCTCCACGGGATATAGACTTTATGACGGCGATAATATGGAGAGTCGCAAGGCTTGAACAGGACTATTGATTTAAGTGATTAAGGATTAGAAACGAAAAGATCGCAGCCTTCGGCAGCGCCTACAGGGGAATGCGTACACCCGTAGGAGTTGCCGAAGGCTGCGATCTTTTGATCTTTCTTTTTAGCTCAGCGCTTTTTCGATCGCCTGGATGACAGCATGATCATCCGGCGCCGTTCGAGGCGAGAACCGCGCCAGTACGCGACCGTCCTTGCCCAGCAGGAATTTCTCGAAGTTCCAGGTAATGTCGCCCGGGAATTCCGCGCCCTCGCCCGCCAGCAGACGATACAACTGATGACGCTCATGACCGTTGACTTCCAGCTTGCTGGACAACGGAAAGGTCACGCCATAGTTGAGGCTGCAGAACGCCTGGATCTCCTGCTCGGTGCCCGGTTCCTGTCCGGCAAACTGGTTGCATGGCAAGCCCAGCACACTGAAACCCTTGTCCTTGTATTGCTGGTAGAGGTTTTCCAGCGCCGCGTACTGTGGGGTCAAACCACATTTGGAGGCGACGTTGACCACCAGCACGACACGCCCCTTGAAGGGCGCCAGAGGTAGCTCCTGACCATCCAGGGCTGTCAGTTTAAGGTCGTGAAAAGCACTCATGACGAACTCCAAATTCCCGTGTTCTTCTCGAAACAGCCACTTGGCGGTGCCATCAAGGACAGCCGCGGACTAAAAAGGCGCCCTCAGGCGCCTCTCCAGCTCTCTGAGCTTAGCGCAGAAAATCAGTGGTGATGGCCACCTTCGCCATGGACGTGACCATGAGCGATTTCTTCCTGGCTGGCGTCACGGATGTCGATGATCTTGACCTGGAAATTCAGGCGCTGACCGGCCAACGGGTGGTTGCCGTCGACAGTGACATCGTCGCCGTCCAGATCGCGAATGGTGACGATCTGCATCTGGCCGTCCGGAGCGGAAGCGTGGAACTGCATGCCCACTTCCAGCTCGTCAACGCCTTCGAACATGCTACGGCTCAAAGTGCTGACCAGTTCGGCAGCGTATTCGCCGTAGGCATCTTCAGGTTCTACAGCGACAGTCAGTTCGTCACCGACTGCTTTGCCTTCCAGTGCCTTTTCCAGGCCCGGGATAATATTACCTGCGCCTTGCAGGTAGACCAGCGGCGCGCCGCCGGCGGAGCTGTCGATGACCTCACCAGCGTCGTTGGTCAGGGTATAGTCGATGGAGACAGCCTTATTGGCGGCGATCAGCATGGGGCGAGACCTTTTGCATAAGAAAGATGAATGTCCAAGTTTAGCGAAGCAATCGCCCGAAAGCGAACACAACCCGGACAGACGGGGTGCGACGAAAGCCTCGACCGTCACAGGCTTTCATCAGGATGAGGATGGCCACTGGGTGGCCGAGCTTTCCTGCGGTCATACACAGCACTTGCGGCACCAGCCTCCGTGGCAATCCCGGGCCTGGGTGCTGGACCCTTCGCTGCGTAATGAAAAAATAGGCCAGCCCTTTGATTGTGGTTGGTGCGCACAAGGCTCGGTTAGCGATAACCTTGGCGACTGAATTTCGGTAGATCGTCAGATATAGATGATCACCTGGCGGCCACGGCCGCCCACATGCACTTCCAGAGAATCCGCATGCAAACTTTTTTTATCGCGCCCACCGATTTTGGTGTGGGTCTGACCTCCATCAGCCTCGGGCTGGTACGTACACTTGAGCGGGCCGGTCTCAAAGTCGGCTTTTTCAAACCGATTGCCCAGCCTCACCCGGGCGACACGGGCCCTGAACGCTCTACCGAACTGGTGGCCCGCACCCACGGTTTGAAACCACCTCAGCCACTGGGCCTGGCCCACGTCGAGCGGATGCTCGGCGACGGTCAGCTGGACGAACTGCTCGAAGAAATCATCACCCTTTATCAGCAAGCCGCTGTCGGCAAGGACGTGCTGATCGTCGAAGGCATGGTCCCGACCCGCAGCGCCAGTTACGCGGCGCGGGTCAACCTGCATTTGGCCAAGAGCCTAGACGCCGATGTGATTCTGGTCTCGGCACCGGAAAACGAAGTGCTGACTGAATTGTCCGGCCGGGTGGAGTTGCAGGCGCAATTGTTCGGCGGGCCGAAAGACCCGAAAGTCCTTGGCGTAATCCTCAACAAGGTCAAGACCGACGAAAGCATGGAGGCCTTCGCCTCGCGCTTGAAGGAACACTCGCCGTTACTGCGCAGTGGCGATTTTCGCCTGCTCGGCTGCATCCCGTTCCAGCCCGAACTGAATGCGCCGCGCACCCGCGATGTGGCCGATCTGATGGGCGCTCAGGTGCTCAACGCCGGCGACTATGAAACCCGGCGCATGACCAACATCATCATCTGCGCCCGCACCGTGCGCAACACTGTGGAGCTGCTCAAACCCGGTGTGCTGGTGGTAACCCCCGGCGATCGCGACGACATCATCCTCGCCGTCAGCCTCGCGGCGATGAACGGCGTGCCTCTGGCCGGCCTGTTGCTGACCAGCGACACCCTGCCCGACCCGCGCATCATGGATCTGTGCCGTGGCGCCTTGCAGGCCGGCCTGCCGGTGTTGTCGGTCAGCACCGGTTCCTACGACACCGCCAACCAGTTAAACGGTTTGAACAAGGAAATCCCGATCGACGACCGCGAACGTGCGGAGATCATCACCGATTTCGTCGCCAGCCACCTCGACGCCAACTGGCTGCACCAGCGCTGCGGTACACCACGGGAAATGCGTCTGTCGCCAGCGGTGTTCCGCTACCAACTGATCCAGCGCGCCCAAGCCGCCAACAAGCGCATCGTGTTGCCCGAAGGCAGCGAGCCGTTGACCGTGCAGGCCGCGGCGATCTGTCAGGCGCGCGGCATTGCCCGTTGCGTGTTGCTGGCCAAACCGGCGGACGTTGAAGCGGTCGCCCGCGCCCAAGGCATCGAGTTGCCACCGGGGCTGGAAATCCTCGACCCGGACTTGATTCGCGAGCGCTACGTCGAGCCGATGGTTGCACTGCGCAAGACTAAAAGCCTCAACGCGCCGATGGCCGAGCAGCAACTGGAAGACACCGTGGTGATTGGCACCATGATGCTGGCGCTGGATGAAGTCGACGGGCTGGTGTCAGGGGTCATTCACTCCACCGCCAACACCATCCGTCCGGCCCTGCAACTGATCAAGACCGCGCCGGGCTGCACGTTGGTGTCTTCGGTGTTCTTCATGCTGTTTCCGGAAGAAGTGCTGGTTTACGGCGACTGCGTGATGAACCCGCACCCGAGTGCCAGCGAACTGGCCGAGATCGCCTTGCAAAGCGCCGATTCGGCAGCGGCGTTCGGCATCATTCCGCGCGTAGCGATGATCAGCTACTCCAGCGGTGAATCGGCCAGCGGTGAAGAAGTCGAAAAGGTTCGCGAGGCCACATTGCTCGCCCACGAACAGCAAAACTCGCTGTTGATCGACGGCCCGTTGCAGTACGACGCCGCCGCCAACGAAACCGTGGCCCGACAACTGGCGCCGAACAGTCAGGTGGCCGGTCGTGCCACGGTGTTCGTGTTCCCCGACCTGAACACCGGCAACACCACCCACAAAGCCGTGCAGCGCAGCGCCGACTGCGTCAGCCTCGGCCCGATGCTGCAAGGCCTGCGCAAACCGGTGAACGACCTGCCGCGCGGCGCGCAGGTTGACGACATCGTCTACACCATCGCGTTGACCGCGATCCAAGCTGCCAACCGACCTATGGATCTTTAAATGCTGGATTTTCTACCTGCCCCCCTGCGCGGCGTGATCGCCTCGCTGTTGTTGGCGCTGAACACGATTGTCTGCTGCACGCCGCTGTTCGTGGTGGCGATCTTTAAACTGCTTCTGCCCTTCCCCGCCGCCCAGCGTTTCACCGACTGGCTGATGGGCCATATCCACGAAACCTGGATCAGCAACAACAAGGCCTGGATGGATCTGCTCGGGCACACGCGCTGGCAGCTCAGCGGTCTGGAAGGCCTGGACTATCAGCACTCGTATCTGATCACCAGCAACCACCAGAGTTGGGTCGACATCATGGTGTTGCAGTACGTGCTCAACCGTCGCATCCGCCCGCTGAAGTTCTTCCTCAAACAGCAACTGATCTGGGTGCCGGTGATTGGCCTGGCGTGGTGGGCGCTGGGTTTTCCATTCATGAAGCGTTACTCCAAGGCCTATCTGGAAAAGCATCCAGAGAAGAAAGGCAAAGACCTGGAAACCACCCGCAAGACCTGCGACAAGTTCCGCAATAACCCGGTGGGGATTTTCAACTTCGTCGAAGGCACGCGCTTCACCGAGGGCAAACACGTACAGCAGAGTTCACCGTTCCGCTACCTGCTCAAGCCGAAAGCGGGCGGTATTGCCTTCGTGCTGGATGCCATGGGCGACCAGCTGGAAGCCATCGTCAACGTGACCATCCACTATCCGGCCGGTCGTCCGGGCTATTGGGATTTGCTCTGCGGGAACGTGAAGGACGTGGTGGTGCACTTTCAGGAGCTGAAGATTCCACCGCAGTTCGTCGGCAAGAACTACGACCAGGACGGTGTGTATCGGCTCGAATTTCAGGGTTGGATCAATCAGCTGTGGAATGACAAGGATGCGCTGCTGGGGCAGATGCACCGCGAGTACACCGCCAAGGTTTGAGGTGCCTGTACCGGCGCCATCGCGGGCAAGCCCGCTCCCACAGTGGTTCTCTGTGAAACGCAAACTCTGTATTCACTAGAGATCCCTGTGGGAGCGGGCTTGCCCGCGATGGCGATCTCAAGGACACAAAAAAACCCGCAGACGATCACTCATCTGCGGGGTTTTTATTTGCAGCTAATGCTTAGATCGCGCCACGTTTACGCAGCAGATCCAGCACTTGCTTGACGCTTTCTTCCACTGACAGCGACTGGGTGTCGATCACCAGATCGGCATTCAGCGGCACGTCGTACGGGAAGGATTCGCCCGGGATGTTGTCGCCAGCCGCCGCGTACAGACCTTGCGGATCACGCTCGGCACAGACCGTCGGAGAGGCCTGGACGTAGACCGTCAGCAGACGCTCCTTGCCGATCAGTTCCCTGGCCTGCTCACGACCTTCAGCACTTGGCGCAACGAAGGCTGCCAATGTCAGCAAACCGGCTTCGTTGAACTGCCGCGCAACGTGCGCCGCACGACGCCAGTTCTCGGTACGCCCGGCGCGATCATTTGGCAGACCTTTGTTGAGGTCGTGACGCAGGTTCTGGCCATCGAGTACAAACACCGCACGGCCCAGGTCGAACAGCTTGCGTTCAACCGCATACGCCAGGGTGCTTTTACCAGCGCCCGACAGGCCGCTGAACAACACCGTAGCCGGTTGCTGACCAAAGCGCTGGGCGCGTTCTTCGGTAGCCACGTGAGCCAGTTTGCCGTGATGGGTGCTGGTGCCATGGCTCAACGGCTGGGCGATGATCATGCCGGCCGCGACCGTGCCGTTGGTCAGTCGATCGATGACGATAAACGAACCGGTGGTGCGGTTGCTGTCGTAACCGTCCAGCGCGATGGCCGCGTCGAGGCTGATCTTGACCCGACCGATCTCGTTCAGCTGCAGCGAGCTCGCCGGCCCTTCGGCCAAGGTGTTCACGTCCACGCGATTGACGATGCTGGTGATCGAACCCGGCACGTAAGTCGTGGCACGCTTGATGTCGTATTTCTTGCCCGGCAGCATCGGCTCTTCGGCCATCCACACCAGCATGGCGTCAAAGGCGTCAGTCACTTGCGGCTGGTTGTCGGCATGCACCAGCAAGTCACCGCGGGAGATGTCGATTTCGTCTTCCATGGTCAGCGTCACTGCTTGACCAGGACCTGCATGCTCCAGCTCACCTTCGAAGGTGACAATGGATTTCACACGGCTGCTCTTGCCCGACGGCAACACAACGACTTCGTCGCCCTTATGCACGATGCCGCTGGCCAGGGTGCCGGCAAAACCACGGAAGTTCAGGTTCGGACGGTTGACGTATTGCACCGGGAAACGCAGATCGGTGTAGTTACGGTCATTGGCGATTTCGACGGTTTCGAGGATTTCCATCAGCGACTGGCCGGTGTACCACGGCGAGCGCTCGGACTTGTTCACGACGTTGTCGCCCTTGAGAGCGGACATCGGCACGAACGCCATGGTGGTCGGCTTGAACGCGATGCCTTCGGCGAACTTCAGGTAATCGGCCTTGATCGACTCGAACACGCTTTCGTCGAAGCCGTTGAGGTCCATCTTGTTGATGGCGACAACGATGTGCTTGATGCCCAGCAACGAGGCGATAAAGCTGTGGCGACGGGTCTGGGTCTGCACGCCGTAACGGGCGTCGACCAGGATGATCGCCAGGTCACAGGTGGATGCACCGGTGGCCATGTTGCGGGTGTACTGTTCATGGCCGGGGGTATCGGCGATGATGAATTTGCGCTTGGCGGTGGAGAAATAGCGGTAGGCGACATCAATGGTGATGCCCTGCTCACGCTCGGCCTGCAAGCCGTCGACCAGCAACGCCAGGTCGATGTCTTCACCGGTGGTGCCGACTTTTTTCGAGTCGCGGGTAATGGCTTCCAGATGATCTTCGTAGATCATTTTGGAGTCGTGCAGCAGGCGCCCGATCAGGGTGCTCTTGCCGTCGTCGACGTTGCCACAGGTAAGAAAGCGCAGCATTTCCTTGCGTTCGTGCTGGCCCAGATAGGCGAGGATGTCCTCGCTGATCAAATCAGATGCGTGCGACATGACAACCCCTTAGAAATAACCCTGACGTTTCTTTTCTTCCATCGAACCTGCGCCATCGTGATCGATGACTCGGCCCTGGCGTTCGGAAGTTCGCGTCAGGAGCATTTCCTGAATGATGTCGGTCAGGCTGGTGGCCTCGGACTCGACCGCACCGGTCAACGGGTAGTCGCCCAGCGTACGGAAACGGACCTTCTTCTTGACGATGCGCGCCTTGTCTTCGTCGCTCAAGTGATTGAGCAGGCGCTCGTCGTCGATCATGATCCAGGTGCCGTTCATCTCGATGACGTCGCGTTCGGCTGCGAAATACAGCGGCACGATCGGGATGCCTTCGAGGTAGATGTACTGCCAGATGTCCAGCTCGGTCCAGTTCGACAACGGGAATACGCGGATCGATTCGCCCTTGTTGACCTTGCCGTTGTAGACGTTCCACAACTCGGGACGCTGGTTTTTCGGATCCCAGCGGTGCTTGGTATCACGGAAGGAATACACGCGCTCTTTGGCCCGGGATTTCTCTTCGTCGCGACGGGCGCCACCGAATGCCGCATCGAAGCCGTACTTGTCGAGGGCCTGTTTAAGGCCTTCGGTCTTCATGATGTCGGTGTGCTTGGCACTGCCGTGGGTGAGCGGGTTGATACCCTGCGCAACACCCTCGGGATTCACGTGCACCAGCAGGTCCAGGCCGAGCTCTTCGACCATGCGGTCGCGGAACGCGTACATTTCCTTGAACTTCCACTGGGTGTCGACGTGCATCACCGGAAACGGAAGTTTGCCCGGGAAGAATGCCTTGCGTGCCAGGTGCAGCATCACGGCGGAGTCTTTACCGACGGAGTACAGCATCACCGGGTTATCGAACTCGGCGGCGACCTCGCGGATGATGTGGATGCTTTCGGCCTCCAGCTGTTTCAGATGCGTCAGTTTGTCGACCATGGCTACTCACGAAAACGATCTTATGGACGGCCTGCGGGCCGTGTTCGAGCGGGGAATCCTAGCACAGCGCCCCCTTCTAATCAGGACGCTGGCTAGATCGAAAGGGTATATGAATATACCCCCTCGTTTGGGCACTCCAGATTGGAAACCCACCCCTTGTAGGAGCTGCCGAAGGCTGCGATCTTTTGATCTTGATCTTTAAAATCAAAAGATCGCAGCCTTCGGCAGCTCCTACAGAGGTGACCGCATTGCAGTCCGAAATCAAATAGGGTTCGGGCAATCGATGAAGATGTGCTCGAGGGCGAAACGTCGCGCCAGGTAATCGCCCAAAGCCTGCACACCGTAACGCTCGGTGGCGTGGTGACCGGCGGCGATGAAGCTGATGTCGTTTTCCCGGGCGCTGTGGAACGTCTGCTCGGAGGCTTCGCCGCTGAGGTACAGATCGACGCCGGCCAACACCGCCTGATCAATGTAACCCTGGCCGCCACCGGTGCACCAGCCGACCCGACGAATCATCTCGCTGCCTTCGATCAGCAATGGCTCGCGCCCCATGACTTCCTGCACGCGACGGGCGAAATCGCGAGGGGTCATCGGTTCGCTCAACGAGCCGACCAGGCCAACGACTTTCAGATTGTCCGGATCCAGCGGGCCTTCGACGGTGATGTCCAGTTGCCGGGCAAGCTGCACGTTATTGCCGACTTCCGGGTGCAGATCCAGCGGCAAGTGATAAGACAGCAGGCTGATATCGTGCTTGAGCAAGGTTTTCAACCGGCGCTGCTTCATGCCGGTAATGCACGGGTTCTCACCTTTCCAGAAATAGCCGTGATGCACCAGCACCAGATCGGCCTGGGCCTCTACCGCGGCGTCCAACAACGCCTGGCTGGCGGTGACGCCGCTGACGATGCGCATCACTTGTGGCCGGCCTTCGACCTGCAAACCATTGGGGCAGTAATCGGCGATCTTCGCACTTGCCAGGTAGCGGTCGGCTTCTTCGACCAGGGTGCTCAGGGCGACGGCCATAAAAGACTCCTAAATATCCCGTTCAGAGGCGCGCTCGGCCTCGTATAATGCGCGACATTATGGGCGGTCTCACACCGCCTGCAACCTCTGTAGGACGTGCTTAATGCTCAAGGCGCTGCGTTTTTCCGGCTGGCCGCTGTTGGCCGGCGTGCTTATCGCTCTATTGATTATGCAGCGTTACCCGCAATGGGTGGGGCTACCGAGCCTGGACGTGAATCTGCAGCAAGCCCCGCAAACCCTCGGTTTGCAGCAGGGTCCGGTGTCCTATGCCGACGCGGTGACCACGGCCGCGCCGTCGGTGGTCAACCTGTACACCACCAAAGTGGTCAACAAGCCCAGCCATCCGTTGTTCGAAGATCCGCAGTTCCGCCGCTTCTTCGGCGACAACTCACCCAAGCAGAAGCGTATGGAGTCGAGCCTCGGTTCGGGCGTGATCATGAGCCCGGAAGGTTACCTGCTGACCAACAACCACGTGACCAGCGGTGCCGACCAGATCGTGGTGGCGCTCAAGGATGGTCGTGAAACCCTGGCCCGAGTCATCGGCAGCGACCCGGAAACCGACCTCGCGGTGTTGAAGATCGACCTGAAAAACCTGCCGTCGATCACCGTCGGCCGTTCCGACAATATCCGTATCGGCGACGTGGCCCTGGCCATCGGCAACCCGTTCGGCGTCGGCCAGACCGTGACCATGGGCATCATCAGCGCCACCGGGCGCAATCAGCTCGGGCTGAACAACTACGAGGACTTCATCCAGACCGACGCCGCGATCAACCCCGGCAACTCCGGCGGTGCGCTGGTGGACGCCAACGGCAACCTGACCGGCATCAACACGGCGATCTTCTCCAAATCCGGCGGTTCTCAGGGCATCGGCTTCGCGATCCCGGTCAAACTGGCGATGGAAGTGATGAAGTCGATCATCGAACACGGCCAGGTGATTCGCGGCTGGCTCGGCATTGAAGTGCAACCGTTGAGTCAGGAACTGGCGGAATCGTTTGGTCTGTCCGGACGCCCGGGGATTGTAGTTGCGGGGATTTTCCGTGACGGCCCGGCACAGAAGGCCGGCCTGCAACTGGGCGACGTGATCCTCAGCATCGACGGTGAACCGGCCGGTGACGGTCGCCGTTCGATGAACCAGGTGGCGCGAATCAAGCCGACCGACAAGGTCACCATTCAGGTGATGCGCAACGGTAAAGAGCTCAAGCTCACGGCAGAAATCGGTCTGCGTCCGCCACCCGCGCCGATCAAGGAAAAGGAAGGAGAGTAAGCCGGTAGGAGCTGCGCCCTCAGCAGCTCCACAACTCCGAAGCCGTAACAGCAGACATTCTCATTAGGCATGTTATATTGTTTCAATATTACTATTGGAACAACATAACATGTCGTCTCGAACAATGGCTTCCCTCGCAGGCCTGGCCCTCGGTTTGCTGGGGGATCCGGTCTTCGCCGAAGAGTCGCAAACCGTTGAACTGGACGCTATCAGCGTCACCTCCGACTACGAATCCCCCACCGGCCCGGTCAAGGGTTACCGCGTCACGCGCTCTGCCAGCGCAACCAAGACCGACACGGCCATTCGCGATATCCCGCAATCGATCAGTGTGATTCCCGTCAGTGTGCTCAAGGACCTGGGCAGCACCAGCGTCGAACGCGCCCTGGAATTTGCCGGTGGCGTATCGAAGCAGAACAACTTCGGCGGCCTGACGCTTTACGAATACAGCGTGCGCGGCTTCACCACGTCGGAGTTCTACAAGGACGGCTTCAGCGCCAACCGCGGCTATCCGAGCACGCCGGACGTGGCCAACATCGAACGCATCGAAGTGCTCAAAGGACCGGCCGCCAGCCTCTATGGTCGTGGCGATCCGGGCGGTACGGTGAACATCGTCACCAAAAAACCCCAGCCCGAAGCCTTCACCACACTGCAAACCAGCACCGGCAGCTGGGATCGCTATCGCACCGCCGTGGACGTCAACACCCCGCTGGATGATGAGGGCAACGTTCTGTCCCGGGTGAACCTGGCGGTCGAGGACAACCACAGCTTTCGCGATCACGTAGACAGTCAGCGTGTGTTTGTTGCGCCCTCGTTCAGCTGGCAACTTAACCCGGACACCAGCCTGTTGGTGGAGAGCGAATTCGTTCGCCACAGCTCGACATTCGATCGCGGTATCGTCGCGCCGAACAATAAATGGAGCGGCGTCTCCCGTTCGACCTTCCTTGGCGAACCCAACGACGGCAACATCGACAACCACAACAATCTGCTGCAAGCCGCCCTCGAACATCAGCTTAACGACCGCTGGAAACTGCGCCTCGCCAGCCATTACAAGGAAGGCAAACTCTGGGGCTTCGCCTCCGAAAACCGTCCCTTGAACGCCGATGGCCACACCGTCAACCGTCGCTATCGCGAGCGCGATACCAACTGGCATGACAGCATCACTCAACTCGAACTGCGCGGTTTGTTCGACATCGGTAGCTGGCAACACGAGCTGCTGATCGGCAGCGAATACGAGAATTTCCGCAAGAACGAACGGGTCACGACCATTGCCGGCGGCCCTTACGCCATCGATATCTATCGACCGATCTACGGCCAGCCGAAACCCAATGGCGCACGCTCCGGGACCGACTTCTTCGAGCATGTCGAAAGCCAGGCACTGAACCTTCAGGACCAGATCGTTTTCACCGACAAACTGCGCGGCATGATCGGTGCGCGCTTCGAACATTTCGAACAAAGCATCGACGATCACAGCCGCAACGCGACCAGCCGCCAGCGCCACGACGCACTGACCCAGCGAGCCGGCCTGCTCTACCAACTGACGCCTGAAGTGGGGTTATTCGCCAACGCCTCCACCTCGTTCAAACCGAACAACGGGCTGGACGCCGCCGGCAAATCCTTCGACCCGGAAGAAGGCACCGGTTATGAAGTCGGGATCAAGAGCGAGCTGTTCGACGACCGCTTGAGCACCACCCTCGCCGCCTTCCATATCGAAAAGGAAAACGTCCTGGCGCTCGATCCGAGCACCGATTCCAGCCGCGCCATGGGCAAGGCCCGCAGCCAGGGTGTCGACCTGCAAGCCACCGGGCAAGTGACCGATGCCGTGCGAGTGATCGGTGCTTTCGCTTACATCGACGCCGAAGTCACCCAAGGCGACAAAGTGATCCCCACTGGCAGCCGAATTCTCGGCGTGGCCAAACGCAGCGGCAGTCTGTTGGGCGTTTATGAATTTCAGGATGGCCATTTGCGCGGTTCGGACCTTGGCGCAGCGTTCACCTACGTCGGCGATCGCTCGGGTGAAGCCGGCAGCGATTTCGAACTGCCGGCCTACCACACCGTCGACCTGCTGGCCCATTACAAGGCCAGTGAAAACGTCACCGTGGGCCTGAACCTGAACAACCTTTTCGACGAGAAATACTTCGAGCGGTCCTACAGCAACTACTGGGTCAACCCCGGCGAGCCACGCAATTTCACCGTCAGCCTGACACTCAACCTGTAAAAGGACGTCCACCATGCAACACCTAAAATCCTTGGCGCTACTCAGTCTGCTGTGTGCCGGCCAAGTCTCGGCCCACGGTCTCTGGACCGAACAACGTCGCGGCAACATCGAAGTCATCTACGGCCACGGCGCCGAAGACAACGCCTTCAAGGCGCAGAAAATCAGCGGCGCTTGGGCCTATGACGTAGCCGGAAAAATGATCCCGGTGAACGTGCAACGACTGGCCGACCACGCCCGTCTGCAGCCGTTGGAATCACCGGCGGTGATGGCCGTGGCGTTGAACAATGGCATGTGGTCGCAGACGGCGGATAAGAAATGGATCAACGAAGGACGCAGCAAAGTACCGGGGGCCATTGAGTCGACCCAGACCTTCAAATACAGCCTGGCGATATACCAGCCGGGGGCGAAGTTGCCGAAGCTCGATCAGATGAAATTGCTGATTCTGCCGGAGGTTGATCCGCTGACGGTCGGGCCGGGTAAATCGTTGCCGGTTCGAGTGCTATTGGACGGTAAGCCGGCGGCGGGCGTGAAGCTGGTGGGCGACTATCGTAGCGCGCCAAATACGTTAAGCACCGAGACCGACGCAGAAGGTCGGGCGCAAGTATTGGTGCGTAATGAAGGGTTGAATGTGATTGCGGCGCAGATGGAGATTCCGCTGAAGGACAACCCGGATGTGGCGACACGCGGGCTGTTCACGTCGCTGACCTTCCTTGGCGAACCGCATCACGAGTAACTCACCCAACCTTGTGGGAGCGTGGCTTGCCCGCGATGGGGACGCCGCGGTGCAATAGGTAGACCGCGTTATCGTTTATCGCGGGCAAGCCACGCTCCCACAGGATCGGGGAAGCCTTACAGGTCGCCGAGGCCGTCGATCAGCGCCTGATTCTGCTCCGGCGCGCCGATGGAAATACGCAGGAACTGGGCAATCCGCTCTTGCTTGAAGTGCCGAACAATCACGCCCTGTTCGCGCAACTTCGCCGCCAGCCCTGCCGCATCGTGCTTCGGGTGACGGGCGAAAATGAAGTTTGCTGCCGACGGCAACACCTCAAACCCCTTCGCTTCCAACTGCGAGACCACCTTCTCGCGACTCTCGATGACCAACCGGCAGGTCTTGTCGAAATACTCGCGATCCTCGAATGCCGCCGCAGCCCCGACAATCGCCAGACGATCCAGCGGGTAGGAGTTGAAGCTGTTCTTGATCCGCTCCAGCGCCTCGATCAGGTCCGGATGCCCCACCGCCAGGCCCACCCGCAGGCCCGCCAGCGAACGGGACTTGGACAGGGTCTGAGTCACCAACAGGTTCGAATAACGGTCCACCAGCGTGATCGCCGTTTCACCGCCGAAATCAATGTAAGCCTCATCCACCACGACCACCGAATCCGGGCTGGCCTTGAGGATTTGCTCAACCGCGTCCAGCGCCAACAGGCAACCGGTCGGCGCGTTCGGGTTAGGGAAAATGATCCCGCCGTTCGGCTTGGCGTAGTCTGCCGGGTTGATCTGGAATTGCTCATCCAGTGGCACCGCGTCGAATGCAATGCCGTACAACCCGCAGTAAACCGGGTAGAAGCTGTAGCTGATATCCGGGAACAACACCGGCTGATCGTGTTGCAGCAAACCGTGGAAAATGTGTGCCAGGACTTCATCGGAACCGTTGCCGAGGAAAACCTGATTGTCCTGCACGCCGTAGTACTTGGCAACAGCCTGCTTGAGCAGGTCGCTGTTCGGGTCAGGGTACAGACGCAGGTTGTCGTTCAGTTCGGTCTGCATCGCGGCCAACGCTTTGGGCGATGGGCCGTACGGGTTTTCGTTGGTATTGAGCTTCACCAGTTTCGCCAGCTTTGGCTGCTCGCCCGGAACGTAAGGCACCAGGCTCTTGACGAAGGGACTCCAGAATTTACTCATGTTCAGTTGCCCTGCCCTTGAAAAAAGTCTTCGTCAACGATGCGGTATTCGGCGCTGCGGGCGTGAGCGGTCAGCGACTCGCCACGGGCCAGCACGGAAGCGGTTTTGCCCAGTTCGGAGGCACCCTGCTCGGAGCAGAAGATGATCGACGAGCGTTTCTGGAAGTCGTAAACACCCAGTGGCGAAGAGAAGCGCGCGGTGCCGGACGTCGGCAACACGTGGTTTGGACCTGCGCAATAGTCGCCCAGGGCTTCGGACGTGTGACGGCCCATGAAGATCGCACCGGCGTGACGAATCTGCGGCAACCAGGCCTGCGGATCGGCAACCGACAACTCCAGGTGTTCTGGCGCAATACGGTTGGCCACTTCAATGGCTTGTTCCATGTCGCGAACCTTGATCAGTGCACCGCGACCATTGATCGAGGTTTCGATGATCTCGGCGCGTTCCATGGTCGGCAGCAGCTTGGCGATGCTCGCTGCGACCTTGTCGAGGAACTCGGCGTCCGGGCTGACCAGAATCGCCTGGGCGTCTTCGTCGTGCTCGGCCTGGGAGAACAGGTCCATGGCAATCCAGTCCGGATCGGTCTGGCCGTCACACACCACAAGGATCTCCGACGGGCCGGCGATCATGTCGATGCCGACCTGGCCGAACACGTGGCGCTTGGCGGTGGCGACGTAGATGTTGCCAGGGCCAACAACCTTGTCGACCTTCGGCACGCTTTCGGTGCCGTAAGCCAGCGCCGCAACTGCCTGGGCGCCGCCGATGGTGAACACCCGGTCAACCCCGGCGATGCAGGCCGCGGCCAGCACCAGCTCGTTGATTTCGCCGCGCGGCGTCGGCACGACCATGACCACTTCGGTCACGCCTGCAACCTTGGCCGGAATTGCGTTCATCAGCACCGAGGACGGGTACGACGCCTTGCCGCCCGGCACATACAGACCGGCGCGATCCAGCGGCGTGACCTTCTGGCCCAGCACCGTGCCGTCGGCTTCGGTGTAGCTCCAGGAATCCTGTTTCTGTTTTTCGTGATAGCTGCGCACGCGGGCTGCGGCTTTTTCCAGGGCTTCGCGCTGAGGCGCGGTGATCCGGGTCAATGCCAGTTCCAGGCGCTCGCGCGGCAGGATCAGGTCTGCCATGGAGGCGACTTGCAGGCCGTCGAACTTCTGGGTGAATTCCACCAGCGCCGCGTCGCCACGCTCGCGCACAGCCTTGATGATGTCCAGCACCCGCTGATTGACCGAGTCGTCAGACACACTTTCCCAGCTCAGCAGATGATCCAGATGATGTGCGAAATCCGGGTCAGCAGCGTTGAGTCGGCGAATTGCAGTCGGTGCGGTCATAGCGAGAGCCTCATAGGATTGGCAAAAACTCAGGCGCCCGAAGCTAACATTCGATCCGCTTGGGCACCTGAGAATTCTGGCTATGAGGCGGATAGACGGCGCGACTCAAGGTCGCGCAGGTAAATCAGCCGCGGTGTCGAGACTCCACTGCCTTGCGCAGGGTGTCGATCAACGCCTGGATACGGGCGTGTTGCATTTTCATCGAAGCTTTGTTGACGATCAGCCGCGAGCTGATGTCGGCAATGAAATCCTGGGGTTCCAGGCCATTGGCACGCAGGGTGTTACCGGTGTCGACCACGTCGATGATCTTGTCCGCCAGACCGATCAGCGGCGCCAGCTCCATCGAGCCGTAAAGCTTGATGATGTCGACCTGACGGCCCTGCTCGGCGTAGTAACGCTTGGCGACGTTGACGAATTTGGTTGCCACCCGCAGACGGCCCTTGGGCTCGACATCGCCGACACGGCCGGCAGTCATCAGCTTGCAGAGGGCAATTCGCAGATCCAGAGGCTCGTACAGACCCTGGCCGCCATATTCCATCAGCACATCTTTACCGGCGACGCCGAGGTCCGCGGCACCATGCTCGACGTAGGTCGGCACATCGGTGGCGCGCACGATCAGCAGGCGCACATCGGCCTGGGTCGTGGGGATGATCAGCTTGCGGCTCTTGTCCGGATTCTCGGTCGGCACGATGCCCGCTTCAGCCAGAAGCGGCAGGGTGTCGTCAAGGATGCGGCCCTTGGACAGTGCGATGGTCAACATGGGAAACGTCAGTCCTTATCAGGCTACTGATGCCCGGTCGCAAACGGCGCCGGACACACATCGAGGGCGTCTCTCTAATGAAAAGACTACCCTCGACTTTAAACGAAACCAACGGGCGCGTCCCTGCACCCATGCAGCAGAAACTAGCCCGGTACGCGGCGGATTTTCGCGCCGAGCATCTGCAGTTTCTCTTCGATGCACTCGTAACCACGGTCGATGTGGTAGATGCGGTCGATCAGGGTATCGCCTTCGGCGATCAGCGCCGAGATCACCAGGCTGGCCGAAGCACGCAGGTCGGTGGCCATTACTGGCGCGCCCTTGAGCTTCTCGATGCCGGTGACGATGGCGGTGTTGCCTTCGACCTGGATATGAGCGCCCATGCGGTGCAGTTCGTAAACGTGCATGAAGCGGTTTTCGAAGATCGTCTCGATCACCGCACCAGTGCCTTCGGCAATGGCGTTGAGGGAGATGAACTGCGCCTGCATGTCGGTCGGGAACGCCGGGTATGGAGCGGTCCGCACGTTAACGGCTTTTGGCCGTTTGCCGTGCATGTTCAGCTCGATCCAGTCTTCGCCGCAGGTGATTTCAGCACCCGATTCGCGGAGTTTTTCCAGAACGGCTTCGAGGATGGTCGGATCAGTGTCCTTGACCTTCACGCGACCGCCGGTCACCGCTGCCGCCACCAGGTAGGTGCCGGTTTCGATACGGTCAGGCATCACCTTGTAAGTGGTCGGGTGCAGACGCTCGACGCCATCGATGGTGATGGTATCGGTGCCGGCGCCAGTGATCTTGGCGCCCATGGCGTTCAGGAAGTTCGCCAGGTCGATGACCTCAGGCTCGCGAGCGGCGTTCGCCAGCACGCTACGGCCCTTGGCCAGAGCGGCCGCCATCATGATGTTTTCGGTACCGGTCACGCTGACGGTGTCGAAGAAGAAGTGCGCACCGCGCAGGCCACCCTCAGGGGCCTTGGCCTTGATGTAGCCGCCTTCAACGTCGATGACCGCGCCCATGGCCTCGAGGCCACGGATGTGCAGGTCGACCGGACGCGAACCGATGGCGCAACCGCCAGGCAGTGCGACTTCGGCTTCGCCGAAACGGGCAACCATCGGACCCAGTACCAGGATCGAGGCACGCATGGTTTTCACCAGTTCGTACGGCGCGATCAGGGTCTTGATGGTGCGCGGGTCGATTTCGACGCTGAGCTTCTCGTCGATCACCGGCTCGATGCCCATGCGACCGAACAGCTCGATCATGGTGGTGATGTCGTGCAGGTGCGGCAGGTTGGCAACGGTAACCGGGCCATCGCACAGCAGGGTTGCAGCCAGGATCGGCAGGGCAGAGTTCTTTGCCCCGGAGATGCGGATTTCGCCATCAAGACGAACGCCACCGGTAATAATCAATTTATCCATAAGAATCTCGACGCCCTTGGGCTCAGGTGCGCTCGGCCCAGGCCGCGCTGCTGAAAAATTTCATAGTGACCGCATGGATGCTGCCATCGGTGATCCATGGGTTCAAATGGGCATAGATCTGCTGCTGACGCTTCACCGGGCTCAACGCCGCCAGTTCATCGCTAATCACGTTCAGCTGAAAGTTGCAGCCTTCGCCCTCAACTTCTACCAGCGTTCCGGGCAGCTTTCCTTCAAGGAAGCTCTTCACTTCTACGGCCTGCATGCTCAACCTCAATCGGCGCCCTGTGCGCGCGGGTCGGACATCATACAAAAAAGCCCCGCGCCTGCGAACCCCGCGAAGCAGGACTCTGACGGGGGGCTTCTTTATAGATGCGGTTCAGGGATGCGCCAACAGCTCGGTCAATTCGCTGACCTGAGCGATTTCACGCATATCTTCGGGTATCGCACGAATGCTCAGGGCCTTACCGGCCGCCTGAGCATCGCGCATGAAGCACAGCAGCAGCGACAAGCCGACGCTGCTGGACTTCTCCACCGAGGAGCAATCAACCACCAGCGCAGCTGCGTTACTGGACTTGATCAGCGCCTGCCCCTGCTTGCGCAGGTTCGGGCCTGTCCGGTAATCCAGTACGCCACTGAGCAGCAGCTCGCCGGATTCGCTCATGCGAATGGCCGACTCACTCATTGGGTTTGGGTCTCGGTAGATTTCTCGGTGGTTTCCTTGGCTTTGGCGACTTCCCCGGCCCAACCGTTGATGGTTTTGT
This sequence comes from Pseudomonas sp. TH37, assembly GCF_016650735.1. NCBI lineage: Bacteria > Pseudomonadati > Pseudomonadota > Gammaproteobacteria > Pseudomonadales > Pseudomonadaceae > Pseudomonas > Pseudomonas sp. TH37. Next base: position 129,094 of record NZ_JAEKFD010000008.1, read on the forward strand.
CCAGATCGTTGCCATTGCGCTGCATCGCATCAGCGAACTGATCGCGGAACAGCTTGCCGATATTGATGCCATTGATGATCACGTTGCGCAGCTTCCACTCGCCATTGATCTTTTCGAGTGTGTAAGACACAGGATAGATCGCGCCGCTGCTGCTTTTGACCGTCATGCCAACGCTGGTACGGTCTCCCGACTCATCCTTGGCAGGATCGACGACGATGCCCTGGTTGTCGTACTCAAGCAAAGCATTGCCATAGAACTGGAACAGGCCTTTTTTGAAGTTCTCGACAAACTTCTGCATCTGCTCGGGGGTCGCCTTGCGTGAATACTTGACCGTCATGATGCTCTTGGAAATACCTTCGGCATCCACCACAGGACCGACGATGGTATTCAGCGCCGTATAAAAGTCCTGCGGGTCCTGTTTGTACTTTTCTTTGTTCGCGGCAAGATCCGCCAACAACCGGGTGGTGGTGTCCTGTACCAGATCGTGGGCGGAAGACCCCGCCACGGCGTTAGCCATCAACGGCAAGGCCGCGAGTATTACCAACAGGCCACGTCGCAAGATAGAGATCATTCAAAAGCTCCTCATTTGGCGTCTTTGCTAACGGTATTGAGCAGAAATTTACCGATCAAGTCCTCGAGTACCAGTGACGACTGCGTGTCGTGGATGGTTCCACCCTCCTTGAGCAGGGTTTCCTCCCCGCCCACACTGATACCGATGTATTTCTCACCCAACAGGCCAGCGGTCAGGATAGAGGCAGTGGAGTCAGTCGGCAGATTATCTACGCGCTTTTCCAGTTGCATGGTCACCCGACCGGTGAAGCTGTCGCGGTCCAGATCGATCGCCGTGACCTTGCCGATGGTCACACCGGCCATGGTCACTTTAGCTCTGACCGTCAAACCGGCGATATTGTCGAAATATGCATAAAGTTTATAAGTTTCGGTGGTTGCGCTCGGGGACAGACCACTGACCCGCAACGCAAGCAACAGCAAAGCCAGGATGCCAGCCAGCAAGAAAAGGCCGACACCGATTTCCAGGGTGCGGTTTTGCATCAGAAATCTCCAAACATCAAGGCGGTCAAAATAAAGTCCAGGCCGAGTACAGCCAAAGAGGCATACACCACGGTCTTGGTAGTGGCACGACTGATCCCCTCGGAAGTGGGCTCGCAGTCATAGCCTTGGAATACGGCGATCCAGGTCACGACGAAGGCAAAAACGATGCTTTTGATAATACCGTTGAGCACATCGTCGACAAACGTCACGCTGTTTTGCATGTTCGACCAGTAGGAGCCGTCATAGACACCCAGCCAGTCGACAGCCACCCACGAACCGCCCCAGATACCCACCACGCTAAAAATCATCGTCAGCACCGGCAGGGAAATGAAGCCGGCCCACAGGCGCGGGGCAATGATGTACTTGAGCGGGTCGACCCCGATCATTTCCAGGCTGGATAATTGCTCGGTGGACTTCATGTTGCCGATTTCAGCGGTCAGGGCCGAACCCGCGCGACCGGCGAACAGCAAGGCCGTGACCACCGGCCCCAGTTCCCGCAACAGCGTCAGCGCAACCATCTGCCCGACGGCCTGCTCCGAACCGTAGCTGGACAGAATGTTAAAACCCTGCAGCGCCAGCACCATGCCGATGAACACCCCGGAGACCACGATGATCACCAGGGACATCACACCCACCGAATGCAGTTGCTTGACCAGCAGGCCAAAACCGCCGCCGATGCCGCCACGACCGAGCAAGGCATGAAACAGGAACAGCGCCGAACGCCCGAACACCGCCAGCACATCAATGCCGGCGAAGCCGAAGCGGCGTACTCTTTCTATTAATGAAATCTTGCGCATCAGCGCTTCCCCAGAAGATCTGCGCGGTAATCCGGCGCTGGAAAGTGGTATGCGACCGGGCCGTCGGGTTCGCCAGTCAAGAATTGACGAATACGTGGCTCATCCGATTTCATCAAATCCTTGGGTGTGCCCTGGCCCAACACTTGCCCGTCGCCCACCACAATGAGGTGGTCAGCGATGCTCGCGGTCTCGGCCAGGTCGTGGGAAACCACGATACTGGTGATGCCCAGCGCATCGTTGAGCAGGCGGATCAGGCGCACCAGTACGCCCATGGCGATCGGGTCCTGGCCGACAAAGGGCTCGTCATACATAAGGATTCGCGGATCGAGCGCAATTGCCCGGGCCAGCGCGACGCGACGTTTCATGCCGCCGGACAATTCGTCAGGCATCAGGTCGATGGCGCCACGCAAGCCCACTGCCTGCAATTTGAGCAAGACAATGTCGCGGATCATTTCTTCCGGCAGCTCGGTATGAACACGCAGCGGAAAGGCAACGTTCTCGAACACATCAAGATCGGTAAACAACGCGCCGCTCTGAAACAACACACCCATGTGCTTGCGCGCATCGAACAGATCGCTGCGCGACAACGTTGGCAGGTTCTGGCCGTTGACCCAGACTTCGCCGCTGGTAGGACGCAACTGTGCGCCTATCAGCCGCAACAGCGTGGTCTTGCCACACCCGGAAGGCCCCATGATGCCGGTGACCTTGCCGCGCGGTATGCGGATATCGACGTTATTGAAAATGCTGCGCGTACCGCGCTTGAAGGTCAGTCCCTTCAGCTCGACCGCGTAGGCGTTATCGGCACTCATCTAAACTCCTTGCGATGCAGCCTCTCACTCGGACGCCTGGCTTTCTGGCGAAAGCACATACCTCCCCCGGGCAGGCCGAACTGGCGGCGAACTATATCACTGCAAAGCTCAAGCGCCCAAGGCCCAAGCCGGGCATGTTCAGCAACATGACCGCCTGAAATCATCTATTTAGAGAGATTCGGTAACAAGTAATGACAAACCGCAACGAACTTGCGTGAGGGTTTTGATCATTACCGTTATAATCGCCGCCTTTTCATCAGGCTATTCGATTTCCGACATGAACCAATCCAGCGACCTGATTCAATCAGCACAACGTACCATCCGCCTCGAACTGGAAGCCGTACAAGGCTTATTGCCCCATATCGACGCAGATTTCGTACGCGCTTGCGAGATGATTCTGGCCAGCAAAGGCCGCGTGGTCGTGGTCGGCATGGGCAAATCGGGACATATCGGCAACAAGATTGCCGCCACCCTGGCCAGCACCGGCACCACGGCGTTTTTTGTGCATCCGGCCGAGGCCAGCCATGGCGACATGGGCATGATCACCCGTGATGACATCATATTGGCGCTGTCGAACTCCGGGTCCACCAACGAAATCGTCACCTTGCTGCCGCTGATCAAGCGCCAGGGCATTCAAATGATCAGCCTGACCGGTAACCCCGAGTCGCCGCTGGCCAAGGCAGCTGAAGTCAACCTCAATGTAAGCGTCGAACACGAAGCCTGCCCGCTGAATCTGGCACCTACCTCGTCGACCACCGCGGCCCTGGTCATGGGTGACGCCCTTGCCGTTGCCTTGCTTGAAGCTCGCGGTTTTACCGCTGAAGATTTCGCTTTTTCCCACCCGGGTGGCGCCCTTGGCCGTCGCTTGTTGCTGAAAGTGGAAAACGTCATGCATGCCGGCACCGAATTACCGCAAGTGACGTGCGGTACGCTGCTCAAGGATGCCTTGATGGAAATGACCCGTAAGGGGTTGGGCATGACCGTTGTACTGAGCACAGATGGAAAACTCGCCGGGATCTTCACCGACGGCGATCTGCGCCGCACTCTGGACCGCACCATTGATATCCACAGCACGACCATTGATGAAGTGATGACCGCCCACGGCAAGACCGCACGTGCCGAGATGCTCGCCGCCGAGGCGCTGAAAATCATGGAAGACCACAAGATCAACGCACTGGTAGTGGTCGACAGCGAAGACCGCCCGGTCGGCGCCTTGAACATGCACGATTTGCTGCGTGCGGGAGTAATGTAATGAGCACGGACCTGCTGCAACGCGGCAAACAGATCAAACTGGCGGTATTCGACGTCGACGGCGTACTGACCGATGGGCGCCTGTACTTCCTCGAAGACGGCAGCGAATTCAAGACTTTCAACACCCTCGACGGCCAGGGCATCAAGATGTTGATGGCAGCCGGCGTGCAGACCGCTATCATCAGCGGCCGCAAGACCCCGGTGGTTGAACGGCGTGCGAAGAACCTCGGCATTCCACACCTGTACCAGGGTCGCGAAGACAAACTGGTGGTGCTCGACGAACTTCTTGCCCAGCTCAACCTGAGCTATGAACAAGTGGCCTACCTTGGCGACGACCTGCCAGACCTGCCGGTGATTCGCCGTGTTGGCCTTGGCATGGCGGTGGCCAGCGCTGCCAGTTTCGTGCGCGAACACGCCCACGGCATCACCCAGGCCCGCGGTGGCGAGGGTGCTGCTCGCGAATTCTGCGAATTGATCCTGCGCGCCCAGGGCCGCCTCGATGCGGCCAACGCCGCGTACCTGTGAGCCCATCATGCTGAGCAAAAAGATTCGCAACATCCTGATGTTCGGTTGCATCGCAGCGATTTTTGCAGCGGTCGGCTACTGGAACATCAGCCCGGAACGCTTCCTCGACAAACCGGTGGTGAAGGTCGATGAAAGCGCGATCGACTATTACGCCGTCAACGCCCACAGCGTGCAGTACCTGCCCGACGGCAAACTGCAATACGAGATGACGTCGGACAAGGTTGAACACCTGAAAGCGACCGAAGTGACGTTGCTGACCAATCCTGACCTGAACATGTTCCGTGGCACCGAATTCCCCTGGCACGTCCAGAGCGAGCGCGGCGAAGTCAACCCGGACGGTACTCAAGTCGAGCTGATTGACTCGGTACGTATCACCCGTTTCGACGAAAAAAACCGCAAAACCCTGATTACCACCACCCGTATGACAGTGTTCCCGCAGCAGCAATATGCGCAGACCGATCAACCCGTTAGAATCGACGGCGCCGGCGGTGTATCGACAGGCAACGGAATGAAAGCGTACTTGAAAGAAAGCAGGATACACCTGCTATCGAACGTAAGAGGACAGTATGAGGCTCGTTAAAACTCTCCCTATTTTGCTCAGTCTGGGCGCAGCACTGGGAAGCGTGAGCGCCTGGGCTCTGCCGAACGATCAAGAGCAGCCTATCCGCATTCAGGCCGACGATGCCCAACTGGACGACAAGAATGGCGTTGCCACTTATAAAGGCGATGTAATCATTACGCAGGGCTCGATGAAGGTCACCGGTAACACCGTGACCATCACCCGCACCCCGGCCGGCGACATCGACGTGGTGACCTCGGTAGGCAACCTCGCCTACTTCGAGCAACTGCAAACGGCGGGCGACACCAAGCCTGTTCAGGGTTACGGAGTGACTATTCAGTACCACGCCTCGCAAAACCGCGTCGTGCTGATCGATCGCGCCAAAGTCATCGATAAAGACAACAACGTCACCCAAGGCGAGAAAATCGTCTACGACACGGTCAAAAAGCTTGCGAGCGCCGGTCGCGCCACGGGTAACAAGGTTACCGAGGCGCGTCCTCGCATCGACATGGTGATCCAGCCGAAGAAGAAAACTGACGAGCAAAAGGCCCAGTAATGGCAACTCTGAAAGCTCAGCATCTGGCCAAGAGCTACAAGAGCCGTCAGGTCGTGCGCGACGTCAGCCTGTCCATCGACAGCGGTCAGATCGTCGGCCTGCTTGGCCCTAACGGCGCCGGTAAAACCACCTGCTTCTACATGATTGTCGGCCTGGTACAGGCCGATCAGGGCCGCGTACTGATCGATGACCTGGATGTCAGCCACCAGCCGATGCACGGTCGTGCGAAGGCGGGTATCGGCTATCTTCCGCAAGAAGCGTCGATCTTCCGCAAATTGTCGGTGGCCGACAACATCATGGCCATCCTCGAGACCCGCAAGGAACTCGACAAGGCCGGTCGTCGCCAAGAGCTGGAAAGCCTGCTGCAGGAATTTCACATCCACCACATCCGCGACAACCTCGGCATGAGCCTGTCCGGTGGTGAACGCCGCCGCGTGGAAATTGCCCGGGCACTGGCCACCAATCCGAAATTCATCCTCCTCGACGAACCTTTCGCCGGTGTGGACCCGATTTCGGTGGGCGATATCAAGCAGATCATTCATCACCTCAAGGCCAAAGGCATTGGTGTGCTGATCACGGACCATAACGTCCGTGAAACCCTGGATATCTGCGAAACCGCCTACATCGTCAACGATGGTCAACTGATCGCTGAAGGTGACTCCGCCACCATCCTGGCCAATGAACTGGTCAAGGAAGTGTATCTGGGTCATGAGTTCCGCCTGTAAGCACTGAGGTGCCCGGGTCGCCGAGAGAGCGCTCACTTCAATAAAAAATCAATAAGTTTTTATTGTTACAGCGCTCTAGGCAAACACTTCAGTTTCGGGCATATAATTTGCTTATGTTTGGCGCTTCGGCGCCCTGTAGTGGATGGCGCATGTGCGCCGGCGAATAAGGTGTTAAGCCCCTGCCATGAAACCATCGCTAGTCTTGAGAATGGGCCAGCAGCTGACGATGACACCGCAGCTGCAACAGGCCATCCGCCTGCTCCAATTGTCGACCCTGGACCTGCAACAGGAAATCCAGGAGGCCCTGGAGTCCAATCCGATGCTCGAACGCCAGGAAGAAGGCGACGACTTCGATAATGCCGACCCCTTGGCCGATAGCGCCGAACAGAAACCCAACGCCGACATTCAGGAACCCTCCTACCAGGAAACCGCCCCAACGGTGGATAACCTCGAGGAAGGCGACTGGAATGAGCGCATTCCTAACGAATTGCCCGTCGACACGGCCTGGGAAGACGTCTACCAGACCAGCGCCAGCAGCCTGCCGAGCAACGATGACGACGAGTGGGATTTCACCACCCGCACATCGGTCGGTGAAAGCCTGCAAAGCCATTTGCTCTGGCAACTGAACCTCGCACCGATGTCCGACACCGATCGCCTGATCGCCGTGACCCTGATCGACTGCATCAACAATCAGGGCTACCTGGACGAAACCCTTGAGGAAATCCTCGAAGCCTTCGACCCGGAACTGGACATCGAACTGGACGAAATCGAAGCCGTCCTGCACCGCATCCAGCAATTCGAACCCGCTGGCATCGGCGCCCGCAATCTCGGCGAATGCCTGCTGCTGCAACTGCGCCAGCTGCCCGCCAAGACCCCTTGGCTGGCCGAGGCCAAGCGCCTGGTCACCGATTACATCGACCTGCTCGGCAGCCGCGACTACAGCCAGCTGATGCGCCGCATGAAGCTCAAGGAAGATGAACTGCGTCAGGTCATCGAATTGGTCCAGAGCCTCAACCCGCGCCCGGGCTCACAGATCGAGTCCACCGAAGCCGAATACGTCGTTCCCGACGTGATCGTGCGCAAGGACAACGAGCGCTGGCTGGTGGAGCTGAACCAGGAATCGGTGCCACGCCTGCGGGTCAACGCCCAATACGCCGGTTTCGTGCGCCGCGCCGATACCAGCGCCGACAACACCTTCATGCGTAATCAGTTGCAGGAAGCTCGCTGGTTCATCAAGAGCCTGCAAAGCCGCAATGAAACCCTGATGAAAGTCGCCACCCAGATCGTCGAGCATCAACGCGGCTTTCTAGAATACGGTGACGAAGCCATGAAGCCGTTGGTGCTGCACGACATCGCCGAAGCGGTGGGCATGCATGAATCGACGATTTCACGGGTGACCACGCAAAAATTCATGCATACCCCACGGGGCATCTATGAACTGAAATACTTTTTTTCCAGCCACGTCAGTACCTCCGAAGGCGGTGAATGCTCGTCCACGGCGATCCGCGCGATCATCAAAAAACTGGTTGCTGCGGAAAATCAGAAAAAGCCGTTGAGTGACAGCAAGATCGCTGGTTTACTGGAGGCACAAGGCATTCAGGTAGCCCGTCGCACCGTCGCCAAGTACCGCGAATCCCTGGGGATCGCGCCTTCCAGCGAACGGAAGCGGTTGATGTAGCCGCCGGGCTCGCCACAGCGTTCCAGTGGCAGGCATTTCTGCCTGCCGCTTTATGCACTGGCAACGAAGGAGAAGCTGTATGCAAGTCAACATCAGTGGACACCAACTGGAAGTGACCGAACCCCTGCGCACCTACATCGGCGAAAAACTCGACCGATTAGAGAGGCATTTCGACAAGATCACCAATGTGCAAGTCACGATGAACGTCGAAAAACTGCTGCAGAAGATCGAAGCCACGCTGCATATTCCCGGCGGAGAAGTGGTCGCCAATGCCGAGCATACGGACATGTATGCCGCCATCGACCTGCTGACCGACAAGCTGGATCGCCAACTTAAAAAGCATAAGGAAAAGACCCAGAGCCTCCTCCAGGGCGCGACCGGTCGTTAACACCCCCAATCCATGATCCGACTAGAAACCATCCTGACCCCCGGCCGTTCCCAAGTGAACGCGCCGGGTGGCAGTAAAAAGAAAGCCCTCGAGCAAATTGCCAACCTTATCCACCGCGAAGTACCGGATCTGGAAATGCAGGACGTATTCGAGGCCCTGATTGCCCGTGAGAAACTCGGTTCTACCGGTTTCGGCAACGGCATCGCCATCCCCCACTGCCGGCTTAAAGGCTGCACCTCGCCAATCAGTGCGCTGCTGCACCTGGAAGCCCCTATCGATTTCGACGCCATTGATGGCGCCCCGGTTGACCTGCTGTTCGTTCTGCTGGTCCCGGAAGCTGCCACCGATGCACACCTGGAATTGCTCCGTCAGATCGCCAGCATGCTGGATCGCAAGGAAGTGCGTGAGAAGCTGCGCAGCGCCCCGAGCAACGAAGCCTTGTATCAGGTTGTCCTGGACGAGCAAAACGGTCACTAATCATGCGCCTGATCATCGTCAGTGGCCGCTCCGGCTCAGGTAAAAGTACCGCCCTCGATGTGCTCGAGGACAACGGCTACTACTGCATCGACAACCTGCCTGCTGGTTTGCTGCCGGAACTGGCCGAACGCGCGCTGATTCACACCGAGCTGGCACAACCGCTGGTGGCCGTGTCCATTGATGCGCGCAACCTGCCGAGCCACCTGTCACGGTTCCCCGAATTGCTGGAAGAGGTCCGCAGCCGGCATATCCAGTGCGATGTGCTGTACCTGGACGCCGACGAAGAAACCTTGCTCAAACGCTTTTCGGAAACTCGCCGTCGTCACCCGCTGAGCAGCGCCAATCGCTCATTGGCGGAGGCGATACAGGACGAAACCAATCTGCTGGGGCCTATCGCCGATCTGGCCGACCTCAAGGTCAATACCACCAATCTGAACCTGTATCAGCTGCGCGATACCATCAAGCTGCGCCTGCTGAATCAGCCGGAACCGGGCACTGCGTTCCTGGTGGAATCTTTCGGGTTCAAGCGTGGCATGCCGGTGGACGCCGATCTGGTGTTCGACGTGCGCTGCCTGCCCAACCCTTACTGGAAGCCGGAGCTACGGGCACAGTCCGGGCTCGATCAACCGGTGGCCGAGTACCTGGCGGCACAGCCTGACGTCGAAGAGATGTTCCAGGACATTTCCTCGTACCTGCTCAAGTGGCTGCCCCGCTTTGCCGCCAGCAACCGTGCCTATGTCACCATTGCCATTGGCTGCACCGGCGGGCATCACCGCTCTGTCTACCTGACCGAACGTCTGGGTCAGGTCCTGCAAAAAACCCTGAAGAACGTCCAGGTCCGCCACCGCGACCTCAGCTAAAGGATTCACATCGCGATGCCTGCTCTGGAAATCGAAATCATCAACAAGCTGGGCCTGCATGCCCGCGCGTCTGCAAAATTCGTTGGCGTCGCCGGTGAGTTCAAGGATTGCACGATCAGAGTAGGACGCACTCCGGAATCCACGGTCGATGGCAAAAGCATCATGGCCATGATGATGCTCGCTGCAGGCAAGGGCACCAAAATCTATATCAGTACCGAAGGCGAAGACGAGCAAAGAGCGCTGGATGCGCTGACAGACTTGATCAACCGTTACTTCGACGAAGGCGAATGAACAGCGCAGGCTCTTGTGGCGAGGGAGCTTGCTCCCGCCGGGCTGCGAAGCGGCCCCAAAAACTGCCACCGTTGTACGCCAAACATAACCGCATTCGCTGATTTCACGACTGCTCCGCAGCCGAACGGGAGCAAGCTCCCTCGCCACAAAAGCACCTCTTCGCCAAGTTTGCACACCTCAAGCCAACGCTGTATCCATCACCATCATCAGACAAAACCCGATCAGCAGCCCAAGGCTGGCCAGTTTGTCGTAACCATGGCGGCGCGATTCGGGGATGACTTCGTGAGTCACCACCAGCAGCATCGCACCGGCCGCTAGTGCCAGCCCTAAAGGCAACAGCAGTTCGGCCAGGCTCACCAGCCAGGCGCACAACAATGCGAAGACCGGCTCAACCAAACCTGACACAGCACCGATCAGGAACGCCTTGACCCGCGACATCCCTGCTCCGGCCAACACCAACGCAATCACCAGCCCTTCCGGCACATCCTGCAAGGCGATGCCCATGGCCAGGCTGTCGGCGTCAGGCATGCCACCGCCGGCCGAGACGCCGACCGCCATGCCTTCGGGGATGTTGTGGGCGATGATGGCAAACACAAACAACCAGATCCGCGGTGGAATCACCGATCGCTCCAGTGTCCCCACGATCATTTCAGGCGTAGCGCCAGACACCCTGCGATCCACCAGAAACAACCCGAATGCACCCAGCATGATGCCGAAGCTGATCAGGCTGCTGGCCGCCCAAGGCGTCAGGCCGAGGTTTTCGGCCGCGGCAATACCCGGCACGATCAGCGAAAACGCCGTCGCCGCGAGCATCACTCCGGCCCCGAAACCGAGCAATATGTCGCTGACTACCTGAGGCATCTGCCGAATCACCAGCACCGGCACCGCGCCCAAAGCGGTGCCCAAGGCGCAAATCGCACCACCTTGCAGGGCGCGCTGCAGTTTCGGTTCGAGGTCCAGCCAGCTCAGCCCTTGAGCAGCCAATAACGTCATGCCCGCCAGCAGTAACAGCGATCCCAGTGCGTAACGAAACATTCGTCCACTTCCGACCGCCAGTGTTTCAGTGCCCATAGTCAGCCCTGGATTGTTTTTATAGAGACTTAGGGGGCGTTCTCAACTAGTTCCCCCTCCGCGTTGTCGCCTTAAAGCGGGCCAGGCAAGGCGCAGGCCGCTGGGAATGGTTGTTCCCTTTCCAAGGCCTGCAACGCAGCCTGGCCCGCTTTAAGGCACAACCCGAAGGGCCGGGCCTGCTGTTGTGCAGGGCTGCGTTGCTCGAAGCTTATTTGGAATGACCAAACCACGCTTCTCGCGCCTTGCCCTGCACAACAGCAGACCCGGCGCGGAGGGGAAACTAGTTGAGAACGCCCCCTAAACCAGCGCAGCCTGATAACGCGCGGCGACTTCGGGCCAATTGATCACGTTGTAGAACGCATTGATGTATTCCGGACGACGGTTCTGATAGCGCAGGTAATAAGCGTGTTCCCAAACGTCCAGGCCGAGAATCGGCGTATTGCCGTTCATCAGTGGGCTGTCCTGGTTGCCGCTGCTTTCAACGATCAAGGTCCTTTGCGGTGTCACGCTCAACCAGGCCCAACCACTGCCGAAACGGGTCAGCGCAGCTTTGGTGAAAGCCTCCTTGAAGTTGTCGAGACCACCCAGTTGCTCGTCGATCGCCTTGGCCAGCGCGCCTTCAGGTTGGCCACCGCCGTTGGGTGCCATGACTTCCCAGAACAACGAATGGTTGGCGTGCCCACCGCCCTGATTGATCACCGCCGCGCGAAGTTTTTCCGGCAATTGCTGCACAGCCGCCACCAGTTTTTCCACCGGCCATTCAGCAAACTCAGTGCCTTCGACTGCAGCGTTGAGGTTGTTGATGTAGGTCTGGTGGTGTTTGGTGTAGTGGATTTCCATGGTCTGCGCATCGATGTGCGGTTCCAGGGCGTCGTAGGCGTACGGCAAGGCAGGCAGGGTAAAAGCCATTTCAATGAACTCCATGTTGTAGGGGCGCAGGCTGATGCGAGGGCGAAGCGGTGTCGGTGTGCAGCAAACGGTGGGTACGCGGATACTCGCCGTGATCGCTGATGAAATTCAGCAGCTCGACATAGGTTTTGCTGCTCTGGCGCAGCGCGGCTTCACGCAAAGCTGACGCCAGTCGTGTGTTCTGCATGGTCTGCAACAGTCGTTGATGGATCGCGCACAGGTACTCGGCGCTCTCCTCCGGCTGGTTCAGGCGCAAGTGCAGGTCCGCCAGGTTATGGTGGGAAATCACGCAAGCCGCCACCGCTTCGTCGGCATCCGCCCAGCGCTCGAACAACACCTGGGCCAAGGCCAATGCCTGCAAATAAGCCTCGCGGGCATCGACCAGCTCGCCCAGCATGAAACAGCGATTTGCTCTTTCGATCGTGCGTTTCCAGTGCTCCATGGTGAGCCTCCAAAGCGGTAGCAGTGATTACACGCCGCCTGCGGTGAGCTTCTCTGGGTTGAGCAATTCTTCCAGTTGGCTGCGCGTCAGGTCGGTATGTTCCAGGGCGACATCGATCACTGGCCGGCCCTGCTGATAAGCCTTCTTGGCAATTTCAGCGGCTTTTTGGTAACCAATGATCGGGTTGAGTGCGGTGACCAGAATCGGATTGCGCGACAGCGCTTCCTTGAGCCGGGCCTCGTTGACCTTGAAGCTGGCAATAGCCTTGTCGCCCAGCAGACGGCTGGCGTTGGCCAGCAACTCGATACTGCTCAGCAGGTTCTGGGCGATGATCGGCAGCATGACGTTCAGCTCGAAATTGCCCGACTGACCGGCGACGGTGATCACCGTGTCGTTGCCGATCACTTGAGCGGCGACCATCGCGGTGGCTTCCGGGATCACCGGGTTAACCTTGCCGGGCATGATCGACGAGCCCGGCTGCAAGGCTTCGAGCTCGATTTCACCGAGCCCGGCCAACGGGCCGGAATTCATCCAGCGCAGGTCATTGGCGATTTTCATCAAGGAAACCGCTGTGGCCTTGAGCTGCCCTGAAACGCTGACCGCCGTGTCCTGCGAGCCGATCAGCGCAAACAGGTCCTTGCCCGGCGTGAACTGCACCTGGGTCAGTTGGCTAAGTTGTTGGCTGAAACGCGCCGCAAATTCCGGATGGGCATTGATCCCGGTGCCCACCGCCGTGCCGCCTTGGGCCAGGGATTGCAGGCTTGGCAGCAGATCCTGCAAGTGACCGATATTGGCCTTGAGCTGTTGCGCCCAACCATTGAGCACCTGACTCATGCGCACGGGCATCGCGTCCATCAAATGGGTACGCCCGGTTTTGACGAACGGATGAACCTGCTCGGCCTTGTGCTCTATCACCCGCACCAGATGCACCAGCGCCGGCAGCAACTGCTCATGCAAGCTCAATGCGGCGCTGACATGGATGGTGGTCGGGATGATGTCGTTGCTGCTTTGGCCGCAATTGACCTGATCGTTGGGATTCACCGGCTCGCCCAACAAGCGGCTGGCCAAGGTGGCGATCACTTCGTTGGCGTTCATGTTGGAACTGGTGCCGGAACCGGTCTGGAAGATATCCACCGGGAAGTGCTGCATGAAGTCGCCTTCGAGCAGGCCTTGAGCTGCGTCGACGATGGCTTTGCCCTGGGATTCGCTGATCTGTTTGAGCTCGACGTTGGCTCGGGCGGCCGCAGCCTTGGCCAGAATCAGCGCCCGGATGAACTGCACGGGCATCGGTTTGCCGCTGATCGGGAAGTTATCCACTGCGCGCTGGGTTTGCGCACCGTAAAGGGCGTCTATCGGGACTTGCAGCTCACCCATACTGTCGCGTTCGATACGTGTGTTACTCATCAGGAGATCCTTGCACCAGTTCTATGAGAGGGATGGAGGGTTGCAACTCGCAGGTCGCCAGTTGCCAGGCATAGCTTTGCCAGCGCTTGAGGCGGCAGCCGCAGAGTGATTGCCGTTCGAGATCGCGCAATGGTCGCCAGGCCTGGTCGAGACACAGGCTGCGCCAGTGCCAGGGCAGCGCGACATCGACGGCGGTGTCGAGCAGCAAACGGAAAGAGGTTTCGGCGATAGTCCAGGGAGAGGTGGCCGTGCAACACGCCAGATACCGGCCTTCGGCCAGGTAATGCTCGATTAGACGCGGCTCGTCAGGGTCCATGGCGCAACGGATCTGGCGACTCATCCAGCGCCAGCTTTCGAGGTAAGGCTGCTCGTGCAAGGCAGAACTCATGATCCGGGCTCATTCGGTAATGAGATTCATTATTATATGATAATGAGAACCAAAACAAGCACAGCAAAGCATTGAGCTCTTTGTGGGAGCGGGCTTGCCCGCGATGACGATAAAAGATTCAACATCGATGTCGACTGAAATGACGCTATCGCGGGCAAGCCCGCTCCCACAGGATCTGGGTTGTGGCCAATAAAAAAGGCGCGCCATCCGATAGATGGCGCGCCTTTTTTGTGCCGCAGTCGGAGGTTAGCTACCCGCCACTGTCATCCGCTCGATCAACACCGAACCGGTGCGAATGTTGCTGCGCAACTCCAGGTCATTACCGACCGCAATGATCTGCTTGAACATGTCGCGCATGTTGCCGGCGATGGTCACTTCCTGAACCGCGAACTGGATTTCGCCGTTCTCGACCCAGAAACCCGCCGCGCCACGGGAGTAATCGCCTGTGACCATGTTCAAGCCCTGCCCCATCAGTTCGGTGACCAGCAGGCCACGCCCCATGCGGCGCAGCAAGGCTGCCTGATCTTCATCGCCATGGGTGACGAACAGGTTGTGCACGCCGCCGGCGTTGGCGGTGCTCGGCATGCCCAGCTTGCGGCCGGAGTAGGTGCCGAGTATGTAGGACACCAACTCGCCCTTCTCCACGAACGGCTTGGCGTAGGTCGCCAGGCCATCGCCGTCGAAGGCCGAACTGCCTAGGGCGCGCATCAGGTGCGGACGTTCATCGATGGTCAACCATTCCGGGAACAGCTTCTGCCCCAGCGTGCCTTCGAGAAACGATGATTTGCGGTACAGACTGCCGCCGGAGATCGCCGACAGGAAACTGCCGAACAAGCCACCGGCCAATTCCGCGGAAAACAGCACCGGCACTTCGCAGGTCGGCACCGGACGCGCGCCCAGACGGCTCGCCGCCCGTTGCGCGGCACGTTGGCCGATGCTCTCCGGAGAAGCCAGCAAATTGCCCTGACGGTTTACGTCGTACCAGTAATCGCGCTGCATCTGGCCATCGGCTTCGGCGATCATCACGCAACTGAGGCTGTGACGAGTCGACGCGTAACCACCGATAAAACCGTGGCTGTTGCCGTAAACCCGGCAGCCCTGGTGAGTGCTGAGGGTAGTGCCGTCGGCGTTCTTGATCCGGCTGTCGGTGGCAAACGCCGCCGCTTCACAGGCCAGGGCCTGCTCGATGGCTTGCTCCGGGGTAATGTCCCATTGATGGAACAGGTCGAAATCCTGCAGATCCTTGGCCATCAACGCGGCATCCGCCAGGCCCGAGGCTTCGTCTTCGGAGGTGTGCTTGGCAATGGCCAGCGCGGCGGCGACGGTTTCGCGAATCGCGTCCGAACCGCTGGCCGAGGTACTGGCCGAGCCTTTGCGCTGCCCCACATACAAGGTGATGCCAAAGCCCTGATCGCGATTGAACTCAACGGTTTCGACTTCCCGCTGACGCACCGTGGTCGACAAGCCCTGCTCCAGCGACACGGCCACTTCACAGGCACTGGCGCCCTGGCGCTTGGCTTCAGCGATGATCTGCTCGACTTGTTCTTGCAGTGCCGGCAAAGCTTGTGGGCCGACGCTTTCAACTGCACTCATGCTGTTCTCCACTCAAATTCTGCTTTCGGCTAGGGCCTTCGAGCGACCGGGCCGGACAAGCGGCCCCCGACTGGTTATCATGGCGGCGTTTCTTTGCGGACGGCCACCATGGTTGATTCTTACGACGACTCCCTCGATACGGGAGAAAAAAGCAAATCCCAGGTTAAACGCGAGCTTCATGCTCTGGTTGACCTTGGCGAGCGCCTTACAACACTCAAGCCTGACTTGCTGGCAAAACTGCCGCTGACCGACGCTATGCGCCGGGCCCTGGCTGATGCGCCCAAGCACACCGCGAATATCGCGCGTAAACGGCACCTTATGTTCATCGGCAAACTGATGCGCGATCAGGACACTGACGCCATTCTGACTCTGCTCGATCAACTCGATGCCTCCACTCGGCAGTACAACGAACGTTTCCATGGCCTGGAACGCTGGCGCGATCGCTTGATCGCGGGCGACGATGCAGTCCTGGAGAAGTTCGTGCTCGACTACCCGGAAGCTGATCGTCAGCAATTGCGCTCCCTGATCCGTCAGGCCCAGCACGAACTGGCGACCAATAAGCCACCGGCTTCGAGCCGTAAAATCTTCAAGTACATCCGTGAGCTGGACGAGACTCAACGCGGTCTGCGTTAAGTCTCGAATCGGGTGAGTTGCCAAGCGGCTCACCCGAAGCTCCATCCCTTCTTACGATCCCGTGCCACCCACAGTGATCGCATCAATTTTCAGCGTTGGCTGGCCGACACCCACCGGCACCGACTGCCCATCCTTGCCACACGTTCCCACACCGCTGTCCAGCGCCAGATCGTTACCGACCATCGACACCTTGCTCATGGCTTCCGGCCCGTTGCCGATCAACGTCGCGCCTTTGACCGGGGCAGTAATCTTGCCGTCTTCGATCAGATACGCCTCGCTGGTGGAGAACACGAACTTGCCGCTGGTGATGTCCACCTGACCGCCGCCGAGGTTGGCGCAGTAGATGCCCTTTTTCACCGAGGCGATGATTTCCGCCGGGTCGCTTTCGCCACCGAGCATGTAAGTGTTGGTCATGCGCGGCATCGGCAGGTGCGCGTAGGATTCGCGACGACCGTTGCCGGTGCGGGCTACGCCCATCAGGCGCGCGTTGAGCTTGTCCTGCATGTAACCTTTGAGCACACCGTTTTCGATCAGCGTGGTGCACTCGGTCGGCGTGCCTTCATCGTCGACGCTCAACGAACCACGGCGCCCGGCAAGTGTGCCGTCATCGACGATGGTGCAGAGCTTCGAGGCAACCATCTCGCCCATGCGCCCGCTGTAGGCCGAACTGCCCTTGCGGTTGAAATCGCCTTCCAGACCATGGCCGACGGCTTCGTGCAGCAACACGCCGGACCAACCCGAACCCAATACCACCGGCAACGTACCGGCCGGAGCCGGGATCGCTTCCAGATTCACCAGCGCCTGACGCAACGCTTCGCGGGCATAACCCATGGCGCGGTCATCGCTGAGGAAATAGCGGTAATCGGTACGACCGCCACCGCCATGACCACCGCGCTCACGACGGCCATTCTGCTCGACGATCACGCTAACGTTGAAACGCACCAACGGTCGCACATCCGCCGCCAGCCCACCGTCGGTGGAAGCAATCAAGATCCGTTCCCAGACCCCGGCCATGCTCACGGTGACTTGCTGGATACGCGGGTCGAGCGCACGAGTCGCCACATCGATGCGCTTGAGCAGCTCGACTTTCTCGGCACGGGTCATCACTTCCAGCGGGTTATCCGGCCCGTACAATTGGGCGACATCCTGGGTGGTGAACGCTTGCACAGTGCCGTTCTGCCCGGCCCGGGAGATCGAACGGGCCGCACGGGCAGCCGCGCCCAGCGCTTCGAGGGTGATCGCATTGCTGTAGGCGAAACCGGTCTTTTCACCCGATTGCGCACGCACGCCGACACCCTGGTCGAGGTTGAAGCTGCCTTCCTTGACGATCCCGTCTTCCAGTGCCCAGGACTCGGAAATCTGCCCCTGGAAATACAGGTCGGCGGCATCGATGCCCGGACCGGCCAGATCGCCGAGCACACCTTGCAGGCTCTCGATCGTTACGCCGCCGGGCGCCAGGAGGTGTTCACTGACGGAGGACAACAACTCGCTCATATGCTTTACGCCTTAAATTCGTCGTTCTGATGCAGGTCGCTGGGCGCCCTGCGAGAAAAAGCGCCGGTGAGTGGACACCGGCATCCGCGCCCTGATGGACGCCTGTTCGCTGCTGTCGCGTTGGGCCAGCAGCACGGCCTCGCCTTGGTCCTGTTGTGCCAGCACACGTCCCCATGGGTCGACGATGGCGGCGTGACCAAAGGTTTCTCGTGGCCCCGGATGCGTCCCACCCTGGGCGGCCGCGAGCATGTAACACTGAGTCTCGATGGCCCGCGCACGAATCAGCACGTCCCAATGGGCCGCGCCGGTCACCGCGGTAAAGGCCGATGGCGCGGTAATCAACTCCGCGCCGGCCGCACGCAATTCACTGTAAAGCTCCGGAAATCTTAAGTCGTAACAGACGGTCAGACCGACTCGACCGACGGGCGTGTCGGCAACCACCACGCCACTGCCATAAGCATAGTCATCGGATTCGCGATAACGCCCGCGATTGTCCGCCACGTCTACGTCGAACAGGTGCAGCTTGTCGTACCGCGCCACGGTCTCGCCCTGGTCATCAACCAGCAAGGAACATGCATGCACTTTGGCCGTCGGTTGATCCACCGGCGGCAACGGCAATGTGCCGGCCACTATCCATAACTTGAGGTCGCGGGCGGTCTGTTTCAACCATGGCAGGATCGGGCCTTCGCCCAAGACTTCGGCGCGGCCGATGTCGGCAATGTCGCGACGGCCCATGGCAGCGAAGTTTTCCGGCAGCACGGCAAGCCGCGCGCCACCGGTCGCCGCCTGCTCAAGCAGACGACGGGCCTGGGCCAGATTGGCCAGCACGTCGCTCTGGCTGACCATTTGAATCACCGCTACAGACATGGCCTATTTCCTATGTGAAATCTACGCATACCTGTAGGAGCTGCAGAGTGAAACGAGGCTGCGATCTTTTGACCTTGATTTTTAAAGTCAAAAGATCGCAGTCTGCGGCAGCTCCTACAGGGGCAATCGGCGTCGCATGAAAACATGCTACTCCATAGGCCCAAAGAGTGCTTTTTCAAAAGAATTCAAAAAGGCTTGTCGAAGGTGATTTTCGGTTCTTTCCATGGGCCTTTGACGGTGTATTTGACGCTGGCAAAGCGCGCCACGCGGTCACCGATCAGCTTATCGATCAGGAACAGCGCCCCGCCGACGGCCGGTGCACCGACGATCAGCGCGGCAATCGGCAGGTTGTTGGTCACCGGTAAAGTCACCAACAACTTGGCATCGACCTGATCACCCACCAGGTCCAGTGTGCCGTTGAGCTCCACATTGCTCGACGGACCGGTCAGCAGAATCGGTTCACGGGTCACGTAGACCCCGTTACTGGCGACCAGCAGGCCTTTGACCCGGTCATAGCTCAAGCCTTTGCCGAACAGGTCGGAAAAGTCCAGGCGCAAGCGGCGGCCGATGGAGTTGAAGTTGAGCAGACCAAATACCCGCAACGCCTGAGCGCTGCCCTCGACTTCAACAAACTGACCTTTATTCAGTGACGCATCAAGGCTGCCGGAGAAGCGCTTGGTCGCCAGCCACGCCGGTGACCCAGGCCAGCGACCGTCGACATCCATATGAAACTCTTCACTGGTGACGCTCGGCGCAAAACCCCAGCCCTTGAGCACGTCGGCAAGGTTCTTGCCACTGACCCGGCCCTTGTACCAGCTGCTGGAATTACCCGGCATGCCTTCCCAACCACCGCTGCCCTGCAAGAGGATGCCCTTGAGGCCCAGATCCAGGGTATTGAAGGCAACGCCCTTGGCGGTCGGCCGGACTTTCAGACGCCAGGCGCCCACCAGATCCTGGCCCTGGAACAGCTGATTGATGGTGACATCCAGCGCCGGGATCTTCGTCGGATCCACGGTGGCCAGCGGATCCGGCGAATTCTCGTCAGCCAGCACCGTAGGGTCTGGTGCCGGCAAACGTACGTATTGCAGATTGACCGCAATCGGTGCGGCTTTCGCATCGGGAATACCGATGCTGCCCTTGGCCTGCTGACTGTCGAGTTGCAAGGCCCACGCGGCCGGCTTACGCGCCAACTGCACCGACGCCTGATCGAGGGTGGTGCCGAAACCAGTGAGTTTGCCAACCTTCAAATCCGCGCCACTGAGCAACTGTTTGGCACTGCCACCCGGATCCTGGCCGGCATACCTGGTTACCAGATCCTGCCAAGGAGCGACATCCAGCTCGGACAGTACACCACGCACGCGCAAGCCTTTGGCACCGGGTAACACGGCATTGCCGCCACCGAGAAGCAACTCGCCGCGACCGTCGGCAAAATTGCCGGTCGGTGCCGCAAACGTGAAGTTCGCCAGCTCACCGTAGTTGACCCAGTAACGCCGCTCCGGTCCTTGCAGGGTCATGCGGAACACGGTATCGCGCCCGACATCGGCCGCCATGCCGAACGGTGCCGGCAAATCCACCGCCACGCCCTTCAGGTTGGAGCTGACCATCAATTGGCTGTCGGCGCCATCAAGGTTCAGCTGCAACTGATAAGGAATCATCCCCGTCACTGGCAATGGCTGAGTGACATTCAGCCAATCGGTGAGTTTCTTGACCTCGACCTCACCCGATGCGGCAACCCGAGTGTTGAGCTTGCCCGGGCTGCCTTCAGCGAAGATCTGTGCGGTTACCGGCTTGTCGAACGCTCGCGCCGTGATCTTTTGCCCACTCAGCCCCTTGGTGCTGTCGAAACGGAAATCGCCCTTGAGTTGCGTCAGTTCCAGGGTGGGCTCGCGGAGCTTCAAACGGGCCTTGTCGGTCTTGAAGTCGACAAGGATTTTCGGCTGCTCGCCTTTGACCAGCGGGATATCGAGTTTGAGCTTGCCTTGCAGATCGCCCTCGCCTTCCCAGCCGGCGAAGGTGTCGGCGGTGCCGATCGGCGCGTCCTGCAGAATCTTCAAGCCATCGCCCAACCCGCCAGCGAACGCGCCGTCGAGGAACAGATGAGTGCTCTGCCCGGCAGGTACACGGGGAATATTGACGTAGACGTCGCTGACCTGGGTGTCGAGCAATTGGCCCTTGCTGGCGAGGATCCGCACACCGCTGTCTTCGATGAACACATCGCCGCTGACCTTGCCGACATGCGGCCAGCCTGGCTGAAACGCCAGCTCGGCATCGTGAACCTTGAAGAACAGGCTGATGCTGCGAGCCGTTTCGGCGGCGCCGTGGTTCAGCGAACCCTGGTACTGGAAGAAGCCTTCATCCACCGCGCCTTTGAGAATCGCGGTGCGCAGCCATTCGTCCAGCCCCGGGCTGAGAACCGTGGGCAGGTACTTGGCGGTGTAGCGACCGTCGCCGTCGACCAGGCCGACACGCAGGTCCATGTAATCTTCCTGGGTGTGATCGAAATGCAGGCGGATCAGGAAGTCGCCGGCAATCTTGCCCTCCTCGCCCAGTACCTTCAAGTACGGTGCGATCAGGGTGAAACCTTCTTTATCGAGTTTCCAGGTCAACCGGGCGTTGGCCTGAATGTACTGCCATGGCTTGGCGAAAATCGGGTCCAGGTGCAGGGAGAAATCCTTGCTGTCCATGCGCAGCTCGCCCTGTCCGAGGTCGCCGCTGATGTTGCCGCTGACATTTCGCACCGCTGGTGCACCGCGATAAGCGTCGAAGCCGACCTTTTCCAG
The DNA here is from genome assembly GCF_016650735.1 of Pseudomonas sp. TH37. Taxonomy (NCBI): domain Bacteria; kingdom Pseudomonadati; phylum Pseudomonadota; class Gammaproteobacteria; order Pseudomonadales; family Pseudomonadaceae; genus Pseudomonas; species Pseudomonas sp. TH37. The sequence goes on from NZ_JAEKFD010000008.1 coordinate 150,641, forward strand.
ATTGGCGGCAAAGCTGAATTTGCTGTCATCGGTAGCGGCTGGGCGGAAGTCGATCAGTACGTTGCGCAAAACTCCGGTGACCTTGAGCCGCTCGACCGCCGTGGCGATCCCTTCGGGCAGTGGGCCCAAGGCGTTTAGCAACGGAGTGAGCGGTGTGAGATCGAGACGGTCGGCTTGCAGGTGCAAGAGCTCTGGCACCTGGTCTGTCGCAGCAGTTTGTTGAAATTGCAGCTTCGATTCCCAGCGGGTGTCACCCAGGCTCATCGCCAGAGAATCCAGGGTCACCAGAACGCCTTTGGAACTGCGCTGGAAATACCCGTTCAGCGCCAGATTATTGATCTGGATCGGCTTGCGCTCGGCATAGGCACCCTTGAGTTGCGGCGCGTTCAAACGAATCGCGGCGCGTTGCACGGTGCCCTTGCTCCAGTTTATCCAGAACTCGCCACCGGCCTTGATCTCGGAAAAATTCCATTGCTGGGTCAGGCGCTCGGGCAACCATTTCGACCAATCACTCTGCGGCAGGCTCAGGTAAGCGTCCGCTTCGCCGTCCTTCCATTGGGCTGCGCGCAAACGGGTGCGCAGGCTCATCGCCACCGGCTGGCCGTCGGGCAGGGTCAAACGGGCATCGAGCCGCTGGCGGGATGGACCGGTTTTCAGATTCAGGCCGACGTACGTCAGGGTCAGCGGCGACTCCCCCAACGGCTGCAAGGTGATCTGGCTGTCGAGTACCGACAGCTGCTGGACCCTCTGCATGCGATTGAGCAGTTGCTCCGGGTTCAGCGGCTGGTCCTGCTGCACTGGCAAACCTTCCAGCGCCCAATGACCGTCTTCGCCTTCCTTGAGGCTGATCTTCAGACCGTTGAGTTCCAGGTGTGCGATGCGCACTTCGCGCGCCAGCAGGCTGGCCCAGAGATCCGGCACCGCGCGCACCTGATCCAGGCGCAGGGCATTGGAACCCTCGCCGACCATCACGTCATGGGCCAGCAGAACCGGGGCGAGGCCGCTCCAGTTGCCTTCCAGCTTGCCGATCTGCAGGGGCATGCCCAAGGCATCACTGGCTTTGTCTTCAACGTCGGCACGGTACTCGGCCACCAGCGGCGTCAGCTCTCGGCCGAGGCTGACGAACAACGCCATCAGCACCAAAACCAACGCACACAGGCCCAGACCCCAGCGGGTCAGTGCGGCCAAAATACGTGTCAGACGCTCCATGTCAGTTGGCTCCCATGGCAAAAATACTGCAAAAAGCTGAGGCCAGCCGTTCTAGTGGAGGTGAAACACAACGATTCAGAGCAACACCACGTCGTATTGTTCCTGGGAATACATGGTTTCCACCTGGAACCGAATGGTGCGTCCGATAAAGCCTTCGAGCTCGGCGACGTTGCCCGACTCTTCGTCGAGCAAACGGTCGACCACTTTCTGATTCGCCAGCACCCGATAGCCTTCGGCCTGATAGGCCCGGGCCTCACGCAGGATTTCGCGGAAGATCTCGTAGCACACGGTTTCCGGGGTTTTGAGTTTGCCGCGCCCCTGGCAGCTGCTGCACGGTTCGCACAGCACTTGCTCAAGACTTTCGCGGGTGCGCTTGCGGGTCATCTGCACCAGGCCCAACTCGGTGATGCCGATGATGTTGGTCTTGGCGTGATCGCGTTCCAGTTGCTTCTCGAGGGTGCGCAATACCTGACGCTGATGCTCTTCATCTTCCATGTCGATGAAGTCGATGATGATGATCCCGCCCAGGTTACGCAGGCGCAACTGACGGGCAATGGCGGTGGCGGCTTCGAGGTTGGTCTTGAAGATGGTTTCTTCGAGGTTGCGATGACCGACAAAAGCGCCGGTATTGACGTCGATGGTGCTCATGGCTTCAGCCGGATCGACCACCAGATAACCGCCGGACTTGAGCGGCACCTTGCGTTCCAGGGCTTTCTGGATTTCGTCTTCGACGCCATACAGGTCAAAGATCGGCCGTTCGCCAGGGTAATGCTCCAGACGGTCGGCGATCTCCGGCATCAGTTCGGCGACGAATTGCGTGGTTTTCTGGAAGGTTTCCCGAGAGTCGATGCGGATCTTCTCGATCTTCGGGCTCACCAGGTCACGCAAGGTACGCAACGCCAGGCCGAGGTCTTCGTAGATCACACTCGGCGCGCTGATGGTCTTGATCTGTTCGTTGATCTGGTCCCAGAGCCTGCGCAGATAGCGGATGTCCATGAGGATTTCATCGGCCCCGGCCCCTTCGGCCGCGGTACGGAGAATAAAACCGCCGGCTTCCTTGATGCCTTCTTTGGCCACGCAGTCGGTGACCACTTGCTTGAGGCGTTCACGCTCGGCTTCGTCCTCGATCTTCAGGGAAATGCCAACGTGGGCGGTGCGCGGCATGTACACCAGATAGCGCGACGGAATCGACAGTTGCGTCGTCAGGCGTGCGCCTTTGGAACCGATCGGGTCCTTGGTGACTTGTACCACCAGGCTCTGACCTTCATGAACCAGCGCACTGATGCTCTCCACCGCAGGGCCTTCGCGCAGGGAAATCTCCGAGGCATGAATGAACGCGGCGCGGTCCAGCCCGATATCGACGAAGGCTGCCTGCATGCCCGGCAATACCCGCACGACCTTGCCTTTATAGATGTTGCCGACGATCCCGCGCTTTTGCGTGCGCTCGACGTGGACCTCTTGCAGGACACCGTTTTCGACCACCGCCACGCGCGATTCCATCGGCGTGATGTTGATCAGGATCTCTTCACTCATGGCAGGGTCTCGTTCAGGCATGTTCACGATAATGGCCGCATCTTGTCAGTACGACGCTCAACGCGCGTTAAAGGTTTGCCAACAGGGTATGCCGAAATGGCCGAGTAGCTCGCAGGTTTCGCACAGCGGCAATCCGACCACCGCCGAATAACTGCCGTTGAGCCCGGCGACGAACACCGCGCCCAGCCCTTGAATCCCATAACCGCCAGCCTTGTCCCGAGGTTCGCCGCTGGCCCAGTAGGCCGCGGCTTCGTCACGGTCGATGGTGCGAAAACGCACCAGGCTGCGCACCACCAAAGACTCGCAGCGCTCGCCATCGCGCACCGCAATCGCCGTCAGCACTTCATGTTCACACCCGGACAACAGCATAAGCATGGCGCATGCGTCGGCTTCGTCCACCGGCTTGCCGAGAATTTTCCCGTCCAGTACCACGGCAGTGTCAGCGCCCAGCACGCAGAAATCCGCGTCGGACACGATCGTCCCGTGCCCGGCTTCAGCCTTGCCGCGTGCCAGACGCTCGACATAGGCCGATGGGGATTCTTCAGGTAAAGGGGTTTCATCGATGTCCGCGCTGATGACGGAGAACGACACGCCGATCTGCGTGAGCAGTTCACTCCGACGCGGCGAGCCTGAGGCGAGGTACAGCTGCTTCATCAAGACATCTCCCTGCTTGGCGCCCTGTCTCACAAATACTGTTCCTTTTTGGCGAGACAGGGCACCGGTGCGGGCACATGCCTGACCGAATTAATTGATTTTGTAGCGTCGACGCAAACCGCGCAAACCGTAGCTGATCCATGGCCAGAGCAACGCGCTGACCAGTGCCGGCAACACCAGCGCCAAGGTCGGCTGACGATTGCCGGTCAGGGCGCTCAGCCACAACTGAACCAGTTGGGCGAGGCCGAAGATCACCAGGATCACCAGGCTCTGTTGCCACATCGGGAACATGCGCAGGCGCTGTTGCAGCGATAGCACCAGGAAGGTAATGAGCGTGAGGATCAATGCGTTCTGGCCCAACAACGTGCCATACAGCACGTCTTCGGCCAGCCCCAGGCACCAGGCGGTCACCATGCCGACTTTCTGCGGCAGGGCCAACGCCCAGAAGGCCAACAGCAAGGCCAGCCACAGAGGACGCAGGATTTCCATGAATTGCGGCAACGGCGAAACGCTGAGCAGCATGCCAATGGCAAAGGTCAGCCAGACCATCCAGCCGTTCCGGGAGGAAGTTGCACCGCCCATTATTCTCTTCCCCCAGTGGTAGCCGGCGCGGAGACAGGCGGTTTGGCAGCAGGCTTCACGGCAGCGGGTTGGGCTGCCGGTGGTTTGGCGGCTGGTGTCGATGCGGGTGGCTTGCTGGCAGCATGGGCAGCGGCAGGTTTTGCCGGGGTCGCGGCAACAGGCGCGGCAGCAGGTGCCGCCGCCGGAACAGCCGGAGCAGCGACAGTAGCCGGGATCACCGACACGGCCGGTTTCGGCACGGTCGCTGGAATGATCGGCCCACCGCCGTGCTGGTCCAGAGCTTCCTGAGCCTGCGCGGCTTCGTTGGCGCGCTCCTCGGCTGTGCGACCGTCACTGAACACCAACAGCAGATAACGGCTGCGATTCAACGCGGCGGTCGGCACCGCACGGACGATGGCGAACGGCTGACCGGAATCGTGAATCACTTCCTTGACCGTCGCCACCGGGTAACCCGCCGGGAAACGCTGGCCGAGGCCGGAGCTGACCAGCAGATCGCCTTCTTTAATGTCGGCGGTATCGGCCACATGACGCAGCTCAAGGCGTTCCGGGTTCCCGGTTCCGCTGGCAATCGCCCGCAGACCGTTACGGTTCACCTGCACCGGAATGCTGTGGGTGGTGTCAGTCAGCAACAGTACGCGGGAGGTGTACGGCATCAACTCCACCACCTGCCCCATCAGACCGCGGGCATCGAGCACTGGCTGACCGAGGACCACACCGTCGCGCTCACCTTTATTGATGATGATGCGATGGGTAAAGGGGTTGGGGTCCATGCCGATCAACTCGGCCACTTCGACCTTTTCGTTGACCAGCGCGGAAGAGTTGAGCAACTCGCGCAGCCGAACGTTCTGCTCGGTGAGGGCGGCCAGCTTTTGCATGCGCCCCTGCAACAGCAGGTTTTCGGTTTTGAGTTTTTCGTTTTCGGCGACCAGTTCGGTCCGGCTGCCGAATTGGCTGGCCACACCTTGCCATAGCCGCTGCGGCAGGTCGGTGATCCAGTAAGACTGCATCAGCACCAGCGACATTTGGCTACGCACTGGCTTGAGCAGTGTGAAGCGGGCATCGACCACCATCAGCGCGACCGATAGCACGGCCAGCACCAACAAGCGCACGCCCAGTGAGGGGCCTTTGGTGAAAAGCGGTTTAATAAGCCGCTCCTCCCAGGCAAATGTTCTCTTTATTCATACGGCATCAAACCGGCCTGGATGCAGACTGACAGAAGATAAACGCCAACAGGCAGCACTGCAAAGTGCTGCCTGCGCGCTCAACAGCATAGAGGCGATCCGGCGACTTATTCGCTGGAAAGCAGATCCATGGTGTGTTTATCCATCATTTCCAATGCACGGCCACCGCCACGAGCAACGCAGGTCAGCGGGTCTTCGGCGACGATCACCGGCAGACCGGTTTCCTGGGCCAGCAACTTGTCGAGGTCGCGCAGCAAGGCACCACCACCGGTCAGTACCAGGCCACGTTCGGCGATATCCGATGCCAGCTCCGGAGGCGATTGCTCCAGCGCACTTTTCACAGCCTGAACGATAGTGGCCAGGGACTCTTGCAGAGCTTCCAGCACTTCATTGGAGTTCAGGGTGAATGCGCGTGGAACGCCTTCGGCCAGGTTACGCCCACGAACGTCGACTTCACGAACTTCGCCGCCCGGGTAGGCCGTACCGATTTCCTGCTTGATGCGCTCGGCGGTGGATTCGCCGATCAGGCTGCCGTAGTTGCGACGCACGTAGGTGATGATCGCTTCGTCGAAGCGGTCGCCGCCAACCCGTACGGATTCGGCATAAACCACACCATTAAGGGAGATCAGCGCGATTTCAGTGGTACCGCCACCGATATCGACAACCATCGAACCGCGAGCTTCTTCAACTGGCAGGCCTGCACCGATCGCAGCAGCCATCGGCTCTTCGATCAGGAATACTTCACGGGCACCGGCACCAAGGGCCGATTCACGGATGGCACGACGCTCAACCTGGGTCGATTTGCATGGAACGCAGATCAGCACACGAGGGCTAGGCTGCAGAAAGCTGTTTTCGTGAACCTTGTTGATAAAGTACTGCAGCATTTTTTCGCAGACGCTGAAGTCGGCGATCACACCGTCCTTCATCGGACGAATGGCAGCAATGTTGCCCGGCGTACGGCCGAGCATGCGCTTGGCCTCGGTGCCGACAGCAACGACACTTTTCTGGTTACCGTGTGTCCGAATAGCCACAACGGAGGGCTCATTCAGGACGATACCGCGCTCGCGCACGTAAATAAGGGTGTTGGCAGTGCCCAGGTCAATGGAAAGATCGCTGGAAAACATGCCACGCAGTTTCTTGAACATGGGAAAGGGACCCTAGGCAACGCGTGGGTAAAAAAGTGCGGCAAACTCTAACAACGACAGGGATTTTGGGCAAGGCGCCAATATGTTAAATTGGCAGCTTTTCTGTGCACCAAGCCCCACAATCGCGGCCTTGAGACCGTAGAAATGCGGTAGTGTTCCGACAATCTAACACACGGACGCCGTCCGTTCTGTTTTCCACTGGAGAATCCCATGGCGCTTGAACGCTCCGACGTGGAAAAAATCGCTCATTTGGCCTGCCTTGGCCTCAATGAAGCCGATCTTCCACACATCACTTCGGCCCTGAACAGCATTCTCGGGCTGGTCGACGAAATGCAAGCGGTCAATACCGACGGTATCGAGCCGCTGGCCCACCCACTGGAAGCCAGCCAGCGCCTGCGTGCAGACGTCGTGACCGAAACCAATCATCGCGAGGCCTATCAGTCCATCGCACCAGCGGTCGAAAACGGCCTGTATCTGGTTCCGAAAGTCATCGACTAAAGGGAAAGAGCCTGCAATGCATCAATTGACTCTGGCCGAGATCGCCCGCGGACTCGCCTATAAAAAGTTTTCTTCCGAAGAGCTGACCAAAGTCCTGCTGGCGCGTATCGCCCAGCTCGACCCACAGCTCAACAGTTTCATCAGCCTCACCGAAGACCTGGCGCTCCAGCAGGCGAAAGCCGCTGACGCTCGTCGGGCCAACGGTGAGAGCGGCGCCCTGCTCGGCGCGCCGATCGCACACAAAGACCTGTTCTGCACCCAGGGCATCCGCACCAGCTGCGGCTCGAAGATGCTCGACAACTTTAAAGCACCGTACGACGCCACCGTGGTCGCCAAACTGGCCGCTGCCGGGGCCGTGACCCTGGGCAAGACCAACATGGACGAATTCGCCATGGGGTCGGCCAACGAGTCGAGTTACTACGGCGCGGTGAAAAACCCGTGGAACCTGGAACACGTTCCGGGCGGCTCGTCTGGCGGTTCGGCTGCTGCGGTTGCCGCTCGTCTGTTGCCAGCGGCGACGGGCACCGACACTGGCGGTTCGATTCGTCAGCCCGCCGCGCTGACCAACCTCACCGGCCTGAAACCGACATACGGTCGCGTTTCGCGCTGGGGCATGATCGCTTACGCGTCCAGCCTCGATCAGGGCGGCCCATTGGCCCGCACCGCCGAAGACTGCGCGATCCTGCTGCAAGGCATGGCCGGTTTCGACCCGCAGGACTCCACCAGCATCGACGAGCCGGTGCCTGATTACAGCGCCGGCCTCAACGGTTCGCTGCAAGGCCTGCGCATCGGCGTGCCGAAGGAATACTTCAGCGCAGGTCTGGACCCACGCATCGCCGACCTGGTCATGGCCAGCGTTGAAGAGCTGAAAAAGCTCGGCGCCGTGGTCAAGGAAATCAGCCTGCCGAACATGCAGCACGCAATCCCTGCGTATTACGTGATCGCCCCGGCGGAAGCGTCTTCCAACCTGTCGCGTTTCGACGGCGTGCGTTTCGGCTATCGCTGCAAAGACCCGAAAAACCTGGAAGACCTGTACAAGCGTTCCCGTGGCGAAGGTTTCGGCCCGGAAGTGCAGCGCCGGATCATGGTCGGTGCTTACGCGCTGTCGGCCGGTTACTACGACGCCTACTACCTGAAGGCGCAGAAAATCCGTCGTCTGATCAAGAACGACTTCATGGCTGCCTTTAATGAGGTCGACATCATCCTCGGCCCAACCACGCCGAACCCGGCCTGGAAGCTCGGCGCCAAGAACAGCGACCCGGTCGCTGCGTACCTGGAAGACGTCTACACCATCACCGCCAACCTCGCCGGTCTGCCGGGCTTGTCCATGCCTGCAGGTTTTGTCGATGGCCTGCCGGTCGGCGTGCAACTGCTCGCCCCGTATTTCCAGGAAGGTCGCCTGTTGAACGTTGCCCATCAGTATCAGCTAAACACTGACTGGCACACCCGCACCCCAACCGGCTTCTGAGGAGAAACACATGCAATGGGAAGTCGTGATCGGGCTGGAGATTCATACCCAGCTCACCACCCGGTCGAAAATCTTTTCCGGTAGTTCCACCACCTTCGGTTCCGAGCCGAACACCCAGGCCAGCCTGGTAGACCTCGGCATGCCCGGCGTATTGCCGGTGCTGAACCAGGAAGCGGTGCGCATGGCGGTGATGTTCGGCCTGGCCATCGATGCCGAGATCGGTCAGCACAACGTGTTCGCCCGTAAAAACTATTTCTACCCGGACTTGCCCAAGGGCTACCAGATCAGCCAGATGGAATTGCCGATCGTCGGCAAGGGCCACCTGGACATCGCCATGGAAGACGGCACGATCAAACGTGTCGGTGTGACCCGTGCGCACCTGGAAGAAGACGCCGGCAAAAGCCTGCACGAAGAGTTCACCGGTGCCACTGGCATCGACCTGAACCGTGCAGGTACGCCGCTGCTGGAAATCGTTTCCGAGCCGGACATGCGCAGCGCCAAGGAAGCCGTGGCCTACGTCAAGACGATCCATGCGCTGGTGCGCTACCTCGGCATCTGCGACGGCAACATGGCCGAAGGTTCGCTGCGTTGCGACTGCAACGTGTCGATCCGTCCAAAGGGCCAGGTTGAATTCGGCACACGCTGCGAGATCAAGAACGTCAACTCGTTCCGCTTCATCGAGAAGGCGATCAACAGCGAAGTGCAACGTCAGATCGAGCTGATCGAAGACGGCGGCAAGGTGATCCAGCAGACCCGTCTGTACGATCCGAACAAGGACGAAACCCGTCCGATGCGCAGCAAAGAGGAAGCCAACGACTACCGTTACTTCCCCGATCCGGACCTGCTGCCGGTGGTCATCGAAGACTCGTTCCTCGACGACGTGCGCGCCACCCTGCCGGAATTGCCACCGCAGAAACGCGAGCGTTTCCAGGAACAGTTCGGTCTGTCGGTCTACGACGCCAGCGTCCTGGCCACCAGCCGCGAGCAAGCCGATTACTTCGAGAAAGTCGTGAGCATCGGCGGCGACGCCAAACTGGCGGCCAACTGGGTGATGGTTGAACTGGGCAGCCTGTTGAACAAGCAAGGTCTGGACATCGACCAGTCGCCGGTTTCGGCCGAGCAACTGGGCGGCATGCTGTTGCGCATCAAGGACAACACCATCTCCGGCAAGATTGCCAAGGTAGTCTTTGAAGCGATGGCCAACGGCGAAGGCAGCGCAGACGAGATCATCGACAAGCGCGGCCTCAAGCAAGTGACCGACACCGGCGCGATCTCGGCAGTGCTGGACGAAATGCTCGCGGCCAACGCCGAGCAGGTCGAACAATACCGCGCGGCAGACGAAGCCAAACGCGGCAAGATGTTCGGCTTCTTCGTCGGCCAGGCCATGAAAGCCTCCAAAGGCAAGGCCAACCCGCAACAGGTCAACGAACTGCTTAAAAGCAAGCTCGAAGGCTGATGAGAATGGAGCCAGATTCAAAGCCTGGCTCCATTCCCTGTGGGAGCGGTCTTTTGTGGCGAGGGGGCTTGCCCCCGTTGGGTCGCGAAGCGGCCCCAATATCTGGATTCGGGTTGTATCTGACAAACCGAGAGTTCAGGTTCTGGGACTGCTGCGCAATCCAACGGGGGCAAGCCCCCTCGCCACATAAGCTCGCTCCCACATTTATTTTGGGAGCCTTTTAAATGAAGCGTCTGCTCAGTGCCTGCGCCCTGCTCTCTTTGCTGGCCGGTTGCGCCAGCACGGATATTGTTGATCCACACGGCTACGACAAGACCGGCGTAGCTTCGTATTACGGCGCCAAACACCATGGCAAACGCACCGCCAGTGGCGAGCGTTTCAACCAGCACGGCCTGACCGCCGCCCATCGCCAGTTGCCATTTGGCACCCGGGTGAAGATTACCAATCTGAATAACGACAGGTCCTGCGTGGTGCGCGTCAACGACCGCGGGCCATACTCTCGTGGGCGCCTGATCGACGTGTCACGTGAAGCGGCCGAACAGTTGGGCATGCTGCGCAGTGGCACCGCGAAAGTTCGCGTGCAAGCCCTCGACGACTGATAGACGGAGCGCTGACTATTTTCGGACTTGCCGATTTACCCCTGATCAGCGTGATTGAATTGTTCAGCGGTCTGTTTTTACTGATCGTCGGTGCCGAACTGATGGTGCGTGCCGCCGTGCGCCTGGCCGCGCGACTGCATGTGCGGCCGCTGATCATCGGCCTGACCATCGTGGCCCTCGGCAGCAGCGCACCGCAGATGGCGGTCAGCCTGCAAGCCACCCTGGCGCAAAACGCCGACATCGCCGTTGGCAGCGTGATCGGCAGCAGCATCTTCAACATCCTCGTCACCCTCGGGCTCTCGGCGCTGATTATTCCGCTGCGGGTTTCGCGGCAATTGGTGCGCCTGGATATTCCGCTGATGATCGGCGCCAGCCTGCTGGTGTTCGTACTGGCATGGAACGAAGAACTGAACCGCACAGACGGCATTATTTTGCTGGGCGCGCTGGCGCTGTACCTCGGCTTGCTGCTGCGCCAGTCGCGACACTCGACCCGCCCGCCATCGGGGGCGCATGAAGCGCCACAGGCACCGTGGTTCAGCAGCCTGCTGATGATTGTCGCCGGGCTGGCGATGCTGGTGTTCGCCGGGCACTTGTTGCTCGGCGCCGCAGTGGCGGTCGCGACCGACCTGGGATTGTCGGAGCGGATTATCGGCCTGACCATCGTCGCGGTCAGCACGTCCCTACCGGAGCTGGCCACTTCGTTGATCGCCGCGTTGCGCGGTCAGCGAGACATCGCGGTGGGCAACGTGATCGGCAGCAACCTGCTCAACCTCTTGGGCGTGCTCGGGCTTACCGCATTGATCGCGCCCTCGCCGCTGTCGGTCTCGCCGAACGCACTGGATTTCGACCTGCCGGTGATGCTTGGTGTCGCGGTGCTGTGCCTGCCGGTGTTCTATTCCGGCTACCGGGTGACTCGCGCCGAAGGCCTGCTGTTTCTGGGTTTGTACCTGGCCTATGGGCTGCACGTGGTGTCGTTCACCACCGGCATGCCACTGGCCGGCAAGCTTGAACACCTGATGCTGTTTTTCGTCCTGCCGGCGCTGGGGGCGTTTTTGCTGTTCACGTCGCTGCGCGCCTGGCGTCGCCAACACCACAAGAGGGAATTGCCATGAGCACTGATAAAAAGGCTGGGGTTGAAGTCCGTCGCCAAGTGATGGGCGACGCCTTCGTCGACCGCGCCTTGGGCAACGCCACCGAGTTCACCCAGCCACTGCAGGACTTCGTCAATGAACACGCCTGGGGCGGTGTGTGGAACCGTGAAGGTCTGCCGCTGAAAACCCGCAGCCTGATCACCCTCGCCGCGCTGACCGCGTTGAAGTGCCCGCAAGAATTGAAAGGTCACGTGCGTGGCGCGCTGAACAACGGCTGCACCGTGGAAGAAATTCGCGAGGCGCTGCTGCATTGCGCGGTGTATGCCGGCGTGCCGGCGGCGATCGATGCGTTTCGGGCGGCGCAGGAAGTGATTGATAGCTACCAGAAGCCGGAGTAATCGTCGGAATTTGTATTGATTGTTCTGCCGTCATCGCGGGCAAGCCCGCTCCCACAGGTACAGCGCAATCCTTGTGGGAGCGGGCTTGCCCGCGATGAGGCCCTGCAGGACGCCGCAAAACCATCGGTTAAATCCACCCACCCCACTGCAACAAAAAGATCCCGACGTTGGTGGTGACCGCCGCCATCAGCGTGGTAATCACGATGATCGCCGCCGCCAGTTCATGATTGCCATTGGCCTGCCGAGCCATGACGAAACTGGCCGCAGCGGTCGGGCTGCCGAAGTACAGAAACAGAATCCCCAACTCCGCCCCGCGAAAACCCCAGAGCCAGGCACCGAGTGTCGCCAGCACCGGCAGGCCGATCATCTTCACCAGGCTTGAACTCAGCGCCATCGTGCCGCTTTTGCGCATCGCCGCCAGCGACAACGTGCCACCGATGCAGATCAACGCCAACGGCAAGGTGGTTTGTGCCAGGTACTGGCCGGACTTTTCCAGCCACCCCGGCAAACCGATTTCGAAATAGGCGAATGGCGCCGCCGCAAACACGCTGATGATCAACGGGTTGACCATCACACTTTTGCAGATACTCCACGGGTCAGACTTGATCACCGGGCTGTAGACCGCCAGCACGATGGTCGAAAGCGTGTTGTAGAACAGGATCACCAACGCCGCGAGAATTGCCCCGAGGGAAATCCCGTAATCGCCGTACATGCTCGCCGCCAGTGCGAGACCGATAACGCCGTTGTTGCCGCGAAACGCACCTTGGGTGTAGATGCCTCGGTCTTCCCGCGGGCATTTCCAGATCGCCCAGCCCCAGGCAATCGCAAAACACAGCAGCGTGGCGACCGAGAAGTAGATCAGCAGTGCCGGTTGCAGCGCGGCATGCAGGTCGGCATGCAAGATGCCCAGAAACAGCAACGCCGGCATGGTGACGTTGAACACCAGGGCCGACGCGGTATGAATGAAGTTGTCGTTGATCCAATCGATGCGCTTGAGCAGCACCCCCAGAAACAGCATGGCAAACACCGGCGCGGTGATGTTCAGGGTTTCGAGGAAAATAGCCAGCATGCTGGGAGAACCTTGGGTGGGCGTCGTTAGGGGGCTAATGATAAGCCACCAAGTCCCCTGCCGTCTGGTAGATCGCCATCGCGGGCAAGCCCGCTCCCACAGGTTTCAGTGTTGTTAATCAAATTTGGTGAACACCTAAGATCACTGTGGGAGCGGGCTTGCCCGCGATGAACGATGACGCGGTTTACGTGATCGGTGCCGGGTTGAACAAGGTAATGTCGTTATGCAGCTTATGCTGCTCCGCCCACGTCTGTTTCTTGCCGCTGGCCACGTCCAGGTAGTAGTGGAACAACTCCCAGCCAAGCTCTTCAATCGACGCCCGCCCCGTGGCAATCCGCCCGGCATCAATGTCGATCAAATCCGGCCAGCGCTGCGCCAGTTCTGTGCGGGTCGACACCTTCACCACCGGTGCCATCGCCAACCCATAAGGCGTACCCCGCCCGGTGGTGAACACATGCAGGTTCATCCCCGCCGCCAACTGCAACGTCCCGCAGACAAAATCACTGGCCGGGGTCGCGCAGAAAATCAGCCCTTTACGCTTGAACCGCTCGCCGGGGCCGAGCACCCCGTTGATCGCGCTGCTGCCGGATTTGACGATCGAGCCCAGGGACTTCTCGACAATGTTCGACAACCCGCCCTTCTTGTTTCCCGGCGTGGTGTTGGCACTGCGATCCGCTTCGCCCTTGGCCAGGTAACGGTCGTACCAGTCCATTTCCCGCACCAGTTCCTGAGCCACTTCCTCGGTTTCGGCGCGAGACGTCAGCAGGTAAATCGCATCACGCACTTCGGTGACTTCGGAAAACATCACCGTCGCCCCCGCCCGCAACAACAGATCCGAGGCATAACCGAGCGCCGGGTTGGCAGTGATGCCAGAGAACGCATCGCTGCCGCCGCACTGCATGCCGAGGATCAGCTCGGACGCCGGTACAGTTTCCCGACGGCGCAGATCGAGCTTCTTCAAACGAGTCTCGGCCAGCGCCATGATCTGCTCGATCATCTCGGTAAAACCGTGACTGGAATCCTGCAAGCGGTACAACCACGGATCACTCAAATCCACCGAGCCGTCGTTCTCGTGCATCACCTGCCCGGCCTGCAATTTCTCGCAACCCAGGCTGATCACCAGCGCTTCGCCACCCAGGTTCGGGTTGCGCGCCAAGTTGCGCACGGTACGAATCGGGATGTACGCATCGGTGGCGGTGATCGCCACACCGCAGCCGTAACTGTGGGTCAGCGCCACCACGTCATCGACGTTCGGGTACTTGGGCAGCAACTCGTCCTTGATGCGCTTCACCGCGTGATCCAACACCCCGGTGACACATTGCACGGTGGTGGTGATGCCGAGAATGTTGCGCGTGCCGACGGTGCCGTCGGCGTTGCGATAACCCTCGAAGGTGAAGCCTTCCAGCGGTGCCTGCGCGGCCGGCACTTCGGTGGACAGCGGCAAGCTGTCCAGCGGTGGCGCGGTCGGCATGCGCAGTTGATCTTCCTTGACCCAGCTGCCGCGAGGAATCGGCTGCAACGCGTAGCCGATCGTCTGGCCGTAACGAATCACCTGGCCGCCCTCGGGAATGTCCTCGAGAGTGACCTTGTGGCTCTGCGGCACGAAATCCACGGTGACCAGGCCATCGGGGAATTCAGTGCCGGCCGGCACGCCCTGATCGTTGACCACGATCACCACATTGTCCCGCTCGTGCAGGCGGATGTAGCGCGGCGAGTCGGAATGTTCAATCAACTGCATGACGCCGCTCCTCAGGAATGCGCTTCAGATAACTTATTGTTGGTTTCAGGACCGCTGACTGGCGGCTCTTTGAGCACCACACGTTTGATCGGGCCAACGATCACCAGATAGCTGAACACCGCCACCAGCGCGTTGCAACCGACGAACACCAGCGCCCATTTGAACGAGCCGGTGGAGCTGATGATGTAACCGATAACGATCGGCGTGGTGATCGACGCGATGTTGCCGAAGGTGTTGAACAGGCCACCGCTGAGACCGGCGATCTGTTTCGGCGAGGTGTCGGACACAACGGCCCAGCCCAACGCACCGACGCCTTTACCGAAGAATGCCAGGGCCATGAAGCCGACGACCATCCATTCAACGTCTACATAGTTGCAAGCCACGATGCTACTGGAAACCAACAGGCCGGCGATGATCGGCGCCTTGCGGGCGAAGGTCAGCGAGTGACCTTTGCGCAGCAGGTAATCGGAAATCACCCCACCGAGCACACCACCGATAAACCCGCAGATCGCTGGCAACGAGGCAATGAAACCAGCCTTGAGGATGGTCATGCCGCGTTCCTGCACCAGGTACACCGGGAACCAGGTCAGGAAGAAGTAGGTGATGCCGTTGATGCAGTATTGGCCCAGATACACGCCGAGCATCATGCGGTTGGTGAGCAGTTGGCGGATGTAGTCCCACTTCGGACCGTCGCCTTTTTTGCCTTTGCCTTTGTCCTGGTCCATGTCGACCATGCCGCCGTTGTCGGCGATGTGCTTGAACTCGGCGTCGTTGATCATCGGGTGCTGGCGCGGGCTGTAGATCACCTTCAGCCAGATGCCCGAGAAGATGATGCCGATCACCCCCATGACGATGAACACGTGCTGCCAGCCGAAGCTGTAGACGATCCAGCCCATCAGCGGCGCGAACAACACGGTGGCAAAGTATTGCGCCGAGTTGAAGATCGCAGACGCTGTACCGCGTTCAGCGGTCGGGAACCAGGCCGCCACGATGCGCGCGTTGCCGGGGAAGGATGGCGCTTCGGCCAGGCCCACCAAAAAGCGCAGCATGAAAAGCGCAACCACCGCCGTGGACATGCCGAACTCACCAACATAGCCCTGCAGCACGGTGAACAGCGACCAAGTGAAAATGCTCAGTGCGTAGATTTTTTTTGAGCCGAAACGGTCCAGCAGCCAGCCACCGGGAATTTGCCCGGCCACATAGGCCCAACCGAATGCGGAGAAGATATAACCGAGGGTGACCGCGTCGATGCCGAGGTCTTTTTGCAGGCTGGAGCCGGCGATTGCGATGGTGGCCCGGTCGGCGTAGTTGATCGTGGTCACCAGAAACAGCATGAGCAGGATCAAATAGCGGACGTGAGTCGGCTTGGTCGATTGCATTGTAGATGTACTCCCACTGATTATTTTTATGCGCGGGTAAAGCTGTTGTGTTGCGGTATCGATGCCGATACCGCGGTGTTTCCTGTCAGGAGCCGATGTAGCTGGTCTTCACGACCGTGTAAAACTCTTGCGCATAGCGACCTTGCTCACGTGATCCATAGGATGAACCTTTACGCCCACCGAACGGAACGTGGTAATCCACGCCGGCGGTCGGCAGGTTGACCATCACCATCCCGGCCTGGGAGTGGCGCTTGAAGTGGTTGGCATACTTC
Source organism: Pseudomonas sp. TH37 (assembly GCF_016650735.1). Taxonomy (NCBI): domain Bacteria; kingdom Pseudomonadati; phylum Pseudomonadota; class Gammaproteobacteria; order Pseudomonadales; family Pseudomonadaceae; genus Pseudomonas; species Pseudomonas sp. TH37. The sequence continues at coordinate 166,913 of NZ_JAEKFD010000008.1, forward strand.
AGCGACGTGGTAGCGATGCCCGCCGACAGACCGAACTCGGTGTCGTTGGCCATGACCAGCGCCGCCTCGTAATCGGCCACGCGAACGATGTTGGCCACCGGGCCGAAGATCTCTTCGCGGCTGATGCGCATCGCGGCTTCGCTATCAGCAAACAGGGTTGGCGCGAGGTAGTAACCTTCGGTGTCGCATGTCACCAAACCACCGCCACTGACCAGACGCGCACCTTCGGACTGGCCGATGTCGATGTATTTCATGTCTTGTTCAAGCTGAGCCTGCGAGACGACCGGACCGATATCGGTGCCGGTTTTCAGCGCGTGGCCAACCTTGATCGACTTCATGCGCTCGGCCATGGCCTCGACGAATTTGTCGTGAATCCCGGCGGTGACGATGAAGCGGCTCGACGCGGTGCAACGCTGGCCGGTGGAATAGAACGCGCTCTGTACCGACAGCTCAACCGCTTGTTTGAGGTCGGCGTCATCCAGAATGATCTGCGGGTTCTTGCCGCCCATTTCCAGCTGAACCTTGGCCTGACGCGACACGCAGCTAACAGCGATCTGTCGACCCACGCCCACGGAACCGGTGAAGCTGATGCCATCAACTTTCGGGCTCTGCACCAGCGCATCACCAACCACGCGACCGCTGCCCATCACCAGGTTGAACACGCCGGCCGGGAAGCCTGCGCGGGAGATGATTTCCGCCAGCGCCCAGGCACAGCCCGGAACCAGATCAGCAGGTTTCAGGACGACGCAGTTGCCGTAAGCCAGAGCCGGAGCGATTTTCCACGCCGGGATCGCGATCGGGAAGTTCCACGGGGTGATCAGGCCGACCACACCCAACGCTTCACGGGTCACTTCAACGTTGACGCCCGGACGCACCGACGGCAAATAATCGCCGGACAGGCGCAGGCATTCACCGGCGAAGAACTTGAAGATGTTGCCGGCGCGAGTCACTTCGCCGATGGCTTCGGGCAGAGTCTTGCCCTCTTCCCGGGCCAGCAAGGTGCCGAGCTCTTCGCGACGAGCGAGGATCTCGCTGCCGACTTTATCCAGTGAATCGTGACGTGCCTGAATGCCCGAAGTGGACCAGGCCGGGAACGCGGCGCGAGCGGCGTCGATAGCGGCGTGGACCTGAGCCAGATCGGCCTTGGCATAGTCGCCGATGGTATCGGTCAGCTCGGACGGGTTGATGTTGGCGCAGTAATCACTGCCCGCCACCCATTCGCCGTTGATGTAGTTATCGAAACGCTTTGAATCAGCCACAGAAATCTCTCCTCACGCAAAAAGCCGCTGATCGCTCAGCGGCCTTGGTTTTATCGAGTGTTATTGCGCACCCTGCTTGTCGATCAGCGCGGCGAGCATTTCGTACTCTTCGCCCGTCAGATCGGTCAGTGGCGCACGCACAGGACCTGCGTCATAGCCGGCAATTTTTGCCCCGGCCTTGACGATGCTCACGGCGTAACCGGCCTTGCGGTTACGGATGTCCAGGTACGGCAGGAAGAAGTCGTCGATGATCTTGCCGACGGTGGCGTGATCTTCGCGAGCAATGGCGTGGTAGAAATCCATCGCGGTTTTCGGGATGAAGTTGAACACCGCCGAGGAATAAACCGGCACGCCCAGCGCCTTGTACGCCGCGGCGTAGACTTCAGCGGTCGGCAAACCGCCCAGGTAGCTGAAACGATCACCGAGGCGGCGACGGATCGACACCATCAACTCGATATCGCCCAGGCCATCCTTGTAACCGATCAGGTTCGGGCAGCGCTCGGCCAGACGTTCCAGCAAAGGAGCGGTCAGGCGGCAGACGTTGCGGTTGTAAACCACCACGCCGATTTTTACCGATTTGCAGACCGCTTCAACGTGGTCGGCAACACCGTCCTGGCTGGCTTCGGTCAGGTAGTGCGGCAGCAGCAACAGGCCTTTGGCGCCCAGACGCTCGGCTTCCTGAGCGTATTCGATGGCTTGACGAGTCGAACCGCCGACACCCGCCAGGATCGGCACGCTGGTCGCGCAGGTGTCGACGGCAGTCTTGATGATTTCCGAATATTCGCTGGCCGCCAGAGAGAAGAACTCACCGGTGCCGCCCGCGGCGAACAATGCCGAGGCGCCGTATGGGGCCAGCCATTCGAGACGTTTGATATAGCCCGCGCGATGGAAATCGCCCTGAGCATTGAAGTCGGTGACCGGGAACGACAGCAGGCCGGAAGAGAGGATGGACTTCAGTTCTTGTGGATTCATTATTCGAACACCCTGGGTAGCAACGTTGTGTGAGAAAACCGTTCAGCCTTCGCCGAAGTTGTAGGTCATCGTACAACTTAAAATACAACCGTCAACTGCATTTCATCGCGAGCCGCAAAATTCGCGTCGGAAAAAGTAATTCCTTGACGTAGGAAAGTTCTCATCTATGATCCAGACAACTGTATATATATACAGTTGAATTTGATTCTACCTACGACATATCAAGGAGCTAGAAATGTCAGGTCTACACGCACAATCGAAGGAAAATACCCGACAGGTCATTGCCGATCTGGATGATCTTTTTACCGAGTACGGCATCGCCATTTCTGGCGATGTCGACACGCTTACACTCACCGCCGGCAGCCATCACGGCCTCGAACATCAGCGCCAGGGCCTGCTGTCGACGCCACCAAAAAATGCGCTGAAAGGCGCGCCCCAGTTGAGGTTTGAGGGTGCAGAACATACCGCGATCGGCGACAGCACCCTGCTGCGCTTCGTCAAGGATGCACCTGCCATACCGGCCTCGCAGGTGGAGTTGCACCTGCCCAATGGCCTGGCATTGACCTATGGACAAGTGATTGCGCTGGGGGGTGATTTTTATGGAATTCCCGACCAACCGATCTGCGAAGGCTCAACAGCGGCGGACCGAATCCAGCGCTTTACCAACGCCTTCAACTCCCTGGCGGTACTGCCGGCCTCAAACGCCGAGGCGAAGTTGATCCTCGGCGTCATGCAGAAAGAAATCGCCGCCATCAATCAAGCGATCAGGGACGGTAAACAACCTCACGAAGCTTATGACGCCCTCGGTGATACGTTGTCGGAAGAGTGGAACAAGATCACCGGCGGCGGCAGTTTCGTCTCGGCGCTGTTCCCTTTGGGGCGTTATCTGAAACTGGCCGCCAACAACGCCGACCATTTTGCCGAATGGGCGTTACTGGCCTACATCGCCGGGCACACGGCAGCGCTGCAACAAGCAGTGCTCGCCCACAACAGCGGCGATGAAAAGCAGTTGGAGCTGGCCTATGCGATGAACGCTTTTGCCGATCACTACCTGACCGACCTGTATTCCGCCGGCCACCTGCGAGTACCGCGCAAACAATTGGCGGCGGTGGTTACGCCCAACGATCTCGGTTCGTTGATTACCCGCTTCATGCACGATGAAGACAGCAAGTTCGGCCTCAACGTGAGCAACGGCAACGGCGATCGCTGGCACGCCTACGGCGACAAGCGATACTTCGATGCCATCGACAGCGCCAATCGCGCCCAGGTGAATCAAGCGGTTCAGGTGTCTGCGGATGAAGTGTTCGCGGCGTACCTCAGTGGCACTGCCCTGTCGGCCGGCAGCTTTGCAGCGCTGAAAAGGCTGCCCGACCTGCAAGCCGTACTGAACCCGGCAGACAATTTCTCGCCACTGTTCAAGGTCGAGGGCAACAAGGTGTTGCGGCGCAAGGACGTCAACAACCTCAACGACACCGCCACCGTTGATGATTGGTGGGGCTGGAGTACCTATCTGCTGCTCAAGGACTACCAACCAACCGGCGTGCTGAACTCAGCGGCCAATGCCTGATAAGGAGATCACTGATGACTATCAAACTGAAACTGGAACTGGCTTCGGGCCATTCGCTGAAAGGCGCGCCGCTGGAGTTGCTGTCGAAAGGCTTGCCAATTGCCCGGGCGCTTGTGAATGAGCGCGGGCATGCGGTTTTCGATGCCAAACCTGGGGCTGCTGAGTTGGCGGTGAGGGTGGATCGGGGGATTTTGAAGACAATCTGAAAGATTAATTGATGGCTACTGACCCCATCGCGGGCAAGCCCGGCTCCCACAGGTTCTGTGTGTGTTCACACTATTGTGATCGACACAAAACCTGTGGGAGCCGGGCTTGTCCGCGATGGCTATCTGTCAGGCAAGAAATCACCTCAATCAGAAAACCTGAGCCCGCTTCATGCACCTGATGCTCTGCATCACACTGCGAGCGCCGAGGCGGGGGCTTGTTCTGAAATGCCCACGCATGCCATTCGTCGAAACTGTTATTTCTAACAGTAGCCCGCTCACTGCTGCCTAAGCCTAAATGGCTCAGGAGTTAACGAACCGGCTCCGTCAGCGCGATGCCGTAATGCGCACCTCCCGAACGGTTCAATTTCATCGCTAAAAGGATTTTGATCATGACTGCGCAACAACAAGTCTTGCCACCACCGGTGCTTCCAGACGCCAGCAATGGTGTGCTTTACGTTGATAACTTAAAGGACCCAGTGCGGGGTGACGTGCCCCCATACGCTAACGCTACTGTGGGTGACAGAGTCGAATTGACGGTAAAGACCTCTACCAATAACCAGTGGCATGGGTCGTTCGTACTGACGGCAAGCTCGCTTGGGAAACCAGTCGTATTCGGTATTCTGAAAGAAACATTTGCGAAGGGGTTGATCGCAGGTGCCAGCGCCACACTGTATTACACCATTACCCACGCATTCAGTAATCCGATTGTCTCCCCGCCTCTGACTGTCTATCTCAAACCGTAAGCAGTAATCAACGCTGCGCCTGCGCCTCTTCATGGGCCTGGCGCAGCCGCTCGCGGCTATTCGTCAGGTGCAACCGCATAGCCGCCCGCGCCGCATCGGAATCCTGGCGGGCGATAGCATCATAAATCTCTTCATGCTCACGGCTCAGGCGACTCATGTAGTGCTGCTGGTCGTCGTGGGCCAGGCGCGCGGAGTTCAGGCGCGTGCGCGGAATGATGCTGGTGCCCAGGTGGGTCATGATGTCGGTGAAGTAGCGGTTGCCGGTGGACAACGCGATTTCGAGATGGAAGGCAAAGTCCGAAGCCACGGCATCACTGGCGTGGGCGGCGCTTTCGTTCAGTGCATCGAGAGCGGCGCGCATCGCGGCCAATTGCTCAGCACTGCGTCGTTGCGCGGCAAGGCCGGCGGATTCCACTTCCAGGCTGATGCGCAATTCCAGAATCGCCAATACGTCGCGCAAGGTCACTACGGTGGCCGGGTCGATACGGAAACCGCTCGGGCTCGGCGTGTCGAGCACGAAGGTGCCGATGCCGTGACGGGTTTCAACTTGCCCGGCGGCCTGCAAACGGGAAATCGCTTCGCGCACCACGGTGCGGCTGACGCCATGGGCATCCATGATCGCCGACTCGGTGGGCAATTTGTCGCCACGTTTGAGATGACCGTCGCGGATCTGCTCGGACAGCACCGTCACCAGTTCCTGAGCGAGGCTGCGGCGCTTGCGAGGGAGGCGAGGTGCGTCGATCGGGTTTTCCATGGTGAACGTCTGTCTCGAAAAAAAGCGGCTGAAACCGCATCATAGCTCAACACGGTTGTACGATCACCACCGCCTCTGTTGGAGCGAGGCTTGCCCGCGAAGAACGATAACGCGGTTCTGCAGGTGAACCGCGTCGAGGCCATCGCGGGCAAGCCCGCTCCCACAGGTCAAGTGGTGTTTATGCGGTCACCGTCTGGTCCACCAGATGGCCATTCTCGATCCGCACATGCCGTGGATGGAAACGCTTCAGGCTGCTGCGATGCCCGACGCTGACGATGCTCAGCCCCGGCAATTCATCGATCAACGCCTGATACAGCGACGCTTCATCCTCTTCATCCATGGCCGAAGTCGCTTCGTCCATGTACAGCCATTGCGGCGCATAAAGCAGCGCGCGGGCAAAGGCCAGACGTTGCTGCTCGCCCGGCGAAAGCATGCGCTGCCAGTGATTAGCCTCATCCAGACGCGAAACCAGGTGCGGCAAGCGGCAGGTTTCCAGCACGTGGACGTAGCGCTCGTGCGGGTAGGTGTCGCCGGGCTGTGGATAACTCAGCGCCTCGCGCAGGGTGCCGATCGGCAGATACGGTTTTTGCGGCAGGAACAGATAACGCCCCGTTGGCAGGCGGATGCTGCCGTGGCCGGCCGGCCAAAGGTGCCCCATCGCCCGCAGCAACGTCGATTTGCCGCTGCCGGAACGACCGCTGAGCATGACGCGCTCGCCCTCCTCCACCGTCATGTCGGCGTTGGTCAGCAGGTGACGACCGTCAGCGAGGTCAAGGCCAAGGTTATGCACCTTCAACGCCGAGCCCTGATTCTGCACGTCGATGGCCGGTGCGCGTTCTTCGTTGTCGGTCATGGCCTGACGGAAACTCAGCAGACGATCACAAGTGGCACGCCACTCGGCGAGGTCCTGGTACGCGCTGATGAACCAGCTGAAGTTCTCCTGGACGTTGCCGAACGCGGAGTTGATTTGCATCAGTTCACCGAGCTCGATCTTGCCGGCGAAGTAACGCGGCGCCGCGACCATGAACGGAAAGATGATTGCGATCTGGGCATAACCGGAGGTGAAGAAGGTCAGGCGCTTGGACACCTTCATGATGTCCCAGAAGTTGTGCCAGACCAGCCCGAAACGGCTGCTCAAGCGACGATTCTCGTTGGGCTCGCCGTTGTACAGCGCAATGCTTTCGGCATTTTCGCGGACCCGCACCATGGAGAAACGCAAATCGGCTTCGAAACGTTGCTGGTTATTGTTGAGGCCGATCAAGCGACGACCGATCACATGCGTCAGCCAGCTGCCGACGGCGGCATAAACCAGCGCGCACCAGAACATGTAGCCAGGGATCGTGAAGCCAAACACTTCGATGCTGCCCGACACGCCCCACAAAATGATCGAGAACGACACCAGGCTGACGATGTTACGGATCAAACCCAGGCCCAGGCCCAAGGTGTTGGTGGTGAATTTATTAAGGTCTTCGGAAATCCGCTGGTCCGGGTTATCGGTGTAACCGCCCTGCTCCAGCTGGTAGTAATTTTTGTTGCCGAGCCAGCGGGCGAAATGCTTTTCGGTGAGCCAGGCTCGCCAGCGAATGGTCAGCATTTGAGTCAGGTAGAGCCTGTACACCGCGCCGAGAATCGCCACGGCGGCGATGCCGCAGAAATACAGGATCAACTGCCAGAACGCCGCTTCGTCTTTCTTCTGCAGGGCGTTGTAGAAATCCTTGTACCAACTGTTGATCCACACCGAGATCGCCACGCTGAACAATGACAGCGCGATCACCGCGATCAGCAATGTCCAGGCCTTGCCCTTCTCTTCGCTGCGCCAGTAAGGCGTGGTCATCGCCCAGACTTTGCGAAAAAACTGCCCGCGCACAGCATCGTTGACCGCGGAATATTCAGCGTTCTGATTCATGGATAAGGCTCGATAAAGAAAAGAACACACACGAGCCGATCATAAATGATCGGCCCGGCTTGTAACGAGGTGTGACAACAATTGTTCAGCGCCGGTTCAGCGACGGACCGGACGCTTTTGCAGTTTGCGCTGCAGCGTGCGGCGGTGCATGCCCAAGGCGCGGGCAGTGGCGGAGATGTTGCCTTCGTGCTCGGTCAGTACGCGCTGGATGTGCTCCCACTGCAGGCGGTCCACGGACATCGGGTTTTCCGGCACCAGCGTGTCGAGGTCGGCGTGCTCGGAGAGTAACGCGGCCAACACGTCATCGGCGTCCGCCGGTTTGCACAGGTAATTGCAGGCGCCGCGCTTGATCGCCTCGACGGCGGTGGCAATGCTCGAATAACCGGTAAGGATCACCACGCGCATTTCCGGGTCGAGTTCGAGCAGTTTCGGCAGCAACACCAGGCCCGAGTCGCCGTCCATTTTCAGATCAAGGGCGGCGTAATCCGGGATGTCGGCCTGGGCGATGGTCAGGCCTTCTTCGGCGGAACCAGCTGTGCTGACGCGAAAACCGCGGCGGGCCATGGCGCGGGCCATCACGCGGGTAAAGGTTGCGTCGTCGTCTACCAGCAGCAAATGCGGCAGTTCTTCGCCTTCGACTTGGATCTCGTCACTCATGTTCGTCTCCTCGGGCGACACGGGGCAGGCGCAGCTCGGTAAGCGTGCCACCTTCCTCATGACTGTAGAGTTTCACTGAGCCGCCGGCGCGTGTCACGCTGGCCTTGCTCAAAAACAGGCCCAGGCCGAAACCTTTGCCCTTGGTGGTAAAAAACGGTTTGCCAATCTGCTCGGCAATGGCCAGAGGCACACCGGCGCCATGGTCGCGAATGCTGATGGTCAAATCCTCGGCATTCCAGTCCAGGGTCACTTGCAAGCCTTCGGGGCATGCATCGGCGGCGTTGTTCAGCAAATTTAGCAGGGCTTGGGTCAGATCCGGCGGCGGCGCCATGCGCGGCACGGTCCCCTGGCCCAGGCGCTGGAAGCGGTAACTGGCTTCCGGGCGCATCAGGTGCCAGCGGTTCAGGGCTTCGTCGAGCCAGTCGGTGACGTCCTGCATCTCCACCGCCAGACGACGATTGGCTTCCGCCGCCCGAACCAACTGCTGCAAGGTCTCTTTGCAGAGTTTGACCTGATCCTGCAGCACGCTCAAATCGTCCTGCAACAGCGGGTCTGGATGGTCCTGACGCATTTCCTTGAGCAACACGCTCATGGTCGCCAGCGGCGTGCCCAGTTCATGGGCGGCGCCGGCAGCCTGGGTCGCGACGGCCAGCAATTGCTGATCGCGCAGGCCTTCTTCGCGACGAATGGCACGCAGTTCTTCCTGACGACGCAACTCCTCAGCCATACGGGCGGCGAAGAACGTGATCACCGCTGCCGCCAGGGCGAAGCTCAGCCACATCCCGTAGATCTGCAGGTTCTCCCGGGCGATCGGGAACGTTTCCAGCGGGTAGAACCGCGCCAGCAGTAACGTATAAAGCGCCAACGCGATACCCGACAGAATCACCGAATAGCGCCACGGCAGCGTCACGGCGGCAATGGTCAGCGGCACCAGGTAATAAGAGACGAACGGATTGGTCGAGCCGCCGGAGAAGTACAGCAAGGCACTGTGGATAAACAGGTCGCAGGCCAGTTGCACGGCGTATTCGAGCTCGGTCACCGGCCACGATGTACGCAGGCGAATCGCGGTCAGCGCGCAGAGCACCATGGAAAAACCGAGGGTGATCGCCAATTGCAGCCAAGGCAACGGCAGCAGGTCGAACCAGTAGGCCAGGCCTACGGAACCGGCCTGAGCGGCCAGCACCAACGTGCGGATGAACGTGAGCCGCCAGAGGTTCTGGCGAGTGGCGGAAGTGATTTGAACGGGGGCGAGCATGAGCTCTCCTGATGAGCGCTCCAGGCGGATCGCACGGAGTATAACCAAGCCGCGGGCCTGAGAGGCGAAAGTGCGGCAAACGACCACATGGCGGAAAGGATTGTGGCGTCTATAAGGCCGCCATCGCGGGCAAGCCACGCTCCCACATTGGAATGCGTTCCCTGTGGGAGCGTGGCTTGCCCGCGATTGACCGCGCAGCGGTCACCTGTGGTCGATCTGTATAGAAGTTGTAACTGTGCGAACCGGACTATTGAAGCTAGAGTCTGATGGTTTCACGCAGGTTCGGACCTCAACCCCTGCGCATCGTCCAAGGAGCTTTTCATGCACACATTGCGCCGCAGCGCCGCCCTTCTTGCCTTAAGCGTTGGCACCGTCGCCAGCCTCCCGGCCCTGGCCGTCGACGAATTGCATTACAACCAGATTTCCCTGCGCGCCGAAGTCAGCCAGGAAGTGGCCCGCGACCTGATGATCGTGACCCTCTACACTGAAGAGCAAAACACCGACCCGGCCAAACTCGCCGCCGACGTCAGCACCACCATGAACAAAGCACTGGCCCAGGCTAAAGAAGTCAAAGACATCACCCTGCGCCAGGGCAGCCGCAACAGCTACCCGATCTACGACACCAAAGGCCAGAAAATCACCGGCTGGCGTGAACGCGCCGAACTGCGCCTGGAAAGCTCGGACTTCGCCGCCCTGTCCAAACTCACCGGCGAACTGCTCACCGACCTGAAAATGGGCGGCATGGACTTCGCCATCGCCACCCCAACCCGCAAAGCCAGCGAAGACGCCCTGCTCAAAGAAGCCGTGACCGCCTTCAAGTCTCGCGCCCAACTGGCCACCGACGCCCTGGGCGGCAAGAGCTACAAAATCGTCAACCTGAACCTCAACAGCAACGGTTATCCACAACCGTACATGCGCGGGCCGATGATGATGAAAGCTGCCGGCATGGACTCTGCGCCGGTGACGCCCGAGGTTGAAGCGGGTACCAGCCAGGTCAGCATGACGGCGGATGGGGCGATTGAAGTGTTGATGCCTTGATGCGATAACCCGGGCACGAAAACGGCGAACACCAAAGTGATCGCCGTTTTTTTGTGCCAGAAGAATCTGGTTGTGACAGTCAGCTTTGTGGTGAAAGCCGGCCGCCATCGCAGGCAAGCCAGCTCCCACAAGGTCATGCGCCATTTCAAGATCTATGCAGAGCCTGTGGGAGCTGGCTTGCCTGCGATGAACGATGACGCGGTGATTCAGGATTAAGACTGCGGATCAACCCGATCCAACGCCCGATTCACCGCCAACTCCGCCAGCATGATGATCTGTTGAATTGCCAACACTGTATTGCGCTGCGGGCCGATCAGGTGGGTAGCGAAATCGCTGGCCAGAACACTGGCCGAAGCCAATGACTCACAAGCTTGAGCCAGAAGACTTTCAGTATCGCTGTCCGGGGAAACCAGGAACATCGTGCTGGGGCGACGTGGTTTTGCGGCGTAAGGTTTGGGCGGATCGAGGTAGTAGTCGAGGGCGCGTTTTATGGCTTCGCGGTCTTTGAGTAATTCTTCGGTGCGAGAAGCTTCGGCGTTTGGGTTGGTTTTGTTGAAGTTCGAATCGGAATCATCGTTGTCCATTTGCAGCTCCTAATCACAATTGGAGCCATCACTTGCCATTTTGGTCGTGAGGGCTTTCGCCCTACTGATTTCAGGTTTCCACTCCTGGTTGCTGATTTCGCAGCGACAGCCAAAGGTTAGAGAGGCCACTTCCGACCGACAACCTGAAAGATGCGTGGGAAAGTTCTACACCCCAGCACCACGCTTAAACACGCAGTCGTTAACCATTGCCTCCTTATGTAGATCAGCCTCCTTATCTGTACAGATAATAAAGTATTTTTAAATAAGGAAACGATAAAAAACCCTTGTTTATCTGCACAGATAAACTATCGTGAATCCCTAATGACCAGCCTTTTTTCTGGAAGCCCCATGCCTCGAAGCCTTTCGAACCCTGCGCAAAAATCATTGTTCGACGCTTTCCTCGCCACACTGCTGGAAGCCACGGGTGGTTCAGTTGAGCAAATAACGTATGAGGTTCCAATCGGCGATAGCGCAGTTGATGTTGTTATAGACTTCGTCACTCCAGACGGCAGATGGACCGTACCCGTCGAATTAATGCGAGAAGCATACCCCCGCGATGTCAGGAGGGTTGTCTGGTCGCTGGATGGATACCGTGCGCGATATGAAGGCGCAGCCCCCATCGTGCCGATGGTCGTAGCTGACCGACTGAGCCAAGGGGCTCGCGAAGAATTGAAGGTTCGCAATATTGGATATTACGACTCCAGTGGTTCGATGTACCTTCGCCAAAAGCGCTGGCTGATCAACATAGAGAGAGCTCATACCGCAGCGAAGAAGCAACATACCGTCCAGCTTTTTACGGGATCACGCGAAAAGGTTGTGCATGCGCTCCTCCAGACCGACGGAAATTGGTTCACTGGCGATGAGCTTGCATTGACATCCGAAACATCGGCTTTCACGGTTTCTGGCGTGCTTCACGAACTGGAGCGGCGCGAATGGATTGTCGAGTCGGAGGGCCGCGGTCGATACAAGCGAAGAAGGCTCGCCAAACCTGGTTTGCTTCTCGACGCTTGGGCAGAGGCCTGGCAAAAAAAGAAGCAACTCCGTAGCTATTGGTATCTATTCTGCTCAAACCCCAAAGAGCTTTTGACCAAAGTCGCGTGGAAAACCATAGACGCCAATATCGAACCTGGTTGGGCATTTACTGGTTCGGTTGCGGCAAATTTTGTGTCCCCTCTGCTGACCAGTGTTGAGATAGCCGAAGTTGCCGTATCGCCTGAATTACTGGAAATCTTCTCAAACACCCTCGGATTAAAGCCCGCTGAGAAGGGTTACAACGTAGTGCTTATCGAACGTACTGGCGCCGGCCTGTTGTTTCGCAAGGAGCATGAAGGCGCATGGTTCTCCAGCAATTTCATTCAATATCTTGACCTGCTTGACGGACGAGGGCGAAACGCCGAGCTCGCAGCACAATTTCGACGAGACATTTTGGAGATCTGATGATGACCCATCCGCCTAAACCGCAGACAGCTTCGGGCTATTCTACGGATCACACCTTGGACTGTGAGCGCGTTCTCGTAACGCTTCTAAACGCATTCGGAACATTGAAAGATACACTTCGACTCGTCGGAGGACTCGTGCCACGTTACCTGACACCCGAGGCCCTTCCAGATGTCCCTGCTCACTTCGGTACCTCAGATGTCGATGTTGTACTCAACCTACAGGTAATTGCCGAGGGAGAAGGCTACGACTCGCTCTCCGACCAGTTGACCGCTCGGGGCTTCGAACGCTTTGTCGAAGCCAACCAATGGGAATCGGCATGGCGCTGGAAATGGCAGATTTCTGAGCATGCCTACGTATTGGTCGAGTTCCTGCAGGGTGCCTTAGGTAAAAAACCAGGCAGTCAAATCCCCATCGATGGTGAGAAGGTCGCTGCACTCGCAATCCCGCACGCCGAAATAACTCACAACTGGTATTGCGAAAGGCAGATTACGGCGGATCTTTTCGACGGTCGCGGGATTGCCGTTGAGGTTATTCGGTTCGCGGACGTTGTTGCCTTCATCATTTTGAAGGCACTTGCCTTCGATAATCGTAACCAGCCAAAAGATGCGGCAGATCTGATCCATGTGATGCGATATGCAGGGACCGTTAACGAGGTAGCGGCACTATTCCTGAATAGAATAAAGAGTGGCGAGCATCCCGAGGCTATCAAGGCCGGCCTCGATGCCTTACAGCGCAAATTTGCTGAGGGCAACGGCGAGGTCGAAGGTTACCGACTCACGGGGCCGGTACTGTACGGTCAGTTCTTGCATGGCCTTGGAGACGACGCTTCTGACGAGCGTATCCGAGACCAGCGCTTCGCCACCGGACTGGTCACTGAAGTCTTGAGCCTGATACGACAAGGCAACTCCTGAGCATCGGCAGTACGCGTTTCAACGCCGGAGCGGCTCATGTCGATTCAGTCAAATAACATTGGTCGGTCGGCTGTCTGGCCAATTATGCCGAGATAGAGGGGTCCTCCTCAAAAAAACGATATTTCCGCCCTCCCCGCCAACAACGCTACTCTCAGGAAAACACCGCCGCCAAGCCCTCGGGGACTCCATGGAAAGAACCACCGTCAAACCACTTCTACTCGCCCTTACCCTCGCCACAATCGCCACCACCGCCCCACTCGCCCAAGCCGCCACCACCCTGGTCTACTGCTCCGAAGCCAGCCCCGCCGGCTTCGACCCCAGCCAATACACCAGCGGCACCGACTTCGACGCCTCCGCCGAAACCGTCTTCAACCGCCTCACCCAATTCAAACGCGGCGGCACCGAAGTCGAGCCCGGATTAGCGACCAGTTGGGATGTGAGCAAGGACGGCCTCAGCTACACCTTCCACCTGCGCGACGGCGTGAAATTCCACACCACCGACTACTTCACCCCGACCCGCGACTTCAACGCCGACGACGTGTTGTTCACCTTCCAGCGCCTGCTGGACCCGGACAATGCGTTCCGTAAAGCCTACCCCGCCGAGTCGCCGTACTTCACCGACATGGGCCTGAACACCACGATCAAAAGCATCGACAAACTCGACGACCACACCGTGCGCTTCAGCCTGAACAACATCGACGCCGCGTTCGTGCAGAACCTCGCCATGAGCTTCGCCTCGGTGCAATCCGCCGAATACGCCGCGCAATTGTTGAAAGAAGGCAAAGCCGCCGACCTCAACCAGAAACCGGTCGGCACCGGCCCCTTCGTGTTCAAGCGCTATCAAAAGGACTCGCAGATCCGCTACGCCGCCAACAAGGCCTACTGGAAACCCGAGGACGTGAAACTCGACAACCTGATTTTCTCGATCACACCCGACGCCGCCGTGCGCTTGCAGAAGCTCAAGGCCGGCGAGTGTCAGGTCAGCGGCTACCCGCGCCCGGCAGACATCGAAGTGATGGAGAAAGACCCCAACCTGCGGGTACTCAAACAAGCCGGTTTCAACCTCGGCTTCCTCGCCTACAACGTGACCCATCCGCCGCTGGACCAGCTCAAGGTCCGTCAGGCCCTGGACATGGCTATCGACAAACCGGCGATCATCAAAGCGGTCTACCAGAGTGCCGGGCAACTGGCGCAGAACGCCCTGCCGCCGGCGCAATGGTCCTATGACCCGAGTATCAAAGACGCACCGCACGACCCGACCAAAGCCCGCGCGCTACTAAAAGAAGCAGGGGTTGCGCCCGGTACTACTATCGATTTGTGGGCCATGACCGTGCAGCGTGCCTCCAACCCCAACGCGCGGATGTCGGCACAGATGATCCAGCAGGATTGGGAGAAAGTCGGCATCAAGGCCAACATCGTCAGTTACGAATGGGGCGAGTACATCAAGCGCGCCAAGAACGGCGAACACGACGCCATGATTTACGGCTGGACCGGCGACAACGGTGACCCGGACAACTGGCTCGGCGTGCTCTATAGCTGCGCCGCGGTGAAAGGCAGCAACTACGCCAAGTGGTGCGACCCCGCCTACGACAAGCTGGTGCAGCAAGCCAAGGTGTCCACGGACAAACAGCAGCGGGTCAACCTGTACCAACAGGCACAGCAAATCCTTAAGCAACAAGTGCCGATTACACCGATTGCGAATTCGACGGTGTTCCAGCCACTGCGCAAGGAAGTTACCGACTTCAAGATCAGCCCTTTCGGCCTTACCCCCTTCTATGGAGTGGGTATAAATAAGTAACACCAGGCTCCAACCGGGTGCGCCAAACGCCCCGGTTGCCCCTTGTCGGTGCGCGATTTGCACCGTAAAAAACCTGCGCAAACGGTCAAATACCTCAGTATTTATACATATGCGACATTAAGGTACGTTCGTTCCACTGTTTAAGGTTTGGAGCCATTCAGGATCTTGCATTGGGTATGGCCCCTGCATAAGTATCCGCAGGTCGACTCACGAGGTCGTCCTCTAATTCCAAAAATGACAACAAATCATGAGGCCACCATGCTTAAACACGCGGTCATTCCGTTTTTAGTCGGCGCAAGCTTATTAGCCAGCGCACCTTTCGCCCAAGCGGCGACTAACCTGGTGTTTTGCTCCGAAGGGAGCCCGGCCGGTTTCGATCCTGGTCAGTACACCACCGGAACCGACTTCGACGCCTCTGCAGAAACCATGTTCAACCGCCTGACCCAGTTCGAGCGCGGCGGCACCGCCGTTATTCCTGGCCTGGCGACCAAGTGGGACATTTCCGATGACGGCCTGACTTACACCTTCCACCTGCGTGAAGGCGTCAAGTTCCACACCACCCCGTACTTCAAGCCGACTCGTGAGTTCAACGCCGACGACGTACTGTTCACCTTCAATCGCATGATTAACAAGGATGACCCGTTCCGTAAGGCGTACCCGACCGAATTCCCGTACTTCACCGACATGGGGATGGACACCAACATCACCAAGATCGATAAAGTCGACGACCACACCGTCAAGTTCACCCTCAAAGAAGTTGATGCTGCGTTCATTCAGAACATGGCCATGAGTTTCGCCTCGGTCCAGTCTGCCGAGTACGCTGCCCAGCTACTCAAAGAAGGCAAAGCCGCCGACATCAACCAGAAGCCGGTCGGCACTGGTCCGTTCGTGTTCAAGAGCTACCAGAAAGACTCCAACATCCGCTACACCGGGAACAAGGACTACTGGAAGCCTGACGACGTGAAGATCGACAACTTGATCTTCGCCATCACCACCGACCCGTCGGTGCGTATTCAGAAGCTGAAGAAGAACGAGTGCCAGATCACTCTGTTCCCACGTCCAGCCGACTTGAAGGCGCTGAAGGAAGACAAGACCCTGAAAGTGCCTGACCAGGCCGGTTTCAACCTGGGTTACATCGCCTATAACGTGATGGACAAAATCAAGGGCAGTGATCAGCCAAACCCGATGGCCCAGTTGAAAGTGCGTCAGGCACTGGACATGGCTGTCAACAAGCAACAGATCATCGACTCGGTTTACCAGGGCGCCGGCCAACTGGCTGTCAACGCCATGCCACCGACCCAATGGTCTTATGACACCACCATCAAGGATGCCCCGTACAACCCTGAGAAAGCCAAAGCGCTGCTCAAGGAAGCCGGCATCAAGGAAGGCACCGAGATCAACCTGTGGGCGATGCCGGTGCAGCGTCCTTACAACCCGAACGCCAAGCTGATGGCGGAAATGCTGCAGTCCGACTGGGCCAAGATCGGTATCAAAGCCAAGATCGTGACCTATGAGTGGGGCGAGTACATCAAGCGCTCCAAAGGCGGCGAAAACGGCGCGATGCTGATTGGCTGGAGCGGCGACAACGGTGACCCGGACAACTGGCTGAACGTACTGTTCGGCTGCGACTCTCTACAGGGCAACAACTTCTCCAAGTGGTGCGACAAGAAATTCGACGGCATCGTTAAAGAAGCCAAGCGCACTACAGATCAGGCCAAGCGCACCGAACTGTACAAACAGGCGCAACACGTCCTCAAAGACGCCGTTCCAATGACACCTATCGCTCACTCGACGGTGTTCCAACCCATGCGCGACAACGTGCAGGACTTCAAGATCAGCCCGTTTGGCTTGAACTCCTTCTACGGCGTCAGCGTCAGCAAATAAGGTTTGGCAACGGCGACGTTCTTCACGTCGCCGTTGCTTTATCTACCGAGAAAGTAGGAATTCACTGACAGCCAAATCCACTGCGCACCACAGCAGAGGCTTAGGACGCGTCGCCTTTTCCTACGAGTCTTTCAGACTCTACACATTTACTGCCAGACCCACGGCTCATACCGTCGGGATCTGACCAGTTCATGCGTGGGCTCTCGGTTTGCTGCATGCAATGGTTTGAGAGCAATGAAGCCCCACGTCCCCGGACGGGACAACGGCTCATTGCACAACACTAAAAAGAGGGAGCGTCATGCGCCATACCTTGGTTTTATCCGCATTGCTGGGCACCGGCCTGTTGGCCGTCACTTCCATTAGCCAGGCCGCCAATAACAGCCTGGTGTTCTGCTCCGAAGGCAGCCCGGCGGGCTTCGACACCGCGCAATACACCACGGCGACCGATAACGACGCCGCCGAGCCGCTGTACAACCGATTGGCAGAGTTTGAAAAAGGCGCTACCAACGTCGTACCGGGCTTGGCAACGAGCTGGGATATTTCCGAGGACGGCCTCAAGTACACCTTTCACCTGCGCGAAGGGGTGAAATTTCACACGACCAAATACTTCACACCGACCCGCGATTTCAACGCCGATGACGTGCTGTTCACGTTCAATCGCATGCTCGATCCGCAGCAACCCTTCCGAAAGGCTTATCCAACCGAGTTCCCGTATTTCAACGGGATGAGCCTGAACAAGAACATCGCCAAGGTCGAGAAGACCGGGCCGCTGACCGTGGTGATGACGCTCAACAGCGTCGACGCCGCGTTCATCCAGAACATCGCCATGAGTTTCGCCGCGATCCTTTCTGCCGAATACGCCGACCAGTTGCTGGCCTCCGGCAAGCCGAGCGACATCAACCAGAAGCCGATCGGCACTGGCCCGTTCGTGTTCAAGAGCTACCAGAAAGATTCCAACATCCGTTACAGCGGCAACAAGCAGTACTGGGACCCGAGCCGGGTCAAGCTCGACAACCTGATTTTCGCCATCAACACCGACGCCTCGGTGCGCGTGCAGAAGCTCAAGGCCAACGAATGCCAGATCACCCTGCACCCGCGCCCGGCCGACGTGACCGCGCTGAAAAACGATCCGAAACTGCAACTGATCGAGAAGCCTGGCTTCAACCTTGGTTACATCGCCTATAACGTGCGGCACAAACCGTTCGATCAGCTCGAAGTGCGCCAGGCGCTGGACATGGCGGTGAACAAGCAAGGCATTCTCAACGCCGTCTATCAAGGCGCCGGCCAACTGGCGGTCAACGCCATGCCACCGACCCAATGGTCCTACGACGAGACGATTAAAGACGCCGCCTACAACCCGGAAAAAGCCAAGGAACTACTCAAGGCTGCCGGCGTGAAGGAAGGCACTGAAATCACTCTCTGGGCCATGCCGGTTCAGCGTCCGTATAACCCCAACGCCAAGCTGATGGCCGAAATGCTCCAGGCGGATTGGGCGAAGATCGGCCTCAAGGTCAAGATCGTCAGCTACGAATGGGGCGAGTACATCAAGCGCACCAAGAACGGCGAGCACGACATCAGTCTGATCGGCTGGACCGGTGACAATGGTGACCCGGACAACTGGCTCGGCACGCTTTACAGCTGCGATGCCATTGGCGGTAACAACTACTCCATGTGGTGTGATCCGGCGTACGACAAGCTGATCAAGCAGGCCAAGGTCGTGACTGACCGTGACCAGCGCACCGTGCTCTACAAACAGGCGCAACAGTACCTCAAGCAGCAGGTGCCGATCACGCCGGTCGCCCACTCGACGGTTAACCAGCCGTTGAGCGCCAAAGTCGAAGGATTCAAGGTGAGTCCTTTCGGTCGTAACGTGTTCTCGGGCGTCAGTATCGACCAATAACCGATTAGCCAGAACGCTGGGGGCGGATTCCGCCCTCATGCAAGCGTATTGCCGTAATTCGCCAATCTGGCCTATAGCAAACGTTTGCGATGCCTGCATGAGTTCTAAACCAAATAGCCGGATCACCAAAAAAGACCGGCATTAAAAAAAAGAAAGTAAGGAGCTTCACCCATGAAACTGAGCAGCACCGCGTTATTGGCCTTGGCCATCAGCAGCGTGACCGCCACGGCTTACGCTGAATCCCAGAGTCAGGCTTTCACCCCGGTTACGGTCAACACCAAAAGCGCTCAAGCCGAAGCAACCGGCTTTGTCGAAGGCCAATCGGTCACCGGCAGCACGCGTAACTGGTACGCCAACGAACAACTGAAACGTGGCGCCAAGTTCAGCTACAAGAAAGACGGTGTATCGACCCCGACTGATCGTCGTATCAACTGGGTTCAGGGCACCATCCTCAAGTACAACTCCGGCTTCACTGAAGGCACCGTAGGTTTCAGCACCGAAGTGGCGGCCTACAACGCCATCGCTCTGGATCGTGATCGCAAGGATCTGGCGTCCAACAACGGCGGCGCACCGGGTACCCGTCCTGGCGCGGGCAACAACCGTACCCTGACCGAAGAAGGTGGCGACGCCGTCGGCCAGTGGAGCAAACTGGGCCTGGCCAACGTCAAGGCCCGTGTGTCCAACACCACCCTGACCGCTGGCCGCCAGAACTTCAGCAGCCCGATGGTCGATGTCATCGGTAACCGTGCGCTGCCTTCGAGCTTCCAAGGTGTGGCCATCCACAGCGAAGAGCTGAACAACCTGGCTTTCGACCTGGCCACCTTCGATCGCAACTCTCCGCGTACCGAAGAAAGCCAGCGTAGATTCCGTACCGAATACGCCAACGGCATCGTTGAAACCGATCACGTCTACACGGGCGGTATCACCTACACCCCATTCGCCAGCCTGACCACCAGCCTCTGGGCGACCCAGGCCGAAGACATCTGGAACCAGTACTACTTCGGCGCCAGTCATGTGCTGGGCGACAGCCAGGTCCTGAGCCTGACCACCGGCCTGAACTACTACAAAACCCAGGAAGAAGGTAAAGCCCTCATAGGCAAAATCGACAACGACACCTACTCCCTGTCGTTCGGCCTGACCCACCAGGCTCATAGCCTGACCTTCTCCTACCAGGAAGTGAACGGTAACGAGTACTTCGACTACCTGCACGAAACGAACGGCATCTACCTGGCCAACTCCCTGCTGTCGGACTTCAACGGCCCGAACGAGAAGTCCTTCCAGATTGCCTACGGTCTGAACATGGCCGAATACGGCGTGCCTGGCCTGAAATTCAACATCTACCAGGCTCGCGGCTGGGGCATCGACGGCACTCACTACACCGGCAACGGCGGCGTGGCGGACAAGGGTTACGACGGTATCCAGAGCCAGGATGGCGAACACCACTATGAATACGGCATCGGTGCTTCGTACGCCGTGCAGAGCGGTCCACTCAAGGCCACCGCTATCCGCGCGACCTACACCGCTCACCGCGCCAGCGAAAACCAGGCGGATGGCAGCATCAACGAGTTCCGTCTCGTGACCACCATCCCGTTCAACATTTTGTAAAACGTATGCCTGCGGCTGGCTCATGATGAGTCGGCCGTCTGGCTTTTCTGTTCAACCGATTGCAGAGGGCTCTAGATGAAAATGCTTCCCCTACGAGCGGCCATCGCTGCCGCGTTGCTGAGTGTCGCCGTCGGCGTCTCGGCCAAACCCTTGGTGGTCTGTACCGAAGCCAGTCCGGAAGGCTTCGATATGGTCCAGTACACGACTGCAGTCACAGCCGATGCGGTGGCCGAAACCATCTTCAATCGTCTGGCGGACTTCAAGCCCGGCACCACTGAAGTGATCCCGGCACTGGCCGAGTCGTGGGACATCAGCGACGACGGTCTGACCTACACGTTCCATCTGCGCAAAGGCGTCAAGTTTCACACCACCGATTACTTCAAGCCGACCCGCGACATGAACGCCGACGACGTGGTCTGGAGCTTCCAGCGTCAACTGGACCCGAAACACCCATGGCACAAACTGTCGAGCGTGGGCTTCCCGTACTTTGAAAGCATGGGCTTCAAAGAACTGCTCAAAAGCGTCGAGAAAGTCGACGACAACACGGTCAAATTCACCCTGACCCGCCGTGAAGCGCCGTTCCTGGCCGACATCGCCATGGCCTTCTCCTCGATCTACTCCGCCGAGTACGCCGATCAGTTGCTCAAGGCCAACAAGGCCGGCGACCTGAACAACAAGCCAATCGGCACCGGCCCGTTCGTCTTCCAGCGCTACGCCAAGGACGCTCAAGTCCGCTTCAAGGCCAACCCGGACTACTTCCGCGGCAAACCACCGGCTGATTCGCTGATTCTGGCAATTGCCACCGACAACAACGTGCGCCTGCAAAAGCTCAAGGCCAACGAGTGCCAGATCGCGCTGTATCCGAAACCGGATGACATCCCGAGCATCAAGAAAGACACCAACCTGAAGGTTGATGAGCTCAATGCGATGACCGTTTCGTACATCGCGATGAACACCTCGCACAAGTACATGAGCGACGTGCGCGTGCGTAAAGCCATCGACATCGCCTTTGACAAGGCTGCGTACGTCAACGCGCTGTTCGGTAAAGGCAATGCGACCGTGGCGGTCAACCCGTACCCGGACACCCTGCTGGGCTACAACCACAAACTGACCAACCCGCCGCGTGATCTGGACAAGGCTCGCGCCCTGCTCAAGGAAGCCGGCGTACCGGAAGGCACCACGTTTACCCTGTTCACCCGTAACGGCGGCGGCCCGACCAACCCGAACCCGATGCTCGGCGCGCAGATGATGCAGGCCGACCTGGCCAAGGTCGGGATCAAGGTCGATATTCGTGTCATGGAATGGGGCGAAATGCTCAAGCGCGCGAAAAACGGCGAGCACGACATGGTGTCCGCCGGTTGGGCTGGCGATAACGGCGATCCGGATAATTTCCTGACGCCTATGCTCAGTTGCGAAGCGGCCAAGAACGGCGAAAACTACGCTCGTTGGTGCAATGAAAAGTTCCAGACGTTGATCGACGAAGCCCGGGCTAAAGTTAACCCGGACGAACGCACGGCGCTCTACGAACAGGCCCAGGCCGTTTTCAATCAGGACCAGCCGTGGATCAGCATGGCGCACACCCGCATGTTCACCGCAATGCGCACCAACGTAGAGGGCTATCAAATTAGCCCCCTCACCACTAATAACTTCGCCACCACCCAGGTGAAGTAGATAAGAAACGCCCGGCATCGCTGACCCCAGCGCTGCCGGGCACGCCTAACCGGCTGATGAGGTACCACACAAGATGTTTAGTTTTATTGCCCGCCGATTGGGGTTACTGATCCCCACGTTCTTCGGCATCACCTTGCTGACTTTCGCGTTGATTCGCATGATTCCAGGCGACCCCGTGGAAGTAATGATGGGCGAACGCAGAGTCGACCCCGAAATGCATGCTCAGGCAATGGAACGCCTAGGTCTGAACAAACCCCTGTATGCCCAATACCTGGATTACATCGGCAAGTTGGCCCACGGCGATCTCGGCGAATCCCTGCGTACCCGTGAAAGCGTCTGGACCGAGTTCAGCTCTCTATTCCCCGCGACCCTGGAACTGTCCATGGCCGCCCTGTTGTTCGCCGGCATCCTGGGCCTTCTGGCCGGGGTGATCGCGGCACTCAAGCGAGGATCCCTGTTCGACCATGGGGTGATGGGCATCTCCCTGGCGGGATACTCGATGCCGATCTTCTGGTGGGGCCTGATCCTGATCATGTTCTTCTCGGTGAGCCTGGGCTGGACGCCGGTATCCGGACGGATCGACCTGCTCTACGACATCGAGCCGCGCACCGGTTTCATGCTGATCGATACGCTGCTGGCCGATGACGTCGGGGCGTTCTTCGATGCCCTGCATCACCTGATCCTGCCGGCCATCGTACTCGGTACCATCCCGCTGGCGGTGATCGCGCGGATGACCCGATCGTCGATGCTCGAAGTGCTGCGTGAAGACTACATCCGTACCGCCCGCGCCAAAGGCCTGTCGCCATCGCGCGTGGTGTTCGTTCACGGCCTGCGTAACGCACTGATTCCGGTACTGACCGTGGTCGGCCTGCAAGTCGGTACGTTGCTGGCCGGTGCGGTCCTGACCGAAACCATTTTCTCCTGGCCCGGCATCGGCAAATGGCTGATCGAAGCCATTGGCGCACGGGATTATCCCGTGGTGCAGAACGGCATCCTGTTAATCGCCTGCCTGGTGATTCTGGTCAACTTCGTGGTGGACATCCTCTACGGCTTTGCCAACCCACGCATCCGTCATCAGCGCTGAGATCAAGACCATGACCACTCTCACTACACCGGTAGCAGTCGATCAAAGCCTGCTGTATCCGTCCCCGTATAAAGAATTCTGGCACGCGTTCTCCAGGAACAAAGGCGCCGTCGCCGGCCTGATGTTCATGCTGCTGGTGATCTTCTGCGCGATCTTCGCGCCGTGGGTTGCGCCGCATAACCCGAGCGAGCAATACCGTGACTTCCTGCTGACCCCGCCGTCCTGGCTGGAAGGCGGGCAAATCCAGTTCCTGCTCGGCACCGATGAACTGGGTCGCGACCTGCTGTCGCGGCTGATCAACGGTTCGCGCCTGTCCCTGCTGATCGGCTTGTCGTCGGTGGTGATGTCGCTGATTCCGGGCATCCTTTTGGGTCTGTTCGCCGGGTTCTTTCCGCGCGTGCTCGGCCCGACCATCATGCGTCTGATGGACATCATGCTGGCCCTGCCGTCCCTGCTGCTGGCAGTGGCGATTGTCGCCATCCTCGGCCCTGGCCTGATCAACACCATTATTGCCATCGCCGTGGTTTCGTTGCCGTCCTATGTTCGTCTGACCCGCGCCGCGGTGATGGGCGAATTGAACCGCGACTACGTGACCGCCGCGCGCCTGGCCGGTGCCGGTCTGCCACGCCTGATGTTCGTCACCGTGCTGCCCAACTGCATGGCGCCGCTGATCGTTCAGGCCACCCTGAGTTTCTCCTCGGCGATTCTCGATGCCGCGGCACTGGGCTTCCTCGGCCTTGGCGTACAACCGCCAACGCCAGAATGGGGCACCATGCTGGCTTCGGCCCGCGACTATATCGAACGTGCCTGGTGGGTGGTGAGCTTGCCTGGTTTGACCATTTTGCTCAGCGTGCTGGCAATCAACTTGATGGGCGACGGCCTGCGCGATGCGCTGGACCCGAAACTCAAGAACGCCGCCTGAGGAGATTCAAATGTCACTGTTAGAAATCAAGAATCTCAACGTTCGCTTCGGCGACGCCAACGCCGTTCCGGTGGTCGACGGTCTCGACATTACCGTGGACAAGGGCGAAGTGCTGGCCATCGTTGGCGAATCGGGTTCCGGCAAGTCCGTGACCATGATGGCGCTGATGGGCCTGATCGAGCATCCGGGGATCGTCACTGCCGACGCTCTGAATTTCGACGGCAAGAACATGCTCAAGCTCAGCAATCGTCAGCGTCGGCAAATCGTCGGCAAAGACTTGGCCATGGTGTTTCAGGACCCGATGACCGCGCTGAACCCGAGCTACACCGTCGGTTTCCAGATTGAAGAAGTGCTGCGTCTGCACCTGAAAATGTCCAGAAAGGACGCCCGTAAGCGGGCCATCGAACTGCTGGAAAAAGTGGAAATCCCGGGCGCCGCCAGCCGTATGGACGCCTATCCGCATCAACTTTCCGGCGGCATGAGCCAGCGTGTTGCAATCGCCATGGCGATTGCCGGCGAACCGAAACTGCTGATCGCCGACGAACCGACCACCGCGCTGGACGTAACGATTCAGGCGCAAATCATGGACCTGCTGCTGGCCCTGCAAAAAGAGCAGGACATGGGCCTGGTGCTGATCACCCACGACCTCGCGGTCGTGGCCGAAACCGCCCAGCGCGTGTGCGTGATGTATGCCGGCCAAGCGGTTGAAGTCGGTCAGGTGCCACAACTGTTCGATATTCCGGCGCACCCCTACAGCGAAGCGCTGCTCAAGGCCATTCCGGAACACAGCCTGGGTGCCGCGCGCCTGTCGACACTGCCGGGCATCGTTCCCGGTCGTTACGACCGCCCGCAAGGCTGCCTGTTGTCGCCGCGCTGCCCCTACGTGCAGGACAACTGCCGCACCCAGCGTCCGGCCCTTGACCAGAAAAGCAACAGCCTCGCCCGCTGCTTCTACCCGTTGAATCAGGAGGTGGCGTAATGGCCGTCGTACTTACCGCCCGCGACCTGACCCGTCACTACGAAGTGTCCCGTGGCTTGTTCAAGGGTCATGCGACCGTGCGCGCCCTCAACGGTGTGTCGTTCGAACTGGAAGCCGGCAAAACCCTCGCCGTTGTGGGCGAATCGGGTTGCGGCAAATCCACCCTGGCCCGTGCCCTGACGCTGATCGAAGAACCGTCCTCCGGTTCCTTGAAAATCGCCGGGCAGGAAGTCTCCGGCGCCGACAAGGCTCAGCGCAAGCAGCTGCGCAAAGACGTGCAGATGGTGTTCCAGAGCCCGTACGCGTCGTTGAACCCACGGCAGAAAGTAGGTGACCAACTCGCCGAGCCGCTGTTGATCAACACCAACCTGAGCGCCTCGGAACGTCGCGAGAAAGTCCAGGCGATGATGAAACAGGTGGGCTTGCGGCCTGAGCACTATCAGCGCTATCCGCACATGTTCTCCGGCGGTCAGCGCCAGCGAATTGCCCTGGCCCGCGCGATGATGCTGCAACCGAAAGTGCTGGTGGCGGACGAACCGACTTCCGCGCTGGACGTATCGATCCAGGCGCAGGTGCTCAACCTGTTCATGGATTTGCAGCAAGAGTTCAACACCGCCTACGTGTTCATCTCCCACAATCTGGCCGTGGTGCGTCACGTCGCCGATCACGTGATGGTGATGTACCTCGGTCGCCCGGTGGAAATGGGCCCGAAAGAGGACATCTACACCCGTCCTCTGCACCCGTACACCCAGGCGCTGTTGTCGGCCACTCCGACCATCCACCCGGATCCGGACAAGCCGAAAATCAAGATCGTCGGCGAACTGCCGAACCCGCTGAACCCGCCGTCCGGCTGCGCCTTCCACAAGCGCTGCCCGTACGCGACCGAGCGCTGCAGCGTCGAAGAGCCGGCCTTGCGCCTGCTCGACACCCGCCAGGTGGCTTGTCACTACGCCGAGCAATTCCTCGACGGCGCGGCATAAAAAAACGCGCCTTGGCTTTCGGGGCGCGCTTTTTCTGAGTTGACCAGACCCCTTCCGCCAGACTGCGCATCAGTCCGGCAGGAGGGGTTTTCTTTGGTCCGTCATTTACGTTTGCTTGTCTTCCTCATCCTCCTCATCGGCGTCTGGGTCGTCATCGTCTGATTCGGTCGCAGCGATCATCTGCTCGCTGTGCACGCCTTGCCCGTTCAAGGCCTGTTTTTCATGGTCCTCACATTCTGCCCACGCCACCGCCGACGTGCCGAGGGACAGCATCACCAAAACCTTAAGCAACAACACAATGCGTTGAAAAATACTCATTGCCGATTCCATCCTTTCTTGGGTGACGCATGGATGCCTGAAAGGTACTGAGTGAAATTTAGTTCCGATTGACCGGGTTCTCCAGACAGGACGCTACCGGGTAGCAGAAAATGCCATTGGCAAAGAGATTGGTTTCGAATAAGCCTTATATCCAAACCCACTAACAATGATGCCCCCTGTGAGAGCGAGGCGGCACAAAAAAGCCCCGAGGCTTACGCATCGGGGCTTTGGGTGTTACGGCTCAGCGCTTAATGATGCTCACGCGTCGCACGGAATTTCACATCCGGCCAGCGCTCTTCCATCAGCGCCAGGTTGACCCGCGTCGGAGCCAGGTAGGTCAGATGACCACCGCCATCGACCGCAAGGTTTTCCACGGCCTTGACCCGGAATTCCTCGAGCTTCTTCTTATCGTCGCAATCAATCCAGCGCGCGGAATAAACAGTGATCGGCTCGTAAGAGCACTCGACCTTGTATTCCTCTTTCAAACGGCTGGCGACCACATCGAACTGCAGCACACCGACGGCGCCAAGGATGATGTCGTTGCTGCGCTCGGGGAAGAACACCTGAGTGGCGCCTTCTTCGGCCAGTTGCTGCAGGCCCTGACGCAGTTGCTTGGATTTCAGCGGATCACGCAGACGCACGCGACGGAACAGTTCCGGGGCGAAGTGCGGGATGCCGGTGAAGCCCAGGACTTCGCCTTCGGTGAAGGTGTCGCCGATCTGGATGGTGCCGTGGTTGTGCAGGCCGATAATGTCGCCGGCAAACGCTTCTTCCAGTTGCTCACGCTCGGAAGAGAAGAACGTCAGCGCATCGCCGATCCGCACGTCTTTGCCGGTGCGCACGTGGCGCATTTTCATGCCTTTTTCGTACTTGCCGGAGCAGATACGCATGAAGGCGATGCGGTCGCGGTGTTTCGGGTCCATGTTCGCCTGGATCTTGAACACGAAGCCGGCGAATTTCTCTTCAACCGGTTCCACGGTGCGTTCGTTGGCGACACGGGCCAGCGGTTTCGGCGCCCAGTTGACCACGGCATCGAGCACGTGATCGACACCGAAGTTGCCCAGTGCGGTACCGAAGAACACCGGAGTCAGTTGGCCGTCGAGGAATTCCTGTTGATTGAATTCGTGGCAGGCGCCCTGCACCAGTTCCAGCTGATCAACGAAGCGATCGTACTCGTCGCCCAAGTGCGCGCGGGCTTCATCGGAGTCGAGCTTCTCGATGATTTTCACGTCGGTGCGCTCGTGGCCGTGACCGGCGGTGTAGACAATGATGTAGTCGTCGGCGAGGTGATAAACACCCTTGAAATCGCGGTAGCAACCGATCGGCCAGGTGATCGGCGCAGCCTTGATCTTCAGGACCGCTTCGATTTCGTCGAGCAGTTCAATCGGGTCGCGAATGTCACGATCGAGTTTGTTGATGAAGCTGACGATCGGCGTGTCACGCAGACGGCAAACATCCATCAACGCGATGGTCCGTGGCTCTACACCCTTACCGCCGTCGAGGACCATCAATGCCGAGTCCACTGCCGTCAGAGTGCGGTAGGTATCTTCGGAGAAGTCTTCGTGGCCCGGGGTGTCGAGCAGGTTGATCATGTGATCGCGATACGGGAACTGCATGACCGACGTGGTAATGGAAATACCTCGTTGTTTTTCCATTTCCATCCAGTCGGAGGTGGCATGGCGGTCGGATTTTCGAGATTTCACCGTGCCCGCAATCGCAATCGCCTTGCCCATCAGCAAGAGCTTCTCGGTGATGGTGGTTTTACCGGCATCGGGGTGGGAAATAATGGCGAAAGTGCGGCGTTTCGCGACTTCGGCGGCCTGTTTGGTCATGGGAAATCGCCTGGCAGGTGATTCAAAAAAGGGCCGCGATTATAGCCCAACTTCATCGAAGAACCGAACCGTTGAGCACATTAGGGGTGGCCAAATGCTGCTTCAGATGGGAACCTTTCAGAGCGTGGAGGCGTCCACTCCCCTGTTACGGCTATTCGTCAGGGTTGAAAAATCAGCAAGTTAGCCTGACGAGGCTGCGCTTATGGCTCGATTTCATGCGGTTTCACGAGCATGAAGAGCTGCTTCTCGCGAACGTTTATTTCCCGGCAGCCAGGAATGGCTGGTGGCCGGGGTGGTCAGTTCTGTTGCTCAAATTCGGATGCCAGAAGTTCATAGCCCAGGCGCTGTGACGAGTCATAGCTCGCTATGGCGAGGAACAGCAACGCAGGATATGAGCTTCTGGTGCCGAAGTTGGGCAAACAGAACTGACCACCCCGGCCACGTAACACGGGACTGCGTCCGCCGACTGAAAAAAGGAGTCCGCCTGTGGCTATTCGCTATGGCAAAGGGCTGATAGGAGGTGCGGTTGTCGTCGCCCTTCTGGCCCTGCTGGTCCACTGGATTGGCATCAACACGATCGAACAGTACCGCGACGATTTGTTGTTTTACCTGCAAGCTCATCTGATTCTCGTCCTCGTTTCCATGCTGGCCGCCCTTGTAGTGGGCATACCCACCGGCATCTTCCTCAGCCGCCCGACCATGGTTGGACGCGCCGAACGCTTCATGCAGATCTTCAACATCGGCAACACCGTGCCGCCTCTTGCCGTACTGGCCATCGCCCTGGGTATCCTCGGCATTGGCAGCGGTCCTGCGATTTTCGCTTTGTTCCTCGCCTCACTGTTGCCGATTGTGCGCAACACCTATGAAGGTCTGAAAAACGTTCAGGGTTCACTCAAGGAAGCGGCCGTCGGCATCGGCATGACACCGACTCAGGTGCTATGGCGGGTCGAACTGCCGAACGCCGTACCGATCATCATTGGCGGCGTGCGCGTGGCGCTGGCGATCAACGTCGGTACCGCACCGCTGGCGTTCCTGATCGGCGCCAACAGTCTGGGCAGCCTGATTTTCCCCGGCATCGCCCTGAACAATCAGCCGCAACTGCTGCTCGGAGCGGCGTGTACCGCCCTGCTGGCCTTGCTGCTCGACGGACTGGTGACACTCGCCAGCCGCCTCTGGCTCGAACGCGGCTTGCGCCCGTCTTAAGCCTCGGCAAAGGAATCAACATGAAAAAAGTAAGCTTAATACTAGGCTGCGTCCTGCTGTTCGCAGGATTTGCCCAAGCCGCTGAAAAACCCGTGATTCGCATTGGCGCCCGGGTGTTCACCGAACAAACCCTGCTGGCAGAAATCACTTCCCAGTACCTGCGAACCAAGGGTTACGACACCCAGGTGACCGGCGGTCTGGGCAGCAACCTGGCCCGCAGCGCCCACGAAAGTGGCCAGCTGGATTTGATGTGGGAATACACCGGCGTGTCGCTGGTGGCTTACAACCACGTCACCGACAAGCTCGATAGCGCTCAGTCCTACGCCCGAGTGAAAGAACTCGACGCGAAAAAAGGCCTGGTCTGGCTCACCCCGTCGAAGTTCAGCAACACCTACGCCCTAGCCCTGCCGGAAAACACCGCGAAGGCTTACCCACAGATCAACACCATGAGCGAGCTGAACACGGTGTTACAGGCTGAGGCGAAGACCAATCACCTCGTCGCCCTGGACACCGAGTTTGCCAACCGTTCCGACGGTCTCGATGGCATGGTGGATCTCTACGGCATGAACCTGACCCGCAACAACATCCGCCAGATGGATGCCGGCCTGGTCTACACCGCCCTGCGCAATGGCCAGGTGTTCGCCGGTCTGGTCTACACCACCGACGGTCGCTTGAACGCCTTCAAGCTCAAGTTGCTGGAAGACGACAAGCATTACTTCCCGGACTACACCGCCGCGCCGGTGGTGCGTCAGGTTTACCTCGACGCCCACCCGAAACTCGCCGAAGAGCTCAAGCCACTGGCCCAGCTGTTCGACGACGCCACCATGCGCCAGCTGAATGCGCGGGTCGATGTCGATCATGAAAGCCCTTCATCCGTTGCCGCCGATTTCCTGCGCCAACATCCATTGCACTAAGGAGGAAAAGACATGGAATTTCTCAACGCCTTTTCCCATCTCGATTGGCCGCAGGTTTTGCACCTGACCTGGCAGCACATCACCCTGGTCGGCATCGCCGTGACCCTGGCGATTCTGGTCGGCGTGCCGCTGGGCATCCTGATGACCCGCTTCCCGACACTGGCCGGCCCGTTACAAGCCAGCGCTACGGTGTTGCTGACCGTGCCATCGATTGCGCTGTTCGGCCTGCTGCTGCCGTTCTACTCGAAATTCGGCCAAGGCCTCGGCCCGATGCCGGCGATCACCGCAGTGTTTCTGTACTCGTTGCTGCCGATCATGCGTAACACCTATTTGGCACTGACCGGCGTCGAACCGGGCATTCGCGAAGCAGCGCGTGGCATCGGCATGACCTTCGGCCAGCGCCTGCGCATGGTCGAACTGCCAATTGCCGTGCCGGTGATCCTCGCCGGTGTCCGCACCGCCGTGGTGATGAACATCGGTGTGATGACCATCGCCGCGACCATCGGCGCCGGTGGCCTCGGTGTACTCATTCTCGCTTCCATCAGCCGCAGCGACATGTCGATGCTGATCGTCGGCGCCGTGCTGGTCAGTCTCCTGGCCATCTTCGCCGACCTGCTTCTGCAATGGCTGCAACGCACGCTGACTCCAAAAGGACTCCTGAAATGATCGAACTTCAAAACCTCAGCAAGACCTTCCAAAGCAACGGCAAAGATGTGAAAGCCGTGGACTCGGTAAGCCTGACCGTCAATGAAGGCGAGATCTGTGTGTTCCTCGGGCCATCGGGTTGCGGCAAAAGCACCACGCTGAAGATGATCAACCGCCTGATCAAGCCAACCTCGGGCAAGATCCTGATCAACGGCGAAGACACCACTGACCTCGACGCCGTGACCCTGCGTCGCAACATCGGTTATGTGATCCAGCAGATCGGTCTGTTCCCGAACATGACCATCGAAGAGAACATCACCATCGTTCCGCGCCTGCTCGGCTGGGACAAACAGAAATGTCACGACCGCGCCCGCGAGTTGATGAGCATGATCAAGCTCGAACCCAAACAGTATCTGACTCGCTATCCGCGTGAGTTGTCCGGTGGCCAGCAGCAGCGGATCGGCGTGATTCGCGCGCTGGCGGCGGATGCGCCGCTGTTGTTGATGGATGAACCGTTCGGCGCGGTCGATCCGATCAACCGCGAGATGATTCAGAACGAGTTCTTCGAGATGCAACGGGCGCTGAACAAGACCGTGATCATGGTCAGCCACGACATCGACGAAGCGATCAAGCTTGGCGACAAGATCGCGATTTTCCGCGCGGGCAAACTGCTGCAGATCGATCATCCGGACACGCTTCTCGCGCATCCGGCGGATGACTTTGTCAGCAACTTCGTCGGCCAGGACAGCACCCTCAAGCGCCTGTTGCTGGTGAAAGCCGAAGACGCGGCGGACAACGCACCCTCGGTGAGCCCGGGAACTCCGGTGGCCGAAGCGCTGGAATTGATGGACGAACTGGACCGTCGCTACGTGGTGGTTACCTGCGCCGAGAACAAGGCCTTGGGCTACGTGCGCCGTCGCGACCTGCACCGCCAGACCGGCACCTGCGCGCAATACCTGCGCGAGTTCAACGCCACTGCGGTGTACGACGAGCATTTGCGCATCCTGCTGTCGCGCATGTACGAGTTCAACCGCTCGTGGCTGCCGGTGATGGATGCGGAGCGGGTGTTCCTGGGTGAGGTGACTCAGGAATCGATTGCCGAGTACTTGAGCTCCGGTAAGTCTCGTGGGGGCAAGACCAGTATTGTTTCGCCGGCCGAGACTGCGTTGGCCTGACTGACGCCATCGCGGGCAAGCCCGCTCCCACAGGGTTCTTGGCGTACACGAGACTTGTGTACGCCAGAAATCACTGTGGGAGCGGGCTTGCCCGCGATTGGGGGCACCAAAAATACCTGCTGAATCCCCTCAAATATCCCTCCACAGGGAACATCACACTGTCATGCAGGTCGGTTACATCAGTAGCTGTCCGGGACCGCACGACGGAAGCGTGCAAAAACGCGACATTTTTTGTTGATCTCGAGCTCCTCACGCCCTAAAGTTCGCGCCGAACGTCCATGCTGGAAACGATCCATCCGGCTCAAGTACTGACGACGAGACAGCAAGGCCAAGGGTAGACCCATCTCCCGTGGCCTTTTTGCTTTCGGCGACATGCCTTGGGAAGTAGGCGAACCAAAGTGGGGATACGGAGGGCGTTCATTTGCACCCATTGATAATTTCAGTTTGCCAGTAGGAGTTCCCAGCATGTCGATCAACGTCGAAGACTATTTCGCGCGCGATACCTTCCAGAAAATGAAGGCTTTCGCCGACAAACAAGAAACCCCGTTCGTGGTGATCGACACCGCGATGATCAGCCAGGCCTACGACGACCTGCGCGCCGGTTTCGAATTCGCCAAGGTCTACTACGCAGTCAAGGCCAACCCGGCCGTTGAAATCATCGACCTGCTCAAAGAGAAAGGCTCGAACTTCGACATCGCCTCGATCTACGAGCTCGACAAAGTGATGAACCAGGGCGTCGGCCCGGATCGCATCAGCTACGGCAACACCATCAAGAAATCCAAGGACATTCGCTACTTCTACGAGAAGGGCGTGCGTCTGTATGCCACCGACTCCGAAGCCGACCTGCGCAACATCGCCAAGGCAGCTCCGGGTTCGAAAGTCTATGTGCGCATCCTGACTGAAGGCTCGACCACCGCCGACTGGCCACTGTCGCGTAAATTCGGCTGCCAGACCGACATGGCCATGGACCTGTTGATCCTCGCTCGCGACCTGGGCCTGGTGCCTTACGGCATCTCGTTCCACGTTGGTTCGCAGCAGCGTGACATCAGCGTCTGGGACGCAGCGATCGCCAAGGTCAAAGTGATCTTCGAACGCCTGAAAGAAGAAGACGGCATTCACCTGAAGCTGATCAACATGGGCGGCGGCTTCCCGGCCAACTACATCACCCGCACCAACAGCCTGGAAACCTACGCCGAAGAAATCATCCGCTTCCTCAAGGAAGACTTCGGCGACGAGCTGCCGGAAATCATCCTGGAACCAGGCCGTTCGCTGATCGCCAACGCCGGCATTCTGGTCAGTGAAGTGGTGCTGGTGGCGCGTAAATCCCGTACCGCCGTCGAGCGATGGGTGTACACGGATGTGGGCAAGTTCTCCGGCCTGATCGAAACCATGGACGAAGCCATCAAGTTCCCTATCTGGACCGAGAAGAAAGGCGAGATGGAAGAAGTGGTTATCGCCGGCCCAACCTGCGATAGCGCCGACATCATGTACGAAAACTACAAGTACGGCCTGCCGCTGAACCTGGCGATCGGTGACCGTTTGTACTGGTTGTCGACCGGTGCATACACCACCAGCTACAGCGCTGTTGAGTTCAATGGCTTCCCGCCGTTGAAGTCGTTCTACGTGTAAAAACCACGCGCAGAAATGAAAAAGCCCATGACGTGTCATGGGCTTTTTTGTGTCTGAACTTTCTACCGCGAAAAGCAGTTGATCGTTTCCACGCTCTGCATTGGAACGATCATATGCCACTGACGACTTATCCTATTCAACTCTATTGGAGGGGCAACGGTAATGGATGATCAGTGCTCAAACTGTCTGCCCACGCCTGAACAATTCCATGGTCAAACACCCTTCCAGCATCAACGTCCGCCAAAGCCTCATGAGTAAGTCGACATTGCTCTGCGCCCAGTTGCATTGTCTTTTGACGGTACTCAATCGCCAAGGCGCGAATTCGCAGATCGGTTGCGCTCACCAGCGCCTTGCTCGCCACCCGCAAAAAATTCAGATTCCCGCCGTCCAGTGCCTTGTGCAGCCAACACAGCGCCTCGTCGATCTTGCCTTCATCCGCCAACACCGCTGCATAACTGAACTGCCCACGAAAATCCCCGCCGACCGCCGAGCGTCGATACCAGTCACGGGCAGCTAGCGGATCTGCCGGACAAACCCGGCCTTCTTCCAGATAACGCCCCAGCAGGTTCATCGACTTCGCGTGGCCCAATTCAGCTGCCCGCCGATACAGACTCAGCGCTTGCACCTGATCCTCGATCACCCCACGACCAGTAGCCAGCAGATTGGCGTAGTTGTACATCGCCCAATCCAGTCCGGCTTCAGCGGCAACACGATAATGCCCCGCGGCTATCGAAGCATCGGCGGTGCAACCCCAGCCATGTTCATGACAACGACCGAGCATATTGCGCGCCATCGAATGTCCGCCCTGGGCGGCGATATCGAACCAGCGCACGGCTAGCGGCTGATCCTGCTCAATCCCTCGCCCGTCCAGGAGGATCTGCCCGAGCAACGCCTGAGCATCGAGCACGCCTTCACGGACGGCGATCAGGATCGCCTGAGCCGCGCGCGCCGGGCTTTCTTCGAGCATCGACTTGAGGCGGTCGCCGTCGAGGATTTCCTCGCGGTGCAACCGAAAGTCCGTCACTTACACCTCGACCCAGCGACGCAACAGGTTGTGGTAGGTGCCGGTCAGGCGGATCAATGAAGGATGGTCGGGCATGTCCTGGGTCAACTGTTGAATCGCCCCGTCCATCTCGAACAGCAAGGCGCGCTGGCTGTCTTCACGCACCAGGCTTTGCGTCCAGAAAAACGAGGCGTAACGGGTGCCGCGAGTGACGGCGTTGACCTTGTGCAGGCTGGTCCCGGGATACAGGACCATGTCACCAGCGGGCAATTTCACGCGCTGGGTACCGAAGGTGTCCTGGATTTCCAGTTCTCCGCCGTCGTAGTCCTCCGGTTCACTGAAGAACAGCGTCGCCGACAGGTCGGTGCGCACTCGCTCGATGCTGCCCTTGGGCTGGCGCACGGCGTTGTCGATGTGGAAGTCGAAACTGCCACCGGCCGTGTAACAGTTCAGTAACGGAGGGAAGACCTTGTGCGGTAATGCCGCCGACATGAACTGCGGATTTTTCCACAGCCGCTCGAGCATCGCCGCACCTATTTCCTTGGCCAACGGATGCCCTTCCGGCAGTTGCAAATTGTGCTTGGCCTTGGCCGACTGGTAACCGGCGGTGATTTTGCCATCGGCCCAATCCGCCTGCGTCAGAGCCTCGCGAATGCGCTGCACTTCTTCTTTCGCGAACACGCCGGGAATGTGCAGCAACATGGAAAGACACCTGAAGGCAAAGGAGCGCCAATGGTATTGATTCTTATTGCCTATGTAAAACCCGTGTGACGAATGAAACGGCAAAAACCGTAAAGGTAAATTGTAAAGAATGTAAATTTGTCGCGAATAGTAACGTTTCGCAATTGATACAGATACGTGTTTACCCTATATTCCGCGGCCTCAAATCCTTGGGGAGGGGAATTCACATGTCACGCCAACAACTACAATTAACGGTCAATTCACCGCGTTTGCTCGCGTCTGCAATTGGCGTGGCGATCACTGCCGGCTCTGCGGGCCACATGGTTTTCGCGGCCGAAAAGACTGACGAAAAAGCACCTGACAATGCGATTTCCCTGGACGCGACCAGCGTTGTGGGCGAGCAGGATGACACCTCCTACAAGACCGATACTTCGGCCTCCAAGAAGTACACCGCGCCACTGCGCGAGACGCCGAAAAGCGTCACCGTGATCCCTCAACAAGTGATTCGCGACACCGGCGCCACCAGCCTGGTCGACGCCCTGCGCACTACTCCAGGCATCACCTTCGGTGCCGGCGAGGGCGGTAACCCGGCCGGCGATCGTCCGATCATTCGCGGCTTCAACGCCGAAAGCGACACGTTCGTCGACGGCATGCGCGACCCTGCATCCCAGAGCCGCGAGATCTTCAACGTTGAATCGATCGAAGTCAGCAAGGGCCCGGGTTCAGCCTTCACCGGCGCAGGTTCCACCGGTGGCAGCCTGAACCTGGTGAGCAAGCCCCCCAAGCTGGGCAATTCCTACAACGGCGGCTTCACTTGGGGCTCGGACCAGACCAAGCGCACCACCCTTGATCTGAACCAGCAGATGACCGACACCTCGGCCTTGCGCTTGAACCTGATGAAGCACGAAGCCAACGTCGCCGGCCGCGATACCGTGGATGTCAGTCGCTGGGGTGTGGCGCCGTCCTTCGCCTTCGGCCTGGGCACCGATACCCGTTTGACCGTCGGCTACTACCACGTCGAAACCGACGACATGCCCGACTACGGCATCCCGTTGACCTTGAGTCCCAATCGCAGCAAGTACAACGTCGACAAGCCGGCCAACGTTGACCGCGACAACTTCTACGGCCTCACCGGTCGCGACTTTCGCCAGACCACCAATGACAGCGGCACCATCAAGATCGAACACGATCTGAATGAAGACCTGACCGTATCGAACAGCTTCCGCATGTCCCGTTCGACCCTGGACTACATCGTCACCAACCCGGACGACAGCAAGGGCAATGTGGTCAATGGCAGTGCTTATCGTGGCGCGAAGAGCCGTAACTCGACGTCCAGCGGCTGGATCAACCAGACCGACCTGAGCGCCAAGTTCAACACTGGCTCCATCGAGCACAGCCTGGTGACCGGCCTGGAGTTTTCCTATCAGGACACCCACAACCGCCCGTACACCCTGACCTCCACCGCCAGCGGCACCCGATGCAACGGCGCCCTGTTCACCTCCGGCGACTGCACCAGCCTGTACAACCCGACGCCTGGGGATAGCTGGAACGGCACGATCACCGACAGCACTGCGTTCACAGACACAGACACCAAAACCGCCGCGGCCTACGTGTTCGATACTCTGAAGTTCAACGAGCAATGGTCCCTGAACCTGGGCCTGCGTTATGACAACTACCAGGTCGAATCCAGCGGCCACGCCAACGCCAGCAGCACAGCGCCAGCGAACGATTTCTCCCGTGCGAACACCAGTGACCTGGTGAACTACCAGATCGGCGTGGTCTACAACCCGTTGCCTAACGGCAGCATCTACGCGGCCTATTCGACCTCCAGCAACCCGGCCGGCGAAACCAGCGGCAACGGTGGCCTGGAACTGGCAGCGAACAACAGCAGTCTGGATCCGGAAAAGAACCGCAACTACGAAATCGGCACCAAGTGGGACTTCTTCGGTGACGACCTGTCGCTGACCGCCGCACTGTTCCGTACCGAGAAAACCAACGCGCGGATCAACGATCCAGACGGCGGCACCACTCAAGTGCTGGACGGCGAACAGCAGGTCAATGGCCTGGAACTGAGCTATGCCGGCAAGCTGACCCGCAACTGGAGAGTCTTCGGCGGCTACACCTACATGGACAGCGAAGTGGTCAAAACCACCCTCGCCGCCGATGAAGGCAACCACATGCCAAGCACCCCACGGAACAACTTCACGTTCTGGTCGACCTACGATCTGGTGCCGGACAAGTTGACCGTCGGTGCCGGTGCGACCTTCGTCGATTCCCAGTTCGGCAACGTCGCCAACTCGGTGGAGATCCCGTCCTACTGGCGTTACGACGCGATGGCCAGCTACCGCCTGACCAAGAACGTCGACCTGCAACTCAACGTACAGAACCTGACCGACAAGCGTTATTTCGACCAGATACTCCAGAACCACTACGCCCACGTGGCGGCGGGCCGTACCGCCCTGCTGAGTGCCAACTTCCACTTCTGATAACAGAAGCGTGAAGGCCAAAGCCCCAATGCCAGTCAGTTAAACGAGAATCCCTGTGGGAGCGGGCTTGCCCGCGAAAGCAGTGTATGGAGCGACATCAAAGGTGACTGTACCGCCGTCTTCGCGGGCAAGCCCGCTCCCACAGGTTCCGCGGCGTAACTGAGTGGCATTAGGCAAAAGCCCCGTTCATCGAAGTGAACGGGGCTTTTGCCTGTAAAAAAGAATGCTTCTCGACAACTCACGGCATAATGCGCGCCGTGATGATGACTTTTGAACGAACAAGGCGAGCGACGTGTTGAAGAAATCCCTGTTCCAGTTGCACTGGTTTTTCGGCATCAGCGCCGGACTGGTCCTGGCCCTGATGGGCATCACCGGGGCGGCGGTATCGTTCCAGGATGAAATCCTGCGAGCGTTGAACCCCTCTGTGCTGCACGTCGAGAAGCAGATTGCCGGCGTACTGCCGCCTGCCGAGCTGGTGGAAAAAATCGAAGGTGCTTCGGGCAAGAAAGTCTCGATGCTCTGGGTCGAGACCGACAGCGGCAACGCCGCGAGAGTGATCTTCACCGCGCCACCCGGTGAACGTCGCGGGCCGATGCGGTACTTCGACCCGTACACCGGCGAGTTCATGGGCGACGTCACGGGCCAGGATTTCTTTGGCCTGATGCTGCAACTGCACCGGGTCCTGGCCATGGACGATATCGGCCGGCAGATCACCGGCGCCTGCACGCTGATTCTGGTGTTCTTCTGTCTGTCCGGCCTGTACCTACGCTGGCCGCGCCAGTGGAAAAACTGGCGCGCGTGGCTGACCCTGGACTGGAATAAAAAGGGTCGCAGCTTCAACTGGGATCTGCACTCGGTGGCCGGTACCTGGTGCCTGGTGTTCTACCTTTTGGCGGCGCTGACCGGGCTGTCCTGGTCGTACGAGTGGTACAACAAGGGCCTGACCCGGCTGCTTTCCGATTCGCCGCAAAACGAGCGGGTCCGCAGTGGTCGCGGTCCTGCGCCAAGCGGCCCGGCCCCCACTGCCGATTACGCCGCGATATGGAGCAGCATCTACAGCGCCGCCGGCCCTGGTCTTTCGTCCTACAACGTTCGTATGCCGCCCGTGGCCGGGCAACCGGCAACTGTGTTCTACCTGCTGAAGAACTCACCCCACGACCAGGCACGGAACCAGCTCACCCTTGATCCGGCGACCGGTATCGTCAACCGTCATGACCGCTACAGCGACAAGAGCCTCAAGGCGCAGCTGTTGACCAGTATCTACGCGCTGCACGTCGGCAGTTATTTCGGGATTATCGGGCGGATTATGGTGACGATCGCCGCACTGGCCATGCCGCTGTTTTTCATCACTGGCTGGTTGCTGTACCTGGATCGTCGACGCAAGAAACGTCAGATCAAGGACGCCCGCAAAGGCCTCGCGCAACCGGGCAGTGATGCGCCGGCATGGCTGATCGGCTTCGCCAGCCAGAGCGGGTTCGCCGAACAGCTCGCCTGGCAGACAGCAGGACAATTGCAGGCCGCCGGGTTGCCGGTGAAGGTTCAACCGTTGGCCAATGTCAGCGAACAAGACCTGCAGGATTCCAGCAACGCGTTGTTTGTGGTCAGCACCTTCGGCGACGGTGAAGCGCCGGACAGCGCCCGAGGATTCGAACGCAAAGTGTTGGGTCGGGCGTTGAGCTTCGACAGCCTTAACTATGCCGTGCTTGGCCTCGGTGACCGCCAGTATCAACACTTTTGCGGCTTCGCCCGCCGCTTGCACACTTGGTTGGGCGAGCACGGCGGCAAGACCTTGTTCGCCCCGGTGGAAGTCGACAGCGGTGACCCCTACGCCCTGCGCCACTGGCAACAGCAACTCGGCCTGCTGACGGGTCAGGCACCGGTAGATACCTGGCAAGCGCCAAGCTACGACAACTGGACCCTGACCCGTCGCGAATTGATGAACCCGGACAGCAGCGGTTCGCCCGTGTATTTGCTCGGCCTCAGCGCCCCCACCACCAGCAGCTGGCTGGCCGGGGATCTGGTGGAAGTACTGCCGCGCAATTGTCCGTGGGCCATCGAGCATTTCCTCGACGGCCTGGGGATTGACGGTCGGGCCACGGTTGAGTTCGATGGCCTGTCGCAAACGCTGGAACAAGCCCTCGCCAGCCGCCAATTGCCCGAGAACCGCGCCCATCTGGTCGGTCTGCACGCGCAAGCGCTGGCGGACGCCCTGGTGCCGTTGGCCATGCGCGAATACTCGATCGCCTCGATCGCCGCAGACGGCGTGCTGGAGTTGATCGTGCGTCAGGAATTGCACGCCGATGGCAGCCTGGGCGTCGGTTCCGGCTGGTTGACCGAACACGCGCCCGTGGGTAGCAGCATCAGCCTGCGGGTACGCCGCAACAGTGGCTTCCATCTACCGAATGAACCGGTGCCGATGATCCTGCTGGGCAATGGCACCGGGCTGGCCGGGTTACGCAGTTTGCTCAAGGCACGGATTGCCGACGGGCAGCAGCGTCACTGGCTGCTGTTCGGCGAGCGTAATCGCGAGCACGACTACCTGTGCCGCGCAGAGCTTGAGGAATGGTTGATCAACGGTGATCTGGCACGGCTGGATCTGGCGTTCTCCCGAGATCAAACCGAGAAGATCTATGTGCAGGATCGCCTGCGCGAGTCGGCCGATGAGTTGAAAAAATGGCTGGCCGATGGCGCCGTGATTTACATCTGCGGCAGTTTGCAGGGGATGGCTTCAGGGGTGGATCACGCGCTCAACGAATTGCTGGGCATTGAAGAAGTCGACCGTCTGATCGAACAAGGCCGCTACCGCCGCGACGTTTACTGACACCATCGATCCCCTGTGGGAGCAAGCCTGTGGCGAGGGGGCTTGCCCCCGTTGGGCTGCGAAGCAGCCCCAAAATCTCTGAGTACCAACGATCCTGTGAGTGCTACGCACTCAAACGGGGGCAAGCCCCCTCGCCACAGGTCGCTCCCACATTGATCGAGTGTCGGCTTACTTCTTCTCACACCGGCGCCAACTTGCGCTCAAACACCCCCACCCCATCCAGATCCCGCAACACCACACTCATCTCCCCCGTCTGCCCGTCGATATTCACCTCGCCAAAAAACTGAAACCCGGCAAACGGCGAGGTGTTCTGCGCCGGTGGTGCTTTCTCGAACACCACTTCGGGGCCGAAGGTTTTATCCAGCGCATTCGGCCCGAAGCTCCCCGCATTCAGCGGCCCTGCGACAAACTCCCAGAACGGTTCGAAGTCCTGGAACGCCGCGCGGTCCGGGTGGTAATGGTGCGCCGCGCAGTAATGCACATCCGCCGTGAGGAATACGAAATTACGCACCTGCTGCGCCCGCAGAAAACCGAGCAATTCAGCGATTTCCACTTCACGGCCCTGAGCCGGGCCAGGGTCACCATTGGCCACCGCTTCCCACCGCGCCACACCGGGGCTGACTTCACCGTCGGGTACGCCGAGGCCGATGGGCATGTCGGCGGCAATGACTTTCCATTGGGCCTGGGAGCCTTTCAACTCACGTTTGAGCCAGTCCAATTGTTCGCGACCGAGAAACGGTTTGGCGGCACCAAGGTTGTCGTCATTGGCTTCGCGATAACTGCGCATGTCGAGCACGAACACATCAAGCATCGGCCCATAACTCAGCTTGCGATAAATCCTCCCGCCGTCATTGGCGCTCTGCAAGCGCATCGGCGCGTATTCCAGCCAGGCCTGGCGCGCACGGCCTACCAGGCTGTGGATATCTTTGCTCTTGTAGCGCTCATCCAGTTGCTTGCCCGGCGACCAGTTGTTCACCACTTCGTGGTCGTCCCATTGCCAGATTTGCGGGACCTCGGCGTTGAAGCGGCGGATGTTTTCGTCCATCAGGTTGTAGCGGTAATTGCCGCGATAGTCGTCGAGGGTTTCGGCGACTTTGCTCTTGGCTTCGCTGGTTAGGTTGCGCCACACCCGGCCGCTCTCTGTTGTGAGCTGCGCAGGTACGGGACCGTCGGCGTAGATGGTGTCGCCGCTGTGGATAAAAAAGTCCGGCAGGCGCAGACGCATGGCTTCGTAGATGCGCATGCCGCCGATGTCCGGGTTGATGCCGAAGCCCTGGCCGACCGTGTCGCCACTCCAGACGAACCGAATACTCCGCCGGGCGGTGGGCACACTGCGCAGATGGCCGAACCAGGGTTCACTGGCGACACCGCTCTGGGCGTCTTCGAAAGTCACGCGATAGAAAATCGCCTGATCGGCGGGCAGGCCAGTGAGCTCGACCCGGGCGGTGAAGTCGGTGCGGGCATCGGCCAAGGGCGAGACGAATCGACGAGGGTTACTGAACAGGCTGCGCGTGTCCCATTCCACCACCATCC
The DNA here is from genome assembly GCF_016650735.1 of Pseudomonas sp. TH37. NCBI lineage: Bacteria > Pseudomonadati > Pseudomonadota > Gammaproteobacteria > Pseudomonadales > Pseudomonadaceae > Pseudomonas > Pseudomonas sp. TH37. Next base: position 209,268 of record NZ_JAEKFD010000008.1, read on the forward strand.
GCGCCGCACGGTCGCTACGGCTCCAGATCATCGCCCGGTCGCCCAGCAAATCGCCGGACTGCACGCCATCGGTGAGTTGTGGCCGATCCTTGACCGAAGCAATCACCGCCGGCGCCAGGCCAGGCATCAACAGCCCAGCGCCAACGGCCTGCATGACACGACGACGGCTGAGGTCGAATTCGCTCATGGTGTTCTCCCTGAAAAAGGAAAACTTAAGCATGGCTGTGTGAATCCGGCATGACACAAAAAAGATCGCAGCCTCCGGCAGCTCCTACAGGTTCGATGTACGCCGCAATATCACGGTCAAATACAATCCCGGGTAGGAGCTGCCGAAGGCTGCGATCTTTTGATCTATGCCTTGGCCGGCTCCAGCGCCAGTTCCACCGTCTCAGGCCGTTTGAGCACCGAATACGTCACCGCCGTCAGCAAACTCCCGGCCACGATCGCCAGCAGATACAACAGCGCATGGTTGATCGCATTCGGAATCAGCATTACGAACAACCCACCGTGGGGCGCCATGAGTTTGCAGCCGAAGTACATCGACATCGCGCCGGTCAGCGCGCCGCCGGCGATGCTTGCCGGAATCACCCGTAGCGGGTCTTTCGCTGCAAACGGAATCGCCCCTTCGGAGATAAAGCACAACCCCAGCACCAGCGCCGCTTTACCGGCCTCGCGTTCAGTCTGGGCGAACTTGCGCCGGGCAATGAACGTGGCGATGCCCAGGCCAATCGGCGGCACCATACCAGCCGCCATGGTCGCGGCCATCGGTGCATAACTTTGCGACGCCAGCAGCCCCACCGAAAATGCATAAGCCGCTTTGTTGATCGGCCCGCCGAGGTCGACGCACATCATGCCGCCCAGCAGCACACCCAGCAGGATGGCATTGGTGGTGCCCATGCTGTCGAGGAAGTGTGTGAGCCCCGCGAGCATCCCGGCCACCGGTTTGCCGACCACGTAGATCATCACCAGACCGGTGAACAGGCTCGCCAGCAACGGGATGATCAGGATCGGTTTCAGTGCCTCAAGGCTCTGCGGCAAACGCGCATAGCGATTGATCGCCTGGGCCGCATAGCCGGCGATGAAGCCGGCAATGATCCCGCCGATGAAACCGGCGCCCAAGGTGCTCGCCAGCAAACCACCGATCATCCCCGGCGCCAGGCCCGGGCGGTCAGCGATCGAGTAGGCGATGTAGCCCGCCAGCAGCGGCACCATCAGCTTGAACGCGGTCTCGCCGCCGATTTGCATCAGCGCGGCCGCGAGCGTGCCTTCCTCCTTGAACGCGGTGATACCGAACACGAAGGACAAGGCGATCATCAGACCGCCCGCCACCACCATCGGCAACATGTACGACACACCGGTCAGCAGGTGTTTGTAGATGCCGGTCTTCTCTTGCTTGGCCGGGCCTTTGGCGCCGGTCGAAGCGCTTTCCTGTTTGCCTTCGGCCAGGGCTTTGTTCAGCGTCGCTTCGGCTTGTTTCAACGCAATGCCGGTGCCGCAACGGTAGATTTTCTTGCCGGCGAACCGCTCGGTGGCGACTTCGATGTCTGCCGCCAACAGCACCACGTCGGCATCGGCAATCGCCTCTGCGCTGATTGGATTGCGCGCACCGACCGAGCCTTGGGTTTCTACTTGCAGATCGTAGCCCAGACGCTTGGCCGCTTGCTGCAAGGCTTCGGCGGCCATGAAGGTGTGGGCGACGCCGGTCGGGCACGCAGTGACGGCCACTAGGCGTGGCGCATTTTTAACCACGGCAGCCGGCTCGGCGGCGGCTTCGGGCGCGACGTAAACCTCGGCCTCCTCCACCCCGCGACGCAGCACCGCTTCGACATCTTGCAGGGCCTGGGCCGGGGTGCTCTGAAACACGCGTTTACCGACGAACCGCGACATATCCACCGGCGCGCTGGTGACCAGCAACACCCACTCGGCGGCCTCGATGGTCGCAGCCGACAGTTGACGTTCCGGATGGGCTGCATCAACGACTTCGACACTAGTGCTCCAGCCCTGACGCTGGGCTGCTGCATCGAGCAGACGAGCGCACAGCACACTGGTGACCATGCCGTTCGGGCAGGCCGTAACAATGGCTAACTTCATTGCAAACCCTCTTATTGTTCTGTCAGGGGGCGCAGGCGCACGCCCTGTTCGAGGTGCGCCAGTTGCGCGGTGTCGCCGATACCAAAACCGATCTGGGTAACGGCCATGGCGGCAATTGCGGTGGCGGTGCGCAAGGTTTGCTCGGGCGTATCGGCACTGAGCAAACCGTGCAGCATGCCCGCCAGCAACGAATCCCCCGCGCCGACAGTGCTGACCACGCTGACCTTGGGTGGCGTGGCGTGCATGGCCGAGCCGACACTGAACCAGTTCACCCCATCGGCACCGTCGGAAATCACCACGTGCTCGATGCCATGCGCATGCAAGCGGCTCGCCGCCTCGGCTTGGGCGCCCACGGAAACCACCTCGCAACCCAGCGCTTCAGCCAATTCTTCGGTGTTGGGTTTGATCAGCCATGGGCCGGCCGCCAGACCTGCGCGCAAGGCTTCACCGCTGGTGTCGAGCGCCACTTTCAAACCGCGCTTTTTCAAGCGCTGGATCAACTCCCGCAACCACTGAGGATTCACGCCACGGGGCAAACTACCGGCCACGACGACCGCATCATGCCCAGGAGCAATCTGATCGAGTCGATCGAGCAAGGCCTGCTGCGCCGCTTCACTGACCCTCGGCCCCGGGCCGTTGATGTCGGTGATGCGCCCATCGCTTTCTGCCAGTTTGATGTTGCTGCGGGTCTCGCCGGGGACACGGACAAACGCGTCGGTAAAACCGCGTTTGGCAAACAGGGTTTCGAACGCCTGGAGGTTGTCTTCCCCGAGAAAACCGCTGACGGTCAGCTGATGCCCGAGGTCGGCCAGCACCTGCGCCACATTCACGCCTTTGCCGGCGGCGTGGGTGTGCATTTCGTCGCTGCGATTGACCTGACCGGGGGTAAGTAGCGGTAATTGGACGGTGAGGTCCAGCGCCGGGTTAAGGGTCAGGGTTAAGATCTTGGCCATTACAGGGCCTCCACTAATGCACGAACTTCGTTCGCGCTGCCCACGGCCAAGGCCTGTTGGGCAAGGGTTTGAGTCTGGGTCAGGCTGAGTTCACGAATGCGCGCCTTGACCTCGGCAATGCTGCGGCCCGACACGCTCAACTCATCCACACCCAGGCCCACCAGCACCGGTACCGCCAGCGGATCGGCCGCCAGTTCACCGCACACGCCGACCCACTTGCCATGAGCATGAGCCGCACGCACGGTGATGTCGATCAGTTGCAGCACCGCCGGATGCAAGCCATCAGCCTGAGCCGACAAGGTCGGATGACCACGGTCGATGGCCAGGGTGTATTGCGTCAGGTCGTTGGTGCCGACGCTGAAAAAGTCCACTTCCTTGGCCAGCACCGGCGCCAGCAAAGCGGCCGACGGCACTTCGATCATGATCCCCAGTTGCAGGTCCGCAACCGGGATTTCCAGACGCAGACGTTCGGTCATGTCCCGAGCCTGACGCCACTCATCGACGCTGCCGACCATCGGGAACATGATTCGCAATGGACGGCTGTCAGCCGCACGCAGCAAGGCGCGCAATTGCGCTTCCATGACCTGCGGACGTTGCAGGGTCAGGCGAATGCCACGCACGCCGAGGAACGGGTTTTCTTCTTTCGCGATCGGCCAGTACGGCAGCGGTTTGTCACCACCGACGTCAAGGGTGCGCACCACCAGCGGTCGACCGGCCAGGCCATCGAGCACACGACGGTATTCGACTTCCTGAGTCGCCTCGTCCGGTGCCTGGGAGTGGGCCATGAAAATCAGTTCGGTACGCAGCAGGCCAATGCCTTCGGCGCCCTGCTCCACCGCACTGGTGACGCCGGCGCTTTCACCGATATTGGCGAACACTTCCACCGCGTGGCCGTCAGTCGTCAACGCCGGTTGATGGCGTTGTTCAGCGGCGGCTTTCAAGCGCAGTTCACGGGTGTCGCGCTCTTCAGTGGCGCGCTGCAAGGTCGCGGCATCGGCGTCCACATGCAGGCGACCACGTTGACCATCGATCAACAGCGGCGTGCCCGGCTTCAGCAGTAACACCGCGGCACCTGCGCCCACTAGCGCCGGGATACCCAAGGCCCGGGCGACGATGGCGCTGTGGGCCGTGGCGCCACCACGAGCGGTGAGGATGCCTGCCACGCGTGCCGGATCAAGACGTGCCACGTCGGACGGGCCGACTTCGTCCATCACCAGAATGTACGGCTGCTCCGGCTCGGCTGGCGTTTCGACGCCACTCAATTGCGCCAGCACCCGACGGCCAATGTCGCGCAAGTCGGCGGCACGTTCGGCGAGCAAGGCGTCCTGCAGCGATTCCTGTTGTTTGGCAGCCGCTTCAATCACCGCCATCCACGCCGCTTCGGCGCTTTCGCCTTGCTTGAGACGGGTGTCGACTTCGTCGGTCAGTTCCGGGTCGTCGAGCATTTCCTGGTGGGTGATGAAAATCTCGCGAATCGCTTTGGCCTTGCTGCGCTCGATCAGGCCTTCGATGTCGCGACGCACATCCGCCAACGCTTGCTTGAGACGTTCGCGCTCGATGGCGGCAGACTCACCGCGCAGCGGGTAATCGATAACTTGCAGCACTTGAATATGCGCCGGGCCGATGGCGATCCCCGGCGCGGCAGCAATCGCCTGAATCAGACTGCCGGAGGCCGGTGCAAGCAGCACTTCGGCGACATCGGCGATTACTTCACGTTGTTGGCTCACGATCGGCAGCGGCTCGACTTCTTCACCCAAGCCTTCTTCGATGGCCGCCAGCAAGGCCGGCAAGGCATCGGCGGCGATGGTCGGTTCGGCGATGAATTCCAGCACCTGACCGCGACGGGCGCCGAGGCTGAGCAGTTTGCTCAAACTCTTCACCGACACCGCGCTGTCGTGACCATCGACGATGCGCACGCGGATTTCGCCTTCAAAACTTTTCGCCAGTTGCGCGAGGATCTTCGCCGGGCGCGCATGCAAACCGTGGGCGTTGGCCAGGGCAATGCGTGCGCTCGGCCAATCCGCCGGCACTTCACCGCCGAGGACTTCCAGCACCGCGCGGCTGCTGGTGGCACGGCCCAATTCATGACCACGGCCTTCGATCAGCAGCGCGCAAAGGCGTTCGAGCAACGCCTGATGGGCTTCACCGAGGCTGGCCAGGCAGAACAGCCCGCTCAACGGCTGACCGAGGTAGCGCATGGGTTTGTCCGGGGTAACGAATGCCAGGCCCGGACGCTTCACCGTTTGTTCGCTGTGCAGCCACCACAGGCCATCGCCCAGCGGCAGCGCGTCGACCTGCTGCAAGACGCCAGCAAAACCGTTGCTCACGCAATCGGCCTGACGCAGCAAGCGGGCACCGCGCCAGACCAGTTCTTCGAAGTCATCGGCGGAAACACCGAGGCCGATCATCTGTGCGTCCAGCGCCAACTCTTGCGGCGCGCCTTGCAGCAGTTTCAACAAGGCTTCGGCGGAACTGGCGCGGCGCAGGGCCTGGCCCAGATCGGTTTCACCGAGGGCGCGAGTCAGCAGTTGCAGCAGGCGCAGGTGTTCATCGGATTTGGCAGCGATACCAATCGCCAGATAAACGATCTGACCATCGCCCCAGTCCACGCCGTCAGGAAACTGCATCAGCCGCACACCGGTGGCGAACACCTGATCACGGGTTTCCGGGGTGCCGTGTGGGATGGCAATACCTTGGCCGAGAAAGGTCGAGCCCTGGACTTCCCGGGCCTGCAAGCCCGCAAGGTAACCATCCGCCACCAGGCCATCGGTCACAAGTCGGTCAGCGAGTAATTGCAGGGCGGTGGCTTTATCCACAGCCGACTGGCCCATGGATATCTGCTCTATGGTGAGCTCGAGCATGCTTTCTCCTTTTTGGCGCCGTGTGACGCCAGGTATTGTTTTGATTGATTCAGCTTAGGCCCTTGGGAGCGCCTTTTCAGGGGCAGTTTTGGCGGTTTCGCGGCAGAACCGACCAAAGCGACCTTTAACGTAGAAAATACGCCTGCTGAAACGTTTAATCTAGAATGTTAGGCACGTTACTCGATAATGTCTCATCCTTGAAGTCCAATTGTCGGATCTGCTGCGACAATGGTCGCCTGCCCGAATCGGGTAGGATTGGCGAAAATGTCGGGCAAGCTCGAACAAATAAGGAAAACCCGGGTTGAAACTCAGTGATATTGCACAGTTGGCCGGCGTCTCCGTGACTACCGCCAGTTATGTCATCAATGGCAAGGCTGAACAGCAACGCATCAGCAGCGCCACCGTCGAGCGCGTGCGCGCGGTGGTCGAACAACATGGCTTCACACCCAATCCTCAGGCCGCCGGGTTGCGCAGTCGGCACACCCGCACCCTGGGCTTCATTCTGCCGGACCTGGAAAACCCCAGTTACGCGCGAATCGCCAAACTGCTGGAACAAGGCGCCCGGGCTCGCGGCTATCAACTGCTGATCGCCAGCTCCGACGATGCGCCGGACAGCGAACGGCAATTGCTGCAACTGTTCCGCGCCCGCCGCTGCGATGCGCTGATCGTCGCCAGTTGCCTGCCGGCCGGTGATGACAGTTATCGGCAGTTGCAGGCCAAAGGCATTCCGATCATCGCCATCGACCGGGTGATGGAGCCTGAGCACTTTTGCTCGGTGATCAGTGATGATCGCGAAGCCAGTCTGCAGCTTACCCGCAGCCTGCTGGACCCGTTGCCCAAGCAGATCGCGCTGATCGGTGCCCGTCCCGAATTGAGTATCAGCCAGGAACGGGCGGCAGGGTTCAAGGAAGCGCTGAACGGTTTCAAAGGCGAGGCGCTGATCGAACACGGCGAGTCGTTCAGCCGTGAGTGCGGCAAACAATTGATGGAAGAATTGCTTCAGCGCCTGGGCCATTTGCCGGATGCGCTGGTGACCACCTCCTACGTGCTGCTTCAGGGCGTGTTCGATGCCTTGCACGACTTCCCTCTGAAGTCCCGCCCGCTACGCTTGGGCACCTTCGGTGATACGCAGTTGCTGGACTTCCTGCCACTGCCGGTCAACGCCATGTCCCAGCAGCATCAACTGATCGCCGACAAAGCTTTGCAACTGGCGCTGGCGGCCATTGAACAGGCCGATTACCAACCCGGCGTGCAGGCCATCGCGCGGACCTTCAAGCAGCGTATTCATCAGGACTGAGCCGTGGAACTGATCGACACCCACACTCATCTGGATTTCCCGGATTTCGACGTGGATCGTCAGGCGCTGCTGGCCGAGAGCCGCGCCCTCGGCGTGCGGCGGATGGTGGTGCTGGGGGTTTATCGGGCCAATTGGCAGCGGGTCTGGGACCTGGTGCAAAGCGATCCCGATCTGCACGCGGCGTTCGGTTTGCACCCGGTGTATCTGGATGACCATCGCCCTGAGGATGTGACCGAGCTCGGTGACTGGCTGACGCGTATGGCCGGCCATCGACAGCTATGCGCGGTGGGCGAAATCGGTCTGGATTACTTCATCGAGACCCTGGATCGTGAACGCCAGCAAGCGCTGTTCGACGCCCAACTGCAACTGGCGGCGGACTTCAATCTGCCGGCGCTGATTCACGTGCGACGCAGCCATGCGGCGGTGATTGCCACGCTCAAACGGTTTCGCTTGAAACGGGCGGGAATCATTCATGCCTTCGCCGGTAGCCAGGAAGAGGCGCGCGAATACATCAAGCTGGGTTTCAAACTCGGCTTCGGCGGCGCCGCGACCTGGCCGCAGGCCCTGCGCATGCACCGCGTGCTCGCCGGTTTACCCGTTGAATCGGTGGTACTGGAAACCGACTCACCGGACATGGCGCCCGCCATGTTCCCCGGTCAACGCAACAGCCCGGCGCATCTTCCGGCGATTTGCGAGGCACTGGCCGCCCTCATGGCGATCAACCCCGAACAACTGGCTGCCGCCAGCACGGCCAATGCGTGTGAGTTGTTTAACTGGTAACCCACTGATTCACGCAATACCTATGGGAGCGGGCTTGCCCGCGATGACGGACTGTCAGTCAACATTGATGTTGAATGGTAATACGCTATCGCGGGCAAGCCCGCTCCCACAGGAAATCAACTCCGTGGCATCAAACCCGGAACGCGCTGATCAATTGTTTGAGTTCCACCACCTGCGCCGACAACGCTCGGCTGGCATTTTCAGTCTGGTGCGCGCCGTCGGCGGTGCGCTCACCGGCGCGGTTGATCTCGACGATGTTCTGGTCGATGTCGTGAGCCACGGCGGTCTGCTGCTCTACCGCAGCGGCGATCTGCTGGTTCTGGTCGACGATCATGCCGACAGCACCGAGGATGTTTTCCAGCGCCTGCTGGACCTTTTCCGACTGCCCGACCGTGCCGTTGGCCATCTGATGGCTGGTGCCCATCGCCTTGACCGCCGCCCCGACACCGCTGTGCAGCTTGGCGATCATCTGCTCGATTTCTTCGGTCGATTGCTGGGTGCGTTTGGCCAGGGTCCGGACCTCGTCCGCCACCACCGCAAAACCACGGCCCTGCTCGCCCGCACGCGCGGCTTCGATGGCCGCGTTGAGCGCCAGCAAGTTGGTCTGTTCGGCAATGCTTTTGATCACTTCCAGCACACGACTGATGGATTGGCTGTCGCTGGCCAGTTGATTGATCACCCGCACCGACTGATCGATCTCACTGGCCAGTGCAGCGATGCTGCCCTGCTGGGACTCCACCAGGCCGCGACCGCTGATGGTCTCGTCGTTGACGCTGTGAGCGCTGCTGACGGCCGCCGCGGCACTGCGCGCCACCTCCAGGGAAGTGGCTGACATCTGGTTCATCGCGGTGGCGACCTGCTCGATCTGCGTACGCTGCCCCGCTACCGCCTGATTGCTCTGGGCAGACACGTTTTCAACCTGGCCGGCCTGGCGCTCGACCTCACTGACGGTCTGGCCCACGCGCTCGATCAGATCATGGATCTTCTTCACGGTGCCGGTGAATACCTCGCCCAGCTCGCCCAGTTCATCGCGGCTGTTGGCGCTGAAGGTCACGGTCATGTCCCCGGCCGCCACCTTGTCCATCACCGCGCCAAGACGCTTGAGGGTGGTGCGGGTCGAGGCATAGAAACCGCCATAGAGGTAAAAAATCAACACAAACACCAGCGCCAGCGCCACTGCCTGCAGGATCATGTGGGTGCGGTGCTGCTCCAGCCGCTGCTGCAACTGGGTACCGAGAAACTTCAGGGTGGCTTCATTGAGTTGGTAGGTCTGGTCGATCAGGCCCGTAACCTGATCGTAAAAGGCCTGCCACGGTGCATCGAGGGTGTCAGCCATCACCACTTGTTCTTCGAACAGTTCACTGGCCTTTTTCAGGGAGGCCTTGCTGCTTTCGGCCTGAGCGGCCAGGGTTTCGTGCGCCGCTTTACTGGAGCCCAGAGCATCCTGCAATTTCAGACCGTATTCGGCCTGAAGCTTTTCGATCTGCGCCAGCAACTCATCGAAACGGGTGCTCGACGCCGAATTGAGAAAGCCCTGCCCCAACGAGTAAGAACCCATCGCCCGGCCTTCGCCGAGCGTCTGGGTGACGGCTGGCGTGACGTTGGTAATGAGCTCGCTCAGCTGACGCATGTCGCTCTGGCTGTCGCGACTCAGGCCGGCCTGACTGGCAATGATCTGGCTGAAAATCTGCGCGTTGCCGAGCAACTTGCCGATCAGCGCACTTTTGCTTTGCAGGGAGGTTTCCGTTTGCTGGGCCTTGAACGCGGCGATCATTTCATCGCGCTTGCCATCGAAAAAGGTAATTTGTTCCGGGTCAGTGGTCATCGCCGCCAGCCCTTGCAAACGGGCCAGAACGCTTTGCTCCAGAGCGCTGATATTCGACTCGACATGACCCGCCTTGCCGGACTGGCCAAGGATGACGTTGATCTGCACCAGATTGTTCAGGGTTTCCAGATCTCGGCGCAGGCTCAGGCCGCTGCCCAGCAGGTCGAGGCTCTGCAGCTCGACCCGTGTGCCCTGGAATTCGCGATAGGAATCGCGCACCAGATAGAAGTTGGTCACCAGCATCGGCACGAGGAATAGCACGCTGATCAGGCTGAACTTCATGCCGAAGCTCAGGCGGTTCATCAGCGCGACGGCGGGATAGAGCAAGCTCTTCACTGTGAAGTCTCCCTTTTGAATTCTTATTTTTATGGCAGGCGCGCAGAGACAGCAGATAGCCACTATTGGCGCTATCTCTGTATAGCCTAAATCGGCGGAGGGTTTTGTAACTTAAGGTTAACGAAAAAGATCGCAGCCTTCGGCAGCTCCTACAGATTCACACGATCCCTGGAGCTGCCGAAGGCTGCGATCTTTTCGATTCAAAGCAGAAATCAGGACAAAACAGTCCACAACGCGAACCCGGCATACCAAAGCACTGCCGCGCGCAGCAGCAGTTCCCAGATCCGGTCGAGGCTGTTGATGCCGTCCGGCCCCACCACCGGCGCCGGAATTTCACCAGCCACCAACCCGACCTTCTCGATCAGTTGGGCGGCGCTGATGTTCCAGTTCAGCAGCTCGTGCAGCATCACCCGGCCGACCGCGACAAAGTTGCCGACCAGTGCAAAACTCGCCGCCAGCAGTCGCACCGGCACCCAATCGAACGCGTGACGCAGCTGTGCCGCTCGCTCGACCACGGCCGGGTTCTGCCCGTGCTCCTCGGCCAGCGCCAGCAGTCGATAGCTCAATGCTGCAACCGGGCCCAACAGGAAGTACCAGAAAATCACCGCGAAAAAGCTCTGATAGGCCTCCCACAACAGATGCCCTTCAACTCGCTCCAGCAGTTGCTCGCCGTTGTCGGCGCAAATATTCAGGTCGCGTTTGGCCACATGGGCGGCGGCTTGCAGGTCCTCCCGGCGCCAGGCATCGCGAAACGGCCCGAGGTCGGCCAGCAGATCACCTCGGCCCAGACTGTAAATCACCACCAGCAGGTGCACCGGTAACGCCAGCAAACCGTAGGCTACCGGCTCCAGCACCAGCAACAGCAAACCCAGCAGCGCCACCGGCAACAACACCAGCACCACCAGTATCAGCCACGGACGGTTTGTCATGCGTGGGTTGGCTTCAAGCTTGTGCAGCTCGCGCACCCAACCGCCATCACGTTGAACCCGATGGCGCAGGGCCGAGAACTTCTCGATCCACACCGCCAACAGCAGCACCAGAAAACTCATTGTTGCTCCTTTTTTTCCAGAGCCGCGCGATAGCGTGCCCAGTCAAACGCCGGTCCCGGATCAGTCTTGCGCCCGGGTGCGATGTCGCTATGCCCGCAGATGCGTTGTGCGGTGATGCCCGTGAAGGCGCTTTGCAGCTGTCGCGTCAGGGCCGTCAACGCTTGATATTGGGCGTCGGTGAACGGCAGATCATCCGTGCCTTCAAGCTCGATGCCCACGGAAAAATCGTTACAGGTTTCCCGTCCTTCGAAACATGAGATGCCAGCGTGCCAGGCACGCTCAAGACAAGAGACAAACTGAGTGACGGTGCCGTCACGTTCAATCAGAAAATGCGCAGACACCCGCAGGTCGGCGATTCCTGCAAAGTAGGGATGTTCCGTGACATCCAGACGATTCTGGAAAAATTCCTGCACCTTGCCGGTCAGAAACTGCGCTGGTGGCAGACTGATGTTGTGGATCACCAGCAGGGAAATTTCGCCCTCGGGGCGTGCATTGAAGTTGGGCGAGGGGCATATGCGCACGCCCTGACACCAACCGCTCGCGGGGTCCAACTGCATACAGGTTCCTTCAACGACGACTGTGTTGGTGCCCAGTATGCCGCGATAGACCCTCGGCGCGCGATCACTTGCCGCGATTGAGACGCCGCAGGTTGCCCAGCACCGACTCCAGCGCCCGGTCGAACAGCAAGGTGTCGTCCAGCGTTCGCACCGCGCCACGCCGGAACTCCAGGGCCAGGCCGGTACGGCTGTGCTCCAGCACTTTCATCCCGGTACGGTTGACGAAGATGTATTTGTCGGTGGCTTCAATAATCGCCGCCAGCTTGCAGCGCAGGGTGTTTTCCTCGTCCTCCTGAAACTCGACCCAGCAGCCCAGGTGCAGCTTATCGACCTGAAGCAGAGCAACATCGTCCTCCGGCAAACGCATCGATGCCGTTTCGACCGGGCCTTCGTCAGCGGTGCGAAGCACGATTTCCTGCTGCACTTCGACCATCATCGGTGCGTCAACAGCCGTGCTTTTCTGGCCCGGACGTTCGAACAACTGAAGGTGCAAAACTTCCAGCTCGCTGAAAAACTCGCCGGTGGCGAACGGGTCGAATGCCGAGCTGTTCAAGCCATCGCGCAACGACTTGAGCAACCCCGGCACCAGCGACAACAAGCGCAGGCTCGCGTCGGGTTCGTCATGGCGTTGCACGCTCCAGATCAATTGCGCCATGGTCTGCACATCGGCATGCCATTCGGCGGACTGATCACCGTGCTTGAGACAGGTCAGCAACAGCACTTTGCTCCAGGCCTCCTGGACAAACGCCACCACGCTGTGCGGCAGCACCTTGCCCACCAACGTCTGGTTCAGCGCCTGCTCGACGCGCTGACGCGCCAGATCGGTCCTGGCACGGCCTTCTTCGGCGTCACGGGTGCGTTGCTCGAGTAATTCGCTGCGACGGCGTTCGTCACTGGTGAAGGCGAGAAAATCCGCCAGCAATTCGGAAAAGATCGCCGGGTCATCGACAAAGTCGTTCAGCAAACGCTGCACCACTTGCTCGATGCGCAGGTACAGGCTGTCGCGCTCATGGTCATCGCACTCGCCCCAGCCCATGGCCGCAGCGGCGATTTCGTTGAGTAAACGCCGGGCCGGATGGCTGCTGCGACTGAAGAAGCTCTTGTCGAGCACCGCGACTTTCAGCATCGGGATCTGCAAACGGCCGATCAGCGCCTTGAGGGAGTCCGGCAGGTTACGGTCATCGAGGATGCATTCGAAGAGCATGGCGATCAGGTTGATCACGTCTTCGTCGGCCACCCCCACCACGCGCGACTTGCCGCTTTTGACGCTGACGCGGGTCAGCAGTTGTTCAAGCTGATTACGCAGATCGAAGTCGTCCGGAGCCGCCAGCTCCGGTACGTATTGCTGCAAGTGCGAGAGCAGGCGTAGCAGGTCGCGGGTGGAAATAGGCTGGGTCTGGGCACTGACTTCCAGGGTCGGCGCAACGCTGCCACGCACATGGAACAGCAACTCCTGCAAGGCGGCGAAGACTTCCTGCACGCCCTCGTCGATCTGTGTATTGCCAGTCCGCACGCCTGTCTCGGCGGGGTCAGCACGAACACTCGCAGCCGCCCGATCGGTGGCACGCCGCGCCGGGGCGGGCTTGAGGTCCGGCAGCACGCCGGTGGCGATCAGCAGTTGATTGGCTTCGGCGTAGAGCTGATCAGCATTGCTGAGCACATAGCGTTCGAACAACTTGAGGATGATCAGCTTGACCTTGATCTCCATGCCCAGGTTGCGCCCGGCCTGCAAGAAATACTCGCAGAGCAGCGTCGGCCCCAAGGGGTTGTGCTGTTCGACCAGTGTCTTGCTCAACAGTGTGCTGAGTCGGGCGGTGAGCTGGTCGAGGGCGAAACCGTCGCGATTCAGCACTTTACCGACCATGGCCTCCACCGCCACATTGCGCTCCATGTCGTCATCGGGCATCGACGCCGAGGCATCGAAAGCCAATGCCCGGGGCAAGGCAGCGTGAGAAATGTCGTACTGCGCGAGGCTGACGAAAGCCTCGAAGAATTGCTCGAGAAAACCGCGTTCGATGCTTTTGCGCTTGAGGCGCAAATCGCGCATGGCCTCGAAGAAGATGTTTTGCTCGACGTTGTTTCGGGCCCGGTCGGCCATTTCGAACAGGGTGTCGTCGGCATTATCGAACAGCTCTTGCAAACCTTGCTTGAGTTGTTGAGCGGCCTTGTCGCGAACCTGAAGCAGAATCACGGGCAGGCGGGCGAGCGGCGAGTGAGTCGCCTGGTCGGTAGCGGCCTTGTGCAAAGGCACTACATTCCCGTCGTTGTGCATCCAAGCCTCCTGAAACGGTGATTCTTCGGTTCGGTTCGGTAAGAAAGTTCGAGTCCGCAGGCCACACAGCCGGCGCTCAACAGGGACAGTCACCACCCGTTGTCATTCAATAATCGGGAATCCAAAGCCACGTCAAAGCTATGACGTCAAACGCAAGGCGGATTATCTGCAAAAGACTCTCCTTGTGCCAGCAGACTCTGCCCTTCCCCAAGAAATAGACGTTTATGAGAGCCCCTTGCTTAGCACTGATTGCTCGCGCGAATCGACCAAATGCAGGTTGGCGAACGATGGAATGGCCGTTGATGCCTTGGGTTGCCTCGCAGCATGGCCCTATAATCGGGCCACTTTGTTTGTGGAGCCCGTTATGCCGAATCTACGTCTCGCCGATTTGACCGCCGAAATCGAAGCCAACGTGCGCCGTGCGTTACTCGAGGACATCGGCAGCGGCGACATCACCGCGCAACTGATCCCGGCCGAACGCCTGGCCAAAGCCACCATCATCACCCGCGATGAGGCTGTCATTGCTGGCACCGCGTGGGTGGATGCGGTTTTCCGGCAATTGGACCCGCGGGTTGCCGTTCATTGGCAGGTGCGCGACGGCGAACGGGTGAAACCCAATCAGGTGCTATTCCATCTCGAAGGCCCGGCGCGCTCGCTGCTGACGGGTGAACGCAGTGCTCTTAATTTCCTGCAATTGCTGTCCGGCGTGGCCACTCGTGCGCAATACCTGGCCGATTTCGTCGCCGAAACCCAGGTGAAGTTGCTCGACACCCGCAAAACCCTGCCGGGGCTGCGCCTGGCTCAGAAATACGCCGTGACCTGCGGCGGTTGCCACAATCACCGCATCGGCCTGTATGACGCCTTTCTGATCAAGGAAAACCATATCGCCGCCTGCGGTGGCATTCCAGAGGCTATCGCAGCCGCGCACAAGATCGCCCCGGGCAAACCGGTGGAGATTGAAGTGGAGAGTCTGGAGGAGCTAAAAGAAGCCCTGGCGGCCGGTGCCGACATCATCATGCTCGATGAACTGAGCCTGGATGACATGCGCGAAGCCGTACGACTGAACGCCGGCAAGGCCAAACTGGAGGCTAGCGGCGGTATCAACGAAAGCACGTTGCTGCCAATCGCCGAAACCGGGGTGGATTATATTTCGATTGGTGCGATGACCAAGGATGTGAAGGCTGTAGACCTGTCGATGCGACTGAGTCTCTGATCACGCCTTTGATATAAAAAATGCCAGCCTGATGAAAGCTGGCATTTTTTTTAGACCACCAGATTATTCATCTCGCAGTACTCTTCCCACTCGACGCCCAATACCTCCGCCGCCTCCTTGTGCAGGGCCAGGCGCGCAGCCTCGAACTCTTCCGGGGTAGAGGTGTACTTGAGCGTCAGCTCCCACGGCTGCAAGCCCTGGGATTCAGCCTCATCCTCGAATGCCCACTGGATCTGGTCTTTCTGATCGTCGGCTGGCAAGTCCTTGATCTCTTCGGCCAACTGAGGCGACTCAAGCAGGTACTTTTTAAGTGCTTCTTCGTTTCTGGCTTCTTGGGTCAATTCTTTAACGGTCATGGCGTTCTCGCTGATCTGGGGAATGGAAGATGGATCTGGATCATCAAGGATCTCTCTGACGCAGAAAAACCGTTTGAAGCCCGGTTTGTCTGGCCTTCAGAACCATTCGGGATCATCTGAAAACTGCTGGGCGATGCTCATGCAGACAACGAATATAGGACGTTTTGTCGAGGATTCACACGGGTCTTTACATCTATTCCACAAAAAGCCACGAACATAAGGTGCAGGAGGCTTTGGAACATAAGTCGAAATCCCAAGTCGTAGCGATGTGCCATATCGGCACTTCACAAGGAACCCCAGTGATGCGCAGTTTTTCGAAGCTTTCGTCTGCCCAGCTTGCCACCGCTGCCCTGCTGCTTGGCAGCCTGACATTGGCCAGTGCCGCTCAAGCGGCTGTCGAAGTCACCTCTGACCCTTCGCTGTACTCCGACAAAATCTCCGCCCTCCACAATTCATTCGGTAAGGACACGCTCGTCAGAACCAGTGTCAGCATCGATGATCTGGAAAACCTGCAAAAAACCGTGAAGGCCAATGCCACCGAACTGGAAAGCCAGAAGCGCACCCTCAGCGAGCAGGCCCGTCAGATCGAAGAACTCAAACGCAACAGCGGTTCCAGCTCAAACTCCAGCAGCAAGGAGATTGACGATCTCAAGCGCACGGTCAACGAGCAGGAGCGCGATCTGAACAACCTTGGCAAACAAGTGGAAGAGCTAAAGCGCAACAGCGGCTCCAGCTCAAGCTCGAACAACAGCGAAATCTCCAGTCTCAAACGGGAGATCAGCGATCAGGATCGCGCGATGGATCAGCTCAAGCGCACCGTCGAGGACCTGAGCAGAAAGGTGAAGTGAAGAAGAGAATGGTGCCCGAGACAGGAATCGAACCTGCGACCTTCGCGTTACGAGTGCGCTGCTCTACCGGCTGAGCTACACGGGCTGTGGGCTAAACCTAGCACTGGCTTCGGGGTCCGGCAACTTGGCGCACCGCAAAATCAAAGATCGCAGCCTTCGGCAGCTCCTACATTGGGCTTGTGTAGGAGCTGCCGAAGGCTGCGATCTTTTGATCTTCCTGCACATAAAAAATGCCCCGTCGTTTTCACGGCGGGGCATTTTTATAACGCTGAAGCGGTCAGGCTAAGGGGGTGATTAAACGCCCGAAGCCTTGGCTGCTGCTACGTCTTTGATGGACAGCTTGATACGGCCGCGGTTGTCCACGTCCAGTACCAGTACTTCCACTTCCTGGCCTTCTTTCAGGATGTCGGTCACTTTCTCAACGCGAGCATCGCTCAGCATGGAGATGTGAACCAGACCGTCCTTGCCCGGCAGGATGTTGACGAATGCGCCGAAGTCGACGATGCGCTCAACCTTACCAACGTAGATCTTGCCGATCTCGGCTTCAGCGGTGATGCCCAGAACGCGCTGACGTGCTGCTTCAGCCGCTTCCTTGGTTTCGCCGAAGATCTTGATCGAACCGTCGTCTTCGATATCGATCGAAGCCTTGGTTTCTTCACAGATCGCACGAATGGTCGCGCCGCCTTTACCGATGACATCACGGATTTTGTCGGTGTCGATTTTCATCGCGATCATGGTCGGAGCGTTTTCCGACAGCTCGGTACGCGACTGGCCAATGATCTGGTTCATCTGACCGAGGATATTCAGGCGCGCTTCCAGGGCTTGGCCCAGAGCGATTTCCATGATTTCTTCGGTGATGCCCTTGATCTTGATGTCCATCTGCAGCGCGGTAACACCTTTGGCGGTACCCGCTACTTTGAAGTCCATGTCGCCGAGGTGATCTTCGTCGCCCAGGATGTCGGTCAGGACGGCAAATTTCTCGCCTTCTTTAACCAGACCCATGGCGATACCGGCAACCGGTGCCTTCATCGGAACGCCGGCATCCATCAGAGCCAGGGAAGCGCCGCAGACCGAAGCCATGGAGCTCGAACCGTTGGACTCGGTGATTTCCGACACAACACGAATGGTGTACGGGAACACGTCGGCAGCAGGCAGCATGGCCTGAACCGAACGACGGGCCAGACGGCCGTGACCGATTTCGCGACGACCAGCGCCACCCATGCGACCACACTCACCTACCGAGAACGGAGGGAAGTTGTAGTGCAGCATGAACGGGTCTTTTTTCTCGCCTTCCAGGGTGTCCAGCAGCTGTGCGTCACGGGCAGTACCCAGAGTCGCGACTACCAGGGCCTGGGTTTCGCCACGGGTGAACAGTGCCGAACCGTGGGTCTTCGGCAGAACACCGACTTCGATGTTCAGCGGACGTACGGTCTTGGTGTCGCGACCGTCGATACGTGGCTTGCCGTTAACGATGTTTTCGCGAACGGTGCGGTATTCGATTTCACCGAAAGCCGCTTTGACTTCAGCGGAAGTCGGCTGACCTTCTTCACCGGACAGGTTGGCAACAACCTGGTCTTTCAGCTCGCCCAGACGTGCATAACGGTCGGCTTTGACGGTGATGGTGTAAGCCTGGGAGATCGCTTCGCCGAACTCGGCGCGGATCGCGCCCAGCAGTGCGGTGGCTTCTGGCTGTGGAGCCCAGGTCCAGGTTGGCTTGGCAGCTTCAGCGGCCAGTTCCTTGACGGCGTTGATCACCACCTGGAACTCGTCGTGAGCAAACAGTACAGCGCCCAGCATCTGGTCTTCGGTCAGCTCTTTGGCTTCCGATTCAACCATCAACACGGCTTCCGAAGTACCGGCAACGACCATGTCCAGGCTCGAAGCTTTCAGCTGTTCGTAAGTCGGGTTCAGCAGGTAGCCGGTGCTTTCATGGAACGCAACGCGGGCAGCGCCGATCGGGCCATCGAAAGGAATGCCGGAGATGGCCAGGGCAGCCGAGGTACCGATCATCGCAGCGATGTCCGGATCGGTCTTTTTGCTGGTGGAAACGACGGTGCAGACAACCTGCACTTCGTTCATGAAGCCTTCTGGGAACAGCGGACGGATCGGACGGTCGATCAGTCGGGAAGTCAGGGTTTCTTTCTCGGAAGGACGGCCTTCACGCTTGAAGAAACCGCCAGGGATCTTACCGGCAGCGTAAGTCTTTTCCTGGTAGTGAACGGACAGAGGGAAGAAGCCCTTGCCTGGATCGGCTTGTTTGGCACCGACAACAGTCACCAATACGCTGACGTCGTCGTCAACGGTGACCAATACTGCGCCGGAGGCCTGACGGGCGATACGGCCAGTCTCGAGGGTAACGGTCGACTGACCGAACTGGAATTTTTTGATTACCGGGTTCACGGTGTCCTACCTTCTTTTGTGGCTCTTGGGGAACTTGTCTTCTTGCGAAATTCTTGGGCAATGTCGGGAATCGGCCCAACGCCTGTCCAGGGTAAAACGTATATCCAGATAAAACTTGAGGCTGGGAGCCTGCCATGCGCCAGCGGGAAACCCACTGACGCACGACAGACAACCAACCTCTAGCGCAATCGCTTATTAGCGACGCAGACCCAGGCGACCGATCAGAGCCTGATAACGACCCAGATCCTTGCCTTTCAGGTAGTCCAGCAGCTTACGGCGCTGGTTTACCATGCGGATCAGACCACGACGGGAGTGGTGATCTTTACCGTTGGCCTTGAAGTGACCTTGCAGTTTGTTGATGTTGTGGGTCAGCAGTGCAACTTGCACTTCTGGCGAACCAGTGTCACCAACAGCTTGCTGGTAGTCAGCTACGATTTGAGCTTTTTCTTGAACGTCGAGAGCCATGAGGCAATCCTTTTATCAGGAAACTGTTTCAAAGAAACAGCTTCAACAGGCCAGGGACAAATCCCTGTATCTAAAAATGAGTAGTGACCGTGCCTGTTAACAGCCACACTCGTTCGGTCATTCTGACCGAATCAGTCGACGCGGCGCGATGCGCCCGTCTTCGCTCACTTCACCGATACCGATGAAGCGACCGTTGTGATCCTGTACCCGTACCATGCCGAATTTCGGTGCATCCGGGGCGCGTACCGGTTGGCCGTTAAGCCAGTAGAACGCGCTGTGCTCCGAGAAATGCAACAGTGGCCAGTCCAGCAGGCCGCTGTCCGATGGCATCAGGAAGCGGTCGACCGCTTCGTTGCCGCCTTCGGCATGTACCGCTTCAAGCTCTTCCAGAGTGACGGTCTGTGCAAGCGTGAAAGGCCCGGCCTGGGTACGTCGCAATTCAGCCACGTAAGCGCCACAACCGAGTTGCTCACCGATATCCTCCACCAGGGTGCGGATATAGGTGCCTTTGCTGCAATCCACCGCAAGCCGCGCAGTATCACCCTCGAAGGCCAGTAATTCCAAGCGCGCAATAGTAACAGAACGCGGTTCGCGCTCCACTACTTCGCCTGCACGGGCCAGCTTGTACAGTGGCTGGCCATCACGCTTGAGCGCCGAGTACATCGGCGGTATCTGACTGATTTGCCCACGAAATTTCGGCAGCACAGCTTCGATATCGGCGCGACCAACGGTCACCGGGCGCTCCAGCAAAACTTCACCTTCGGCATCGGCCGTGGTGGTGGTCTTGCCCAGTTGCGCCAGGGTTTCATAACCCTTGTCGGAATCGAGCAGGTATTGCGAGAACTTGGTGGCCTCACCGAAGCACAACGGCAGCACGCCGGTGGCCAGCGGATCAAGACTGCCGGTGTGCCCGGCCTTCTCGGCATTGAGCAACCAGCGGACCTTCTGCAATGCCGCGTTGGAGGTGAACCCCAGCGGCTTGTCGAGCAAGATGATGCCGCTGACGTTACGACGGATACGTTTGACCTGAGCCACCGATTACTCCTTGGCGTCTTCGGGTTCAGCCGCTACCGGGTGCTGATTGTCTTCAGCCACCGCACGCTCGATCAGGGCCGACAGGTGCGCGCCACGCACGACGCTTTCGTCGTAATGGAAGTGCAACTGCGGAACGCTGCGCAACTTCATTTCGCGAGCCAACTGCATACGCAGGAAACCGGCGGCGGAGTTGAGCACCTTGATGCTTTGCGCGATGTCTTCAGCGCTGTCCTGGCCCATCACGGTGATGAAGATCTTGGCGTGACCGACGTCACGGCTGACTTCAACAGCGGTAATGGTGACAAGGCCGACGCGCGGGTCTTTGACTTCACGACGGATCAGCTGTGCCAGCTCACGCTGCATCTGATCGCCGATACGTTGGGTACGGCTGTATTCTTTTGCCATGTCTTGTTACCTGTTACTGCCCCACGGTGAAACCCGAGGGGTCTGAAAGCGGCAAACGCCCGGCCTGACAAAAGCCAGACCGGGCGTTGCGTTTAGAGTCCGGACGTTGCGCCGCGCATCTGCATGCGGCGGCTCATCGTGGCCCTTGAAGTACGCGAGTTAGAGGCTGCGAGCAACCTGCACCTTCTCGAAGACTTCGATCTTGTCGCCGACTTTGACGTCGTTGTAGCTCTTCACGCCGATACCGCATTCCATGCCGGCACGTACTTCGGAAGCGTCATCCTTGAAGCGGCGCAGGGATTCCAGCTCGCCTTCGAAGATAACGATGTCTTCACGCAGTACACGGATTGGACGGTTACGGTGAACAACACCTTCGATAACCATGCAACCGGCGATCGCGCCAAACTTCGGCGAACGGAACACGTCACGCACTTCAGCGGTACCCAGGATGTTCTCGCGAACATCGCTGCCCAGCATACCGGTGAGGGCTTTCTTGACGTCTTCGATGATGTCGTAGATCACGTTGTAGTAACGCATATCCAGACCTTCCTGCTCGACGATCTTGCGAGCGCCGGCATCGGCACGCACGTTGAAGCCGAACAGTACAGCGTTGGAGGCCAGTGCCAGGTTGGCGTCGGATTCGGTGATACCACCGACACCGCCACCGACCACACGCACTTGCACTTCGTCGTTACCCAGGCCGTTCAAGGCACCGTTCAACGCTTCCAGCGAACCACGGACGTCGGATTTGAGGACGATGTTGAGCGTCTTCTTCTCTTCCTGACCCATGTTCTCGAAGATATTTTCAAGCTTGCCGGCGTGAGCACGGGCCAGCTTGACTTCGCGGAACTTGCCTTGACGGAACAGAGCCACTTCACGGGCTTTCTTCTCGTCGGCAACAACACTCATCTCGTCGCCAGCGTCCGGGGTACCGTCCAGGCCGAGAATCTCGACAGGGATGGAAGGACCGGCTTCCTTGATTGGCTTGCCGTTCTCGTCGAGCATGGCGCGAACGCGGCCATAGTTCGAACCGACCAGCACCATGTCGCCTTGGCGCAGGGTACCGTCTTGAACCAGAACGGTTGCAACCGGGCCACGACCTTTGTCGAGACGCGATTCAACCACAACGCCACGGCCAGGAGCCGAAGGGGTCGCTTTCAGTTCGAGAACTTCAGCTTGCAGCAGAACAGCTTCGAGCAACTCGTCTACGCCAGTACCGACTTTCGCCGAAACCGATACGAACGGGGTGTCGCCGCCCCACTCTTCCGAGGTCACGCCGTGAACCGACAGTTCGCTACGGATGCGATCGAGATCGGCGCCCGGCTTGTCGATTTTGTTCACTGCAACAACCAGCGGAACACCAGCAGCCTTGGCGTGCTGAACGGCTTCAACGGTCTGCGGCATTACGCCGTCGTCCGCTGCAACCACCAGGATCACGATGTCGGTCGCCTTGGCACCACGGGCACGCATGGCGGTAAACGCGGCGTGACCAGGGGTGTCGAGGAAGGTGACCATGCCGCGTTCGGTTTCAACGTGGTACGCACCGATGTGCTGAGTGATACCGCCGGCTTCGCCAGCAGCTACCTTGGCACGACGGATGTAGTCGAGCAGCGAGGTCTTACCGTGGTCAACGTGGCCCATTACGGTCACGACCGGTGCACGGGAGAACGCTTCACCTTCAAACTTCAGGGACTCGGCCAGGGAATCTTCCAGGGCGGTGTCGCTGACCAGGGTCACTTTGTGGCCCAGCTCTTCGGCAACCAGTTGGGCAGTTTCCTGATCCAGTACCTGGTTGATCGTCGCTGGAGTACCCAGTTTGAACATGAACTTGATGATTTCAGCAGCCTTGACCGACATCTGCTGGGCGAGATCGCCAACAGTGATGGTCTCGCCGATCTTCACTTCGCGCACAACAGGGCCGGTTGGGCTCTGGAAACCGTGGGCGTTGCGCTTCTTCAGCTTGGCCTTGCCGCGACCACCACGACGGAAGCCATCGCTTTCTTCGTCGGTAGTACGTGGCGCAACACGTGGAGCAGGCGCTTTTTCCTTGACCGAAGCACGATGCGGAGCGTTTTTGCGCTCGCCATCGCCACTGCCACGACGATTGCTATCGTCGGCACGTGGTTTGTCCGGACGACGCTGTTCGTCGCGTTTGCGAGTATCGGCCGCAGGTGCTGGTGCAGCTGCAACAACCGGTGCGCTTTCA
Source organism: Pseudomonas sp. TH37 (assembly GCF_016650735.1). Taxonomy (NCBI): domain Bacteria; kingdom Pseudomonadati; phylum Pseudomonadota; class Gammaproteobacteria; order Pseudomonadales; family Pseudomonadaceae; genus Pseudomonas; species Pseudomonas sp. TH37. The sequence continues at coordinate 232,217 of NZ_JAEKFD010000008.1, forward strand.
CGCACTGGTTCGGCGACTGCAGCAGGCGCTGCAACGGCGTCGTTAGTAGCGGTTTGCGCAGCAGCAGGCTGGCGACGCGCTTCTTCTTCGGCGCGACGCTTGGCTTCTTCTTCAGCCTTCTGACGTGCAGCATTTTCTACTGCGCGGCGTTCTTCCAGTTCGCGTTTGCGCTCGGCTTCGATTTCTTCCGGGCTGCGTTGTACGAAGACTTTCTTCTTGCGTACTTCAACGCTGATGCTCTTGCTACCAGCAACACGCAGGGTGCTGGTGGTTTTGCGCTGCAATGTAATCTTGCGCGGTTCTTCCACTTTCGCCTTGTGGCTGCTCTTCAAGTGAGTCAGCAAAGACTGCTTCTCACTATCGCTCACACCTTCATCGGCGGCGGTGTGCGGCAGACCTGCCTCACGCATCTGCTGCAACAGGCGCTCTACCGGTGTTTTGACCTCATCGGCCAGTTGTTTCACCGTGACTTGCGTCATGCACTTCTCTCCTCAGGCCGCGCCTAATTACTCGAACCAATGGGCTCGGGCGGCCATGATCAACTTGCCGGCACGATCATCGTCAATGCCGTCGATGTCGAGCAGGTCGTCAATAGACTGCTCGGCCAGGTCTTCGCGGGTAATTACGCCGCGCACCGCCAGTTCCATCGCCAAATCCTTGTCCATACCCTCAAGCGAGAGCAGGTCTTCGGCCGGATGGGCGTCTGCCAGCTTTTCCTCAGTAGCGATGGCTTTAGTCAACAAACGATCCTTGGCGCGAGCGCGAAGCTCGTTGACGGTTTCTTCGTCAAAGCCGTCGATGTTGAGCATTTCTTCCAACGGTACGTAGGCAATCTCTTCCAGGCTGGTAAAGCCTTCATCTACCAGCACCTGTGCCAGGTCTTCGTCGACTTCCAGCTCGTCGATGAAGTTGCGCAGGATGTCGCCGGTTTCTGCTTGCTGCTTAGCCTGGATGTCCGATTCGGTCATCACGTTCAGGGTCCAGCCAGTCAACTGGCTAGCCAGACGCACGTTCTGACCACCACGACCGATGGCCTGAGCAAGATTGTCTGCGCCAACGGCGATGTCCATTGCATGGGCATCTTCGTCAACGATAATTGCCGCCACTTCAGCCGGCGACATTGCATTGATCACGAACTGAGCCGGGTTATCGTCCCACAGGACGATATCCACACGCTCACCGCCCAATTCGCCCGACACTGCCTGGACGCGCGAACCGCGCATACCGATGCAAGCGCCTTGCGGATCAATACGTTTGTCTTTGGAGCGGACCGCGATCTTGGCGCGCGAACCCGGGTCGCGGGACGCAGCCATTACTTCGATCAGGCCTTCAGCGATTTCCGGCACTTCGATGCGGAACAACTCGATCAGCATTTCCGGCGCAGTACGCGACAGGATCAGCTGAGGGCCGCGGTTCTCGGTGCGGATTTCCTTGAGCAGCGCACGCAGACGCACGCCAACCCGGAAGGTTTCGCGAGAAATGATGTCTTCACGGGCCAGCAACGCTTCAGCGTTATTGCCCAGATCGACGATCACGTTGTCACGGGTGACTTTCTTCACGGTGCCGGAGATGATTTCTCCCAGGCGCTCGCGATAGGCGTCAACGACTTGAGCACGCTCGGCTTCGCGAACTTTCTGCACGATGACCTGCTTGGCGGTCTGTGCAGCAATGCGGCCGAACTCGATGGATTCGATCTTTTCTTCGACAACATCGCCGACCTTGGCACCAGGATGCGTTTCTGCAACCTTGCTCGGCCAGGTTTCGATGGCCGGATCGTCCAGGTCTGCTTCTTCGACGACCGTCCAGCGACGGAATGTCTCGTAAGCACCGGTGTGGCGATTGATTTCCACACGCAGATCGACTTCGTCCTCAAAACGCTTTTTGGTAGCAGTGGCCAGGGCCAGCTCCAGCGCTTCAAAAATTACGTTTGCCGGTACGCCCTTTTCATTGGATACCGACTCAACAACCAGCAGTACTTCTTTGCTCATCGTACGCCTCGCCTTTCGCAAGCCATTGGATCCGCGGGATCCGCGTCTCAGTCAAAACTGGGAATAATGTTGGCCTTGTCGATCATATCGATCGGCAACAGGAACTCATGGTCTTCAACCTGCACCACGACGTCCTGCTCTTCTACACCGCGCAGAAGGCCCTGAAAGTTGCGCCGACCTTCAAAAGGCGAGCGCAGCTTGATCTTCACTTGTTCACCGGCAAATTTTGCAAACTGCTCAATAGTGAACAGTGGGCGTTCCATGCCAGGCGAGGAAACTTCAAGGGTGTATTCAACGGCGATCGGATCTTCAACATCCAGTACACCACTGATCTGACGGCTGACGATGGCACAATCGTCCACCAGCACGCCGCCCTCTTTATCAATATAAACGCGCAACATTGAGTGGCGACCTTGAGCCGAAAACTCAATACCCCAGCATTCATAGCCTAGGGCCACGACCACCGGGGCCAGCAAGGCCTGCAACTCTTCTAGCTTGCTCGACACCTGAACCCCCTCGTGCATGTATGTGCATGCTGTGCAAAATAAAAAAATGGGCGAAACGCCCATCCTTGATACGCCGTTGAACAGCGGCGTTGAAAGTGTCCAGCTAACAAAAAGCCCCTTAAAAGGGGCTCCTTAAACTGGTTGCGGGGGCCGGATTTGAACCGACGACCTTCGGGTTATGAGCCCGACGAGCTACCAGACTGCTCCACCCCGCGACAAAGCTGGGGCGGAAGTATACGACCGATCCCTGACAGGGTCAATGTAACCTTCCACCTACAAGAAAGCCCGCAACAGCGGGCTCTCCTGATAATTGGTACCGAGAAGGGGACTCGAACCCCTACACCCTATGGGCACAACCACCTCAAGGTTGCGTGTCTACCAATTCCACCACCTCGGCAATACTACGTTTGAAACCCTTCTTACTTCTGCTCTTGAGCTGGAGGTACGTCAGTCGCTGGAGTAGCCGACTTTTGCTCTTGAAGCACCGGTACATCATCAGAAGCCGGTTGTTGCTTTGGAACTTCCAACACTGCTGGGTTTGGCAAACCTACTTGAGTCAGCTGCTGAGCCTTCTCTTTAGCAAAGTAACCTAACCCCAAGCTGGTTATGAAGAAACCGGCGGCAAGTATAGCAGTAAACTTACTAAGAAAGGTAGAGGAACCTTGGCTTCCGAACACAGTATTTGAAGCACCTGCTCCGAAAGACGCGCCAGCATCCGCACCTTTACCCTGCTGCAGCAAAACCAGAGCAACTACGCCCAATGCACCCAGCAGATGAAAAACGACTACGACTGTTTCCAGCATTTTTTCAGTTTCCCGCGGCGCGACAAATCGCACCGAACTCATCTGCATTCAGGGAAGCTCCACCAATGAGCCCCCCATCGATATCCGGCATGCCGAACAGTTCGACCGCATTGGCCGCCTTCACGCTGCCGCCGTATAGAAGCCGCACACCTTGCGCGACTTCAGAATTCTCTGCCGCCAACTGAGCGCGAATGGCTGCGTGCACATCCTGCGCCTGTTGCGGCGAAGCAGTCAGCCCGGTGCCAATGGCCCAGACCGGCTCGTAAGCGATTACTGCCTTTGCAAAGACACCTGCACCCAGCTCCTCAATGATACTGCCAAGCTGACGCCCGACAACCTCAAGAGTTTTTCCAGCTTCGCGCTCTTCGAGGGTCTCCCCGACACACAACACCGGAATCAAGCCACATGCCTGCGCCGCTGCGAACTTGCGAATCAGCATTCCATCCTGCTCGCCCATTATCTGGCGGCGCTCGGAGTGCCCGACAAGCACCAGGGAACAACCTGCATCCACCAACTGACTCGGCGCAATTTCACCGGTCAACGCACCTTGCATGGATTCCACCGCAGAATTTTGCGCGCCGACCGAAATCGACTTGCCTTTCAAGCCATCAATCACTTGATTGATATGCAAGCAAGGCGGGAATACCGCGACATCAACACCGCTTGGCAAGGCCAGATGACTAAGGCCATTGATCAGCTCAGCGACGCTGGCGCGGGTACCGTGCATCTTCCAGTTACCAGCTACCATAGGGCGACGCATGCTGTACCTCGTCGGTCAAAGTGGGCGCAGATGTTACCCAACACAATCATGGCTGGCAAGCCGAAATCAGGCAGAAACTTCAGTTACCAGTTTTGCGAGCTCTTCGGCGTAACCGCGAACCTGCGTTTCGTCCTCGCCCTCGACCATGACCCGCACCAGCGGCTCTGTCCCGGACTTGCGCAACAGCACGCGCCCACGACCGGCCATCGCGTGAGTAACACGGTCGCTGGCCTCCTTGACGGTCGGATGTTCGATTGGATTCGCACCACCGCCAAACCGGACATTGATCAGCACCTGAGGACACTTGCGCAACGCCTGACGGGACTGAGCCAGGCCTTCTGCGCGCCTCTTCAGGGCCATCAACACCTGCAACGCGGCAATAATTGCATCACCCGTAGTGGTGTGACTGAAGCAGACAATGTGCCCCGAGTTTTCCCCGCCCACCTGCCAATCGCGCTCCAGCAACTCGGAAATCACGTAACGGTCGCCAACGTTGGCGCGCACAAAAGGAATCGCCAGATCCGCCAGGGCCAACTCCAGCCCCAGGTTACTCATCAGCGTACCGACCACACCGCCCTGCAACTTGCCGCGCTCTTGCAGATCGCGAGCAATGATAAACAACAACTCATCGCCGTCGACGACAGTGCCAGTGTGATCGACCATCTGGACCCGGTCACCATCACCGTCAAAGGCAATACCCAAATCGGCGTGCTCGGCCAATACGGCAGCTTGCAGCGGCTCCATATGGGTCGAACCGCAATTTTCATTGATGTTCAGGCCATTAGGATGAGCAGAAAGCACAACGACATCGGCTCCCAGCTCACGGAACACACTAGGCGCCACTTTATAAGTCGCACCGTGGGCACAGTCGATCACGATCTTCAGCCCAGCGAAACTGGTACCGGTCGGAACGCTGCTCTTGCAGAATTCGATATAACGGCCCGAGGCATCGTTGATTCGCGATACTTTGCCGATCTTGCTCGACTCAACCACGGTCATCGGGGTGTCGAGCAACTCTTCGATCATCAGCTCGACTTCATCCGGAAGCTTGGTGCCCTTCCCGGAGAAAAACTTGATGCCGTTGTCGTCATGAGGGTTGTGCGAAGCGCTGATCACGATGCCGGCTTCGGCATGAAAGGTACGTGTCAGATAGGCGATGGCCGGCGTCGGCATCGGCCCCAGGAGCATCACATCAGCACCTGCCGAGGTCAGCCCGGCCTCAAGCGCCGATTCGAACATGTAACCGGAGATCCGGGTGTCCTTGCCCACGAGCACCTTGCAGGCACCCATGCTGCGAAATGCCATGCCTGCCGCCCAGCCAAGCTTGAGCATGAAATCAGGAGTAATCGGGTATTCACCGACCCGACCACGAATGCCGTCGGTGCCAAAGTATTTTTTGCTCATAAGTACTCCATCATTCTTATTCGGCTGATTCTACGGCGGCGATCATCCGCACCACATCGACGGTTTCAGCCACATCATGGACGCGCAATATACGCGCCCCCTTGATTGAAGCCAGTGCCGCGAGCGCTAAACCGCCATGCAGGCGCTCCCCCACCGGCCGATTCAAGGCATGCCCGATCATGCTCTTTCGCGAAACCCCGACCAACAGGGGCCGCCCCAAGGCATGCAAGGCCTCCATATGCTTAAACAAGCTCAAGTTGTGCTGCAAGGTTTTCGCGAAGCCGAAGCCCGGATCGAGGATGATCCGCTCGGCAGGGATACCTACCAACGCACACTGGAGCATCCGCTCGGCGAGAAACTCGCCAACCTCTTTCGTCACATCCTGGTACTGCGGATTGTCCTGCATGTCGCCCGGCTCACCGAGCATATGCATCAGACACACCGGCAAACCGGTGGCTGCAGCTGCATCCAGGGCTCCGTCTCGGCGTAACGAACGCACATCATTGATCAAACCCGCCCCCAGCCTTGCGGTTTCACGCATAACTGCCGGTGTGGAGGTATCGACCGAAATGATCACATCGAGTTCACGACTGATGCGCTCAACGATAGGCGCTACACGCTCGAGCTCTTCAAGCGGTGAAACCGCCCTGGCACCGGGCCGGGTCGATTCGCCACCAACGTCGATCAGCGTCGCGCCAGCCGCCACCATCGCCTCGGCGTGGCGCAGCGCCGCATCCAGCTGACTGTATCGGCCGCCATCGGAAAAGGAGTCGGGAGTGACATTGAGAATGCCCATGACATGCGTCTGGGCCAAATCAAGAACCCGGCTGCCGCAAGGCAGCCGGGTCGAGGACTGAACGGAAGTCATTTCAAACCTTATACGTCAGCAGCCGGGCCACCGATTGGTGTTTCCGGACGCCCATCCTGCACCGCCGGAGGCGTGCCGGAGGTATCACTACCGCCAGACCAGTCGCGAGGCTCGCGAGGAGCACGACCCGCCATGATGTCATCGATCTGATCAGCATCGATCGTCTCGTACTTCATCAAGGCATCCGCCATGGCGTCAAGCTTGTCACGGTTATCCGTGAGGATCTGTTTGGCCGTGCCGTAGCACTGGTCGATGATGCTGCGTACTTCGGAGTCGATCAGCTTGGCTGTCTCACCGGAGAAGCTGGCATGTTGACCGCCACCGCCACGACCGAGGAACACTTCGCCCTCTTCTTCGGCGTACATCAATGGGCCGAGTTTTTCCGACAAGCCCCACTTGGTCACCATGTTCCGTGCGATCTGGCTGGCACGCATGATGTCGTTGGATGCACCAGTGGTGACACCGTCGAAGCCCAGGGTCATTTCTTCAGCGATACGACCGCCGTACAGCGAGCAGATCTGACTGATCAGCGCACGCTTGGACAGGCTGTAGCGATCTTCTTCCGGCAGGAACATGGTCACACCGAGTGCGCGACCGCGCGGGATGATCGACACTTTGTAGACCGGATCATGCTCAGGGACGACGCGACCGACGATAGCGTGGCCAGCTTCGTGATAAGCAGTGTTCTGCTTCTCTTTCTCGGACATGACCATGGATTTGCGCTCGGCACCCATCATGATCTTGTCTTTGGCCAGTTCGAACTCTTTCATCTCGACGATGCGCTTGCCAGCACGGGCTGCGAACAACGACGCCTCGTTCACCAGGTTGGCCAGGTCGGCACCGGAGAAACCAGGAGTACCACGCGCGATCACAGCCGGAGCGACGTCGTCACCCATTGGCACTTTGCGCATGTGGACTTTGAGAATCTGCTCGCGACCACGTATATCCGGCAGACCGACCACGACCTGACGGTCGAAACGGCCCGGACGCAGCAATGCAGGGTCCAGCACGTCGGGACGGTTGGTCGCTGCAATGACGATGATGCCGTCATTCATTTCGAAGCCGTCCATCTCTACCAGCAACTGGTTGAGTGTCTGTTCGCGCTCGTCGTGACCGCCGCCCATGCCGGCACCACGGTGGCGACCGACGGCGTCGATTTCATCGATGAAGATGATGCATGGCGCGTGCTTCTTCGCCTGCTCAAACATGTCACGAACACGACTGGCACCGACACCGACGAACATTTCGACGAAATCAGAACCGGAAATGGTGAAGAACGGCACTTTGGCTTCGCCGGCAATCGCCTTGGCGATCAAGGTTTTACCAGTACCAGGAGGACCGACCATCAGCACGCCACGAGGAATGCGACCGCCCAAACGCTGGAACTTGCCCGGATCACGCAGGAATTCGACCAGCTCGCCAACTTCTTCCTTGGCTTCGTCGCAACCGGCAACGTCAGCCAAAGTGGTTTTCACCTGATCTTCAGAGAGCAGGCGCGCCTTGCTCTTGCCGAAGCTCATCGGCCCGCCCTTGCCACCGGCACCACCCTGCATCTGCCGCATGAAGAACATGAAGACAGCGATGATCACCAGGATCGGGAAGCTTGCGACCAGGAGCTGAGTCCAGATGCTTTGCTGCTCAGGCTGCTTGCCTTCGACCACCACGTGGTTATCCACGAGGTCGCCGATCAGGCCATTGTCCTGGATTGCCGGACGAATGGTCTTGAAGCTGTCGCCATCGTTGCGCTTGCCGGTAATCACGTAGCCATCAACCGCTACGCGCTCGACCTTGCCATCCTTGACCTGCTGGATGAAGTCGGAATAGTTGAGGGTCTGCGGCTCGTTAGGGCTGGAGAAGTTGTTCATCACCGTCACCAGGACAGCCGCGATGATCAACCACAGGATCAGATTCTTTGCCATATCGTTCAATTAACTACCCTCTGAAGCAAGCTCCGCTAATGGCGCGTGCTTCGCATGATATTCACCGGCCTAACTTACTACATTACCTACGGCTCTGGCAGGCGCCGTCTGTAACCCTTTGTGAAACACTTTCTACACAATATTCGCTAATGCTCACGGGACGAAATACGAAAAACCTATCGACCCGCAAAAAAACCTCGATTTACTCACTACGGCCGCGGTAGCCCCAAGCCAGCATGTATTGCTCGCGGGAACTGCCACGGGAAGAGTCCGGCTTGATCATCTGGACCTTGTCGAATTTCTGACGAGCGTCCTTCACGTAAGCATCAAACCCTTCGCCCTGAAACACCTTGATCACGAAATTACCACCCGGCTTGAGTATCCGAGCCGCCAGATCAAGAGCCAGCTCACATAGAAACATGGCTTTTGGCATGTCCACCTCAGGCGTACCACTCATATTGGGGGCCATATCGGAAATCACAAGGTCCACCTGCGAATTACCCACGGCTTCAAGGATCTGAGCGAGCACTTCGTCCTGGGTGAAGTCACCCTGGATGAAAGTCACGTCCGGAATGCTGTCCATTTCCAGGATGTCCGAGGCGATCAGACGCCCCTGACCACCGATCAGCCGACTAGTGACCTGCGACCAGCCGCCGGGCGCCGCACCCAGGTCGACAACGCTCATACCCGGACGGATCAGCTTGTATTTCTCCTGGACCTCCAGAAGCTTGTAACTCGCACGCGAGCGGTAACCATCCTTCTGCGCCTGCTTCACATAGGGATCATTGACATGTCTTTTCAGCCAACCAAGGCTTGTCTTGGAACGCGCCATTGGGCACCTCGATGATAAGGGTCGTGATTAATTGGGCGGATCCACGAACCCTCGGGTAAAATGGCCGCCATTTTACAGAATCCAGACTAAAGGGTCAGATTATGCCGCTCACTCAAGAGCAGAAGAAACAGTACAAATCCATTGGCCACCATCTGAAACCAGTTTTGATTGTGGCTGACAACGGTTTGACTGAAGGTGTGTTAGCCGAACTTGAACGCGCTTTGGCGGATCACGAGCTGATCAAAATCAAGCTCAACATCCTCGATCGCGAATCGCGCCTGGCAGCCATTGCAGAACTCTGCAAGGCCGGCAAAGCCGATCTGGTTCAGGTCATCGGCAAGATGGCACTGATTTACCGCAAGAACTTCAGCGTCAACAAGCAGCTGTCGAACGTCCATCGCTTCAAGTGATGACAAGGGTCAAGGGTGTGCTTCGCGCACCCTCACACTCCATCCCGGCACCGGTTGCATCACCAGCACCAGCCCGGAAAATCCCAGAACAAGATAGCTGAACAGCTGCCAATGCGCCGCGTGCGGCCAGCCGACGTGGACCGCGAAATACATCGCGCCCCCATACAGCGCCATCATCAGCAGTTGCCCACGAATATCGCGCCATAGACTGGCAAGGCCCTCGGCCTGAACCAGCACCAAAGCCTGAAAACCCACACACGCCGTGGCAAATCCCACCATCAGCGTATTCAGCATGCCTGCAATTTCGTCGATCAGCAGCGGTGCCAGGCCTATTCGCCCCAGCACCGGCAGCAGACCGATGTGCAACAGCCACAGGCCGCCAACCCACAACATTTGGGTCAGCTGCCAAAGCATGGCGCCCGCATGTAGCGGGCGCCTTCTTTCAGAGGTGGCGAACTTCGACAATCTCATACTCGATAACGCCACCCGGCGTTTTCACGGCGACCACATCACCCTCTTCCTTGGCAATCAAGGCGCGGGCCAGTGGCGAACCCACCGAAATCTTGCCGAGTTTGAAGTCAGCCTCATCCTCACCCACGATGTGGTAAGTGACGCTTTCATCAGTCTCGACGTTGGCGATTTCAACGGTGGTGCCGAAAATCACTTTGCCGGTATGAGGAATGGTCGTGACATCGATGATGACCTGATTCTGAATCCGGCCTTCGATATCACGAATCCGCGCCTCTACCATACCCTGCTGCTCGCGAGCAGCGTGGTATTCGGCGTTTTCCTTCAAGTCACCCAACTCGCGGGCCGTACCGATGTCCTGGCTGAGCTTCGGACGGACGACCTTGGTCAGGTGAGCGTGCTCTTCTTCCAGGGCTTTCGCGCCCTGGACGGTCATTGGGTATTTGATCATGCCTTCAATCCTGCGTGTAGATCCTGCAAGCGGCGCACGGTCTTCTCGGGACCGAACTTCAGCGCTTCGCAGATAGCTTCGCCAGCAGCAATGGTAGTGGTGCAGTAGATCTTGTGCTGCAAGGCATTACGACGAATGGAGTAGGAATCGGCGATCGACTGGCGACCTTCGGTGGTGTTGATGATCAGGGTGACTTCGTCATTCTTGATCATGTCGACCACGTGCGGACGACCCTCGGTCACCTTGTTCACACGACGCACTTTCAGGCCTGCGGCTTCGATCAGCTTGGCAGTACCGGCAGTGGCGACCACTTCGAAGCCCAAGTTGATCAGATCACGGGCCACGCCTGCAACCAGTGGCTTGTCATCGTCACGCACGCTGATGAACGCGGTACCGCCAGTCGGCAGCACTTCGCTGGCACCCATCTGGGCTTTGGCAAAGGCTTCGCCGAAGGTGTCGCCCACGCCCATCACTTCACCGGTGGACTTCATCTCTGGGCCCAGGATCGGGTCCACGCCAGGGAATTTGGCGAATGGGAACACCGCCTCTTTCACGCTGTAGAAGTTCGGAATGATTTCTTTGGTGAAGCCGATTTCTTTCAGGGTTTTACCGGCCATCACGCGAGCCGCGATCATTGCCAGGGAAACACCGATGCACTTGGACACGAACGGTACGGTACGGGAAGCGCGCGGGTTGACTTCAATGACGTAGATGTCTTCGCCTTGCAGTGCCAACTGAACGTTCATCAGGCCGACAACGCCCAGTTCCAGGGCCATTTTCTTGACCTGCTCGCGCATCTCGTCCTGGATGTGAGCAGGCAGCGAGTACGGCGGCAGGGAGCACGCGGAGTCACCGGAGTGAACGCCGGCCTGCTCGATGTGCTGCATGATCGCGCCGATCACCACGTCGGTGCCGTCGCAGACCGCATCTACGTCCATTTCGATAGCGCAGTTGAGGAAGTGATCGAGCAGCACCGGGCTGTCGTTGGACACTTTCACCGCATCACGCAGGTAGCGCTTGAGCTCTTCTTCTTCGTAGACGATTTCCATCGCGCGGCCGCCCAGTACGTAGGACGGACGAACCACCAGCGGGTAACCGATCTTGGCCGCAGCACGAATCGCTTCGTCTTCGCTGCGCACGGTGGCGTTCGGCGGCTGACGCAGGTTCAGGCGCTCGACCATTTGCTGGAAGCGCTCACGGTCTTCGGCACGGTCGATGGCGTCAGGGCTGGTGCCGATGATTGGCACGCCGGCTTCTTCCAGGGCGCGAGCCAGTTTCAGCGGGGTTTGGCCGCCGTACTGGACGATCACGCCTTTCGGCTTCTCGACGCGGACGATTTCCAGTACGTCTTCCAGGGTCACTGGTTCGAAGTACAGGCGATCGGAGGTGTCGTAGTCGGTGGAAACGGTTTCCGGGTTGCAGTTGACCATGATGGTCTCGTAACCGTCTTCGCGCAGGGCCAGTGCCGCGTGCACGCAGCAATAGTCGAACTCGATGCCCTGGCCGATACGGTTTGGACCGCCGCCGAGGATCATGATCTTGTCGCGGCCCGACGGCGCGGCTTCGCACTCTTCCTCGTACGTCGAGTAGAGGTAAGCGGTGTCGGTGGCGAACTCGGCCGCGCAGGTGTCAACGCGCTTGTAGACCGGGAAGATTTCCAGCTTGTGACGGTGGCGACGCAGAGCCTTCTCGGTCACGCCCAGCAGCTTGGCCAGACGCATATCGGAGAAACCTTTGCGCTTGAGGCGGAACATCAAGTCGTGGTCGATACTGGCCAGACCCAGGGTCTTGACCTTCTCTTCTTCCTTGATCAGATCTTCGATCTGCACCAGGAACCACGGGTCGATCATGTTCATGCCGAAAATATCTTCGACCGACAGGCCGGCGCGGAACGCGTCAGCGACGTACCAGATACGCTCGGCGCCCGGCACGGTCAGTTCGCGCTTGAGGATGCTCATGCTTTCCGGGTTGCTCAGGTCGAGCTTCTCGTCCAGGCCGCAAACGCCCACTTCCAGGCCGCGCAGGGCTTTCTGCAGGGATTCCTGGAAGGTCCGGCCGATGGCCATGACTTCACCGACCGACTTCATTTGAGTGGTCAGGCGCGCGTCGGCTTTCGGGAATTTCTCGAAGGCGAAGCGTGGCAGCTTGGTCACGACGTAGTCGATGGACGGCTCGAAGGATGCAGGAGTAGCGCCGCCGGTGATTTCGTTCTGCAGTTCGTCCAGGGTGTAGCCGATCGCCAGCTTGGCAGCGATACGCGCAATCGGGAAACCAGTAGCTTTCGAGGCCAGTGCCGAAGAGCGGGATACACGCGGGTTCATCTCGATCACGACCATACGGCCAGTGTCCGGGCAGATGCCGAACTGAACGTTGGAGCCGCCGGTTTCCACGCCGATCTCACGCAGTACCGCCAACGAGGCGTTACGCATGATCTGGTATTCCTTGTCCGTCAGGGTTTGTGCCGGAGCAACGGTGATCGAGTCACCGGTGTGCACGCCCATCGGGTCAAAGTTTTCGATGGAGCAGACGATGATGCAGTTGTCCTTCTTATCGCGGACAACCTCCATCTCGTACTCTTTCCAGCCGATCAGCGATTCGTCGATCAGCAGCTCTTTGGTCGGCGACAGGTCCAGACCGCGGGCGCAGATTTCTTCGAATTCTTCACGGTTGTAAGCGATACCGCCACCGGTGCCGCCCATGGTGAAGGACGGGCGGATGATGCACGGGAAGCCCAGGCGTTCGAGAACGGCGTTGGCCTCTTCCATGCTGTGGGCGATACCCGAACGCGGGCAGTCCAGACCGATGGATTTCATCGCCTTGTCGAAGCGCGAACGGTCTTCGGCCTTGTCGATGGTGTCAGCGTTGGCGCCGATCATTTCTACGCCGAACTTCTCCAGAACGCCTTCACGCTCCAGGTCCAGTGCACAGTTCAGAGCGGTCTGGCCACCCATGGTTGGCAGCAGCGCGTCCGGACGCTCTTTCTCGATGATCTTGGCAACGGTCTGCCACTTGATCGGCTCGATGTACGTGGCGTCGGCCATGTCCGGGTCGGTCATGATGGTCGCCGGGTTGGAGTTCACCAGGATGACGCGGTAACCCTCTTCGCGCAGGGCTTTACAGGCCTGGGCGCCGGAGTAGTCGAATTCGCAGGCCTGGCCGATCACGATCGGGCCAGCGCCGAGAATCAGGATGCTTTTAATGTCTGTACGTTTTGGCATGGGTTGTCACTCAAATCCGCAGGTCAGTCGGCAAGCCGTCTTGTTCAATCTCTGAAGCCTTGAGGGGGCCACCGGTTTCGGGACCGCCCTCAGGCTTCGCTACATCAGGGCGAGCGATTAGCGTCGCTTGGCCATTTCGTTGATGAAGCGATCAAACAGTGGCGCTACGTCGTTCGGGCCAGGGCTGGCTTCAGGGTGACCCTGGAAGCTGAAGGCGCTCTTGTCGGTACGCTCGATGCCTTGCAGGGTGCCGTCGAACAGCGATTTGTGGATCGCCCGAACGTTGCCTGGCAGGGTCGCTTCGTCTACCGCAAAACCGTGGTTCTGGCTGGTGATCATCACCACACCGCTGTCCAGATCCTGGACCGGGTGGTTGGCACCGTGGTGGCCGTGACCCATTTTCAGGGTCTTGGCGCCGGAGGCCAGAGCCAGCAGTTGGTGACCGAGGCAGATGCCGAACACCGGAATCTCGGTTTCCAGCACGTCCTTGATAGCCTGGATCGCGTAGTCGCATGGCTCAGGGTCGCCCGGGCCGTTGGACAGGAACACGCCATCAGGTTTCAGTGCCAGCGCTTCGGCGGCCGGAGTCTGTGCAGGCACCACGGTCACGCGGCAACCGCGCTCGACCAGCATGCGCAGGATGTTCAGCTTGACGCCGTAGTCGTAAGCCACCACGTGATATGGCAGCTCGGAGGCTTCCAGAGTCGCGTGGCTGTCGGTTTTCAGATCCCAGACAGTCGAGCGCCACTCATACTTCTCTTTGGTGCTGACGACTTTTGCCAGGTCCATGCCTTTAAGGCCAGGGAAACCCTGGGCGGCGGCGATGGCGGCTTCTTCGGAAATGTTGTCACCGGCCATGATGCAGCCGTTCTGTGCGCCTTTCTCACGCAGGATGCGTGTCAGGCGGCGAGTGTCGATACCGGCGATTGCCACCACATTGTTGGCTTTCAGGTAGTCGGACAGTGACATCGTGTTGCGCCAGTTGCTCGCAACCAGTGGCAGGTCACGGATGACCAGGCCAGCGGACCAGACGCGGTCGGACTCGGCGTCTTCCGGCGTAGTGCCGGTATTGCCGATGTGCGGGTACGTCAGGGTAACGATCTGTTGGGCGTAGGAAGGATCGGTAAGGATTTCCTGATAGCCGGTCATTGCGGTGTTGAACACCACCTCACCAACGGTTTGACCGTCGGCTCCAATGGCTTCGCCGCGAAAAATGCTGCCATCAGCAAGGGCGAGTATGGCTGGCTTAGTCAAGAAGACCTCCCGTAAATAAAGCCTGAAAGGGCGATCGCAGGTTGTAAAAAAGCGGAGTGACGTATGGACACGTCACCCCGCTTCTTCACCGAATTATTCTGCGCGCTTTTAGTGGACACACTAAAGCTGTAGCTTACAGAAAAAGGCTTTTTTGGTCTACCGCCAATGAGCCCTAAAGGCCGGAGAATGCGACAGGACGTCGCTTGGCGGAATAAAACCGGGCCCAAACGCTGAGTTTGAACCCGATTTCGGGCACATCTTACCGCAGATCGAGCACGTCTTGCATGTCGTAAAGGCCTGGCGCACGACCATCCAGCCACAAAGCTGCACGTACCGCGCCCTTGGCGAAGGTCATGCGGCTGGATGCCTTGTGAGTAATCTCAAGTCGCTCGCCCTCACAGGCGAACAGCACCGTATGATCACCGACCACATCACCACCGCGAACAGTCGCGAAACCGATCGTTTCACGCTCTCGCACGCCGGTGTGACCTTCACGACCATAAACAGCAACCTTCTGCAGATCACGATCCAGCGCATTGGCGATCACCTCGCCCATGCGCAGAGCCGTGCCTGAAGGCGCATCGATTTTGTGCCGATGATGGGCCTCGATGATTTCGATATCAGCCTCATCGCCCAGCACACGAGCCGCCATATCGAGCAGCTTCAGCGACAGGTTTACACCGACACTGAAATTCGCCGCGAACACAATCGCAATATCTTCGCTCGCCTCGACCAGCAACTGTTTCTGCGCGGCGTCCAATCCCGTCGTGCCGATCACCATGGCCTTGCCCGCCTTACGGCAGAACGCCAGGTTTTTCAGCATGACTTCAGGAAGCGTGAAGTCGATCAACACATCGAACTCATCGGCCACCGCATCCAGCTTACCGGACAGCGGCACACCGATTCGCCCCAGCGATGCCAGCTCACCAGCATCCACACCAATCAGCGTGCTGCCGGGGCGCACGATGGCTGCCGTCAGACCGGTAAGCGGTGCGCGTTGCTGCACCGCCTCGACCAGAATCTTGCCCATGCGCCCGGCAGCGCCCATCACAGCTATACGTCGCATGCCGACTCCTTACAAATCGCCGAAGAAGCGCTTCACGCCTTCGAACCAACCGGTGGTTTTCGGCGAATGACTGTTGTCACCCGCCAGGGAGCTGCGCAACTCCTCCAGCAATTCGCGCTGACGACGACCCAGGTTGACCGGGGTTTCGACCGCCACACGACACATCAGGTCACCCGCACCGCCACCACGAACCGGCGCGACGCCTTTACCGCGAACACGGAACTGCTTACCGGTCTGAGTCCCTTCAGGGATCTTCAGTTTGACCCGACCATCGAGGGTCGGAATCTCCAGCTCGCCGCCCAGCGCTGCGTCGACAAAGCTGATTGGCACTTCGCAGAACAGGTGCTTGCCGTCACGCTGGAAGATCGCGTGCTCGCGCACATTGATCACCACGTACAGGTCGCCAGTCGGGCCACCCTGCGCACCCGCCTCGCCTTCGCCAGAGAGACGAATGCGGTCGCCAGTATCGACACCGGCCGGCACTTTCACCGACAGGGTCTTGTACTCTTCGACACGACCTTCGCCGCGGCAGGAATCGCACGGGTCGGAAATGATCTTGCCCTGGCCATGGCAGCGCGGGCAGGTCTGCTGCACCGAGAAGAAACCCTGCTGCATGCGCACCTGACCGATACCGCCGCACGTCGGGCAAGTGATCGGCGAGGAGCCTTTCTTGGCACCCGAGCCATCGCACGGCTTGCAGTTGACCAGTGTCGGAACGCGGATATTCACGGTCGTGCCGCGCACCGCTTCTTCCAGGTTCAGCTCCAGGGTGTAACGCAGGTCGCTGCCGCGCTGAGCGCCGCCACGAGCACCGCCGCGACCGCCACCGAAGAAGTCACTGAAGACATCGCCAAAGATGTCGGAGAAGTTCTGACCGCCAAACCCGGCACCGCCGCCACCCATACTCGGGTCGACACCGGCATGACCGTATTGGTCATAGGCCGCGCGCTTGCTGGAATCGGACAGCACTTCGTAGGCCTCGTTGGCCTCCTTGAACATATCTTCCGACGCTTTGTCATCGGGATTACGGTCCGGGTGGTGTTTCATCGCCAGGCGACGGTAGGCCTTTTTCAGGTCCGCCTCGCTTGAACCACGCTCAACACCCAATACTTCGTAATAGTCACGCTTTGCCATAAGTCTTTGCACTCTTAAGGACGTTCGGCAAACCTCTCCTGAGCCTCGCCAAACTCGTTGAGCCCCAATACAGGCCCGGACCCAACTCACGTCAATTCAACGATCCTGGTCTTTGATTCGATGCGGTACTTTCGACTCGAAAAGCAGGAGCATTTCCGGTCATACCGCCAACATCCGAGCGTTGTCGCATGCTGTAAAAATTCGCTTACTCCAGACACGCCAACGCGGGAGCAAGCTCCCGCGCGGCGACATCCTACCAGTCACCGCCTGAAGGCAGTCAACCGGGCGACCAACAACTTACTTGTGGTCTTTGACTTCTTCGAACTCGGCATCGACAACGTCGTCAGCCTTTTCAGCCGATTCGTCTTTCGGCGCCGCGCCTTCAGCTGGCTGAGCCTGATCAGCGTACATTTTCTGAGCCACTGGCGCAGAAACCTTGGACAGCTCTTCAACCTTGGCTTCGATAGCGGCCTTGTCGTCGCCTTTGATGGCGGTTTCCAGGGCAACTACAGCTGCTTCGATTGCAGTCTTCTCTTCAGCGCTCACTTTGTCGCCAGCATCAGCGACCATTTTGCGCGTCGAGTGAACCAGGGCATCGCCTTGGTTACGGGCGCTGGCCAGCTCTTCGAACTTGCGGTCTTCTTCAGCGTTCACTTCAGCATCGCGAACCATCTGCTGAATTTCTTCCTCGGACAGACCGGAGTTGGCCTTGATCACGATCGACTGAGTCTTGCCGGTAGCCTTGTCTTTCGCGCCGACGTGCAGGATGCCGTTGGCGTCGATGTCGAAGGTCACTTCGATTTGTGGCACGCCACGTGGTGCTGGTGGAATCTCGGCCAGGTCGAACTTGCCCAGGGACTTGTTCTGTGCGGCTTGCTTACGCTCACCTTGCAGTACGTGAATGGTCACTGCGCCCTGGTTGTCGTCGGCAGTCGAGAACACTTGCGATTTCTTGGTAGGAATCGTGGTGTTTTTCTCGATCAGCGCGGTCATCACGCCGCCCATGGTTTCGATACCCAGGGTCAGCGGGCTGACGTCGAGCAGCAGAACGTCTTTCACGTCACCGGCCAATACCGCGCCCTGGATAGCAGCACCCATGGCAACAGCTTCGTCAGGGTTGACGTCTTTACGTGCTTCTTTACCGAAGAAATCGGTCACCAGCTTCTGAACCAGTGGCATACGGGTCTGACCGCCGACCAGGATCACGTCGTTGATCGCACCAATCTCGATACCGGCATCTTTCATGGCGATGCGGCAAGGTTCGATGGTGCGCTGAACCAGGTCTTCAACCAGCGCTTCGAGCTTGGCGCGGGAGATTTTCACGTTCAAATGCTTAGGACCGGTAGCGTCTGCAGTGATGTACGGCAGGTTCACGTCGGTCGACTGGCTCGAGGACAGTTCGATCTTGGCTTTCTCAGCGGCTTCTTTCAGGCGCTGCATGGCCAGCGGGTCACCCTTGAGGTTCATGCCGCTTTCTTTCTTGAACTCGTCAACGAGGTAGTCGATCAGACGAATGTCAAAGTCTTCACCGCCCAGGAAAGTGTCACCGTTGGTGGCCAACACTTCGAACTGGTGCTCGCCATCGACTTCAGCGATTTCGATCACGGAAACGTCGAAAGTACCGCCGCCCAGGTCGTAAACGATCACGGTGTGATCGCCTTTCGCCTTGTCCATACCGTAGGCCAGTGCGGCTGCGGTTGGTTCGTTAATGATACGTTTAACGTCCAGGCCCGCGATGCGGCCGGCATCTTTGGTGGCTTGACGCTGGCTGTCGTTGAAGTAGGCCGGAACGGTGATCACCGCTTCGGTCACTGGCTCGCCGAGGTAGTCTTCGGCGGTCTTCTTCATTTTCTTCAGAATTTCAGCCGAAATTTGTGGCGGCGCCATTTTCTGGCCGTTCACTTCAACCCAGGCGTCGTTGTTGTCAGCCTTGACGATCTTGTAAGGGACCATCTGGATGTCTTTCTGTACGACTTCTTCGTCAAAACGACGACCGATCAGACGCTTCACCGCGTACAGGGTGTTATGCGGATTGGTCACTGCCTGACGCTTGGCCGACTGGCCAACCAGGATTTCACCGTCGTTGGCATAAGCGATGATCGACGGCGTGGTACGCGCGCCTTCAGCGTTTTCAATCACTTTGGCTTTGCCGTTTTCCAGCACGGAGACGCAGGAGTTGGTAGTCCCCAGGTCGATACCGATAATTTTGCCCATGTTCACTCTCCCGAAACTTTGGATTTGGATGCCGCAGTAGTGGTGGCTGACTGCGGTAGCACTTAAACGCTTGACTTCTAAATGGGGGCCTTGCGGCTAATTTCAAGCCTGCTCGTCAATCGAAGGCGAAACCGGTGCAGGTGCCTTGCTGACCACGACCATGGCCGGGCGCAGCAGGCGACCGTGAAGCTGGTAGCCCTTCTGAAACACCTTGAGCACGCTGTTTGGCTCGACGTCGGCGCTTTCCTGCATGGCCATTGCCTGGTGATGCGAAGCGTTGAAGGGTTCGCCTTCAGGATCAATCGCTTCCAGGTGATAGCGTTTCAGGGTGTCCTGGAACATTTTCAGGGTCAGCTCGATCCCTTCGCGCATCGGACGAATGTTTTCGTCGTCAGGGTTGGATAGCTCCAGACCGCGCTCCAGGCTGTCGATGATCGGCAGCAGGTCGCCAGCGAACTTTTCCAAGGCAAATTTGTGAGCCTTTTCAACGTCCTGCTCGGCACGGCGGCGGACGTTCTGCAGATCGGCGGCTACACGCAAAGCCTGATCCTGCGCACCAGCCAATTGCTCTTCGAGCACTTGTACACGAGCCGCCAGGTCTTCACCCGAAGCCTCGGGGCCCTGGTTGGCGTCTAGATTTTGCGTATCCACTGTCTGTTCGTCAGCCATAGATTTCTCCTTCCAATATCGTCCGCGAGCTCAACTCGCGCTTCTGCCCCGGTATATGGGGCCGCAAAATTCAGCTTCAAGGGCTATTTGATGATTAACCCTACAAAAAACAGCTGCATTGTCATTCCTCATCGCACTAAGGATTTCCTTAAATCAAGCAAATCGACCTAAGAGGGGGCATTGTCAGCCAGAAACAAAATACTGTATAAATAACCAGACCTAAAGCCTGGGAGCGGCCTTTATGCTGGTGCACCTGTCCGTACACAACTACGCCATCGTTGAACATCTCGATCTCGAACTCGATCGCGGGATGAGCGTGATCACAGGGGAAACCGGCGCCGGCAAGTCGATCATGCTCGATGCCCTGGGCCTGACCCTGGGCGATCGCGCAGACAGCGGCGTGGTCCGCCCGGGCGCCGACAAGGCCGATATCCTGGCCACCTTCGATCTGGTCGACATCCCGGAAGCCAGCGCCTGGCTGGCCGAACGCGACCTCGAGAACGACGGCCCGTGCATTCTGCGTCGAGTGATCACCGCTGAAGGGCGATCCCGCGGCTATATCAACGGCACCCCCTGCCCCCTCGGCGACCTGAAAGCCTTGGGCGAGTTGCTGATCGATATCCACAGCCAGCACGAACACCAATCCCTGCTCAAAACCGATACTCACCGCCGTCTGCTCGACGAATACGCCGGTGCCACGGACCTGGCTCGCCAAGTGCAACTGGCTGCCCAACGCTGGCGCCAGACCCGCCAGGAGCTGGAACGCCTTTCCAACTCCGGCGACGAACAGCGCGCCCGTCATCAGTTGCTCAGCTATCAACTCGAAGAACTGGAAAACCTCGGCCTCGGCGAAAACGAGCTGGAGCAACTGGAACAGGAACACAAGAACCTGACCAACGCCGAAACCCTGTTGGGCATTTGTCGGCAAGTGGTCGAACAATGCAGCGAAAGTGATTCCGGTAATGTATTGAACGCGCTCACCGCCAGCCTTAACCGCCTGTCGAGCGTGAACAATTCGATCGGCGCCCTGGGCGAAGCCAGCAGCCTGCTGACCAGCGCGCAGATTCAAGTTGAAGAAGCCGTAGGCGAGTTGAACCGCTTTCTCGACAACTTCGACGCCGACCCGGCCCGCCTTCAATACCTGGAAGAGCGCCTTGATGCCATCTACACCTTGGCGCGCAAACATCGCATCCAGCCGACCGAGGTCGCCGAGATGCAACAGAAGCTACTCGATGAAATCGAAACCCTGAATGCCAACGACGAATCCATCGAACGACTGAGCGATGAGCTGGCCTCCTACGCCCGCCATTATCAGGAGAAGGCTCGGGATCTGAGCGATCTGCGGCACCAAGCCTCGAGCAGCCTGGCCAGTGCCGTGGAACAGGAAATCCAGCGCCTGGGCATGCCCGGCGGCCGTTTCACCATCGAACTGCGCCCCAACAGCAGCGACGAACTGCTGCCCAATGGGCTTGAACAGGTAGAGCTACTGGTGAGCGCCAACCCGGGGCAACCGTTGAAAGCCCTGGCGAAAGTGGCGTCGGGTGGCGAACTGTCGCGTATCAGCCTGGCGATTCAGGTGATCACTGCACAGACCTCGCGCGTGCCAACCCTGGTGTTCGACGAAGTGGACGTGGGTATCGGCGGCCCGACCGCCGAGACTGTCGGCCAGCTGCTGCGACGCCTCGGGGAGCGTGGGCAGGTTCTAACCGTGACTCACTTGCCGCAAGTGGCGGCGCAAGGGCATCAACATCTATTTGTACACAAGGTCCGCGGTGAAGACGCCACGCATACAGCCGTCTCCAAACTGAGCAAGACCGATCGTGTCGAAGAAGTGGCACGGATGCTGGGTGGCATCGACCTCACCAAGGAATCACTGGCTCACGCGAAAAAGATGGTCGTTACCGCGAAAATTTAAGAACGGCAGAAAGCACGAAGGCGACCCTGAGGTCGCCTTCGTTCGTTTCGCGAACCTGAAGTTCGCGCGACATGCTTACTTTTTCTTGCGTACGTACAGCACAAGATTGTGATCAACCATCTCGAAGCCATACTTGTCGACGATTGCTTTCTGCAGCCGCTCGATTTCTTCGTCGAAGAATTCGATCACTTCACTGGTTTCGACGTTGACCATATGGTCGTGATGCTTGCCGTCGTCCAGCTCGAAGACCGCATGGCCTCCGTCGAAGTTGTGCCGCACCACAAGGCCAGCTGCCTCGAACTGGGTCAGAACACGGTAAACCGTGGCCAGACCGACGTCCTCACCAGCCTCCATCAGCGCCTTGTAGACATCCTCGGCACTCATGTGGCGTTGCTCGGCGGAATCGAGCATTTGCAGAATTTTGACCCGTGGAAGGGTCACTTTGAGGCCGGCTTTGCGTAGTTCGCTATTTTCAACCATGGTCAGCTTTCTCGCGATGCTGCTTCGCAGCTTCTCTTAATGCGGGTATGATCGGCGTTTACGTTGTCCCAGCCAAGA
The DNA here is from genome assembly GCF_016650735.1 of Pseudomonas sp. TH37. Taxonomy (NCBI): domain Bacteria; kingdom Pseudomonadati; phylum Pseudomonadota; class Gammaproteobacteria; order Pseudomonadales; family Pseudomonadaceae; genus Pseudomonas; species Pseudomonas sp. TH37. The sequence goes on from NZ_JAEKFD010000008.1 coordinate 254,654, forward strand.
TAGTGGAAGTCGCCCACCGATGCAAAACACCAAGCTCTTGCTAACCAGTTTCACCTTTGTGGGACTGCTCGCACTCGCCGGTTGTTCATTCCCCGGGGTTTACAAAATCGACATCCAGCAGGGCAATGTCGTCACGCAGGACATGATAGACCAGTTACGCCCGGGAATGACCCGCCGGCAAGTACGGTTTATCATGGGTAACCCTCTGCTGACCGACACGTTCCATGCCGATCGCTGGGATTATCTCTACAGCCTGCAACCGGGTGGCGGTGAACGCCAACAGGAACGCATTAGCGTTATCTTCAACCCAAATGACCAACTTGTCAGCCTCTCTGGCGATTTCATGCCGGGCGTGAGCCGCGACGAAGCCATTCTCGGCAAGGACAGTGGCACTACCGTGACCACGCCTGCAGAAAACGCCGAGAAGCCGAAGCCAGAAAAACCGGTCAAGCCAGGTTCGTTGCTGGACCAGATCCAGAAGGACGTGGACAACGTCGAAACTGTTCCAATCCCGACGCCAGAACCGCTGGAAACCTCGCCGCAATAATTTGCGACGCAATAAAAAACCCGGCATGTCCGGGTTTTTTATCGTCTGGCGTTTAACCGGATCACTGATTCCGGGCTTTGGCCTCGGCCGCCTTAGCGGCGCGCAACCGGCGAACTTCTTTCGGGTCGGCGAGCAGCGGCCGGTAAATCTCGAGGCGACCCCCTGCCTGAACCGGACGATTGGCCGGCTCAGCGATCACTTTGCCAAAGATCCCAACCGGACAACTGGTTAGATCCAGCTCAGGGAATTCGCTGTTCAGGCCGGATTTGAGCAACGCATCTCGCACCGTTGCGCCCACCGGCACTGTTACGGTCAGCAGTACCTGACGATCAACAGCGGCATACACCACTTCGACCTTGATCATTGCCTCAACCATGCATCTGTTTCGCACGCTGGCAAAACGCGTCCATCAGCGTATTCGCCGCCTGATTGAACAAAGGCCCCAACGTCGCACGCACCAGCGGTCCCGAGTAGTCGAACGACAAGTCCAGACTGATCTTGCAGGCCTTCTCGCCCAACGGCTTGAATACCCAGACGCCGTGCAACTGGCTGAACGGACCTTCCTCGAGGTTCATCTCGATCGAACGCCCTGGCACCAGGGTGTTACGCGTCACGAAGTGCTGACTCAGGCCACCCTTGGCCACGCCGACACTGGCACGCATAAGCTCAGGAGTGCTTTCCAGGACTTCCGCCGACGAGCACCACGGCAGGAATTCCGGATAGCGGGCCACGTCGTTGACCAAGTCATAAAGCGCTTGGGCCGGATACGGCAGCAGGGCCGAACGTTGAATGTGTGTCGTCATGTCAGCGTTACTTCCACAGCTGGGCGGCAAACACTACAAGAATGCCGATGGGCGCCACATAGCGCATCAAGAACAGGGACAGGGCGAACAGCACCGGACGGCGGATCGACAATTCGTCGCGCACCGCTTCACGCCCCATCACCCAGCCCGCAAACACCACGAAACACAAACCACCGAGTGGCAACATGATCCGCGAGGTGAAGAAATCGATCACACCAAAGAAGTCCAGACCACCGGCAGCTCCCCATTGATAGAGGTGGAACATCCCGCCTTCGTTCACGAAAAACTTGGCTTCCTTCCAGATATTGAAGGAAAACACGGTGCCCAGACCGACGAACCAGCAGATGAATGCCAACCAGAAGGTGACCCAGGCGCGACTGATCTTCGTGCGCTCAACCAAGTAAGCCACCATCGGCTCGAGCAGGGAAATCGCCGAACTCCAGGCCGCAATTGCCACCAGCACGAAGAACACTACGCCCATCAACTGGCCGAACGCTACGTTGCCAAAGGCAAATGGCAGGCTGACGAACATCAGGCCAGGACCTTCGCTCGGGTTCAGGCCGGCAGCGAACACAATCGGAAACAATGCCAGACCGGCCAACAGCGAAACGAAGGTATCGAGCAGCGCCACGCCAACGATGGTTCCGGAGATCGACGAGTTCTTCGGCATGTAGGCGCCGTAGATCATGATCGAGCCGACGCCCACGCTCAGGGAGAAGAACGCATGCCCCATTGCCGGCAGCAAGCCATCCAGTACCTTGTCCGGGTGGAAGTCGAACATGAAATGCACGCCTTCCATGAAGTGGCCGGTGGTCATGCTGTAACCCAGCAGCACCAGCATCATCACGAACAGCAATGGCATCATGATCCGCAGGCTGCGCTCCAGACCCGCGACTACGCCTTTGGCGATCACCACGGCGGAGAGGAGCATAAAAATCGTATGCCAAAGTGTCAGGCGCCATGGGTCGGCGATCACATTGCCGAAATAAGCCCCGACCTGATCAGGCGTTACACCCTGGAAGTCGCCACGACCCATGTCGATGATGTAATCCAGCGACCAGCCGCCGACCACACTATAGAAAGACAGAATCAGCAGCGCCGTGATCATCCCGGCAAATGCGCCCCAGGACCATTTCGCCGAATGCCCCGCTTCCAGCGCCAGAACCTTCAAGGCATTGGCCGGGCTCTGCCGCGCGCGGCGGCCGATCAGGGTTTCGGCCAACATGACGGGCATACCGATCAGCGCGATACAGGCGAGGAACATCAGCACGAAGGCTCCGCCACCGTAGACGCCGACCATGTAAGGGAATTTCCAGATACTACCCAGCCCCACGGCCGAACCGGTCGCGGCGAGTATGAAGACCCAGCGGCTAGCCCAACTGCCGTGGACAGAAACCTTGTCTGTCGACATCGTTATCACGCCCAAGCGTTCAAAAAAGAGGCCGCATTGTCCGGGATTCAATCAACCTGCTCAAGCACGTAGCGATACCGTAGCCGACTCGCTTGCAACTCCCTATAATGCCGCCCCTATGGCTAAACAGAAGAAACACCCAACAGGGACCATCGCGCAGAACAAAAAGGCGCGACACGATTACTTCATCGAGCATAAGTTCGAGGCTGGTCTGGTCCTGGCCGGCTGGGAAGTAAAAAGTTTGCGGGCAAGCAAGCTACAACTGGTTGACAGTTACGTGCTGCTCAAGGATGGCGAAGCCTGGTTGCTCGGCAGCCACATTACGCCGCTGATGACTGCCAGCACTCACGTCATCGCTGATCCGACCCGCACCCGGAAATTGCTGCTCAACCGGCGCGAGCTGGAAAAGCTGGCCGCTGCCGTGCAGCAAAAAGGTTACGCCTGCGTATGCCTTTCCTGGTACTGGAGCAAGCACATGGTCAAGTGCGAGATCGCTCTGGGCAAGGGCAAGAAGGAATACGACAAGCGTGATACCGAACGCGAACGCGACGCCGGTCGTGAGTTGCAGCGTGCGGTGCGAAACAAGGGTAAGGAAGATTAATTTTCCACCCTGATCGCGGCTTTTGTGGCGAGGGAGCTTGCTCCCGCTCGGCTGCGAAGCAGTCGTAAACGATCTGCTTAACGGTGCTGGCCTGGGGGCCGCTTCGCGCCCCAACGGGAGCAAGCTCCCTCACCACAGTGAACTGATTACATCCCCTTGCGCCGCTCCGCCCGAGCCACGCGCTGCACTTCCTGACGCACCTCTTCCAGCACTTGCTGCACATACAAAATGTGCCGACTGGAAACCTCCCGCGCCTGCTCTGCCCGGCCTTCGATAATCGCCAGATACAATTCTCTGTGCTGCGCGATCAACATGTCGCGGGTTTCAGCGCGCTGTTTGTACATGCCGCCGATGTTGGTCACCACGTTGCGCTTGAGCAGGTCGAACAGTCCGCGAATGGTGTGCAGCAACACCGCGTTATGACTGGCCTCGGCGATCGCCAAATGAAATTTCGCATCCGCCGCGCCCTCTTCCGCCCGACCCACTTCGTCATGGCGCGAATAGCAGTCTTGCAACTCGTCGAACGCCGCCGTCAGCCGCTCGCGATCCACGTCAGTGGCGCGCAATGCCGCGTAGTAAGCACAGGATGCTTCCAGCGTATGACGAAACTCGAGCAAATCGCGCTGGGCCTCGGGGTTGCTTTCCAGCAGATGCAACAGCGGATCGCTGAACGTCGAGCCCAGGGATTCCACCACGTAGTTACCGCCACCCTGACGGCTCACCAGCAACCCTTTGGCTGCCAGTTTCTGAATCGCTTCGCGCAACGAAGGACGTGACACACCGAACTGCTCGGCCAACGCACGCTCTGCCGGCAGGCGCTCGCCGGCCTTCAATGTGCCCTCGAGAATCATCCCTTCGAGCTGCTCGACAATATCGTCAGACAAACGGCGCTGCCGAATCTGATCAAACCCCATCACTCAATTCTCCACGATCCCGGCGGCTCGCCGGGCTCTCTATTCTGGCCTATCGGCGCTGCGCCAGCACCTACCAGACGACGCTAGATCGAACAGATCAGATGCGTTCTGCACCGCTCATTCGACAAAAGTTTTAGGGCGGCAAATTGACACACCGCATACAAGGCTTTTACCCTAGCCAACAGCGATTGTAAATTGGTATTACCAATTATCCAAGAACGCTGACCAGTGCCTGACCAACAACAATTAGGGGCCACCCCATATGCAAACCTGGCAACAGCTCTACAGCCCGCTCGGCAGTCTCGGCGTGTCCGCACTCGCGGCCGTCATCCCCATCGTATTTTTCTTCCTGGCTTTGGCCGTGTTCCGCCTCAAAGGCCACGTGGCCGGCAGTATTACCCTCGCACTGTCGATTGCCGTGGCAATCTTCGCGTTCCAGATGCCGGTCGATATGGCCTTCGCGGCAGCCGGCTATGGCTTCGCCTACGGCTTGTGGCCGATTGCCTGGATCATCGTGGCAGCGGTGTTCCTGTACAAACTGACGGTCAAGAGTGGCCAGTTCGAAGTAATCCGCAGCTCAGTGCTGTCGATCACTGACGACCAACGCCTGCAAGTGCTGCTGATCGGCTTCTGCTTCGGCGCCTTCCTGGAAGGCGCCGCCGGGTTCGGCGCACCGGTAGCGATTACCGCCGCGCTGCTGGTAGGACTGGGTTTCAACCCGCTGTACGCCGCCGGCCTGTGCCTGATCGCCAATACCGCGCCAGTAGCCTTCGGTGCCTTGGGGATTCCGATCATCGTCGCCGGGCAAGTCACCGGCATCGACGCGTTCAAGATCGGCGCCATGACCGGTCGCCAACTGCCATTGCTGTCGCTGTTCGTGCCGTTCTGGCTGGTGTTCATGATGGACGGCCTGCGCGGCGTTCGGGAAACCTGGCCGGCGGCACTGGTGGCCGGTTTGAGTTTCGCCGTCACCCAATACTTCACCTCGAACTTCATCGGCCCGGAACTGCCGGACATCACCTCGGCGCTGGCCAGCCTGGTTTCTCTGACCCTATTCCTGAAAGTCTGGCAGCCGAAACGCGCTGCTGGCGCCCACATTGTCGGCGCGGTTTCGGCTTCCGTGGTGGCCAGCGCCGGTGGTTTCGGCCAGCCGCGCACCACCGTGCCTTCGCCTTACAGCCTGGGGGAAATTTTCAAAGCCTGGTCGCCGTTCCTGATCCTCACCGTACTGGTCACTATCTGGACGCTGAAACCGTTCAAGGCGATGTTTGCGGCAGGCGGCTCAATGTATAGCTGGGTGTTCAACTTCGCGATTCCGCATCTGGATCAAATGGTGATCAAGGTCGCCCCGATCGTGACCGCCCCGACGGCGATTCCGGCGGTGTTCAAACTCGATCCGGTTTCCGCGACCGGCACGGCGATTTTCTTCTCTGCGCTGATCTCAATGCTGGTGCTGAAGATCAATCTCAAAATTGGTCTTACCACTTTTAAAGAAACCGTCTACGAACTGCGCTGGCCGATTCTGTCCATCGGCATGGTGCTGGCCTTCGCCTTCGTCACCAACTACTCGGGCATGTCGTCGACCATGGCTCTGGTACTGGCAGGCACGGGTGCGGCATTCCCGTTCTTCTCGCCGTTCCTCGGCTGGCTCGGCGTGTTCCTGACCGGTTCCGATACTTCGTCCAACGCACTGTTCAGTTCGCTGCAGGCAACCACCGCGCACCAGATCGGCGTCAACGACACCTTGCTGGTGGCGGCGAATACCAGCGGCGGCGTGACCGGCAAGATGATTTCGCCGCAATCGATCGCCGTGGCCTGTGCCGCGACCGGGTTGGTGGGCAAAGAATCGGATCTGTTCCGCTTCACCCTCAAGCACAGCCTATTCTTTGCAACGATCGTCGGCCTGATCACTTTGGCTCAGGCCTACTGGTTCACCGGCATGCTGGTGCACTAAGAACTACACGCGACACGGAAAAAACCGACGCCGGGTTACGCCCCCGGCGTCAGCTATTCACAACCGGGTCTGCAAGGCTGCTGAAAGCTTCCCTCACTATATTCAGCAGCCTCAGCGGACGGATAACCGGGACCACCCGGAGACACGCCTGATGAGCGAGCTTTTTTACAACGCTGTGCCGAACGCGACCCGCGTCGCCCCGCCACTGCCCGAGCCTCGGCAATACCCCAGCGAAAAACCGTCACGGGTCTACCTGTTCGGGACTTGCGTGGTGGATCTGTTCTACCCGGAAGCCGGGATGGACGCGATTCATCTGCTGGAACGCGAAGGCATTCGTGTCGAATACCCGCAAGGGCAAAGCTGCTGCGGGCAACCGGCCTATACCTCGGGTTACACCGAACAGGCCCGGACCGTGGCGCGCTCGCAACTGGCGCTGTTTGCCGGCGATTATCCGGTGGTGGTGCCGTCGGGATCCTGCGCGGGCATGTTGCGCGAGCACTACGCCGACTTGTTCAAGGACGAGCCGCAAACGCTGAAACAGGTCCAGGCCCTTGCGGCACGGACTTATGAACTGGCGGAGTTCCTGCTGTTTGTCTGCAAGGTGCAGCTCAAGGACAGCGGCGAACCGGTAAAAGTGGCGTTGCACACGTCGTGCTCGGCACGTCGAGAAATGAACACCCACCTGCACGGTCGTGAGTTGTTGGCGCAGCTGAGCAATGTGGAGCGAGTCGACCACAGCCACGAAAGTGAATGCTGTGGCTTTGGTGGGACTTTCAGCGTCCGTATGCCAGATATTTCCGGCGCGATGGTGGCTGACAAGACCCGAGCGCTGAAGGAATCCGGCGCGCACAAGGTACTCAGTGCCGACTGCGGTTGCCTGATGAACATCAATGGCTCGTTGGAGAAACAGCAGGAAGCGTTGCGCGGTCAGCATCTGGCCAGTTTCCTGTGGCAGCGTACCGGAGGTGCCCAATGAGCACTTCCACGATTATTCCTACGGTTGCTGTAGAAGAAGATTTTCGCGCCCGGGCTCATAAGGCTTTGGCTGACACGCAACTGCGAAACAACTTTCGCAGCGCGATGGATTCACTGATGAGCAAACGGGCAGCGTCCTTCAGCGATGCCCACGAAAGAGAACATTTGCGAGCGCTGGGCAATGCTGTCCGCGCCCGTGCTTTATCCAAGTTGCCCGACCTGCTCGAGCAGCTTGAACAGAACCTGACCCGCAACGGTGTGACAGTGCACTGGGCGGAAACGGTGGACGAGGCCAATGGCATCGTCTTGGCGATCATCCGCGCTCACGAGGCGCGGCAAGTGATCAAGGGCAAATCGATGGTCAGCGAAGAGATGGAGATGAACCATGTCCTCGCGGCTCAAGGCATTGAATGCCTGGAGTCGGACATGGGCGAATTCATCGTCCAGCTCGACCACGAGAAGCCTTCACACATCATTATGCCGGCGATCCACAAGAATGCCGGTCAGGTCGCGTCCTTGTTCCACGACAAACTTGGCGTGGAGTACACCAAGGACGTAGACCAACTCATTCAGATCGGTCGCAAAGTCTTGCGACAGAAATTCTTCGAAGCAGACATCGGCGTCTCCGGCGTCAACTTCGCCGTGGCCGAAACCGGCACCTTGCTACTGGTGGAAAACGAAGGCAACGGGCGCATGTCGACCACCATGCCGCCCGTACACATTGCCGTCACGGGCATCGAGAAAGTCGTCGAAAACCTGCGGGACGTTGTACCGCTGTTGTCGCTGCTTACCCGCTCGGCTCTCGGCCAGCCGATCACCACCTACGTCAACATGATCTCCGGGCCGCGCAAGGAACATGAACTCGACGGCCCTCAGGAAGTGCATCTGGTATTGCTCGACAACGGTCGCAGTCAGGCGTTTGCCGACAGCGAATTGCGCCAGACCCTGAACTGCATCCGCTGCGGCGCCTGTATGAATCATTGCCCGGTCTACACCCGAATCGGCGGCCATGCCTACGGGGAGGTTTACCCTGGGCCTATCGGAAAAATCATCACCCCGCACATGGTCGGCCTGGCGAAAGTCCCCGACCACCCGAGCGCATCTTCGTTATGCGGCGCCTGCGGTGAAGTCTGCCCGGTAAAAATTCCGATCCCCGCATTGCTGCGTCGCCTACGGGAAGAGAACGTCAAAGCCCCGGACAGCCCGCATCAAGTGATGCGCGGTCAGGGCAGCAAGTACTCGCGCAAAGAACGGTTTATCTGGAACGCCTGGGCGAAGCTCAACAGCTCACCAACGCTCTATCGCTTGTTCGGCTTTTTCGCCACCCGCCTGCGCGCGCTGACGCCGAGCAACATCGGCCCGTGGACCCAGAACCACAGCGCACCGAAACCCGCCGCCCGCTCACTGCATGACATGGCCCGCGAGCATTTGGCCAAACAGGGAGACCGCTGATGAGCACCAAGCAAAATATCCTCGCCAAATTGCGCAACAGTCTGACGGGGACCACGCCGGTGCCTGACAACTTCGATGTCGAATTGGTCACCGAGCCCTACACCTACGCGCCCGAACAACGCATCCCGCAACTGCGCAAACTGATGGAAGCGGTGCACACCGAAATTCATCTGACGTCCGGAGAAGGCTGGCCCGAATTGCTGGCGCAACTGCTGCAAGATCGCCAGTTGCCGAGCCTGTTGATTGCGCCGACGACACCTCACGGTCAACGCATCACTCAGCATTGGGCGAAAAAACCTGGCCTGCCAGCACTCAAAGCCTACGACCGTCCGGTCGAGGAATGGAAAGCCGAGCTGTTCAACGACACCCCGGCCAGCCTGACCACCACCCTCGGCGCAATCGCCGCAACAGGGAGCCTGATTCTCTGGCCGACGCGGGAAGAACCGCGCCTGATGAGCCTGGTGCCGCCAGTGCATTTCGCCCTGCTCAAGGCCAGTGAAATCCGTGACAACTTCTATCAGGTACAACAGGAGTTCGAATGGGCCCAAGGCATGCCGACCAACGCCTTGCTGGTGTCCGGCCCGTCGAAGACTGCCGACATCGAACAAATACTGGCCTACGGCGCCCACGGCCCGAAAGACCTGGTCGTTCTGATCCTGGAGGACCAATGAGTCTACCGGCGGCTTTCCTGCGAGATGCACAGCAACTGATTCCTCAGGCACGACGTTTCGACGATCCGCTGTCTACCTTGGCCTTCGGCACCGACGCCAGTTTCTACCGGCTGATTCCGAAACTGGTGATTCGCGTCGAGTCCGAAGACGAAGTGGTGACGCTGCTCAAACTGGCGCAACGGGATAAAGTCCCGGTGACCTTCCGCGCCGCCGGCACCAGCCTGTCTGGCCAGGCCATCAGCGATTCAGTGCTGATCGTGCTGGGAGATAACTGGAACGGTCGCGAGATACGTGGTCAGGGTATGCAGATCCGTCTGCAACCGGGCGTGATTGGCGCCCAGGCCAACGCCTGGCTGGCACCGTTCGGACGCAAGATCGGCCCAGACCCGGCGTCGATCAACGCCTGCAAAATCGGCGGCATTGTCGCCAACAATGCGAGTGGCATGTGCTGCGGCACGGCGCAAAACACCTATCACACATTGGCCGGAATTCGTCTGGTGCTGGCCGATGGCAGCCGTCTCGATACCGAAGACGCCGTCAGTGTGGCGGCCTTCCGTGAGAGCCACGCCGAGCTGCTGGAACGTCTGGCGACATTGGGCCGCGAGACCCGCGCCAATGCCGAACTGGCTGCGAAAATTCGCCACAAATATCGTCTGAAAAATACCACCGGGCTGTCACTCAATGCGCTGGTGGATTTCGACGAGCCTGTGGATATCTTGAGCCACTTGCTGGTGGGCTCCGAAGGCACGCTCGGGTTTATCAGCGCGGTGACTTACGACACGGTGATCGACCATCCGAACAAGGCGTCGGCGCTGATCGTGTTCCCGGATGTAGAAACCTGCTGCAACGCAGTCACTGTGCTGAAAAGCCAACCCGTATCGGCGGTGGAACTGCTGGACCGTCGCAGCCTGCGCTCGGTGCAGGACAAGCCCGGCATGCCGGCTTTCGTACAACAACTGTCGACCAATGCCTGCGCCCTGCTGATCGAATCCCGCGCGGCCTCTTCCACTTTGCTCCAGGAACAACTGACGCAAATCATGGCGTCACTGACGGGCTTCCCGGTGGAGAAGCAAGTCGACTTCACCGAAGACCCGGTGGAAAACGCCCGACTCTGGGCAATCCGCAAGGACACCTTCCCTGCCGTCGGCGCGGTGCGCAAAACCGGCACCACGGTGATCATCGAAGACGTGACCTTCCCGGTGGAACAACTGGCCAGCGGCGTCAACCGCTTGATCGAGCTGTTCGACAAACATCACTACGACGAAGCGATCCTTTTCGGACACGCCCTGGAAGGCAATCTGCACTTCGTCTTCACCCAAGGCTTCAACAGCGCGGAAGAAGTCGCACGCTACCAGGCGTTCATGGACGACGTGGCGCAATTGGTGGCCGTTGAATTCGGCGGCTCGCTAAAGGCTGAACACGGCACCGGTCGCAACATGGCGCCCTTCGTCGAACTGGAATGGGGCAGCGACGCTTACCAGTTGATGTGGCAGCTCAAACGCCTGCTCGACCCTAACGGCATTCTCAACCCGGACGTGGTGCTCAGCGACGATCCGCTGATCCACCTCAAGCATCTGAAGCCGCTGCCCGCCGCCGATGAGATTGTGGATAAGTGCATCGAATGCGGCTTCTGCGAACCGGTGTGCCCATCGAAAGGCCTGACCTTGAGCCCACGCCAGCGCATCGTGATCTGGCGTGACATTCAAGCGAAGAAACGCGCTGGCACAGACACCAGCGAACTGGAACAGGCCTACGAATACCAAGGCATCGAAACGTGCGCCGCCACCGGCCTGTGTGCACAACGTTGCCCTGTAGGAATCAACACCGGCGAACTGGTGAAAAAGCTCCGCAGCCGTAAAGCAACGCATACGAAAACTGCCAACTGGATTGAAGGAAATTTCGCCACCGCATTGCAAGGCGCACGCTTCACCCTGCACGTCGCCAACGGTGCGCGGATGCTGCTGGGGGCACCACGCCTGGCGAAGCTTTCGGCATCGCTGACGCGGCTGTCCAAGGGTCAGGTTCCGCAATGGACCAACGCCATGCCACAACCGGAAAGGGCCATCCGTTTCAGCCCGACGGTGTCGGATGAGCGACCTCGGGTGGTGTATCTGGCGGCCTGCGTGTCGCGGGTCATGGGCCCCGCGGCGGGTGATAAAGAGCAAATGTCGCTGTACGAAAAAACCCGTGGCCTGTTGGAAAAGGCCGGTTACCAGGTCGTTTTTCCAGACAATCAGGACAACCTCTGCTGCGGTCAGCCATTCGCCTCCAAGGGTTACGCTGAACAGGCCGAACACAAGCGCCAGGAACTGATCGGCGCACTGCTACAGGCCAGCCGCGGAGGGCTCGACCCGATCTATTGCGACACCAGCCCCTGTACCTTGCGGCTGGTTCAGAACTTGGGCGATGTGCGACTGGACCTGTACGACCCGGTGCGTTTCATCCGCACTCACTTAATGGATCGTCTCGATTTCACCCCCCAGGAAGCGCCGATCGCGGTGCATGTCACCTGCAGCACTCAGCATCTCGGCGAGAGCCAGGCGTTGATCGATCTTGCGCGCAAATGCAGTAAAAACGTGGTCATTCCGGAAGGCATTCACTGCTGTGGTTTTGCCGGTGACAAGGGCTTCACCACCCCGGAATTGAATGCCCATTCGTTACGCACGCTCAAGGACGCGGTACAGCAATGCAGTGAGGGGATTTCCACCAGCCGCACCTGTGAGATTGGTCTGACGCAACACGGTGGAATTGACTACCACGGGCTGGTTTATCTGGTGGATCGAGTAACGCAGGCCAGGGCGACCTGAAGAAAAATAGAACCCTGACGCACCGTCGCAGTCCACCGATCAAGTCCCGCAAACGTGGGACCTTCCCCAAAATTGGCAGCCCGTCCTGATGGCCAGCGATGCCTGGACCCTCAGTTCAAGGAGATACACATGAAACGCTCTGTACTGTTAGGTCTGTTCGTTACTGCCTCAATGCTGGCGTCTCCCTCGTTTGCCGCCGAAGACCTCTGTGCGGTCAACTTGAAAACCATCGAAAATGCCAAGTCACAGACTCCTCCAGAGATGACTGATCAGGTAATGGAAAGCGTCACGAAAGCCAAAGCCGATCAGGCAAAAGGCACCAAGGAAGGGACTGATGATTGCATAGCCGAGACCGAACAAACGATCCAGCAACTCAAGAACGCGAACAAAGGCGGGAAGTAATCCAGCACAAGGCCAACCTTCGGGTTGGCCTTCTGAGCCATGTAAACCCTAAGCTTGCGGAGCATCAGGCAGACTCACGACTGCTTCGCGGCCGAACGCAGCCTCGCGAGCTCGGCAGCTGCAACAGATTGCATTTCGTCTTAACTGACTGGCATCAGGCGTTTCTTGTCCCTTTTTCACACCCGCATCCCGGAAAAATCTTTCCCCCTAACGCCCGCAAAAACAGAACCCTTGCCCACCCCCACAGTCCATTTGTCAAGCCCCAATCAGCGTGCCCATCCCCACCCCCGTTCCAGAGATACCCATGAAGCGTTCCGCCCTGGCTGGACTGCTCATCGCTGCAACAATGCTGGCCTCCTCCGCATACGCCTCAAACGATAGCGATCAATGCGTAATGAAGCTCCAGGAAGTCAACAGCAAGCTGTCCAGCGCAGCCACGCTGGACGCCGCCACCAAAGGTGTCGTCATCACCAAAGTCGAACAAGCCAAGGCCGCCCACGCTGCCAACAATGACAAAGAGTGTGTTTCCCTGACGCAGCAGGCGCTTCAGGACATTCAAAGCCACTTGAATAGCCATTAGCGCCGGGCCAGATAACACGCAGGTAAGGACAGAAGGTCGACTCGCCGCGCGCATTGGCGTACACTGCGCTTGCCTGCTGGTTACACACAGCAGGTTCGGGGCCGTTTAGGATTCGACGCCGGTTGCGAAACTTTAGGTGCATGCCGAGTTGGTAACAGAACTCGTAAATCCACTGTTGCAACTTTCTATAGTTGCCAATGACGAAACCTACGGGGAATACGCTCTCGCTGCGTAAGCAGCCTTAGCCCTTCCCTCCTGGTACCTTCGGGTCCAGCAATCATCAGGGGATGTCTGTAAACCCAAAGTGATTGTCATATAGAACAGAATCGCCGTGCAGTACGTTGTGGACGAAGCGGCTAAAACTTACACAACTCGCCCAAAGCACCCTGCCCGTCGGGTCGCTGAGGGTTAACTTAATAGACACGGCTACGCATGTAGTACCGACAGCGGAGTACTGGCGGACGGGGGTTCAAATCCCCCCGGCTCCACCACTTCATCATCTAAAGACGTCCACGGACGTCTTTTTTTGTGCCTGAAATCCAGTGAAATCAAGGGTTTGAGCGCTACTGGGCTCCATAGAACGTTTTTGAGTTCCAGCCGCTTTGGTATTCCCAGTGGTATTCCCGGCTACCCAGCGCTAATCTTGGGAATACCAAAAGGTGACATGGAGTACTTCTCATGTGCGCTCAAACCGCCCGCCTCTCGGACCGTCAGCTCAAGGCTGTCAAATCCAAAGACAAGGACTACGTCCTTACCGATGGTGACGGGCTTCAGCTGCGAGTCAGGGTCAATCGCTCGATGCAGTGGAATTTCAACTACAGGCATCCAGTAACGAAGAACCGAATCAACATGGCACTCGGTACCTATCCCGAGCTTTCTCTTGCACAAGCCAGAAAGAAAGCGGTTGAGGCCCGAGAGCTGTTGGCGCAAGGCATCGACCCCAAAGCTCAACGCAACGAGCTGGTGCAAGCCAAACGAGCGGAGACAGAACACACGTTCGAGAACGTAGCCACGGCCTGGTTCGAACTGAAGAAAGATTCCGTCACACCGGCATATGCCGAGGACATCTGGCGCTCACTTACGCTGCATATTTTTCCGAGCATGAAATCGACACCCCTCTCGGAAGTCAGCGCCCCGATGGTCATCAAGCTCCTTCGCCCAATCGAAGCCAAAGGCAGTCTCGAGACAGTGAAGCGGTTGAGCCAACGGCTCAACGAGATCATGACTTACGGGGTGAACTCTGGGCTGATTTTCGCTAACCCCCTCAGTGGCATTCGGGCGGTCTTCAAGAAGCCCAAAAAAGAGAACATGGCTGCGCTACGACCCGATGAGCTTTCCGAGCTCATGATCGAAATCGCGAACGCCAGCATCAAGCGGATCACCCGCTGCCTGATCGAATGGCAACTGCACACCATGACCCGCCCTGCCGAAGCGGCTACCACCCGATGGACAGACATCGACTTCGACAAACGCATCTGGACCATCCCGCCGGAGCGCATGAAAAAGCGTCGTCCGCACACCATCCCGCTGACCGAACAGGCACTCGCCTTACTGGAGACGCTCAAGCCCCACAGCGGCCACAGGGAATACGTGTTCCCGGCAGATAGAAACCCGCGCACCCACGCCAACAGTCAGACTGCCAACATGGCGTTGAAACGCATGGGCTTCCAGGACCGCTTGGTCAGCCACGGCATGCGCTCTATGGCCAGCACCATCCTGAACGAGCATGGGTGGGATCCGGAGCTCATCGAAGTCGCGCTGGCGCATGTCGACAAGGACGAAGTCCGAAGCGCTTACAACCGGGCGGACTACATCGAGCGCCGGCGTCCGATGATGGCTTGGTGGAGTGAGCACATCCAGAAAGCGGCCACTGGCAACCTGTCGGCATCTGCGATCAATCAAACCAGGGACCACAACGTCGTGCCGATACGGTGAGCGCTCACCGGACACCGCCAGTAACCGAGAATGACTCCCCAGATGGAGTGATGGTTGATTTGGCGACAGCGGCGACACCGGCGACAACCCGCGTAATACCTGGCCTGCAGCGTGGCGACAGAGGTGGCGACTGTCGCCGCTGCAAGCCTCGCCCTTGGGGCTTTCTCGGCCAAGCCCACGCGAGCGGGAAGGCTCCGCATTCCCACTCGCATGGGCTCACATTAAAAACCGACGAACGACCACCCAGCCATGGAAAACCACCGGCCTCCAAGGCCTTCCAGCGCTACCAATGGGCGCAAGAGTCACCCCCAAAATACGGTTGACCGCCAGCAGAACGAGCGCTAAACCAGAACCGTACCAGCGCTGTCCTCGACAGCACCCAGGTAGCCAGAACCTTTGAGGCTACGCCACATCGTGGTGGTTCTCCCCAAGTGCGATTAGCGTCCGGCGGCTCGCACGCTCACAGTGATGTGATGGATGCCTACTTCTACCAGAGTGCCACTGCGGCAACTCATACCCCTTTATAGCTGCCCTGCAGCAACCTATCCGCTTGACCATTTCCTTGCGCCAACCTGTTGCCCGTCTCTTTGCCTCCTAAAGAGACGGGCGCTCCTACCACTGCTGCAGCCCTGCTCACACGGGCCTTTGCGGCTTTCCTCCTCGTGACAATCGGCGTGACAAACACCGAATGCTCACTCGCCACAGCGATGCCGATGATGGTGCCGCAGCCCAAGGAATGGACTGCACCTGACTGACAGTCAGGCATGCCCCAGTCATCGCCTCACTGCCTTCACCTGACTCAGGATCTCGCGGCCGGTCTCGTCAGCCAGTGCAGCCTCCACCCGCCCACTTCTTCGGTAGTGCTCAGGAGGCCAGATCATGAGATGCCCAAGCTCCCGGTCGTAAGGAGCCGCCAGTCCCGCGTGAGAGGACAACCCTCACAGGTCGCAGGGGCCTTGATCCCTGATAACACTCAACAACCGTGGCGGGATGAGTGAGGACGAAGTCGATAATCTGAGGAGAATAGCGATGCAACTGTGCGAAGCGTTCGAGCCACCACAACCATTGCTGGAATACCAGCAGGCGCCACTGCCCTACCCCGTCGAAGCACTCGGAGAACTGTTGGGCCCTACGGTCCAACGACTGGCCGAAGTGATCGGCGTGCCCTGCGCCATGGCCGCGCAATCGGTGCTGGCTACCACTGCCTTGGTGAGCCAGGGTCATGCCAATGTCCGACTCGACGGTCGAACTTATCCGCTGTCCCTCTACCTCCTGACGGTGGCGTCCTCGGGGGATCGCAAAAGCGCGGTGGATCAACTGGCATTGAAAGCGGCGCGCGACTGGGAACGACAGCAGTGGACCCTGTATGCGGAAAAGCTCAAAGCCTATCGCGCCGCTATCAGCATCATGGCCAAACCCAAAACCTCAAAGAAACACGCGGAGGTGGAAGGCGGTGAGTTATCCGAACCGGTACCGCCAAGACTGATCATTGCCGAGCCCACCATCGAGGCCCTGGTCAAAAGCCTGTGCCATGGCTTGCCCAGCATGGGCTTGTTCAATGATGAAGGGGGCCAGTTCCTGGGCAGCAGCACCATGAGTAAAGAGAACCTGCTCAAGGCGATCACCACCTTGTCGACACTCTGGGATGGCAGCCCGATCGACCGGACGCGCTCCATGGCTGGGGAAAGCTTACGTGCCTATGATCGCCGCCTCAGTCTGCACCTGATGCTGCAGCCCTACCTGGCCAACCAGCTGTTCAAAGACCCGGTGATCAATGGCCAAGGCATCCTCGGTCGTTGCCTGATTAGTTGGCCCGAGCGCCTGGTCGGCCAGCGGCTTTACAAGGCGATCGACCTGAGCCGGGATGCCAAAGTCCAGCATTACCAAAAGCGGATCACCGCCCTGCTGCAACAGCCCTGGTCGCTTCACAGGGATGGCTCACTCAATCCCACCACACTGGAGCTGACTGCCCGTGCCCGTCGGGCCTGGATTGATATTCACGACACCATCGAATGTCAGTCTGGGGAGTTCGGCGAACTGGCCGGCATCCAGCCTGTCGCGGGCAAGGCGGCGGCGAATGTACTGCGTATCGCGGGCGTGCTGGCCATGGTGGAAGAGGCCAGCTCGTTGGAGGAGGCACACATCCAGCGCGCCTCCACGCTGATGGATTACTACCTGGCCGAGATCCAGCGCTTGACCGAACAGGAGCCGGTCAATAACCGACGCGAAGAGGCGGATCGACTGCTGCGCTGGTTGGTGCAGAAAGGCTGGACCCACTTCACCATCCGCGACGTCAATCGCAACGGTCCTCGTTTTGCCCGCAAGAGCGCTAGCCATACCGCCTCTTTATTGGTCGTGCTGATCACTCATCGCTGGCTGAGCAGCCGTGACGGAAAAACTTTCGAGGTCCACCATGTTTCGCCTCAATGACGCGGTGCGCCGCTATCAGGCGCAACATCAATCGCAACCAGCATCGCGGCGTGTCGCCGCCACTGTCGCCACCCTGTCGCCACGTGCCAGGCCAGAAACGACGCAGGTTGTCGCCACTGTCGCCGCTGTCGCCACACCACCCCTGGAGTCTGCGAACCTCGCCCTGTTGATCGAGCAACTGCGTGAGGAAGGAGCACTGCTGCAACTTCAGGAGAATGCCCTCCTGATCCGCCCGACACACTGGCAGCAGGTGGACAGGCTCAGCCCCCACTGGAAAGCCCTGCTGCTCTTTCTGCAAACAAACGAAAACGGTGATGACGATGGCTCTGGTCGGTCGGCGTGATGGTCGCAATTTTGGCTATGGCCGCCAGCTGAGCTATGCCGGCCCGCAAGCGCTCAAGGATCTGTTTGCCGGCGGCCACTTCGGCACGGTCAAAGCGCATAGCGATCGCTGGCAAGCGTTCGTGCGTTGGTGTCGGTCAGACGACGGCCCAGGTTACAACGATGCGCGCCAGATCGATCGACAGACGCTACAAGACTACGCCGCCTATCTGCGCCAGCAGATCCAGCAAGGTGAACTCTGCATCACTACCGCGCAGAACCGCCTGAGCAGCGTCAACCGTACCCTCGCGGCGCTGCGCGGTGATCAGGATGTCAGGATCGCCAGTCCGAGCCAGGCGTTAGGCAAGCAGCGCTCAAGCGTACGCACCCGCGCGCCGGATGGCCAGGACCGCCAACAGGTTCAACGAGTCGTGGAGGTGCTTGGCGAACAGCACCACGAGCGGGTGGCTGCGATTGTCCTGTTGGCCCGAGCAACCGGCATGCGCCTGCGCGAAGCGATCCTGGCTGACCTGCCACGACTGCAGCGCGAAGCCGAACACTTAGGCCGCATCAACATCCAGGACGGCACCAAAGGCGGTCGCTCAGGGGCTTCAGCGCCGCGATGGGTCGTGGCCAATGCAGAGGTGAAGGCGGCGCTGCAGTTGGCCCGTCATGCGTCGCCGACCCGCAGCCGCAACTTGCTGGCCCGAGACGAAAGCTACTCCGAGTTCCTGCAACAGACTGTACACCCCGCCCGCGAAACGCTGCATGAACACGGGCTGAAGGGTTTCCACGAACTGCGAGCGGCCTACGCTTGCGAACGTTACGAGCAGCTCACTGGCCACGCCGCACAGGTCAATGGTGGTCACTGCTATCGCATTGACCGCGCCCTTGATCAGCAGGCGCGACAACAAATCAGCGTTGAGCTCGGGCATAACCGGATCGATGTGGTTTCGGCCTACATTGGAGGGAGAGCGTGACCAAGCCCTTCGATATGATGCTGCTCCTGAGCGGCGTACTGACCGGTTCTAAGGCCACTCAGCAACGCCACCTACGGCAAGCCTGTATCATGCAAGCGGCCATTCAACAGCGATGGCAGCGAGATAATCCCTGGACCTGGCAGCTCAAGCATGTGCGCTGGTTTCTCGCTCAGCACCTGAAAGACCATTCCGACGCCACCCGGTATTACTATCGACTCACCGCCCTATTGGTCTGGAAGCGATTAGGAAACGGCCGCGGATTGCTAATCTGACGCTCGACCAGCCGTAAGCATGAGAAAGTCAGAATGCTAGGGCTCGCGTTGCGAGCCATTTAACTTTGACGCTGAGATTTAAAAAAGAGCGGACTCGTCGTATGGTTTCGATAATCAATAAATTCTCATTTCGTGCTCAACCAACAATTCACTGAACTCTCTTTGTAAATCTGCAAGACGGATTTCAAGCTCCCTCTGCTTACTAATTAGATCAGAGAGCGACGTTCTTTGCACTTGCTGAGTGAGCATATACCTTGAAATATTCAAGTTATAGCTGTTGCCCTCCAGCTCATCAGTCGTTACGAGCTTTGCGACACCTTCGACCTCCTCGAAATTTTTATACTTTTCAATGGTCGAGCTAAATAGCGATTTTAGCGGAGCGGATAGATCAGTGCCAATATGGCGCTCTGCTTCAGCTGAGTCGACTAATAAAATAGGCCTACCAGGTACCCCTGGCTTTTTCAATACCAATATAGAGGTTGGAATCCCAGTATTTTTTAGCATTCCTCCAGGCAGGGAAACTACTGCTTCAATTATTCCGGCCTGTATGATTTTCTTTCTGATGGCCCCTTCTATTCCACCTCGAAAAAGAACCCCATTGGAAATTAGCACCGCTGCGCGGCCACCAGGCTTAAGTGACTTTATAATCATTTGCAAAAAGGCAAAATCAGCATTGTTTGGAGGGGGCGCGCCGAATTCAAAATATGAGCACGTAGTACTTCTCTCGTAGCTATCTGTAACAAGCGAGAAAGGGGGATTAGCAAGTATTATGTCGTAAGTAGAAACTTCTAAAGCTTGGAGGGAGTCTGATATACGAATATCGCTATCGACAATTCCATGCACAATACAATTCATTCTCGCAATCCGTGCAGCTGATAAATTTATCTCTCTTCCGTGAATTTGAAGTGGCGAATGATTTTCAGAGTTCAGCGCTTTGATATTGGCCGAAATCAAGAACCCACCGGACCCACAAGTGGGATCGTATACACTTTCGCCTCCTCTTGGCTCGACGATTTCTACCATCATCTCCACTAGCCCACGAGGAGTATAGGCCTCCCCAGCCCTCTTTCCTTGTGTCTCTGAAAAAGTCTGAATTATTTGTTCAAAGCAATCGCCAGCGGGGAGTTCATTTCTTGAAACTACGTCATACAGTTTTATACACGCTTGTCTAAAAGCGGTAGCATTCATCTTTCCTGCACGAGTTATTAAATGCTCTATGGTTTCTCTGAGGCCCAGCTCATTTTTATAAAATACGTCAACGTGCTCCGCAGCCAGCAGAAGCTTAGGAAAAAAATCGTCACCTTGTGGCGTTAGCATTGATTCTAAAAAGTATAAGTCGATATTTTGCATGAGATCACGCCGATGAATCGACATGAAAAAAACAAAAAAAACGCTAACAAAAAAATCTTTGTATTCTTGAGTATCAAGATTGGTATTTGAGCGAAGTTCCGATATGATCGCACTGGTGAACGAGTGATCAAATTTATTCACGAATCTTCTCTCAAAAGTTTAGTGCAAAAGACATCTAGGAGTTCCTCGCCATTATTGATTAATGATTCGAGAATTTGTTTTTGAGATATCCAGTTTTTGTAAGCTTCCGCTATTTTTACTTGGGCGCGCTGGCTTGGCAGGGGCACTGGAAGACTTGATAAATCTTTTAGCCCTATGTTGGATATGACGCTACCCACTTTAAGGCGCGATATTTGGGAGCGACCTTCGATAGAATTAAGATACCAGCATATATAAGCGGATTTAACGTCCGCCCTTGGAGCACTTAGAATAGCTACTTGATTCGTAGTGATAAGAGATAGCGAATCAGGTAGCGTAAGAAGGGCGGCTTCTATTCTATTTCCTCGGAGAGGGATGAGAATGTCATCAGAACGTAATGTATTTTTTGCTTTACCTAGTTCTACCGCAGCAAAGGGAAGAGTAGCAAAGTCAACGCCTCCTTCGCGGATATCCTTTATTTGAACTACTTTATACCCGTCGTTGCGATTGCCGTCCTCTGCTTTACCTCTAAAGGTATGACCTGCGCGGACCGCCATCACGTCGGATAGCTTTTCAATATTCAATGACGTCTACCCGCTTTCATTGGTTGTTCTAAGTGAGAGTTTACCCTAATGTACGTCGAGGAGTCCGCCCCGGTACCCGGCACCGTGTGTTCGTAGTAGAAGCTGAAATTCTGAAGCCACAACCAGGGTAAAATCACTGCATATAGCTTCGTCTTTTTCATTGTGGTCTCTGAGGATTTCCATGCAGTACCAACAGTACTACTTCTAGGTAGGGCCAATATAGCCTCGCCCGGGAGCCTCGTCAACAGTACCACCAGTACTACTTATGATTTTCCTCAGCACGGAGCAGATTGTTTCTTGCCTAAACCATGTGTTATCCGCGCGTATAAGGTCAGCTTGTCACTGGAAAGCCCCCACGGCCCGTGTTTTTAGGTAGCTGCCACCTCTGAGATTCCATCGAGGAAGAAAATGAGCGTTCGCTCGGTGCGTTTCGTAAGGACATGGGCAGGCCCCCCTTGCCTGACTGGTTCGCAAGAAAATGCCCGACTCGATACCTGAACGTGCCACCGTTCGTCTTGCGATTTGGATCTGGCGCGGCAAACAGAGCTTTTCAAGCCAATTCACCGTTCTTTACGAATGGGCGCGGGCACATCATTCCTACTGATATGCATTACCCTCGGCGGGCTTAGCTTCTGTTAGAGCCAACCCTCACACAGCTTCGATGCCTGGTCGAGAATCATCTGCGCTGCATCCTCTGCCTTATCCGGCGGATACTTGTACTTACGCAGAATCCGCCGCACTAGGATCCGCAGCCGAGCCCTAACACTTTCACGGCTGCTCCAATCGACACTGACATTGGCCCGCAGACTGGCAGTCAGCTCATGGGCGATTTTCACCAGGATTTCATCGCCCAACTCCCGCACAGAAGCTTCGTTAGTCGCCAAAGCATCGTAAAACGCCAACTCATCATCGTTCAGCCCAAGCACGTCACCGCGCTTGCTGGCCTGGGCGAACTTTTTGGCCATTTCAATCAGTTCTTCAATGACCTGCGCCGTTTCAATGGAACGGTTCTGGTAGCGCTTGATGACGTTGCCCAACAACTCAGAGAATTTCTTCTCTTGAGTCAGGTTAGAGCTGTAACGGCTTTTGATTTCGCCTTCGAGCAATCGCTCCAGAAGCTCCACTGCCAGATTTCTTTCTGGAAGGTTGCGCACCTCTGCGAGAAACGCGTCATCGAGCAAGCCGATGTTGGGTTTTTCCAGGCCCACTGCCTCGAAAATATCTACAACATCACCAGAGACCACTGCATTGCCGATGATCTGTCGAATAGCTAACTCGCGCTCTTCGTCGGTTTTTTTCTGCTGACTGACTTCGCGCTTGATCAGAATGACTTTAATAGCCTGAAAGAATGCCACCTCTTCGCGAACGGCTTTGGCCTCATCCAGCGTGCAGCACAAAGTAAATGCCTTACCCATGGCCAACGCGTTATCAGCAAACCGCTTTTTGCCATCTTCCATTCCCAGGATATGGTTAGCTGCGCCGGCCAGTAGTTTGTGTCCCCCCGTGAGGAAGTCACCGTAATCGAAGCCATGTAGCAGACTGCGTAGAACGTCGAGTTTCTCCTCTAATACCGAATAAGCCTCGTAGGCATCCACCGTCGGCCGGCCTTTACCTTTGCTGCCGGTGTACTCCTTCAGCGCTGCCTTCAGCTCGTTGGCAATGCCGATGTAGTCCACCACCAGACCACCCTGCTTGTCCTTGAAGACACGGTTAACCCGGGCAATGGCCTGCATCAGGTTGTGGCCCTTCATGGGTTTGTCCACGTACAAGGTATGGACGCACGGTGCGTCAAACCCGGTCAGCCACATATCGCGGACAATCACGAGCTTGAGGGGATCCAGTGGATCTTTGAAACGTTTCTCCAAGCGCTTTTTGACCTGGCCAGAATAGATATGCGGTCGCAGCAAAGCCTTATCCGATGCGCTGCCTGTCATCACAATCTTGATTGCACCTTTCTCGGGATCCTCGTCGTGCCACTCCGGACGCCGAGCGATGATCTCGTTGTACAGGTGCACACAGATCTCGCGACTCATGGCGACCACCATGGCTTTGCCGGGCATCTGCTCCATACTGACCAAACCCAGATTACGCGCCTCAAAGTGCGTGATCAGATCCGACGCAATGCTCCGAATCCGTGGTTCTGCCCCGACGACCTTTTCCAACGCGGCCCAACGGCTTTTCAGTCGCGACTGCTGGTCGTCTTCTTCATCTTCTGCCAACTCGTCGACCTGATCGTCGATCGTAGGTAGCTCGCTCTCTTTCAGCGACAGTTTGGCCAAGCGCGATTCATAATAGATGGCGACGGTCGCCCCATCTTCAGTGGCCTGCTGCATGTCATAGACGTGAATGTACTCACCAAAAACCGAGCGCGTGTCGCGGTCCTCACCGGATACTGGAGTACCAGTAAAAGCGACAAAAGTGGCGTTCGGCAGCGCGTTACGCAAATGATGAGCAAAACCAACCTGATAACGGGCTTTGCTCTCGGCAACTTGAAGCCCAGTAGGCACTTTCAGCTCAGCGTTAAAACCATATTGAGTGCGATGAGCTTCATCGGCGATAACAACAATGTTTGGCCGCAAGGACAATACCGGGAAGCTGTCTTCATCGACTCCAGGCATAAACTTCTGGATGGTCGCGAACACAATACCGCCACTAGGACGGTTGGCCAGTTTCGCACGCAAGTCCCCACGTGACTCCACCTGGACGGGTTGCTCACGCAGCAAATCCTGGGACAACGAGAACACCCCGAATAACTGACCATCCAAATCGTTGCGGTCAGTGATCACCACAATGGTTGGGTTTTCCATCGCCGCTTCCTGCATCACCCGAGCCGCAAAACACGTCATGGTGATGCTTTTGCCCGAACCTTGCGTATGCCAGACCACCCCGCCCTTATGACTACCGCCGGGACGCGATGCCGTCACTACCTGCTGAATGGCAGCGCGAACGGCGTGAAATTGGTGATAACCGGCAATTTTCTTTACCAGACGGCCGTCGTCTTCGAACAACACGAAGTAACGCAAGTAGTCGAGCAACATCTCTGGTACCAGAGCACCGTGTACCAATGTCTCCAGCTCGTTGAATTGCCCCAATGGGTCGAGATCCTGGCCGTCGATGGTCCGCCAGTTCATGAAGCGCTCAAGATCAGCCGACAACGACCCCATACGGGCCTCACTACCGTCGGAAATCACCAGGACTTCGTTGTATTGGAACAGGTCCGGAATCTGCTCTTTATAGGTCTGGATTTGATCAAAGGCTTTACCCAGATCAGCCTTCACATCTGCAGGATTTTTCAGTTCGAGCAATACCAACGGCAGCCCGTTAACAAACAAGATGATGTCCGGACGCCGAGTGTGTTTCGGCCCCTGGATACTGAACTGATTGACCGCCACCCAGTCATTGGCTTTCACATCAGCCCAATCGATCAGGCGAACGAAGTCGCCTCGGGTTTCACCGTCTTTTTGATACTGCACGGGTACACCGCCGACCAGCAGGCGATGGAACAAGCGGTTAGCCGACAACTGCACCGGCAGTCCCAACTCTAGCACCTGCTTTAACGCATCTTCACGTGCAGCTACTGGAACCTTTGGATTAAGCCTCGCCATGACATTGCGCAGGCGCTCAGCCAGCACCACCTGGCGATAGCTTTCACGCTCGGGTTGCTCACCATCATGAGCGATATTCGGCCCATACAAATGGGCGTACCCCACCTCTGCCAGCCAGCCGAGGGTCTCCTGCTCCAATTGGTCTTCGGTCATTCCAACTCACTTCCTGTGTTCAGATCACCGGCCAATTCGGCCTCAATCTCGGCAATGCTCGGCAGATTTCGGCCCAGGGTTTCGGGCAAGTCGCGCAGCAATTGGTATTCGGCAACGCCGATGGGTTTTTCGATGCCCGACAAAGCGTACTCGGCCACCAAGCGGTTTTGCTGTTTGCACAGCAGCAGGCCGATGGTGGGTTTGTCATCCTCAGCTTTAATCTGCGCATCCACGGCCGCCAGATAGAAATTCAACTGGCCAGCGTGTTCGGGTTTGAAAGCCGTTGCTTTGAGCTCTACCACCACATAACACTTGAGGCGGGTGTGGTAGAACAGCAAATCAATGAAGAACTCATCACCGCCCACATCCAGGCGAAACTGGCGGCCGACGAAAGCAAAGCCTGCGCCTAGTTCCAGCAAGAAACGAGTGATATGACGGATCAGTCCATCTTCAATATCACGCTCGTGAGCATCGTCGCCCAAGCCGAGAAAGTCGAACAGGTAGGGATCTTTCAGGGTTTCGTGAGCCAACGCCGACTCAGCAGCCGGTAAACGTGCAACAAAGTTAGTGACTGCCGCGCCCTGGCGTTGCTGCAAGCGGTTCTTGATATTCTGCTCCAGCGTGCTGCGTGACCAACCGAGCAAGACAGTTTGCTGCGCGTACCACTCACGCTCGGCAGGGCTGGCCAGCTTGGTCAGCAGGGTCACCACATGGAACCAGGGCAATTGGGCAGCAGGCTGCTGCCCAAATAGAGCATTAGGGCAATGTTGAGCAAAAAACGCCATGTACTTGAGGTTACGGCTGGAAAAACCACGGATATCGGGAAAGGCATCGGAAAGGTCGCGCGCCAATCGCTCAATGACTTTCGCGCCCCAAGCGTTAACCTGCTGACGTTGCCTGATTTCCGCTCCGATCCGGTGATACAACTGCACCAACTCTGCGTTGACGGCCAGCGCAGCACGTTGCCGCGCTTGAGCGATATCGACTTTAAGCTGAGTCAGCCAGTCGGCGTAGCCTTCGGGCAATGCGGGAATAGTGCCCTTGCTCATGCACACAGAACCTCGACCATCTCCTCGGCCTCCGGCAGGCCCATCTGGCCGGAGATCAGGCGCGGTAGCAGCGTGTCGCGGAGTTGAGCGAGGGTTAGAGATTGACGTTCGTTTTCGATCCATCCATCCAGCATTGCTCCGACTAAGTCCTCAAAAGCATTCAAAACTTCAGTATGAGCCAGTAGCACTGGATGGTTCGAGACCAGCCCTTTATTGAGGTTCTGTTGTGCTGATCCCGAAGACTTCGATGCAAGGGCTTCACGCTCTCTCCTTGCACACATAAAAATGAATGCTCTGGAGCAGCTCTTTGGAATCAGCGCACAACAGGCTTGGTTGGCCGTTGAAGATTCTGCCAAAAGACAAACCTCACCTGCTGTCGCTCCATACATAGCTACCACAGTTGTTCCTTTGGGCCAGAGCTTGGCTGAGCTATTTCTCATCCCTAGGTCGCTGATCTTTTCTTTGGTATCAAACACGATTGGATTTCGGACTTCACCGGAGGTAAGCCACGGAATATTTCCTCCCCAGTACGTTGGTACTGTCCGTTTGGGTGTTCCGCCACTTTCAACCCGTTCGCAACACTCCGCCAACGTAGCCATTTGCCATCCACTCGGCACCAATCCCAACTCGGACTCTTCAAAGCTATCCGGAAACAACGCGGCTGTGGCCGCATCCATGCCTTCTGGCTCAAGCCCTTCCGCCTTGGCTCTCACTGGGTCGAAATCGACAAACCAGGATTTGAAGAGCGCTTGGGCGATGGCTTCTAGGGTGACGTTGGTTTCGCGCAGCAGGACGATGCGGTCGTCGATTTTCGCGAGAAAACACGCAGTGTCGTCTTGGTAGACTTTTGGTGGATTCGGAACCCGGATATTTACTAAATCGCTTCCACGGATTCCAGAAGCCCCAGCTCCTTGCTCAACTATGGCCTCAATTGCTTTTCGCCCATCGGGGGAGCTGAAAAAGTAGAAATAGAAGTGCGGATTATACTTTCGCTGATCGAGTCTGCATCGAATTAAGTGTGACTCAAAAACTGTTTCTGTCTTGTTCCCTAAGAAAATAGAGCACTGCCCAGCCCCCGCCAAAACCAAGGATTGGCGTGCAAATAGTAGATCTCCTGCCTGAAGAAAGTAGTGCTTTTCCTTTTCGCCTACAGGCACGAGATCCATTCCAAGATCCTTTATTCGACGGTGCGCAAACAGTTCTCCCATATTGACCATGGGAAAACCACTGCCACGAACCTTCCTGGGACGAGTCAGCCCATTTCGCTGTGGCTCAGAAAACAAATCACCAAAGCGACTGAAGTCAAAACTCATAGCCCAGCCCTCCCAACTTTTGGCGGATCAGTTGATCGAGCTCCACGCCCTTCGCCACCTGCTTACCCAGTAAGGCGGTCAGCTTTTGCATCTTGTCGGCAAAGTCTTCGCCGTCACCTTCAATCACTTCAGCGCCAACATAGCGACCTGGGGTCAGCACATGACCGTGCTCGGAGATTTCGGCGAGGGTCACGCTGCGACAGAAACCGGCCACATCGGCATAATCAGCAATCTCACCGCCAACATCCAGTGGCACCCCGCGCCAATTGGCAACCGTCTGCGCAATGCGCTCTATGTCGCTGTCGAGCAGCTCGATCTGCGCCCGGCTGACGTTGCTACCCAGCTTGCGTGCATCGATAAACAGAACTTTGCCGGGGCGGGCCACCTTTTGTTTAGTTAGAAACCATAGGCAGGCGGGGATCTGGGTGTTGAAGAACAACTGACCGGGCAGTGCGACCATCACCTCCACCACATCGGCCTCGATCATGGCGCGGCGGATGTCACCTTCGCTGTTCTGATTGGAACTCATCGAGCCATTAGCCAGTACGATGCCCGCACGGCCGTTTGACTTGAGGTGAAACAACATATGCTGCAGCCAGGCGTAGTTGGCATTGCCTTGAGGCGGCGTGCCGTAAACCCAGCGCGGGTCACCTTCAAGGCTGCCGTGCCACCAGTCGCTAATATTGAACGGAGGATTAGCCAGAACGAAGTCGGCGCGCAGGTCTGAATGTTGGTTACGGATAAAAGTGTCGGCAGGCTCACGGCCAAGGTTGAAATCAATGCCGCGAATGGCCAGGTTCATTGCCGCCAGACGCCACGTGGTCGGGTTAGACTCCTGGCCGTAGATGGAGACGTCACCGAGTTTACCGCCATGGGCTTCGATGAATTTTTCCGACTGGACGAACATACCGCCAGACCCACAGCAGGGGTCGTAGACCTTGCCGTGGTGTGGGTTGAGCACCGCAACAAGAGTTTTGACAATGCTCGCCGGAGTATAGAACTGCCCGCCTTTTTTGCCTTCAGCACTGGCAAATTGGCCGAGGAAGTATTCATAGACCTGACCTAGCAGATCGCGAGCCTGGTTGGCATCACCACCGAAACCAATAGTAGAGATCAAGTCGACCAGCTCACCGAGTTTACCGTCAGGTAGCTGGGCACGAGCGTAGCGCTTGTCGAGAATGTTCTTTAGGCTGGGGTTTTCCCCCTCAATGGCAGACAAGGCCTCATCAATGCGTTTGCCGATATCGACCTGTTTTGCGGCAGCACGTATTGACTCCCAACGTGCCACTTCTGGTACCCAGAACACATTCACTTCTTTGTAGTAGTCGCGCTCCTCCAGCTCTTGAGCAAGTAGTTCAGCATCATCACTCTCCAGATAGTAGTCGTCGCTGGCATCGGCAAAGCGCCGCACCAGTTCCGCGCGACGGCCAGCAAAGCTGTCAGAGATGTATTTGAGGAAGATCAGACCGAGGACGATGTGCTTGTACTCAGCAGCATCCATGTTGGCGCGCATCTTATCTGCAGTAGCCCACAGCGTTTTTTGCAGGTCCTGCAAGGTATTACTGGTTTGAGGGGCTGTGGCCTTGCGCCCAGGCTTCTTCTTTAGCGACTTAGGCTCTGGGGTGACAGCATTTTCGCTCGACGAAAAACGAGCACGAGCCTGATTGAGCACCTCTTCAGCAAGACTGTTGGCGGTCTGTTCGGCACCCTTTTGATCCGTCATGGACTACTTCCTACATTCGACGCAGATGAATTGCGTGATAAAAATTGAAAACCCAACCACAGAGGTTCGGGCGAAGATTGCCCTCATGATAACGGTTCACCACCCGTTTCGTCTGAGTTGCAACGACCAAGAGAACGGGAACTACCTCGCAAGGCAGAGAGTACCCCGATTAGGGGTCAGTCCAGCGAGCTTGCAAGGTGTCTAGAAAACCCGGGGTGATTTAAACGGTATTCCAATTGGTATTCCAACTCAAAAAATCAACCTGATATTTACCTCAAAAATCATCAACCTATAGAACCAATTCAACTTACCCCGGCCCACCAATCGAAGCTAACAAAGCCCGCCAAGTGTGGGCTTTGTTGCATCTGGGGTTTGGCATCCAAACACTCATCGACACCCTGCCCTGCGTCGCCACCGTCGAACGCCACGACGAATCCAGAACCTCCTTCCAGAAACAATTCGGCTGCCCCCCCATTCCGTCCTAGGAAATTTCCCGCAAAACGCATCGACTTCCATGAACTAGCGGGCGCTGCTCATCGAGGATAGCCTTCAGGTGTCGCTGCAAATCAGCGATCGGCTTTGACAGGCTGAAAACCGGAAACTTCCACTCTTCCTGATAAAACGGCATGCTTGCGCGCATGCAGCTTTTTCATGGCGGCTGTGCGTGGGGCATCTTCGGATGCACCGGTTTCCTGCGTTTCCGGTCTGTCAACCCGCGTATAGCTGCCACCCAATACTGTTTGACAGCAGGGTGTTGGCAGCTCCTCAAACAACGCAGGAGCTCCACCATGAAGAAGATCACCCCCAATCCCCCAGAAACCGATACCCCTTCAGAACCCGAAACCCTCGACCTGACCCAACTCTCCCAAGCCACCCAACGCGCCGTCAGCGCCCGGTTGCGCGACCCGAAACAGCCCGATCCCGTGAGTCATATTTTCACCATCCTCCCCAACGTCGACACCCCCACCTTGCTCGCTCACGCCAGCGAAACCCTGGCCTCCATGAACGTCATGACCACCGACCTGGCCGACCAGCTCGAAGGCTCGCATCGCAACGTGGCATTGGCGATTCAGCAACTGGCCGTGCTGGCCGAGATGTTGATCAATCGAGCGCTGGATAACCTCGATTCGCCCACACCGGCGGTCACGCCCGTCTGCCACTGAGTGATCACGCTCGTTGATCGAATGGAGGTTTTGTCATGGATCGATACATGCCGGTCACCGGTATCGACTGCACCATTGCGTCGCTGCTGATCGACACCGAAGCGCCGCTGGATGTTCTGCATGAAACGGCGGCCTACCGCATCCGCACCGCGACTCAATTGCTGGAGAGCTTCGCCGTAAGCGAAGGCGTTCACAGTGAGCTGGCGCGGGTGTTGGTGACTTCGCTGCGCGATGGTTGCGATTTGCTGGATGTGGTGGGGCGGCGGTTGCAGATGCAGGTTGCAGCGTCTTAACGAATCCGGCATAGGGAATCGTTGCCGCGCACCCAACGCAGAAAGGCACCTGACGAGCCTGTCGCAGGTGCCTTTTTTGTGGATTTTGAATGTTGCGATGCTCCCGCGCGCTCAGGTGTTCTTCAGGGGCCCCGCCAGTTTTTCAGCGCACCCGCTGCGATTCAATGCGCTATCCATGCATGACGAGTATCGTGTTTCTCAACCATGCCTTCGCTACGGAACAGATGATGAACAAAAGCGTTTTATACGCCTTGGGTGCTGCAGCCCTCTTTGGTGCCAGCACACCGTTTGCCAAGGTTCTGGGGCTGAACATCTCTCCCGTCTTGCTCGCCGGTTTGCTTTACCTGGGAAGCGGCTTGGGTCTCACAATCACCAGGCTGATCCGTGATCGTGGCTGGCAGCCTGTCGGTTTAACAATATCCGAATGGCCATGGCTCATTGGCGCTATCGCGTTCGGCGGTGTGCTGGGGCCGGTGTCTTTAATGTTCGGCCTTACCCTCACATCGGGTACCACCGCTTCGCTGTTGCTAAACCTTGAAGCGGTGTTGACCGCCCTGCTTGCCTGGGTGGTTTTCAAAGAGAACGCCGACTGGCGGATCGTCGCTGGAATGATCGCAATAGTGGCGGGTGGCGTGCTCTTGGGCTGGCCTCAAACTTCCGCACAGACCCATGGTTGGGTTGGCCCGGTCGCCGTGGCGATTGCCTGTTTTTGTTGGGCCATCGATAACAACCTTACCCGGAAGGTTTCCGCATCGGACGCATTGTTCATCGCTGGCATCAAAGGATTGGTCGCCGGGGTCGTCAACTGTGTTTTAGGGATTGCTCTTGGAATGCATCTCCCTGAATTGTCTCTGCTAGGGCCAGCGCTACTCGTTGGCTTTTTAGGATACGGCGTTAGCCTGGTGCTATTCGTTCTGGCTTTACGGGGGCTTGGAACAGCACGCACAGGTGCGTACTTCTCTACTGCACCGTTCTTGGGGGCCGCCATTTCAATCCTGTTGTTAGGCGAAGCAGTGACATGGGTGTTTTGGGTTGCTGCAGGCCTGATGGGGCTTGGCGTCTGGATACACCTTACAGAGAGCCATTCTCACGAACACCAACACGATCCGCAAACACATGACCATCCGCATATTCACGATGAGCACCATCAACATGAACATGCCTTTGAGTGGGACGGTACTCAACCTCATAGCCACTTACACGACCATGCTCCAATCCAGCACAGTCATCCGCATTTTCCCGATATCCATCACAGGCACCAACACTGAGCGACTGGGACGGAGAAGTATCTGGCACGTCGGTTGTTCAGGACGCAAAGTAGTGAACAAGGATTTCTCTGACAGATTGGAGCCACGTCATCCTGGGAAATTTCCCGCAACCCGTAGCGACTTCCATGAACTGGCGGACAAGGTTTCCGGCAGATAGTCTTCACGCTTCGCTACAAACCCTGCGGACGGTTTTGACAAGCCGAAACAGCGTAAGGATCCCTAACCCCATGGAACGCCCTTATGAAAAAAATCACCCTGAAATTAGTTGAAAATCCGGCCACTTCAGAGCCTGAAGCCCTCGAGCCAACCCAACTTCCCCAAGCCACCGAACGCGCCGTCAGCGCCCGCCGACGCAACCTGAACAGGAACATCTTCAGCGTCCGCCCCGACGTTGATACGACCACCCTGCTCGCTCATGCCAGCGAAACCCTGGCGTCCCTCAACGTCATGACTTTGGACTTTGCCAACCAACTCGAAGGCTCGCAGCACAATGTGGCGCTGGCTCTTCATCAGTTGACGGTGTTGACCGAACTTTTGGTTAACCGCGCGCGGGATAATCTCGATCCGAACGGGTCGGTGGCCGTGGGCAAACCTCCCGTCTTTCACTGAGTGATTGCGCTCGTTGATCAAATGAAAATTTTGTCATGGATCGATACATGTGACGGTCACAGACACAGGTTTCGGCGTAGAAAAACAAAATGGGCGACCTCATTGAGGTCGCCCATTTTTGCGACTGCTACCGCGTATCCTTCGGTTTCACATCTTGAAGCCAAAGCTCTGAACACTCTCATGGCCGCTCAGCGCTTTATCTGTAGCCACATACAAATCACGTATATGCCCAACCAAAAACGTCCAGAATGCCGGTTCATTAACGGTTTGATTTACCAACTCCCCCGGCAGGAACCGCCCCATCTCCCTGCGAAATTCGATAGCGACTTTCGGATCGGTGTCGAGCAGCGTTGAACGCTCCTTGAACAGTCTCAAGAACTCGTCCTGCTTGCAGTGATGATCGCCCAGTTTTTTCGTAATCAGATCCAGTTGTGGTGTTACGCCTTGCTGACGCAGCCAAACCATATCCCAGAGATCACGGTTCTTGATTCGGTTAGGGCGCAGAGCAAAAGCTACGATTTTGTCCGCATATATTTCTTCGCGCGTTTCAGCCTGTAAGATCAGACCGCTTGTGCCCATTTCGACACCATAAGGGTTAAGCAACTGCATTGGCTGTGGCTGATAGCTCGGGATGGAGCACACGTCGATGTTAATGCGTTGTGCCGGCAGGTCTTTGCGCCCTGGTCTGGTTTGAACCTTCAGTTTCCAGGTGTCGACATTCCCTTCCTCACGAATAGGCTCACCGACTTCAACTTCAAGGCCATATTTGGCTTTTAGTGTGGTGACCAATACATGGGCAAGCTCGGTCAGACTCTCGCGATTGAAATCTGCACCACCGGTAAAATCCAGGTCCTCACTTAAACGGTTAGAACCGTAGCAAGCACGCAAACAGGTACCACCAATAAAGGTCAGCTTGGCGAGCATGCCAGCAGAACTCAGCGCCAACATGATGTCGTGGTGCAGTAATTCCTTTTCTACCACGACCCGCAATGGCGCCAGATCCTGCTTGTTTTTTAGTGCCTCATCCACCAGTTCATCAAACAAACTCATTGGCAACGCTCCAATCGATCAAGTCCATATTTCGTTTCGCCGCCTTCATGTCTCGTAATGCCTGTTGCGGTGTTGCCCGCCATAGACGGCAACGTGCGTCGTAGTGGAGCTGACCGACCAGGTCCTGAGGTTTCTGGCGGGTGTGCACAAATTCGATAGTGCCCCAACGTCCGCATGAAAGAGTGCTGCTGCGCCCGGAAGACATAAGCGTGATCCAGTTGATGGGAATCTGCGAGATGACGCCACAATCACTCAATGCTGTTTCAAGGCTGATGTAGTTGAACTGCATGGCACGCAGCCTGGCGGCCGCATGAAACAACACCAGTCCACTGGACGGCATGGTCGCTTCAAACAGGTAAAGCCCTCGGCACACTCGCGCCAGATGACCTTCCGAGGCTGCACGACTCAACAAGGTTTTGTACGCGCCTTCGGAAATGTCGGGCACCAATGCCCTAAGATCGTCCGGGGTGAACAGATAGCGCTCGTCACTGGCCAAATGGGTCAGTTTCCGGAGAAGGCGCCCCATTGGCTGGGTGGATTTTGAATGTGCCTGCACAACTATGACTCTACAGAAAGTTTCACTTTGTGTAACTTACTGTTGAGTCACATCGCAAAGCAATGATTTTCTCAGTAACTCTCTGTGGCAGTGGGCAAAACGGAGAAGACTTCCATCAACATGAATTTTTCTTCACCCCACCGCCGCACTCCAACCTGTACATTCCCCTCGCTCATTCAAGAAACTACGGTTTGCCCGCCTCCCGCGGGCTTTTTTTTGTCTGTCGTTTTGTTAGCTGTCATTTCAAGTGACCGACGCACGGGCACGGGTGCTTCAGCGGTACAAATACGAATCCTGTCCTCCATTCCGCTCCGAGCACCGGCACCAGATAACAAAGCAAGGCCGTTCACCATTCGTTAAGCAATCCCTCCGTATGCTCAAACTTCCCGGTCCCCTGTTCGGTAGCCAGAAGTTCATGTCGCGTCCTGCCTCTTCATTGTTTCTGCTTGCCGCTCTGTTGTTTTTCTTCGCGTTGGGCAATCACCAGTTACAAGGTTCCACGGAGGCTCGGGTTGCCGGGATTGCCATGCAGATGCACCTGGATAACGACTGGGTGACGCCTCGTTTGTTCGGCGAACCGTTTCTTGAAAAGCCGCCCTTGAGTTTGTGGCTCGATACCGGGGCGATTCGCGCATTTGGCGGTACGCCTTGGGCGGTGCGGCTGGCGTCGGCGTTTGCCGGGCTGTTCAGCGTGATGCTGCTGTACGCGATGCTGCGGCGGTTCGGCCGATCCGAGGCAGTTGCGTGGACGGCGGGGATACTGCTGGCGACCATGGCCAGTTACTGGAGCAACGTGCGCGGCGTTGGTGAAGACGCGTTGCTGACCCTTGGTGTGACCATGGCGCTGTTGGCGTTCTTTCAGGGGCAACGGCACTCGACTGTCGGCCACGCGTTGCTGTTTGCTTCAGGGATTAGCATCGCTACGTTGAGCAAGGGTGTACTGGGGCTGGCGATGCCGGGGGTGGTGATCTTCGCGTACCTGTCGGCCGAAACTTTGATGGATAAGCGTCTGAAACTCTCGGACTGGCTGCGCCCCGGCCTGTTGACGCTGCTGGGGCTGGTGCCGTTGATGATCTGGCTCGCGGTGCTGTATCAGCGCGGTGGGGTGCATGCCGTGGGGGAAGTGTTGCTGACCAACAGCGTCGGGCGCTTCAGCGGTTCCTTCGCCGCGGCCGGGCATTACGAACCGTTCTACTACTACCTGGCCAAGCTGCCGGAGGCCTTCCTGCCCTGGAATATTCTGGTGTATCTGGGGCTGTGGCATTTTCGCAAAAGCTTGATGGCCAATCGTTACCTGTTGTTCTTCACGGTGTGGCTGCTGGCGCAGTTCGTCATGCTGACCCTGGCGTCGAGCAAGCGCACGGTGTACTTGATGTCCATGACGCCTGCGGCGGCGGTGATGGCTGCGGAATATGCGAACGTGCTGTTCGAACGACTCAAGACCCATATCGAAGCCCCGACCTGGCTGGGAGTCATTGCCCGGCACCGTCGCGGTGTTGTCATGGGCGTTCTTGCCATGGTGATCGGTGGTTACCTTGCCGCCGCTCAATGGGCATTGCCTCATGCCGATCGCAAACTGTCCTTCCTGCCGCTGACGGAGCAGATTCAGACGTTGCGGGCCAGCGGGCAACAGGTCGCGTTGTTTCAGGCCAACGAACGGGTGGGCGGCGCCAGCGTGTTCTATACCCAACGCGTGCTTGAGGGCCTGGATACCGAGGCGCAACTGCATGAGTTTCTGCGTGCTTCACCTTCCAATGTGGCGCTCATGGCCGGCTCACATGAACCCGCCGCGCCCTTGAAGGTGCTCAAGACCATGAAGGTGGGACGTCAGGCTTACTACTTTGTAACCCTGTAAACGGCTCAACAACAGGTGACGCAGCCTTCTGCAGTACAGGCAGCTCCAGCCGCGCCCGCCCATAGAACGCCAATGCCGTGAGCAAACATGCCAGCCATACAAAGATTCCGGCCCAGAAGGTGTGGGACATGTAGTGCCACCCCTGTAGAACCCGCGTCGTGCCATAGACGAAACCGAGCAGCAGCGACCCGTGCATCAACGCTTTGGAATACCGCCAGCGATAGCGGCGCGCCACGAAGTACAGCGCGAGCATGGTGAAGCCGCCCGACGCATGCCCACCCGGCCAGCAGCGACCGTCGCCGGCGACTTTCAGCAGATCGAAATTCTGGTACCACTCCTTGTGTTCGATTTTCCCGGCGTACTGAGTCGTTTCGACCGGGCAATACACGCTGGTGTGGCCCTTGAGGTAATGGATAACGCCAGTGCTGATGGAAAACGCGAACACCACATACAAGAAGTCCCGACGGTGTTTACTGGCAAACCGAAGCACCGGCGCGACTTTGATTTTTTCCAGGAACGCGATGATCTTCGAATGTTTTTCAGCCTTCAGGCGCGGCCAGAGAAACGACAGCAAAGCGCCAATCATCGCGACCTCACCAGTCCAGTTCGGGATGATCCGCGCCCATTTATGAGTGATTTTTTCGAACAGATGGACATGCTGTAACGGAAACAACCGTGTGGCCGGATCATAGAAAAGATCGCTGAAGGCGATGTCTATCTTGGTCATGTCAAACAGCAGGAACACCACGACCGCGCAGGCCAGCGGAATACCGAAGTTCACCCAGTAAAAGCGGTAACGGGAAGCAGTCAGCATCGTACGTCCAGATCCAGAGGGATGATGGTGAGGCTCATTCAGTGGTCACCGAATGCCAGTCGGAGGCTTCGATGAAACCGAGCATGCGCGGCGGCTGAGACTTTTTGGCTGAGATAAACAGAGAAGCGCCATAACCCAAGGTCTCGGTCGATAACTTGAGATCTTTTTCGAGTTGCGCCATGCATTCGCTGTGGGTCACCAGAATCAGGTTGCGTCCAGCCACCTTGTGCGCCAAGGCATCGCGCAGCATGTTGCCTCTGCAGTGGACCAACCAGTCTTCGCCGACGCCGACCTTGTTGAACATGTAACCGGCGGTTTGCGCCGTGCGCATCACCGGGCTGTTGTAGATGTCGGCCCGATCCAGCCCCAGATGCTCGAACTGCGCGCCGACACTCACCGCCACGCTGCGGGAGCGATCGGTGATGCCATCGTTGCCG
This sequence comes from Pseudomonas sp. TH37, assembly GCF_016650735.1. Classification (NCBI taxonomy): domain Bacteria; kingdom Pseudomonadati; phylum Pseudomonadota; class Gammaproteobacteria; order Pseudomonadales; family Pseudomonadaceae; genus Pseudomonas; species Pseudomonas sp. TH37. Next base: position 291,669 of record NZ_JAEKFD010000008.1, read on the forward strand.
ATCAGGCAGGCGGCCGTGGAGTGATCACAACGCTCGACGTGGCGGACCAGCACGATCATGTCGCCCTTGGCCCAACCGGTCGCCAACACGCGGGCACCCGCCACGTTGCCATGGGCCAGGTCAGGGACGGCGGCGGGTCGCAACAGCCACACGGTCAGCGGAATAACCAACAAGGCAGATGCCAGTACAACCGCGGCGTTTCGATAACGGGCCAAACGGCTCAGATCGATCGAGCGTTTTATCCCGAACAGACTCAGTCTCAATTCCACATCAAGCCGCCTCGCCGGTATGCACCATTGTGATTCGATGTCGCGAGGGTAAAGAGGCGCGCGTCGGCAGCCGGTGAAACCCATGTGAAAAAAAGATTAAAACGCGCCCAAAAATCTTGTTACAGAATCCGTCCAACAAAATCCTTTCAGCTCTCGCGATTGCCGCCGATATAGACCTGCTAACCCTTTGCTGGCTCTTAAAACAACAATCTTCCAGCCAACCGACGATCAAGAAGCACAACGTTCCTGGAGGAATATTGATGAATAGCTGGTTCGGTAATATCAGCGTGAACCTGAAATTGGGCTTGGGATTCGGCCTGGTCCTGGCGCTGACCTGCGTCCTCGCCTTGACCGGCTGGACGAGCCTGGGCGGGTTGATTGACCGCAGCAACTGGATGAGCGACATCACTCAGCTCAACGCCGGCCTGACCAAGCTGCGCGTAGTTCGCCTGCAATACATGCTGACCAACGGCGACGAAACCGCCGCACAGAATGTGCAGACCACCCTCGACGGCTTCGTCGCTCAGCAACAAGCGTTGCTGTCGAGTTTCAAGAGCCCGGAAAACGTCAAGCTGCTCAAAGAGCAGAGCGCGACCATCAGCGCTTACCAGATATCCCTGAACAAAATGCGCAGCGCCTACCGCACCGGTAACAGCGCCCGCGACGCCATGGGCGCCAATGCTGAAACTGCCAGTAAGTTGATTGAAGCGATCAGCACCCGCGTGCAGCAAATGCCCCTGAGCGACCAACGTTTCGAACAGTTTCAGGCCATCACCGCAGCCAAGGAAGCATTCATCCTGGCTCGCTACGAAGTGCGTGGCTACACCGCCAACACCAACGCCGAGACCGAGCAAAAAGCCGTCGGCCAACTGGACACGGCCATCGCTAGCCTGAAGCAACTCAACGTGTATTTCGCCGAGACCCAGCAAGATGCTCTGCACCAGCTGGAAACCGCGCTGAGCAACTACCGCAGCGCCTTGCAAGCATATAAAGCCGCCAACTCCGATGCGGTGCAGGCGCGCAAGGAAATGACCGATCAGGGCGCCGCCATCGTGACCCTGAGCGACCACCTGTATCAGATCCAGCTCGACCGTCGCGACGCCGAAAGCGCCCAGGCCCGCACGCTGCAACTGATCAGCACCTTGCTGGCGTTGCTAGTGGGCGTCATTGCCGCCGTAATCATCACCCGTCAGATCACCGGCCCGTTGCGCGATACCCTGGCCGTGGTCGAACGCATCGCCAGCGGCGATCTGTCCCAAGACGTCAAAGTGACCCGTCGCGACGAACTCGGCGTGTTGCAGCAAGGCATCGCACGCATGGGCGTGACCCTGCGCGATTTGATCAGCGGTATCCGCGATGGCGTCACCCAGATCGCCAGCGCTGCCGAAGAACTGTCGGCCGTGACCGAGCAAACCAGCGCCGGGGTCAACAGCCAGAAGATCGAGACCGATCAGGTGGCCACCGCCATGCACGAGATGACTGCCACGGTGCAGGAAGTCGCGCGCAACGCTGAAGAAGCGTCCCAAGCCGCTGCCGCCGCTGACGGTGAAGCGCGCGAAGGCGATAAAGTGGTCAACGAAGCCATCGCCCAGATCGAGCGCCTGGCCAGCGAAGTGGCGCGCTCCACCGAAGCCATGAGCGTGCTGCAGCAGGAAAGCGACAAGATCGGCAGCGTCATGGACGTTATCAAAGCCGTGGCCGAACAGACCAACCTGCTGGCCCTCAACGCCGCCATCGAAGCGGCCCGTGCCGGTGAAGCCGGTCGCGGTTTTGCCGTGGTGGCCGACGAAGTTCGTGGCCTGGCCCAACGCACGCAGAAATCCACCGAAGAAATCGAAGGCCTGGTGGCCGGTCTGCAGAACGGTACCCAACAAGTGTCGGCCGTGATGAACAACAGCCGCGCCCTGACCGACAGCAGCGTGGCGCTGACCCGCAAGGCCGGCGTGTCACTGGAAAACATCACCCGCACCGTGTCGAACATCCAGTCGATGAACCAGCAGATCGCTGCCGCCGCCGAGCAACAAAGCGCCGTGGCCGAAGAGATCAGCCGCAGCATCATCAACGTACGCGACGTGTCCGAACAGACCGCCGCCGCCAGCGACGAAACAGCTGCGTCCAGTGTCGAACTGGCGCGGTTGGGTAATCAGTTGCAGATGATGGTGAGCCACTTCCGCGTTTGACGTTCAGTCAGCGGTGAATGACAGATCCATTCGCGGGCAAGCCTCGCTCCTACAGGGATTGCACATTACCTGTGGGAGCGGGCTTGCCCGCGAAGGCTGTCTAACGCTTAGACACTAATCGCATTGGTAAACACCAACCGATTCCCGAACGGGTCGGCCACCGTCATGTCCTGACTGCCCCATGGCATCGCCTGAATCTGTGGGCGAGCGAAAGAATATTCCTTGGCCAGCAATTGCTGCTGGAACGACTCTAGCTCATCCGTCTCGATGCGCAGCGCCGAGCCCGGTGTCGCGTCACCGTGGTGCTCGGACAGGTGCAGCACGCATTCGCCACGCGAGATCTGCAGATACAGCGGGAAGTTTGTTTCGAAGCGATGCTGCCAGTCGATCTTGAACCCCAGGAAGTCGACGTAGAACTCCAATGCCTTGGTCTCATCGAAAATCCGCAGGATCGGGGTGGTTTTGCCGAAGCTCATGGATTTGCTCCCAGACTGAAAAGGCCCAGAGTGTAGCTGGGCTGGATGTCAGCGCTTCGGCTTAGTTGCGGCTTTCTTTAATTGTAATGTGCCACCATGCGACGTAGTTCAAAAGATCGCAGCCTTCGGCAGCTCCTACAGGGCTGCGATTATTTCGGCATCACCGATCAATGAAACCCCTCACGCAAATCCCCTTCCCGCGCCAGAAACCGTCCTTCCCTTCTCCCGTTCGCCTGACCTTCGCTGTAACTCAAGACTCCATTTACCCAAACCCCGTCAATCCCTTCCGCCGCCCGTTGCGGATCATTGAAGTCCGCCACATCGCGAATCGTCGCAGGATTGAACAACACCAGATCCGCCCAATACCCTTCGCGAATCTCGCCACGTTCCTTCAAGCCAAACCGCGCTGCCGACAGCCCGGTCATTTTGTGCACGGCGGTGTGCAGCGGAAACAGCCCGACGTCGCGACTGAAATGTCCGAGTACTCGTGGGAACGCGCCCCACAACCGTGGATGAGGAAACGGGTCTTCCGGCAAGCCGTCGGAGCCGACCATCGACAGCGGATGCGCGAGGATTCTTCGTACGTCGGCTTCATCCATGCCGTAATACACCGCCCCGGCCGGTTGCAATCGGCGGGCGGCCTCGAGCAACGGCACGTCCCACTCGGCGGCGATGTCGATCAAATCCCGGCCACTCATTTGCGGCTGCGGCGTGGACCAGGTGATGGTGATGCGATGGGCGTCGGTGACTTGCTTGAGGTCCAGGGTCGAAGAGCTCGCCGCATAGGGATAACAATCGCAGCCCACTGGGTGGGTTTTCGCGGCATGTTCGAGGGACGCCAGCAGTTGCGGGCTACGCCCCCAGTTACCGGCGCCGGCACATTTGAGGTGGGAAATAATCACTGGCGTTTTCGCGTGGCGACCGATCTGGAACGCTTCGTCCATGGCCTCCAGCACCGGTTCGAATTCACTGCGCAAATGGGTGGTGTAGACCGCGCCGAATGCCGTCAGCTCTTCGGTCAGTTGCATCACTTCGTCGGTGGAAGCGCAGAAGGCGTTGGCATACGCCAGGCCTGTGGATAAACCCAAGGCACCGGCCTCAAGGCTTTCGCGCAGTTGCTCGCGCATCGCACTGATTTCATCGGCGGTGGCAGTGCGAAACAGGTCGTCCAGGTGATTGCTGCGCAATGCGGTGTGGCCCACCAATGCGGCTACGTTCAGCGTGGTATTTGCCGCCTCCACAGCCGCGCGATAGTCGCTGAAGCGCGGATAAGCGAACGCCGCTGCGGTGCCGAGGAGGTTCATCGGGTCCGGCGGCTCGCCACGTAAACTCACCGGCGATGCGCTGATCCCGCAGTTGCCGACGATCACCGTGGTCACGCCTTGGCTGAGCTTGGGCAGCATCTGCGGCTGACGGATAACTACCGTGTCGTCATGGGTGTGCACGTCGATGAAACCTGGGGCCAACACCCTCCCGGTCGCGTCGATTTCTTCGGTGGCGCGAGCGTCGTGCAAGTCGCCGATACGCTCGATGCGACCGTTCAGAATCGCCACATCAGCGGGGTAACCGGGGGCGTTGCTGCCATCGATAATCAGCGCGTTGCGGATCAGCGTGTCGTACGTCATGTCAATCTCCCAGCGGCAAGTGATCGTCGCCGCCGCGGTAGTCGTCCAGGGCCAGTTTGATCCGTCGCAGACGTTCTTGATTGTCTTCAGGACTGGCCAGCGCCAGCTCGGTAGCGAGCACATCGATGGCCAGCAGCATGCCGTAGCGCGCCGCCGTGGGTTTGTAGATGAAGGATGTCTCGGCGCTTTGCAGCGGCAACAGCACATCGGCCAGTTGCGCCAGCGGCGAGTCAGCCCGGGTGATCGCGAGGATTCGGGCGCCGTAGCTGCGAGCCAGGTACACCGCTTCGAGCAGCTCGGGGGTGATGCCGGTCTGCGAGCAAGCGATGACGGCGTGTTCGGCACCGAGGCTGGCGGCGGTAATGCGCATCATCACCGGGTCGTGGCACACCGCAATCGGGTAGCCGAGGCGCACCAGGCGCACTTGCAGTTCATCACTGCACAGGGTCGAGCAGCCGCCCATACCGAAGGCGTGAATCATCCGCACCTTGCCCAGCAGTTTCACCGCATCGGCGAAGCGCGATTCATCGAACGCAGATAAGTGCTGACGCAAGGTCGACTCGATATCACCGACGATCTGCCCGTAGAACGCCGACTGTTCAGGCGTGCCCGCCGGGTCGAGAAAGCGACTGCCGACGCCGCTGGCCTGGGCCAGTTGCAGGCGCAAATCCCGCAGGTCGCGGCAGCCGACGGTACGGGCAAAACGCGACAAGGTGGCAGTGCTGACTTCCGCCCGCTGCGCCAGTTCGTCGAGGCTGGCGGAGGCGGCAAATCCTACGTCGTCGAGCATCAGCCGGGCGATGCGTCCTTCGCCGGCGCTGAAGGAATCCTGACGGGCGCGGATCTGATAGAGGATGTCCATGGCGGATGGCTCCGACTAAAGCAGGTAAGAAAGACCTACGGTCAAACCGAAGGCGACCACCGAGATGATGGTCTCTAGCACCGTCCAGGTCTGGAAGGTCTGGGTAACGGTCATGTTGAAGTATTCCTTGATCAACCAGAAGCCGCCGTCATTGACGTGGGAAAAGATAACCGACCCCGCCCCCGTCGCCAGCACCAACAACTCCGGGTGGGGATAACCCAGTCCCACGGCCACCGGCGCGACAATCCCTGAAGCAGTGGTCATCGCCACTGCGGAATGCCGATCAGAATCGCATAAAGCAACGTCTGCCCCACCGACGCCTGATAGACCTGCACCGCCAGCATCGCTGCCGGGTGCGGCGGTACCAGCGCATGGACCACCGAGAGCCCCGCGACCATCGGCAAACCGACCATCAGAATCGACACGCCCACCCGCCGCGCCACGGTGAACGCGATGGGCACCAGCAAGACAAAACCGACCTCGAAGAACAGCGGTAGTCCTACAAGAAAGGCGATACAGACCATCGCCCAATGCGCGTTTTTCTCACCGAAACGGTCGATCAAAGTGCGTGCCACCTGCTCGGCGCCGCCAGACTCGGCCATCATCTTGCCGAGCATCGTGCCCAGCGCCACCACCAGCGCGATGTGCCCCAGCGTCTTGCCAACCCCGGCCTCATACGCCCCCACCACACCCGATGGCGGCATCCCGGCCAGCAGTGCCAAACCGATGGATACCAGCGTGATGACGATGAAGGGATTAAGCCGGTAGCGGGCGATCAGAACGATCAGCGCAATGATGGCGATGGCGGCGTAAACCAACAGCCAATAGCCGAAGGAAAGCGTCATGCGGTACTCCTCGAAAGGGTCACGTCGAATGGGTTGTGAAACTCATAAATCATCTCGACGAGCTACTTTCAAACGAAGTGAAAGTAATTTTCGTGGAGGGATAAGGGATGTCGTGCAGAGGTATGGAAGGTCGTGAGTTATGAAAATTCGATAGTGGAACTTTCATCCTCCCGACGCTGATCGTTCCCACGCGAGTGTGGGAACGATCACTCATAGATTTCAGTCGTGATGCTCGCTGGCGCGTTTTAGCAGTTTCTTGCAGCGTTCGGACAAATGCAGCACGCGTAGCTGCTTGCCAGCCTTGGCGTAGCGCTCGCGCAATGTTTTCAGCGCAGCGATGGCCGAGTAGTCGACGAAGCTCAGGTGGCGACAATCAAGGGTCACCTGGGCCGGATCATTGGCGGGGTCGAACTGATTGAGGAATGGCGTGGTAGAGGCGAAAAACAGCGTGCCGTGCAGGCGGTAGAGTTTGCTGCCGTCGCTTTCCTGATGAATGTCGGCATACAGCTCGCGGGCCTGTTGCCAGGCGAAGTTGAGCGCCGCAATGATGATTCCGCACAACACGGCGATGGCCAGATCGGTGAACACCGTAATCACCGTCACCGCAAGGATCACCAAGACATCATTCAGCGGCACCTTGTTCAGCACCCGCAACGAGGCCCAAGCGAAGGTCTGCTGCGACACCACGAACATCACCCCGACCAGTGCGGCCAGTGGGATACGCTCGATCAGCGGCGAAAGGAACAGCACGAACAGTAGAATCATTATCCCGGCCACTGCACCGGACAGCCGACCGCGACCGCCAGAGCTGAGGTTGATCATGGTTTGCCCGATCATGGCGCAGCCCCCCATGCCACCGAACACGCCAGAAACTATGTTGGCGGCTCCGAGCGCCACGCACTCGCGATCCGGGTAGCCGCGGCTCTCGGTAATCTCGTCGGTGAGGTTCAGGGTCAACAGGGTTTCCAGCAGGCCGACCAACGCCATCAATATCGCGTAAGGCACGATGATGTGCAGGGTTTCCAGGCTCCAGGGGATATCTGGCAGCGCGAAGCTCGGCAAACCGCCGGCAATGTTCGCCATGTCGCCCAGGGTGCGGGTCGGCAGGCCGAGCAGGTAAACCGCCAACCCAACGCCCAGAATCGCCACCAGTGCTGGCGGCACGGCACGTGTCAGGCGCGGCATCAGGTAGACGATGACCATCGTCAGCGCCACCAGCCCGATCATCATGTACAGCGGCGAGCCACTCAGCCAGGCCTCACCGCTCTTGAAGTGCTCCAATTGGGCCAGGGCAATGATGATCGCCAAGCCGTTGACGAAGCCGAGCATCACCGGATACGGCACCATGCGCACCAGTTTGCCCAGCCTCAACAGGCCGAACGCCAGCATGATCAATCCGCCCAGCAGCACAGTCGCCAGTAAGTACTGCACGCCGTGCTGCACCACCAGCGCGACAATCACCACGGCCATCGATCCGGCGGCGCCAGACACCATCCCCGGCCGCCCACCAAAAAGCGCAGTCAGGGTGCAGATGATGAAAGCGCCGTAAAGCCCCATCAACGGATTGAGGTGGGCCACCAGCGCGAAGGCGATGCATTCGGGCAGCAGGGCGAAAGAGGTCGTGAGTCCGGCCAGGACATCGGCGCGCAGACGTTTGGGTTTCATGGCTTACCTAAAAATACAGGCGGGAGAAGAGAGGGCGGATGTTACGGAATTGAGGGCGAGCCGGCCAGTGAATGGGCCGGCAGAAACGCAATCGCGAGCAAGCCCGCTCCCACATTGGTCCTGTGTCGTTCCCATCATCGTGAATCGACGCAAGTCCACTGTGGGAGCGGGCTTGCTCGCGAAGAACGATGATGCTGTCTACGAATCAGCCCTTGAAATCCGCAATCGCATAAGCCGCCAATTTGCCCTGGATGAAGTCCAGGAAGCACTGAATCCGTAGGGCAAGTTGCGAGTTGCGGTAGTACACCGCGTTGATCGGTTGGCGATATCCGCTGTTGAACTCCGCCAGCAGCACCTGCAAGCGACCGGCGCGGATGTCGTCGATGGTCATGAAGTGCGACAGGCAGGCGATGCCCTGTCCTGCCAGCGCCAGGTGCCTGATTGTCTCGCCGCTGGACGCACTGATCGACGCCTGGATCGGCCAGCGATCACCGTGGACATAGCGCAATGGCCATTGGTTAAGGCCTTCGTTCTGGGTGAAACCCAACAGCGTATGTTCGGCCAGATCGGCAACCGCGGCCGGTAGGCCGTATTGCTCCAGATACGCCGGGCTGGCGACGATGTGCAGCGGGCTGCAACCCAGTGAGCGGGCGTGCAGGGTCGAGTCGGCCAGCGTGCCGATGCGGATGGCGATGTCGGTGCTTTGTTCGAGCAGGTCGATGATCAGGTCGTTGCTGTTGAGTTCGAGTTGGATGTCCGGGTAGAGACGGCGGAACTCATCGATGTACGGCACGATGGCGTGCAGCATGAACGGCGACGCGGCATTGATTCGCAGACGCCCGGAAGGGGTTTGCTGGCGTGAGGACAGGCGCTCTTCGAGCTCTTCCATCTGATCGAGAATCAGCTTGGCGTGTTCGAAGAAGTACTTGCCCTCCTCGGTCAGGTCCATGCGCCGCGTGGTGCGGTTGATCAGCGTGGTGTCGAGCTTGGCCTCCAGTCGCGACAGCGTGCGGCTGACCGCTGACGGCGTTTGCCCGACTTGTTCGGCCGCAGCTGAAATTGACCCGCATTCAATCACGCAGACGAAAATCTGCAACTCATCGGATCTGGCTTTCACGTGTGTCCCCGTTCGCTAATCAGCGTGGCATGAATCGCCAGGATCGCAGCCTGCGGCAGCTCCTACAAGGATTGCGCGCCACCCCGAACCTTCGGGTGTGCGCCATCTGTAGGAGCTGCCGCAGGCTGCGATCTTTCCCGCCGTTGCGACGGATACTAGCCGGAAAATTCAGGCCGGTAAGCCAAACACCTCGCTCAAGTGCAGCTCATAACGCGCCACATCGGCTTCAACGTTCGGGCGTTTCATCACATCCACGCACAAGAAGGTCGGCAAACCGGTCATGCCAAGGAAGGTGTTGGCCTTGTGGAACGGGAAGTACACCGCGTCCACGCCTTTGGCTTCGAAGAAGTCGGTCGGGTCGTCGAAGGCTTGCTGCGGCGCGTTCCAAGTCAGCGACAGCATGTATTTTTTACCGTGCAGCAAACCGCCGCTGCCGTACTTCTGCGACGCGTCGGAACGCGTGCGACCATCGCTGGCGTAGAGGCTGCCGTGGCCTTCGGTGAAGACTTCATCGACGTACTTTTTGACGGTCCAGGGCGCGCCCATCCACCAGCCGGGCATCTGATAGATGATCACATCGGCCCAGAGGAATTTGGCGACTTCCTCCGCGACGTCGTACCCCTCGTCGATGAACGTGGCTTTCACATCCACACCGCCGCGATCCAACACGCTCAGCGCCGCTTCGTGCAGCGTCGTGTTGTAGCGACCATCGGAGTGGGCAAATTTTTTGCCGCCATTGAGCAATAGGACTTTTTTCATGAGAAGTCTCGCAAGGTTGAAATTCGATGGCGGCAGAGTAGCGAGTCGACTCGCGCGGAATAAGCGCTCAATCAGCAAAATTCATTTGACCAATACGCACGAATCGATGAGCGATTGTTGCCGTAACCTTGCGCCGATTCTGACTTTTAAGGAGAACCTGATGAGCGAACTGCAAGGCTTCATCCTGCACGCCAAGACCCGCCCGGAAAAAGCCGCGGCCTTCGAAGCGTTCTTCCGTGCCTATGTCGAACCGAGTCGCGCCGAACCCGGCTGCATCGAGTACCACATGCTGCGAGACAAACAGGACCCGACGCTGTTTATCTTCTACGAGATCTGGCAATCCCAGGCGCATCTGGACGTGCACTCGAACCTGCCGCACATGAAGCAGTTCCTCGACATGCGCATGGAGTATCTGGAGCGGGATTTCGATATCCGCCCAATCGAAATGCTCAGCACTTCGTCCGCTATCCGCTGATCAGCAAATGGCCGCCGAGCACGCCGAGGCCGATGAAGAACACGCGCTTGAACAACACGGCGCTGATCCGCTGGCGCAGCCATTGCCCCAGCAGCATGCCGAGCACCGCCGGAATCAGCGCCAGCAGCGACGCGCTCAACTCGCCACCGCCGAGGGCGCCGCGCCATAACAGGCCGGCGGCCAACGCGAGGGTCGAGACGGTGAACGACAGGCCCAGCGCCTGCACCAGTTCATCCTTGCTCAAGCCCAGCGCTTGCAGATAAGGCACCGCCGGAATCACGAAGACGCCGGTGGCCGAGGTAATGATGCCCGTCAGCACACCGCACAGCGGACCGAACCAACGCTCGGTACGACTGCCGATGTGCAAGGTCGGCAAGAACAACCCGCTCAAGGCGTAAATCAACAACGCCGCCCCCAGCCCCCGCACGACCCAATACCCACCGGCCATGCCGATCCACAAAGTACCGGCACCCGTGCCGATGAAAATCGCCAGCAGCATCGGCCACAACCGGTTCAGTAGCCTGCGCAAATGTCCGCCGAATGCCAGTTGCCAGACGTTGGTCAGCGTCGCGGGAATGATCAGCAACGCCGCTGCCTGCGACGGGGCCATAGCCAGACCGAGCAAGCCCATGGCAATGGTTGGCAGTCCGAGACCGATCACGCCTTTGATCGTCCCGGCCAGCAGGAAGGTGGCGATGACCAATAAGGAAAGGGTCAAACCCAAATTTTGGTAGAACGCGGCGAGTGTATTCATGGGGCTATGGTGAGCGCTGATGGTTGCCTTGAAAATCTGGCATATATTGAGGCTGCCTCTTGATTGTGTAGAGGCTGAAATTTTCGTTGTGGCTGCTGACGCCTTCGCGGGCAAGCCCGCTCCCACAGTTGAAATGTATCGAACACAAAATTGTGTGTCCGCCAAAGATCCCTGTGGGAGCGGGCTTGCCCGCGAAGGGGCCCGTCCAGACAACAAACATCCAGAGGTTGCCGATGCACTTCGACCTGACCGACCTGCGCCTCTACCTGAACATCCTCGATACCGGCAACATCACCGCCGGCGCCGCCCGCAGTCATCTGTCCCTGGCAGCGGCGAGCGCACGAATCCGCGCGATGGAATCTTCACTCGGCACTGATTTTCTGGAGCGCGGCCGTCGCGGCATAACGCCGACGCCCGCCGGCAAAGCTCTGGCGCAGCACGCCCGCGTTCTTTTGCAACAGGCCGAGCGTATGCAGCAGGACCTGGCCGAATACGCCAAAGGGGTCAAAGGCCAGGTGCGGTTGTTGTGCAACACCACAGCGATCACCGAATACCTACCGGAGTTGCTGGCAGACTTTCTGCGCGACCATCCGAACCTCGACATCGACCTGCAAGAGCTGCCCAGCGCGCGCATCACCCATGCCTTGCGCCAAGGTGCAGCGGACCTGGGCATCGTGTCTGACGCCGTGGATACCGACGGCCTTCAGACCCGTTATTTCCGTGACGACCCACTGGTACTGATCCTTCCGCGCGATCACCCCTTGGCCGACACCGGACCGTTAAATTTCAGCGCCACCTTGTACCACGATTACGTCGGCCTGAACGCCAACAGCGCCTTGGCCGTGTATCTGGAAGAACAAGCCCTGCACAGCGGCTTACGGATGCAGATCCGCATCCGTGCCGATGGCTTCGATGGCGTGATGCGCATGGTCGCCCGAGGTGCCGGGCTGGCGATCGTGCCCTTGGCGGCGGTCGAACGCTGGCCAGCTGAAACACCGTTCAAAAGCATCACACTGAAAGAGCCGTGGGCCCGACGCAAACTGTTGCTGTGCGCCCGGGACTTCGCCGTGCTGCCCGGTTATGCCCAGGCCTTGCTGAACGCCTTGACTCTCCCCTGAGGGGCAGACTTTACCCTTGAGGCTTCATCTTCAGGGACCGTTACGATGAGCAAGCGAATTCTGGTGATCCTCGGTCATCCTTCGAGCAACAGTTTCTGCGGCGCACTTGCCGAACGCTACGCACAATCGGCGTTGCGTGCCGGGCATGAGGTGCGCCAGTTGTCTCTAGGAAAAATGGACTTCGACCCGGTGCTGCGCGAAGGCTATCAACAGGTGCAACCGCTGGAAGCCGACTTGCGCCGTGCCCAGGCGGACATTCTGTGGGCCGAACACCTGACCCTGGTCTACCCGATCTGGTGGGGCGGCGTACCGGCCTTGCTCAAGGGTTTTCTTGATCGGGTGTTGCTTCCGGGCTTCGCCTTCAAGTACCGCAAAGGCAAAGCCTTTCCCGACAAATTGCTGCATGGCCGCAGTGCGCATCTGCTCGTGACCATGGACACGCCACCCTGGTACTACCGCTGGATCTACCGCATGCCTGGCCTGCATCAAATGCGCAAAACCACCCTGGCGTTTTGCGGCATCCAACCTCAGCGCACGCTCACCTTCGGGCCGGTCCTGGGGTCCAGCGCCGGTCAGCGCGAAACCTGGCTGCTGCAAGCCCAGGCTATCGCCAGCCGATGAGTCTGCCGATAATGGGGCTGGCTTACCCTCGGCAAAAAAGGACTTTTCATGTACATCGGCCAAGCCGCGCATCGCTCGGGCACGACGATCAAGAGTATTCGCCATTACGAGTCGATCGGTTTGCTGCCTGCCGCTCGGCGGCAAGGAAAATACCGTGTCTATGATCAGCACAGCGTCGACCTGCTGATCTTCATCAAGTGCGCCCAGCAATTGGGTTTCAAGCTCAAGGAATTGCAGGCGATCTTTACCGGGCATCAAGGCCTGGCGATGCCCTGGTCATTGGCGCAGCAAGCCATCGATGCCAAGAAGTGCGAAATCAGCGACAGGATTACCGCACTCAGGCATCAACACGAGCAATTGGTCGAGTTTGAAGCCAGCCTCACACAGGCCAGAGCCGATTGCCCGCTGGAAAGTCTTTGAGAGTCTGCGCGTTTCTGGACAGCTCAATGTCGAATACAGACAACTGAACGGTGTATGGGCGCTATAGGGTGCGACTTCAGTTCTTGAACCCACTGCCCGGAGTCATCATGACCGCACCGATTACCGTCCTTCGCGATACCCATCCGCTGCCAGTACTCGACGCCTGCAAATGGGAAAAACTCGAAGGCGATCCCCACACCGTCAACCTCAACGCGTACACCAGCGAAGATGGCAGCAAGATCATGGGCACCTGGATCTGCACGCCGGGCAAGTGGTACGTGGAATACGTGAAGTGGGAATACTGCCACTTCCAGGAAGGCTACTGCATCATCACCCCGGAAGGCATGGAGCCGATCCACCTGCGCGCCGGTGACATTTTCGTCATCGAGCCAGGCATGAAAGGCACGTGGGAAGTGGTTGAGACCGTGCGTAAGTATTTCGTGTTTGCCTGATGCAGCAAAAGATCGCAGCCTTCGGCAGCTCCTACAGGGTGTACACATTCCCATGCAGGAGTTGCCGAAGGCTGCGATCTTTTTTCAGCCAATAAAAAACCGGGGATCTGCCCGACGCAGCCCCCCGGAAAAACCTCTTACTGCGGTTTGCGATAGCTGTTAATAATCGCCGAGAAGTCCTTACCCCCTTCCCCACGCTGACTCATCGCCTGATACAACTGTTGCGCCACCGCGCCGAGCACCACCGGTTGGTGCGCCTGACGTGCCGCCTCAGTGGCCAGCCCCAGATCCTTGAGCATCAGTTCGGCACCGAAACCACCGGTATACCCGCGCGAGGCCGGCGCCGTTTCGACGATGCCCGGCCACGGGTTGTACATCTCCGAACTCCAGCAACGCCCGGTGGAACTGTTGATGATCCCCGCCAGCACCGTCGTGTCGATCCCCAGCGCATCGCCCAAGGACATGGCCTCGCTGACGCCGACCATGGAAATTGCCAGCAGCAGGTTATTGCAGATTTTGGCGATTTGCCCGGTGCCGACTTCGCCGCAATGGACAATATTGCGGCCCATTTGCGCCAGTACCGGTTGCAGGGTGGCGAACAATTCAGGGGTGGCGCCGACCATAAAAGTCAGCGTCCCGGCCGCAGCACCGCCGGTACCGCCGGAGACCGGGGCATCAGCCATCGCCACGCCTTGTTTGGCAGCCGCTGCGGCAACGTCACGCGCCGTCTGCGGATCGATGGTGCTGCAATCCACTGCGGGCACGCCCTTGGCGATCCCCGCCAGCACGCCATCTTCGCCCAGCCAGACGCTGCGCACATGCACAGCGGCTGGCAGCATGGTGATCACCAGCTCTGCATCTTGAGCCGCTTCACGCGCCGAAGCGCTGATGCTGCCGCCCAGTTGCTCGAGCTCTGCCAGCACAGCTTTGTTCAGGTCGACCAGCCGCAGTGAATGGCCGGCCTTGATCAGGTTGCGCGCCATCGGCGCGCCCATGTTGCCGAGACCGATAAAAGCGATTTTCATGTCCGGCTCCTTAACGCAAGTGGATGGTGGTATTCACACCGTCGTTGACGCTGTCGTCGTCGAACCAGCGCGCGGTGACGGTCTTGGTTTGAGTGTAGAACTGCACCACTTGCTTGCCATACGGACCGAGGTCGCCGAGCTTCGAACCACGGGAACCGGTGAAGCTGAAGAACGGCACCGGCACCGGAATCGGGATGTTGATGCCGACCTGACCGACGTCGATTTCCGTCTGGAATTTACGCGCCGCCGCACCGCTCTGGGTGAACAAACCCGTGCCGTTGCCGAATGGGTTGGCGTTGACCAGTGCGATAGCTTCATCGAGGGTATCGACTTCCAGCACCACCAGCACTGGACCGAAGATTTCCTGGGTGTAGATCTGCATATCGGGTTTCACACCGGAGAACAGGGTCGGGCCGACAAAGTTGCCTTTTTCGAAGCCTGGAACGGTAACGTCGCGACCATCCAGCTCAAGCTTGGCGCCTTCCTTGATGCCGCTTTCGATCAGATCGAGAATCCGTGCCTTGGCACGTTTGGAAATCACCGGACCAACATCAGTGCCCGGCTCGCTGCCGGCATTCACTTTAAGTTTCTGTGCCAGTGCTTTCAGGTCTGGCAGCCATTGCTTGGCCGCGCCCACCAGCACCACCACGGACGTGGCCATGCAGCGTTGCCCGGCGGCACCGAAACCAGCCCCCACCAGCGCATTGAGCGCTTGTACGCGATTGGCATCCGGCAGCACCACGGCGTGGTTCTTGGCGCCCATCATCGATTGCACACGCTTACCGTGCTTGCCGGCCAGGTCGTAGACGTGAGTACCGACCGCGGTCGAACCGACGAACGAAACAGCCTTGATGTCTTTGTGGGTGCAAAGCGCATCCACCACATCCTTGCCACCATGAACGACGTTGAGCACACCTGGCGGAATGCCGGCCTCGATGGCCAGTTCCACCAACAGCATGGTCGACATCGGATCCTGCTCGGACGGCTTGAGCACGAAGGTGTTGCCGCAGGCGATGGCCATCGGGAACATCCACAGCGGAATCATTGCCGGGAAGTTGAACGGGGTAATGCCGGCACAGACGCCGATCGGCTGACGCAGGGTGTAGGTATCGACACCGCCAGCGACGTTCTCGGCGAACTCGCCCATTTGCAGGCTGCCAATGGAGCAGGCGTGTTCGACCACCTCCAGGCCGCGGAAGATATCGCCTTCAGCATCAGCAATGGTTTTGCCCTGCTCGTTGCTGAGTACTACGGCAATGCGTTTGGAGTGCTCGCGAATCAACGCCTGAAGCTTGAGCATGATGCGCATCCGCGCACCGATCGGCGTCAGCTTCCAGGTCTGGAAGGCGCGATGGGCGGCGCTAATGGCGGCATCCACTTCGGCGGCGGTCGCGAATGGGACTTTGGCCAACACCTGCTGGGTCGCCGGGTTGACGATGTCGTGCCATTCGGTGGTCTGGGATTCGACCCACTCGCCATCGATCAACAATTTGACCTTTTGCACGGTGGTTTCTAGCGATGCGTTCATGTTGGTCTCCGGGACGTTGTTCTTATAAAGAGAGCGATCTTTGGAGCCAAGGCGAGAAAGTCGCCTTGAGATGAGGCGTGTGTCGCGAATTGGTTGTTGGACTGTTTTTGGAGTATAGATGTGCAAACTTCTAATAAGAACGCACATAAAAGCCGGTCCATCATGCAAAAAAACATCACGTCTTTAGGCTCGTTGAACTGGGATGACCTCAAGTTTTTTCTCGAGGTTGCCCGTACTCGCAAGGCCAGCACCGCGGCCAAGCGCCTGGCGGTGGATTACACCACCGTGTCGCGACGCATCAGTTCGCTGGAAGCTTCATTGGGCACGTTGCTGTTCGAAAAGTCCCGGACCAGCGGTTTCGTCCTGACTGCCGAAGGCCAGCGGCTGCTGGGTTACGCCGAGTCGATTGAAAGCACCTTGCACATGGCGTGCGAGCAGGTTTCGGGCTCCGGCGTGGCATTGTCCGGGCACGTGCGTATGGGCTGCACCGAAGGGTTCGGCAGTTTTTTCATTACCCCGCAACTGAGCCATTTCGTCGACGCCTACCCGGCGATCTCGGTGGACATCCTGCCGCTGCCGCACTTCATCAGCCTGTCCAAGCGCGAGGCAGACATCGTCATCGCGCTGGAGCGGCCGGAACACGGCCCGTATGTCTGCTGCAAACTCTGCGATTACAAATTGCAGCTGTATGCGACCCAGGATTATCTGGACAAGCACCCACCGATCCGCCGCCCGGCAGACTTGGGCAAGCATCAATTCATCAGTTATGTGGACGATCTGGCGTTCAGCTCGGAGCTGCTGTACCTGGCGAATGTGTTGCCCGGTGCCAGTGCCAATCTGCGCAGCACCAGTGTGATCGCGCAGTTCGTGGCGGCGCAGCAAGGACGGTCATTGGCGATTCTGCCGTGCTTCCTGGCAGCTCAGGACCCGCGATTGCTGCCGGTGTTGCCGCAAGAGATCACCATTACCCGGCAGTTCTGGATGTACTGCCGGGAGGACCTGCGCAAACTCAAGCGGATTACGTTGTTGTGGGATTACATCCGTGCCGTCACCGAGCAGAATCAAGGGCTGTTGATGGGGGAAAGTCGGGAGATGTTGTTCGCCAATTAGTCCGCGCTCACCACGATCGACACCCGACGGTTCTCGGTGCGTCCGACTGCGGTGTCGTTGGAAGCGACGGGCTTGCTGCTGCCCAGGCCGCGCAGTTGGATGTTTTCTTCTTTTATGCCAACTGCGGCCAAAACCTTGCCGACGCTTTTCGCCCGTCGCAGGGAAAGCTGTTCGTTATAGGACTCTTGGCCTGAAGCATCGGTGTGGCCGTCGATTCTCACGCGCTCGATTTCCACACTTAGTAACGCCTTGCCAATGCGCTCGACGATCTCGGTACTAGCGGGGTTGAGACTCTCGACATCGCTGCCGAACAAAACTTTGCCTGACAGGCCATAGGCCCAGCCATCATCCGTCATTTCGAAACCTTGCTGCTTGAGCACAGCGATCTGCGCCGGAGTCAGGCCTTTTTGCGGTGCGGTCTGGCAACCGGTCAATGCCAGCAAGGCCAGGAACAGGGTGATCGTGAAAAGTCGTAGAGAACGCTGATTGAAGGTGAACACAGAAATTAGTTCCTGGTTTGAACATGGGCGACAGGGAGCTCCGCTCCTGCCGTTTGCTGCGCGCCTCGGGAAAGGCGTTTGGCCTGGTACATCGCGGTGTCGGCAGCATCGAGCAACTCGCCCGGTGTGACCCCATGATCGGGGTACACGGCGATGCCAATACTGAGTGAAGTCAACACCTGGGTACTGCCCGGCAACTGGATCGGTATTTCCATACTGGCGATGATTTTGTCAGCAATCCGTTCGGCGTCTTCGGCCTTGTGCAGCGGTGTGAGCAAGATTGCAAACTCGTCGCCGCCCAGACGCGCGACCAAGTCCTCTTCACGCAGTTGTGCACGAACCCGGGTTGCCACGGCGACCAGCACCGCATCGCCGGCGGCGTGGCCGAAGTTATCGTTGATCTCCTTGAACCGGTCGCTGTCGAGAAACAGCACGGCCACTCGCTCATCGAGCTTGCCGGCATTGCGCAAGGCACGCATCAGGCGGCCTTCGAAAAATGCTCGATTCGGCAGCCCGGTAAGGCTGTCATGGCTGGCTTGGTGGGCCAGGGTTTCGTTTTCGCTTTGCAGGTGGGTCTGCCAGGACTCGAGCTCATCGAGCAAGGCATTGAAGTCGTTGCCCAGGTTGTCGAGTTCGGCAATGTCGGCGGGCGGTACGCGCTGGTCAAAGGCTCGCTCGATGCGGGCGGCGTGAGCCACAGTAGCCAGGCTGCGCAAAGGGCCGGTGATCCCCCCCAATTGCCGCCGCGCCAGATAGAGCGCAACCCAGGCACTGATGGCGGTACACAAGACGATACCCATCAGACCGCTGAGCAAAAAACTCATCAGGCTGCCACCGTGCCCGACCAGCAGGATACTGCCGATTTCCTGACCTTGATGGACGATCGGCATGCTGATGGGCTTTTCCAGAATCACCCGGGCGATCTGCATTTCAAGATCCGACAACAATCCCGTTTCCGGTCTCTGCCAATGGGCGAGCAACTCGCCTTGCTCGTCCATCACCTGTGCGTCGGCCACTTCTTCGGTGGACGCGATCAACGCCAGCGCCTCAGTGGCGGCGACCTTATCGTTGAACACCACCGCGGCTTCCACGGTGTAATTGATCGAACGGGCGATCAGATGCAGGTTGTGATCGGCATAAACCCGCAAGGCCAGAACCCCCAGCAGGGTCAACGAAACACTGGCCATGGCCACGCCCACCAAGGCGACGATCAAATGCCCACGGCCGATAACCGACCCTAAGGTCGGACGTATACGAGATTTGAATAGACTCATGGTGCCGCCGGTTTGCGGCGCGACAGTTGCAGCACACTGGGATGAATGCGCACACCGCTGCGGGCGACTGAGTCGAGGTTGACCTCGAAGGACACTTGTTCATCGCCGACACGCAGACAGAACAGACTGCCGACGGTGCACTGATCGCCGCCTTCGCTGATGCTCACCACCGGGCGTCCTGTCAGCGAGGCGAACAATCGACTGCGTTCGTCGCTGGTCAGCTTGCCGATGTACACCGCGTCGCACTCACCGGCAATCGCCGGGTTGTCGGCCAAAAGCCTTCGCACAGTGACAGACCGACCAGTGGCCTGGGTAGTGCCCTTGACCAGGTCGTCGGTGTACTCGGTAGGGCCGACTATGCACAGACGCAACTGTTGAGGCTCAACAGGCCACCGGGCATAACTGAGGATCCCGAGCACCACCTGAGTGACCGATCCGGCACGCTGGTCGGCCTTGCTCTCAACGGTTTCCGGCTGAGCGAAGGCAACGCCCGTCAACAAACAGAGAAGGCCGGCAAGCAGCACTTGCTTGCAGCCAACAACGCGCTCTGTCGCCCAGACAGCCACCTTCATGCAGGGATTCTCTTCGATCACAACGAAATGATGCCGCAACGATAGCACAGCACCGAAACACCAGCGAGGCCACGCACCACGGCACTTCCCCTTTTCAGTGACCCGGCTCGATCCCCTCTTCCAGCTCCAGCATCAACCCGCTCAAGCGCTTGACCTTGCGCCGCACGGCCTCTTCGAATACGCCGGCGCGAGGCTCAATCAGGGTGAACCAGTGTTTGGCCCGGGTAATCCCGGTATAGATCAGTTCCTTGGTGAGCACAGGGTTCAGGGCGTCCGGCAGAATCAACGCCGTATGGGCAAATTCCGAGCCTTGGGATTTGTGTACGGTCATGGCGTACACGGTGTCGACATCGTTCAGCCGACTTGGCAGGACGAAGCGCACACCGCCCTGACCATCGTTACGCGGGAAGGCCACACGTAGCACTTGCCGTCCAGCGTCGGGGCCCTCACGCTCCGGCAGCTTGAGGGCAATGCCAATATCGCCGTTCATCAACCCCAGGCCATAGTCGTTGCGAGTCATCAGCACGGGGCGACCTTCGTACCAC
This sequence comes from Pseudomonas sp. TH37, assembly GCF_016650735.1. Taxonomy (NCBI): domain Bacteria; kingdom Pseudomonadati; phylum Pseudomonadota; class Gammaproteobacteria; order Pseudomonadales; family Pseudomonadaceae; genus Pseudomonas; species Pseudomonas sp. TH37. The sequence goes on from NZ_JAEKFD010000008.1 coordinate 311,861, forward strand.
TGGTGGTCGCTGTCGATCAGCCGAGCCTTGAGCAGCGCGTCGGTCACTCGTTGATTCAAGCCCTCCACACCCCAAGGCCCTTTGCGTACCGCGCACAATAGCTGGAAGGCGTCGAAGGCTTGCAGCACCACGCGAGCCCAATCGGCCCAGCATGGATCGTCGAGCGGGCTGTTGAGCGGTGGCCGCTGACTGCGCAAAAGACCCAGGTAATGCCGATAACCTTGCGGCCCCTCGCCATGACCCTCGAGCAACAACCGCTCCAGCGCCCGGTCCTGCTCACCCTTGAGAGGCAGGGAAAATACGTCGCCATGGCTTCCAGCCGCCAGTAACTTGCGGGCTTCCTCAGGATGCTGCTGGTTGACCCAACGGGCCAACTGGCCAATACCGCTGCCCTCGCCGAAGCGCCGTGAGTGACGCAGCATCACGACTTGCTGAGCCAGGGGATGCGCTCCGTTGATGTCTTCGTGCAAACCGCTGCTACGGAGGTTTTCACCGCTGACTGCCTCCAGCCACTGGCGTGTCTGCGGGCTGTACCAACCGGCTTCGGCATCGCGGCACAGATCGCCCAGGACGGCACCGGCCTCTACCGACGCCAGTTGATCCTTGTCACCGAGCAGCACCAGACGGGCATGGGCCGGTAATGCGTCGAGCAAATTGGCCATCATTTCCAGGTCGATCATCGAGGCTTCGTCCACCACCAATACGTCCAGCGGCAAGCGATTGCCGGCGTGGTGCCGGAAATGCCGGGTGCCGGGACGACTGCCGAGCAAACGGTGCACGGTGGTCACATCCGACGGGATCTTCTCCCGCACCGTTTCAGCAACTTCCAGGGTTTGAACCTGTTGGCTGATGGATTCGGTCAACCGTGCGGCAGCTTTGCCAGTGGGTGCCGCGAGACGAATGCGCAGTGGTTTGCCGGCCTCAATCGCGGGTACCTGGAGCAATGCGAGCAAGCGCACGACTGTGGTGGTTTTACCGGTCCCCGGGCCACCAGTGACGATGCTGAATGCGCTACGGGTAGCCAGGGCGCAAGCGAGCTTCTGCCAGTCGATCACTTCATCAGGCCTGGCTGGGCCGAACAGGCCGGTCAGGCGTTGGGGCAAATCACTCGGTGTTGTTCCGTGTGCAGCCAGGCGCTGACGCAGGGCGTTATCGATCCGCCGTTCGTAAGCCCAGTAGCGACGCAAGTACAGGCGTTTACCCGACAGCACCAACGGCCGGTGCTGCGCGGCTTCACGCCCGTCGACGGCCAGAGCCACCAGACGGCTGGACGCCAGGACCTTGCACCAATGAGCACCGTCCAGCGCCTCAAGCAATTGCGACGGCAGCAACATCGCGCCACTTTGCAGATCACCTTCCGGCGGCAGCGACAGAGCGAAGTCCGGCTCTTTCAGCGTTTCGAACAGATCCAGGCAAACATGGCCGTGGCCCAACTGGTGACTGGTCAACGCGGCGGCCAGCAGCACCAGTGGATCATCGTCGGGGGCGAGTTCGTGGAGAAAAGCCACGAAGGCCTTGTCCAGCGCCCGCAGCCAACCGCGTTCGACCCAGCGCGTGAGCAGCAGCAACAAGTCATCTGCGCGGCTCAGGGGGGCCAGGTCCGCCAGACTTTCGGCCGCCAATGGCGTGGGCAGCAAATCGGCGAAGGTGCGACTCATAGCAGTACTCCCTGTTCCCAGGCGGGTTCGGCCTTGGGCTCTGGCTTGCCCTGGAACAACCGGTCCAGACGCTCGATCAGCTCCCGTGGCGGACGGGCGAAATACACGCCCTGGCTGGCCGCGCGAGTACCGCGAAGGAACAGGTACAACGCTCCTCCAACATGCCGGTCGTAATCGTAATCGACCAGCCGCGCCTTGAGCTGGCGATGCAAGGCGAGCAGGTACAACACATATTGCAGGTCGTAACGGTTATCGAGAATCGACTGCTCCATGGCCTGCCCGGTATAGGCCGCGTCATCGACGCCCAGCCAGTTGGATTTGTAGTCGGCGACGTAATAACGACCGTCGTGCTCGAACGTCAGGTCGATAAAGCCTTTGAACATGCCATTGAGCAGCACCGGTTCGGCAGCCACCCTGGCCACGCCGTTGTGGGTGTATTGGCGCACCAGTTCATCGAGTTTGAGCACATCGACTTTGTGACTGGCGAACCAGAATTCCATCTCGACCCGGTATTGGGTCAGTTGCTCGAACACCACCGGTGCCTGCCCGCCGCCGATGTGCAGCGGGGATTTGAGCAAGTGCTGTAGCCAGTCACTCAACGTCGTGATCCAGCCTTCCCAGCCACGGCGATTGCAGCGACGGGCGATGGCGTCTTCCACAGCTTGTGGTGCAGCGGCAAAACCTTCGTCACCGGCCCACTCAAGCAATCCATGGAGAAAAGTGCCAGGGTTCGGCCCGCGAGGGAATCGATGGATATCAGCCCCGCCAGCAATCACTTCTCGTGGCGCTTGCGGATCGAGACGTTCGTCGTCAAAAAGCTTTTGTGCTTGTGGGCTCTCTGGAGCTTCGTCACTGCCAACGCTCAGACTATCGCCAATGCGCAGGGCGCTGTAGGAGGCAATCCACCAGTTTTCGCTGGCCTTGCGTTTGGGTATCAGCGGCGCAAGCAAGGTCGCTTCATTGCGCGGCGGATGGTAATGCTCGGCGCTCGCTTCAGGCATTTCACCGTAGTTCAGCGCCGGGCAGTCCTGCTGCAAATCTTCCAGCCAACGCCGCAACGCTGCAGACTCGGCCAATGGCGTACCACCGCCCAGCAGATAACCCAACGCTGAAAGGTGCAACGTCGATCCGTTGTTATTGCCGCGCTTGAGGTCAGTCACACCGAGCCAGCAGGCATGTTGTGCCCGGGTCAGGGCGACATAAAGCAGCCGGAGATCCTCGGCCAAGCGCTCATCATCGGCTTGGGCGATCAACTCCGGCGTCGGCTTCAAGCTCACCTGAGCCTTGCCCGTCGCGTCGTGGTAATACAACGGCAAACGGCTGCCATCCACCGGTTTTGCCGAGCAAATGAACGGCAGAAATACCAACGGATATTCAAGTCCTTTGGATTTGTGAATGGTCACAACCTTGACCAGTTGCTCATCGCTTTCCAGGCGCAGGATCTGTTCTTCGCCAGCCTGACCGGACAATGCCAGATGCTCGGACAAGTGACGGATCAAGGCTTGCTCACCATCGAGCTCAGCGGCTGCTTGCTGCAGCAGCTCGGACAGGTGCAGCAGGTTGGTCAGCACCCGCTCGCCATCACTGCGCGCGATCAACGCCTGGGGCAACTGAAAGTCATGTAACAGGTGCCGCAACATTGGCAACACGCCTTGCTTGCGCCAGAGCTCGCGATAACCGCGGAACTGCATGACCCGTGCTTCCCAGGCCAGTTCGTCCTGATTCAGCCGCTCCAGCTCAGCCAGCGAAAGGTTCAGTGTGATGCAGGCAAGAGCGGCACGGAGGGGACGCTCGACATCCGGCTCGGCACACGCTTTGAGCCAGGTCAGCAGGTCATGGGCTTCCTGCGCGGCGAACACGGAGTCCTTGTCTGACAGGTAAACACTGCGCACGCCGCGGGCCGAAAGTTCGCCACGCACGGCCTGGGCCTCTTTGCCGTCGCGCACCAGAATTGCGATATCCGATGGCAGTAGACCTTTGAAGTCCTTACCGTCCTGGATGAAGCCAGCACAGCCTTGCTGACCGCCATTGAGCAGCGCGGTGATTTCACTGGCGCAGGCGGCGGCCAATTGTTGTCGATACACCGCGCCAGACAGTGGCTGATCAGCGGACAGATGCCAGATGTTCAGGGCCGGTACAACCTGACCATCAATCTGCAGGACTTCTTTGCGCCCTTGGGATTCGACGGGTAGGAACGGTACCGGATTCTCGCCACTTTTCTCACGAAACAGGAATGCTCCGCGTCCCTGCTCACGAGATTCGGCGCGCTCGAACACATGGTTCACCGCACTGACCATGCCATGGCTGGAACGGAAGTTGGTGCCCAGGGTATGCAGCCGGCCAGTGGTGGCCTGGCGGGCGCGCAGGTAGGTATAGATGTCGGCCCCGCGGAAGGCATAGATCGCCTGCTTCGGGTCACCGATCAGAAACAGACCGGTTTCAGGATTGTTGTCTTCGATGCGATAAATGCTCTCGAAGATTCGATACTGCACCGGGTCGGTGTCCTGGAATTCGTCGATCAACGCGACCGGGAACTGCTCGCGGATCAGTGTTGCCAGGCGCTCACCGCCTTCGGACTGCAAAGCCGCATCGAGGCGCAGCAGCATGTCATCGAAGCCCATTTCCGCGCGGCGACGCTTTTCTTCCTCGAACCGTGCACCCACCCAGTGAGCGGCGTGTTGCAGCACGGCGGCATCGGGGGTCGGCAACCCATCGAGACTGGTCTTGAGACCGGGCATCGCATCGAGACCGGGATGACGGGGAGCTTCACCCTTCCATGCTTCAGCCATGCCATCGGGGGTCAGGCGAGTGAAGCCGGTGCCAATGTCCAACTGCTCGAGAGATTCGTCTTCGGCCCAGGCTCGAAGTTTCTCGAACCAAGGTTCAAAGTAGCGCGGCTGCATCTTGCGGCCATCGACGCTCTTGCTCGCGACGCCTTGGTGACAGATGGCAAGCAACTCATCCGCCCACTGGCGCCAGGGCATCTTGAGTTCGAGCAAAGCAGCCCGTCGCTCCTGCAGGCACTCGGCAATCAACTCGGCAGGCTCTTTACCTTCAACGCTGTCACGCTCGCTGGCGAACAACCCACGCACTCGTGGCAGCAACGCCGCAGGGCCGCCCCAATTGCCGCGAACCCAGTTCAACGCATCGCCTTGCATTGGATAGCAGAACAGTCGCCAGTAGTCGCGCAGGACTTCGCCGAGCAAATCGCTGTGATCGGTTTCCAGGGTCTGGGTGAACAGGCTGCCACTGTCGAACGCATGCTCGCGCAACATGCGCTGGCACCAACTGTGGATGGTCGATACCGCCGCTTCATCCATCCACTGGGCGGCGATGTCCAGGCGGTTTGCACAGCCGGACCACTGTTCGGGGAGGTACTGCTCGCGCAACTCGGCAATGAGGCCATCCGGAGCCGGTGTCTCATCGCGGAAAAACCGTGCGGCTTCAGCCAGCCGTGTGCGAATACGTTCGCGCAGCTCTTTGGTCGCGGCATCGGTGAAGGTCACCACGAGGATTTGCGGCGGCAGCAATTCACGGCCAAAACCACTCGACTCGCCGCCGTGGCCAAGGACCAGACGCAAGTACAGCGCAGAAATAGTGAAGGTCTTGCCGGTCCCGGCGCTGGCCTCAATCAGCTGGCTGCCACGTAGCGGGAATGCCAGGGCCAGCGGAGTTTTCGTGGTCATGAGCGCGCCTCCTGGCTGGTCGATGAACGCCAGGAGGCCTCAAACAGCGGCCGATACAAAGCGTTGCACCAATCGGGGAAGGTCTCGTCCGCAGTCAGTGCATCGTAATCGGCGTATTGCCGAGTGAGCGCCGGGCTTTCGCGGCGCTCGCCGTCAGTGTTCTGGCCGTCGCCTTCATAGGCCTTGCGGGCAGCGGCGTCAGCTTTGCTCGGGTCGGTTTGAGCGAGCCAGGCGAACGCTGTTTTTACTGCAATCGGCAGCGGCTGGCGCATGCCCGTTTGCCAAGCCAACAACAGATCGCCCAGAACCCGAGATGCTGCGGCCTCCTCTATCGGACCGAGCAGCAAACTGTCGTCGCTGGCCACCAACGCGGTGGTCATCGGCATGCCGCTGGCACACGCCACCAGGTGATTGACCCAAGGTCGCGTCAGGCGATGCCATTTGCGGGCCTTGATCGAACCGATGCTGTTGGGAATCGTAGTCACCGACAACAACCCGCCATCTGCGCGTTGATGCAGGCCACTGAGCCAGCCCTCCAGACGCAATCCTTGTAGTTCCAGACTTACCGGTAACGCGCTGGTGAGCGAGGTCGGCCATAACGCCAGAAGTTGCTGATAGCGCAGCAGCAGATCCGGCAGCGGCTCGATCAACTCTCGCTGAAGACATTCGCCAAAACCGGCCATGGGCAAAAGCCCGCTGTTTTGCAGGCGTTTTGCCTGCGCCTCCAGTACCTGATCGGTTTGCTCCAATTGCCCCAGCGCCGCTTCGAGCAAGCTGTCGCTGAGGCTGTAGCGTTGCAGCGCATCGAGTACGAATGGCTCTTCATCTGCCAAAGGCACGTCGACAGCCTCAAAGAACACTTTGAGCCGCTGACTGAAGAAATGTCGTACCGGGTTGCGCAGAAAATCCTGCAGCAGACCCAGGCTCAGCGGTTCGTCCTGGACGTAGGGTTCAAGTACTTCGATATCAGTCGCCAGATCACCGGCTTGATGAAGAACCTGCCACTCGCTGGCGTAGCTGAATAGATCATCGCCTTCGTGAAAGTAGCGAGCGCTGAAAGGTTGCAGCGGGTGTTCCTGGGTCATGGATTCAAGCAGGTCATCATTGTCATCGTGCAGTCGCCAGCCGCTGCCGAGATGGTCACGCAACTGCCCTATCAACACCGAAGCAGGGCGCTCGCTGTTGTCCCGAATACTGCGGCCGACCCAGCTGATATAGAGTTGATCGCGTGCGGACAACAATGCTTCCAGCAACAGATAGCGATCATCCTCGCGTCGGGAACGATCGCCGGGGCGGTAGTCACTGCCCATCAGGTCGAAGTCCAGCGGCGGCTGCGCGCGAGGGTAATCACCGTCATTCATGCCAAGCAGGCAGACCAGTTTGAAGGGGATCGCTCGCATGGGCATCAAGGTACAAAAGTTAACGGCCCCGGCGAGGAAACGCTGAGACAGGCGACCTTGGTCGAGACCCGCCAGCCAGGCTTCCCGGACTACGGTCAGCGGTAACTCGTCTTGCAAACCTACGGATTCGCAGGTTTCAAGCCAGGTCTCGCGAAGCTCTTCGAGTTGGGCCAACAAATAGTCGTCATGCTCGTTGCTGGCCAGGAAGAATAGCTGCACCAAAGCTTGCAACCGCGAGCCCCATTGTTTAGGCGCCGCAGGTTGAGTGAGTTCCTGATGGGCAATTTCCAGCGCATCCAGCAGTGCGACCAAAGGACCTATGAGCGCGGCATCCAGACCACCAATCTCGTCGTAGGGTTCGATCCCCTCGCAGGCATTGCCGCTACCCACGGCATAACCCAGCAGCATCCGTCGCAGACCGAAACGCCAACTGTTTTGCTCCAGCTCATCAGGCAGGCCCAGACCCGCGCGCTGCTCGGCGTTCATCCCCCAGCGGATACCTGCGCCTTCAATCCAGCGATGCAAGGTAGGCAGGTCACGCTCCTCTACGCCAAACCGAGCGCGTAATGCCGGAACGTCCAACAGATCGAGGATTTCGCTGACGGGAAAACGACTGTCGGGCAGTTTGAGCAGATGCTCGACAGCGATCAATAGCGGATCCCGGCCGCGCTGGCCTTGATCCGCAAGTGTGAAAGGAATGAAGCGCGGATCAAAGCGATCAAGCTGACCAAAGACAGCACGGATGTGCGGGGCATAACTGTCGATGTCCGGGACCATCACGATTACGTCGCGAGGCCTTAGGTCTGGGTCAGCACTGAATCGTGCGAGCAACTGATCGTGGAGTATCTCCACTTCGCGTTGGGCGCTATGGGCGATGTGAAAACGGATCGATTCGTCCTTTTTCACATCGACAACGGGCCAACGCTCGCGAGTCTCGTTCAGGGGACGCAATTCCAGGATGTCGTCCTGCAATTGATTAAGCATGTTCTGTGGCTGGTTTTCGCTGAATAGATCGATACGCCCGTCACGAAATGCCGAGCGATAACTATTGGGATCGTCGTAGCTGTCGAGCAGATTGATGTAGTCCCGCCCCTGCTTACCCCACGCTGCCAGTAGCGGGTGGGCATGCTGATGGAGCGTTTGCGAGTCGAGCACAATCGGCATGCCGCTCTTGCGAGCCTGACGCTTGTACTGATGTCGCAACAAATCTTTATCGGCGACGATGTCTGCCCAATGGTGACGACATGGGTTGTGTACGCACAGCAAGACCTGGCTGAATCGAGCAAGCCCGGCAAGCGCTTCCAGGGCCTGAGCAGGCAGTGAAGAAATCCCGAAAACGATCACCCGTGACGGCAATCCGCTGGGCGCTACGTCAAGACTATTGATGCGCTCGATAAAGCGTTGGTGAACGCCTGCGCGGCTTTGCGCCATGCCTTGCTCTCCGACATCCAGCAACAGCGCACGCCACAGCTCCGCCTGCCAGCAGTTGGCCGGGGTCAGCGCTTTGGCTTCGCCTCTGCCATTTCGTAATTGATGACGACCTTCTGCCCAGTCTTCGAGCCAGTCGGCACGGTAGACCTGATATTGGTCAAACAGGTCTGCCAGTCGCTCCGCCAATTGATAGCGTTTACGTAAGTCGGTGTCATTGGTAAGGAAGCGCTGCAGGGGTTCGAAGTGCGGTTGGTTAATCAACTGTGGTAGCAGACGCATCAGACGCCAGGTCAGCGGGGCTTTATCGAGCAAGGATTTGACCGGGATTTCGTCACGTCCCAGCACCATGCGATAGAGCTGCCACATGAAGCTGCCCGGTAACTGCACGTCGATGGCTGCGGCGATTCCACAGCCGCCCATGTCGTCATCTTCGGGGTCTTCGGCCAGTGCCAGCTTCAGCCATTGGGCGATGCCGTTACTCTGTACCAGAGCGATTTCATTTTCCAAGGGAGCCAGCGGGTAGCGCCGCATCCAGCTGACCACCAGGCTGCGCAACTCGTCCAGGCGGTTGCCGTGAACCACCATAAAACCAGCACTGAGGGACGTAGCGTCCGGCATAAAGGCTTCCTTGGGAAAATACAAAAGCTAGGGCCGAACCTTAGCACTGTCATCAGACTGTGACAGCCGGAAGCAGTCCGATAATGCTGTACGAACTTTCCTGCGGA
>NZ_JAEKFD010000009.1:0-317053 GCF_016650735.1 Pseudomonas sp. TH37
ATCTCGCTTCTAGGGTTTCTATGCAACAGCCCGGGGCATGGCTATCATGCGGGCCTCATTGTGAGGCGAGACTTGCATGCTGACGTTGTTAAAGCTTCTTAAGGATGGTCGATTCCATTCGGGCCAAGCCCTGGGTGCTGCCTTGGGCGTCAGTCGTAGCGCTGTATGGAAGCAGCTTCAGCACTTGGAAGCTGAGCTCGGGTTATCCATTCATAAAGTGCGCGGTCGCGGCTATCAACTAGCTGCGCCGTTGACACTGCTTGATCCTGCGGAAATAAGCGCGCGGGCGCCTTCTTGCGAGTGGCCCATTCTAGTCTTCGATTCAATTGACTCTACCAACGCTGAAGCCTTGCGAGCTATCGAGCGTGGCCAGCCTGCGCCATTTCTGGTGCTCGCTGAGCGGCAGACGGCTGGTCGTGGGCGGCGTGGACGCAAATGGGTGAGCCCGTTCGCGGAAAACATCTATTACAGTCTGGTACTGCGCATTGATGGTGGGATGCGGCAGCTGGAAGGCTTGAGTCTTGTTGTCGGGCTTGCCGTAATGCAAGCCTTGCGAGGGCTTGGTATTTCAGGTGTGGGGTTGAAGTGGCCGAATGATGTTCTGGTGGGTCAGCAAAAGATTGCAGGAATACTGCTCGAATTAGTGGGGGATCCTGCTGATGTGTGTCACGTGGTGATCGGTGTCGGAATAAATGTGAACATGCAGATGACTGATGAGGTTGATCAGCAGTGGACGTCCATGCGCCTCGAGTCGGGTAAGGCTGTTGATCGCAATCATCTGGTTGCGGAGTTAGGGTTGATGCTCCAGACCTATTTAAATCGCCACCAGGCCGGCGGATTTCCTGCTATCCAGGCGGAGTGGGAGCAAAATCATCTATGGCAGGGGCGGGCGGTATCGTTGATTGCCGGTGTTAGTCAGATAGATGGTGAGGTGCTGGGTATCGATGGCCAAGGTGCCTTGCGCTTGAAGGTGAATGGTGTGGAGAAGGTCTTTAGTGGTGGCGAGCTCAGTCTGAGGTTACGTGATGATTCTTGAGCTCGATTGTGGAAACAGTTTCATCAAGTGGCGTGTGCTCGGCGAGGATGTCAGGCGGGTGATTGGCGAGGGGGTCGTTGATTCAGATCTCGCGTTGCTGGAGAGCTTGAAAGGCCTCAAGGGGCTCGCTCTCATGCATTGTCGCTTGGTCAGTGTCAGAACCGCCGAAGAGACCAGTGCGCTGATTTCTCTGCTGACCGAGGCTTTTGGCGTTTCCGTAGTGTGCGCGACACCGGCTCGGGAGATGTCCGGGGTTCGAAATGGCTATGAGGAGTTCGAGCGGCTAGGGCTTGATCGCTGGCTTGCAATGCTCGGAGGATTTCATCTGGCTTCGGGTGCTTGTCTGGTGCTCGACTTTGGTACGGCGGTTACGGCTGACTTTATTGCAGGGGATGGTGAACATCTCGGAGGATTTATCTGTCCGGGGATGCCTTTGATGCGCAACCAGCTGCGTACCCATACCCGTAGAATTCGCTATGGAGATCTTGCTGCCGAGCGCGCTTTGGAGAGTCTTGTTCCTGGGCGCACAACCGTCGAGGCGGTCGAGCGTGGTTGTTTGCTAATGTTGAGAGGGTTTGTCCTGACTCAGCTAGAGTTGGCGCGCAGCTATTGGGGAGATGATTTCGCAGTCTTTCTGACTGGCGGGGATGCTGATCTGGTCTCCGAGATTGTGCCCGAAGCCAGGGTGGTTCCAGACCTGGTATTTGTAGGTTTGGCGATGGCGTGTCCCTTGTCCTGAGGTTTTTATGCGTTGGTTGTTTCTGCTGCTGCTTGTTCTCAATGTGTTCTATTACATCTGGCACCAACAAGAGGCTCCTCTGCGCGCAAAGGATGTAACCCCTTTGAGTTTGTATCGGGGTTCGCAGCAGGACATTCGCTTGTTGAGTGAAACGACTGACGCGGCTCGTGATAAAGGAAAGCCTGCCCAGGCAGACGATGGATGCCTCTATCTTGGCGGTTTTACTCGTCAGGAAGCGGCTCAGGCGGTCGAGCGGCGATTGAGTGGCATGGAAATCAAGTTCGAGTCCTTGCTGAGGGCCCCCGCCGAGTCTGATGGTTACTGGGTGCGCATAGCCCCGGAAAGCCGGCGTTTGCTGAGTGACTCGCAGTTGCAAAACCTTTCTAAAGAATTCAATGAGTTAAAACATAAAATAATGCCGTGCGAGGGGGTTGCACCCGTCGAATAGTTTGCATAGAATGGCGCCCGCTTCGCAGTGAAGACCTTTAACGGTCAGCAGTGTGAAGCGAGGTCAACGCAGCTAACCTCAGGTTTTTAATGAGAAAATGCTTGACAGAAGGCTGGCATGATATAGAATGCCGGCTCGCTTAGGAGGGGTTCCCGAGCGGCCAAAGGGATCAGACTGTAAATCTGACGTCTACGACTTCGAAGGTTCGAATCCTTCCCCCTCCACCATTTTTAGCGAGAGCTGCAAGCTCCGCGGGTATAGTTTAGTGGTAGAACCTCAGCCTTCCAAGCTGATGATGCGGGTTCGATTCCCGCTACCCGCTCCAAGTTTGCAGGTCCTGCAAAGTGTTACGCTCTTGTAGCTCAGTTGGTAGAGCACACCCTTGGTAAGGGTGAGGTCAGCGGTTCAAATCCGCTCAAGAGCTCCATATAACAAGGCAGATATGAAAATATCTGCCTTTGTTTTAATGGCTGATAGTACTTGCTTAATTCTTCTGCTAGGGGTGATTTCGATGGCTAAGGAAAAGTTCGAACGTAACAAGCCGCACGTCAACGTTGGAACCATTGGTCACGTAGACCATGGCAAGACAACTCTGACCGCCGCTTTGACCCGCGTCTGCTCCGAAGTGTTCGGTTCGGCAAAGGTTGACTTCGACAAGATCGATAGCGCCCCAGAAGAAAAAGCTCGTGGTATCACCATTAACACTGCTCACGTTGAGTACGATTCGGCTGTGCGTCACTACGCGCACGTTGACTGTCCAGGTCACGCCGACTACGTAAAAAACATGATTACCGGTGCTGCGCAGATGGATGGTGCGATTCTGGTTTGCTCGGCCGCTGATGGTCCGATGCCGCAAACCCGTGAGCACATCCTGTTGTCCCGTCAGGTTGGCGTTCCGTACATCGTTGTCTTCCTGAATAAGGCTGACATGGTTGACGATGCTGAGCTGCTGGAGCTGGTTGAGATGGAAGTGCGCGATCTGCTGAGCACTTACGATTTCCCAGGTGATGATACGCCGATCATCATTGGTTCGGCGCTGATGGCGCTGAATGGTCAAGACGACAACGAGATGGGTACTACCGCCGTCAAGAAGTTGGTCGAGACTCTGGATAGCTATATTCCGCAGCCTGAGCGTGCTATCGATAAGCCGTTCCTGATGCCGATCGAGGATGTGTTCTCGATCTCCGGTCGCGGTACTGTTGTGACTGGTCGTGTTGAGCGTGGCATTGTCCGCATTCAGGAAGAAGTTGAGATTGTTGGTCTTCGTGACACTGTCAAAACTACTTGCACTGGTGTTGAAATGTTCCGCAAGCTGCTCGACGAAGGTCGTGCAGGTGAGAACTGTGGTGTTCTGCTGCGTGGTACCAAGCGTGATGATGTTGAGCGTGGCCAGGTTCTGGTCAAGCCCGGCACTGTCAAGCCGCATACCAAGTTCACTGCTGAGGTTTACGTTCTGAGCAAGGAAGAGGGTGGTCGTCATACGCCATTCTTCAAGGGCTACCGTCCGCAGTTCTACTTCCGTACAACTGACGTGACTGGTAACTGTGAGCTGCCAGAAGGTGTTGAAATGGTGATGCCAGGTGACAACGTTCAAATGACCGTTACCCTGATCAAAACCATCGCGATGGAAGATGGTCTGCGTTTCGCTATCCGTGAGGGCGGTCGTACCGTCGGCGCTGGTGTCGTAGCAAAAGTCATCGAGTAAGTTGTTGTAATGTCTTTTTCGGGCCGGCATAATGGTCGGCCTGATTTTGTTTTAGGTCAGTAGCTCAATTGGCAGAGCGACGGTCTCCAAAACCGTAGGTTGGGGGTTCGATTCCCTCCTGACCTGCCAGATTCACTTGGTGTGTCTGGCTTTCTTTTCACAGGATCTTCATAGATGACTCCTAAAGCTGAAGCTCAAGGCTCTCGCTTCGATCTGCTCAAGTGGCTAGTAGTAGTCGCTTTGGTGGTTGTTGGCGTTGTTGGCAATCAGTATTACTCTGCTTCGCCGATCCTGTACCGCGTACTCGCTTTGCTTGTCATTGCTGCTGTAGCTGCCTTTGTAGGCCTGCAGACAGTCAAGGGCAAGTCTTTCTTTGTACTGGTTAAGGAAGCTCGCACCGAGATTCGTAAAGTCGTATGGCCAACTCGCCAAGAAACCACGCAGACCACGCTGATTGTTGTGGCTGTTGTTCTGGTTATGGCGTTGCTGTTGTGGGGGCTTGATTCCCTGCTCGGCTGGCTTGTTTCCTTGATTGTCGGCTAAGGGTGTCCCGTGGCTAAGCGTTGGTACGTTGTGCATGCTTACTCCGGTTACGAGAAGCATGTCATGCGCTCGTTGGTAGAGCGCGTAAAGCTGGCTGGCATGGAAGATGGCTTTGGCGAAATTCTGGTTCCCACTGAAGAAGTGGTTGAGATGCGTAATGGCCAGAAACGCAAAAGCGAGCGCAAGTTCTTCCCAGGTTATGTGCTGGTCCAGATGGACATGAACGAGGGTACTTGGCACTTGGTCAAGGATACTCCTCGGGTGATGGGTTTCATCGGCGGTACTGCTGACAAGCCTGCACCGATCACTGATAAAGAGGCAGAAGCAATTCTGCGTCGCGTTGCTGATGGTAGCGACAAGCCGAAGCCGAAGACGTTGTTCGAGCCAGGCGAGTCGGTACGTGTCAATGACGGACCGTTTGCTGATTTTACTGGCACGGTTGAAGAAGTTAACTACGAGAAGAGCCGGATCCAAGTGGCAGTGCTCATTTTCGGTCGCTCTACTCCGGTAGAGCTAGAGTTCAGCCAGGTCGAAAAGGTCTAGTTGAGCAAGCATCCCAACCCCGCAGCCCTAGGCTGTGGGGTTTTGTCGTCACTGGGATAAACGCGCAAGTAACCGGGGAGCCTTTCGAGGCGTTCGAACCCGTAATTGGAGTGCCTCATGGCCAAGAAGATTACCGCTTACATCAAGCTGCAAGTGAAGGCCGCTCAGGCTAACCCAAGCCCACCTGTTGGTCCTGCTTTGGGTCAGCACGGCGTGAACATCATGGAATTCTGCAAGGCTTTCAACGCCCGTACTCAGGGTATTGAGCCAGGTCTGCCGACTCCAGTGATCATCACTGTCTACAGCGACCGTAGCTTCACTTTCGAAACCAAATCCACACCTGCTTCGGTTCTGCTGAAGAAGGCTGCTGGTCTGACTAGCGGTTCTGCTCGTCCGAACACCGTTAAGGTTGGCACCGTGACCCGTGCTCAGCTGGAAGAAATCGCGAAAACCAAAAACGCGGATCTGACTGCAGCTGATATGGAAGCAGCCGTGCGTACTATCGCCGGTTCTGCTCGTAGCATGGGCCTTAACGTGGAGGGTGTGTAATGGCTAAGTTGACCAAGCGTCAAAAGGCTATCGCCGGCAAAATCGAAGCAGGCAAGTCCTACAACTTTGTAGACGCTGCTGCTCTGCTGGCTGAGCTGTCGACTGTCAAGTTCAGCGAGTCGTTCGACGTTGCTGTGAACCTGGGTGTTGACCCGCGTAAATCCGACCAGGTCGTTCGTAGCGCTACCGTGCTGCCACACGGCACTGGCAAGACTGTTCGCGTTGCTGTGTTCACCCAGGGTCCAGCTGCCGAGGCTGCTCTGGCTGCCGGCGCTGACCGTGTAGGTATGGACGACCTGGCTGCGGAAATGAAAGGCGGCGACCTGAACTATGACGTAGTTATCGCATCCCCGGATGCTATGCGCGTTGTTGGTCAGTTGGGTCAGATCCTGGGCCCACGCGGCCTGATGCCTAACCCTAAAGTCGGCACTGTAACTCCAGACGTAGCTACCGCGGTTAAAAACGCCAAGGCTGGTCAGGTTCGTTATCGCACCGACAAAAACGGCATCATCCACACCTCCGTTGGCAAAGTCGGCTTCGATGCCGTCAAGCTGAAGGAAAACGTTGAAGCCCTGATCGCTGATCTGAAGCGTATCAAGCCAGCTTCCTCGAAAGGTATTTACGTCAAGCGCGTTACCCTGAGCACCACCATGGGTCCAGGTCTGGTCATCGACCAAGGCTCGCTCGACGCGTAAGACACAGGTTGGCGCAAGCGATTGCGCCAATTGAAAGATTGGGGTCCCTGCCTGGCGGGGGCTATCCAAGACCGTAGGCGACGCAAGTCTTAAACCTCAAGCCTACGCAGATGGTGCTCCCGGTTCCTTACCGAATCAGACACCAAAACGACATCCGGCTTCGGTTGGATGAAACGGTAACAAGCAGGAGTTAAACCCGTGGCAATTAAACTCGAAGACAAGAAGGCCATCGTCGCTGAAGTCAACGAGGCTGCCAATGTTGCCCTGTCTGCTGTTGTGGCTGATGCCCGCGGCGTGACAGTTGGCGCTATGACCGGACTCCGTAAAGAGGCTCGTGAAGCTGGCGTTTACGTACGTGTTGTACGTAACACCCTGCTCAAGCGCGCCGTTGCTGGCACTCAATATGACGTGCTCAACGACGTGTTCACCGGCCCGACCTTGATTGCATTTTCGAAAGAACATCCGGGCGCTGCTGCTCGTATCTTCAAAGAATTCGCAAAAGGTCAGGATAAGTTCGAGATCAAGGCAGCTGCGTTCGAGGGCAAGTTCCTCGCAGCTAATCAGATCGACGTACTGGCAAGTCTGCCGACCCGTGACGAAGCAATTTCTCAGCTGATGAGCGTGATTCAAGGCGCAACCAGCAAATTGGCTCGTACTCTGGCGGCCCTTCGCGACCAGAAAGAAGCTGCCGCAGCCTAAGGCTGAGCGACTCCTTTCAGCGTTTATTGTTTATTTCGATGGCCGCGTAGGCTGTCACCCCAATACAGGAATTTATAGTCATGTCTCTGACTAACGACCAAATCATCGAAGCAATCGGCGAAAAATCCGTTCTGGAAATCGTTGAGCTGATCAAGGCCATGGAAGAGAAGTTCGGCGTTTCCGCTGCCGCTGCTTCCGCTGGTCCAGCTGCTGTTGCTGCCGTTGTTGAAGAACAAACTGAATTCAACGTCATGCTGACCGAAGCTGGCGAGAAGAAAGTTAACGTGATCAAGGCAGTACGTGAACTGACCGGTCTGGGCCTGAAAGAAGCCAAGGCTGTAGTTGACGGCGCTCCTGCCATGGTTCTGGAAGCTGTTTCGAAAGACGCAGCTGACAAAGCCAAAGCTACTCTGGAAGAAGCAGGCGCTAAAGTCGAGCTGAAGTAAGCATCGACTTTGCACCTCCAGCCCGAGCGTTAAGCGAAAGGCTGATGGCTGGTGGCTCTTGCCACCGGCCTTTTTCCGTTATTGGCAGCCGACTGGGTCGGTGCTGGTAACGAGCTGTAACCACCCGATGCGGTGGCGCAAACCATGGGGTTTGCACGATTTTCTGGCTGCTCCCGTCGGGAGGGGCCAAACAAGCAGGTGACCAAGCTGGGGAACGCTGATGGCTTACTCATATACTGAGAAAAAACGTATCCGCAAGGACTTTAGCAAGTTGCCGGACGTCATGGATGTGCCGTACCTCCTGGCCATCCAGCTGGATTCGTATCGTGAATTCTTGCAAGCGGGAGCGACTAAAGATCAGTTCCGCGACGTGGGCCTGCATGCGGCCTTCAAATCCGTTTTCCCGATCATCAGCTACTCCGGCAATGCTGCGCTGGAGTACGTCGGTTATCGCCTGGGCGAACCGGCATTTGATGTCAAAGAATGCGTATTGCGCGGTGTAACTTACGCCGTACCTTTGCGGGTAAAAGTGCGCCTGATCATTTTCGACAAAGAATCGTCGAACAAAGCGATCAAGGACATCAAAGAGCAAGAAGTCTACATGGGTGAAATCCCCCTGATGACTGAAAACGGTACCTTCGTAATCAACGGTACCGAGCGTGTAATCGTTTCCCAGCTGCACCGTTCCCCGGGCGTGTTCTTCGACCACGACCGTGGCAAGACGCACAGCTCCGGCAAACTGCTGTACTCCGCGCGCATCATTCCTTACCGCGGTTCGTGGCTGGACTTCGAGTTCGACCCGAAAGACTGCGTGTTCGTGCGTATCGACCGTCGTCGCAAGCTGCCTGCATCGGTACTGCTGCGCGCGCTGGGCTATACCACTGAAGAAGTGCTGGACGCGTTCTACACCACCAACGTCTTCCACGTGCAAGGTGAAAACCTCAGCCTGGAACTGGTGCCTCAGCGCCTGCGTGGTGAAATTGCTGTCCTGGATATCCTGGATGACAAAGGCAAAGTTATTGTCGAGCAAGGTCGTCGTATCACTGCTCGCCACATCAACCAGCTGGAAAAAGCAGGGATCAAAGAGCTGCAAGTGCCTCTGGACTACGTCCTGGGTCGCACTACCGCCAAGGTCATCGTGCATCCGGCAACCGGCGAAATCCTGGCAGAGTGCAACACCGAGCTGAACACCGAAATCCTGGCAAAAATCGCCAAGGCTCAGGTTGTTCGCATCGAAACTCTGTACACCAACGATATCGACTGCGGTCCGTTCGTCTCCGACACTCTGAAGATCGACTCCACCAGCAACCAATTGGAAGCGCTGGTCGAGATCTATCGCATGATGCGTCCTGGCGAGCCGCCAACCAAAGACGCTGCCGAGACTCTGTTCAACAACCTGTTCTTCAGCCCTGAGCGCTATGACCTGTCTGCGGTCGGCCGGATGAAGTTCAACCGTCGTATCGGTCGTACCGAGATCGAAGGTTCGGGCGTGTTGTGCAAAGAAGACATCGTCGCGGTACTGAAGACTCTGGTCGACATCCGTAACGGTAAAGGCATCGTCGATGACATCGACCACCTGGGTAACCGTCGTGTTCGCTGCGTAGGCGAAATGGCCGAGAACCAGTTCCGCGTTGGCCTGGTACGTGTTGAGCGTGCGGTCAAAGAGCGTCTGTCGATGGCTGAAAGCGAAGGCCTGATGCCGCAAGACCTGATCAACGCCAAGCCAGTGGCTGCGGCGGTGAAAGAGTTCTTCGGTTCCAGCCAGCTCTCCCAGTTCATGGACCAGAACAACCCGCTGTCCGAGATCACCCACAAGCGTCGTGTCTCTGCACTCGGCCCTGGCGGTTTGACTCGTGAGCGTGCTGGCTTTGAAGTGCGTGACGTACACCCGACTCACTACGGTCGTGTATGCCCGATTGAAACGCCGGAAGGTCCGAACATCGGTCTGATCAACTCCTTGGCTGCCTATGCGCGCACCAACCAGTACGGCTTCCTCGAGAGCCCGTACCGTGTGGTGAAAGACGCTCTGGTCACCGACGAGATCGTGTTCCTGTCCGCCATCGAAGAAGCTGATCACGTGATCGCTCAGGCCTCGGCCACGATGAACGACAAGAAAGTCCTGATCGACGAGCTGGTAGCTGTTCGTCACTTGAACGAGTTCACCGTCAAGGCGCCGGAAGACGTCACCTTGATGGACGTATCGCCGAAGCAGGTAGTTTCGGTTGCAGCGTCGCTGATCCCGTTCCTCGAGCACGACGACGCCAACCGTGCGTTGATGGGTTCGAACATGCAGCGTCAAGCTGTACCAACCCTGCGCGCTGACAAGCCGCTGGTCGGTACCGGCATGGAGCGTAACGTAGCCCGTGACTCCGGCGTTTGCGTCGTGGCTCGTCGTGGTGGCGTGATCGACTCCGTCGACGCCAGCCGTATTGTGGTTCGTGTTGCTGATGATGAAGTTGAAACCGGTGAAGCTGGTGTCGACATCTACAACCTGACCAAGTACACCCGCTCCAACCAGAACACCTGCATCAACCAGCGTCCGCTGGTGAGCAAGGGTGATCGGGTTCAGCGCAGCGACATCATGGCCGACGGTCCGTCCACCGATATGGGGGAGCTGGCTCTGGGTCAGAACATGCGCATCGCGTTCATGGCATGGAACGGCTTCAACTTCGAAGACTCCATCTGCCTGTCCGAGCGTGTTGTTCAGGAAGACCGTTTCACCACGATCCACATTCAGGAACTGACCTGTGTGGCACGTGACACCAAGCTTGGGCCAGAGGAAATCACTGCAGACATCCCGAACGTGGGTGAAGCTGCACTGAACAAGCTGGACGAAGCCGGTATCGTTTACGTAGGTGCTGAAGTTGGCGCAGGCGACATCCTGGTTGGTAAGGTCACTCCGAAAGGCGAGACCCAACTGACTCCGGAAGAAAAACTGCTGCGTGCCATCTTCGGTGAAAAAGCCAGCGACGTTAAAGACACTTCCCTGCGTGTGCCTACCGGCACCAAGGGTACTGTCATCGACGTACAGGTCTTCACCCGTGACGGCGTTGAGCGTGATGCTCGTGCACTGTCGATCGAGAAGACTCAACTCGACGAGATCCGCAAGGATCTGAACGAAGAGTTCCGTATCGTTGAAGGCGCCACTTTCGAACGTCTGCGTTCCGCTCTGGTCGGCCACAAAGCCGAAGGCGGCGCCGGTCTGAAGAAAGGTCAGGAAATCACCGACGAAGTTCTCGACGGTCTTGAGCATGGTCAGTGGTTCAAACTGCGCATGGCTGAAGATGCTCTGAACGAGCAACTCGAGAAGGCTCAGGCCTACATCGTTGATCGCCGCCGTCTGCTGGACGACAAGTTCGAAGACAAGAAGCGCAAACTGCAGCAGGGCGATGACCTGGCTCCAGGCGTGCTGAAAATCGTCAAGGTTTACCTGGCAATCCGTCGTCGCATCCAGCCGGGCGACAAGATGGCCGGTCGTCACGGTAACAAAGGTGTGGTCTCCGTGATCATGCCGGTTGAAGACATGCCGCACGATGCCAATGGCACCCCGGTCGACGTCGTCCTCAACCCGTTGGGCGTACCTTCGCGTATGAACGTTGGTCAGATCCTTGAAACCCACCTGGGCCTCGCGGCCAAAGGTCTGGGCGAGAAGATCAACCGGATGGTCGAAGAGCAGCGTAAAGTTGCTGAACTTCGCACCTTCCTGGACGAGATCTACAACCAGATCGGCGGTCGTAACGAAGATCTGGATAGCTTCTCCGACCAGGAAATCCTGGATCTGGCGAAGAACCTGCGTGGCGGCGTACCAATGGCCACTCCAGTGTTCGACGGCGCCAAGGAAAGCGAAATCAAGGCCATGCTGAAACTGGCAGACCTGCCAGAAAGCGGCCAGATGCAGCTGACCGACGGCCGTACCGGCAACAAGTTCGAGCGCCCGGTTACTGTTGGCTACATGTACATGCTGAAGCTGAACCACTTGGTAGACGACAAGATGCACGCTCGTTCTACCGGTTCGTACAGCCTGGTTACCCAGCAGCCGCTGGGTGGTAAGGCACAGTTCGGTGGTCAGCGTTTCGGGGAGATGGAGGTCTGGGCACTGGAAGCATACGGTGCTGCTTACACTCTGCAAGAAATGCTCACAGTGAAGTCGGACGATGTGAACGGTCGGACCAAGATGTACAAAAACATCGTGGACGGCGATCACCGTATGGAGCCGGGCATGCCCGAGTCTTTCAACGTGTTGATCAAAGAAATTCGTTCCCTCGGCATCGATATCGATCTGGAAACCGAATAACACGTGACGCGAATCGAGAGCGGGGCAGGATTGCCCGCTCTCTGCTCCGCCAGGAGGAAAGGCCTTGAAAGACCTACTGAATTTGCTGAAAAACCAGGGTCAAGTCGAAGAGTTCGACGCCATCCGTATTGGATTGGCATCGCCTGAGATGATCCGTTCGTGGTCGTTCGGTGAAGTTAAAAAGCCGGAAACCATCAACTACCGTACGTTCAAACCTGAGCGTGACGGCCTGTTCTGCGCCAAGATCTTTGGCCCGGTAAAGGATTACGAGTGCCTGTGCGGTAAGTACAAGCGCTTGAAGCACCGTGGTGTGATCTGCGAGAAGTGCGGCGTTGAAGTCGCGCTGGCAAAAGTTCGTCGTGAGCGCATGGCGCACATCGAACTGGCCTCGCCAGTTGCCCACATCTGGTTCCTGAAATCGCTGCCGTCCCGTATCGGCTTGCTGATGGACATGACCCTGCGTGATATCGAACGCGTTCTCTACTTCGAGAGCTATGTCGTTATCGATCCAGGCATGACCACCCTTGAAAAGGGTCAGCTGCTCAACGACGAGCAGTACTTCGAAGCGCTGGAAGAGTTCGGCGACGATTTCGATGCCCGCATGGGTGCCGAAGCTGTCCGCGAACTGCTGCACGCTATCGACCTGGAACACGAGATTGGCCGCCTGCGTGAAGAAATTCCGCAAACCAACTCCGAAACCAAGATCAAGAAGCTGTCCAAGCGTCTGAAGTTGATGGAAGCCTTCCAGGGTTCCGGCAACCTGCCAGAGTGGATGGTGCTGACCGTTCTGCCGGTTCTGCCGCCAGATCTGCGTCCACTGGTCCCGCTGGACGGCGGTCGCTTCGCGACTTCCGACCTCAACGATCTGTATCGTCGAGTGATCAACCGTAACAACCGCTTGAAGCGTCTGCTCGATCTGTCCGCTCCGGACATCATCGTGCGCAACGAAAAGCGTATGTTGCAGGAAGCTGTCGATGCACTGCTCGACAACGGTCGTCGTGGTCGCGCTATCACCGGTTCCAACAAGCGTCCTCTGAAATCCCTGGCTGACATGATCAAGGGTAAGCAGGGTCGTTTCCGTCAGAACTTGCTCGGTAAGCGTGTTGACTACTCCGGTCGTTCGGTAATTACCGTTGGCCCGACCCTGCGTCTGCACCAGTGCGGTCTGCCGAAGAAGATGGCTCTCGAGCTGTTCAAGCCGTTCATTTTCGGCAAGCTGGAAATGCGTGGTCTTGCTACCACCATCAAAGCTGCCAAGAAGATGGTTGAGCGCGAGCTGCCAGAGGTTTGGGACGTTCTTGCTGAAGTGATTCGCGAACACCCGGTTCTCCTCAACCGTGCACCGACCCTTCACCGTCTGGGTATCCAGGCGTTTGAACCGGTACTGATCGAAGGTAAGGCTATCCAGCTGCACCCTCTGGTCTGTGCTGCGTACAACGCCGACTTCGACGGCGACCAAATGGCCGTGCACGTACCGCTGACACTGGAAGCTCAGTTGGAAGCGCGTGCGTTGATGATGTCGACCAACAACATTCTGTCGCCAGCCAACGGTGAGCCAATCATCGTTCCGTCGCAGGACGTTGTATTGGGTCTGTACTACATGACTCGTGAAGCGATCAACGCCAAGGGCGAAGGTCGTGTGTTCGCGGATCTGCAGGAAGTTGACCGTGTGTTCCGTGCCGGCGAAGCCGCACTGCACGCCAAGGTCAAAGTGCGGATCAACGAAACCGTCAACGATCGTGATGGTGGCAGCGTCAAGAACACCCGTATTGTCGACACCACTGTCGGCCGTGCGCTGTTGTTCCAGGTTGTTCCACCTGGCCTGTCGTACGACGTCGTCAACCAGCCGATGAAGAAAAAGGCGATCTCCAAGCTGATCAACCAGTGCTATCGCGTGGTTGGTTTGAAAGAGACCGTGATCTTCGCTGACCAGTTGATGTACACCGGTTTTGCATATTCGACCATCTCCGGCGTTTCCATCGGTGTTAACGACTTCGTTATCCCGGATGAAAAAGCCCGCATCATCGGTGCAGCCACCGACGAAGTGAAAGAGATCGAAAGTCAGTACGCCTCCGGCCTGGTAACCCAGGGCGAGAAGTACAACAAAGTGATCGACCTTTGGTCCAAGGCGAACGACGAAGTTTCCAAGGCGATGATGGCCAACCTCTCGAAAGAGAAAGTCATCGACCGTCATGGCGTCGAAGTCGACCAAGAGTCTTTCAACTCGATGTACATGATGGCCGACTCGGGCGCACGGGGTTCTGCTGCGCAGATCCGTCAGCTCGCCGGTATGCGTGGCCTGATGGCCAAACCGGACGGTTCCATCATCGAAACGCCGATTACTGCGAACTTCCGTGAAGGTTTGAGCGTACTTCAGTACTTCATCTCCACTCACGGTGCTCGTAAAGGTTTGGCGGATACCGCGTTGAAAACTGCGAACTCCGGTTACCTGACTCGTCGTCTGGTAGACGTGGCGCAGGATCTGGTTGTGACCGAGATCGATTGCGGCACCGAGCATGGCCTGGTAATGACTCCGCACATTGAAGGCGGTGACGTTGTTGAGCCGTTGGGTGAGCGCGTATTGGGTCGTGTCATTGCCCGTGACGTATTCAAGCCAGGTACCGAGGAAATCATCGTTCCTGCCGGCACTCTGGTAGACGAGAAGTGGGTCGAGTTCATCGAGCTGAACAGCATCGACGAAGTGATCGTGCGTTCGCCGATCAGCTGCGAAACCCGCTACGGCATTTGCGCCAAGTGCTACGGCCGTGACTTGGCTCGTGGTCACCAGGTGAACATCGGTGAAGCGGTCGGCGTTATCGCTGCCCAGTCCATCGGTGAGCCGGGTACCCAGCTGACCATGCGTACGTTCCACATCGGTGGTGCGGCAAGCCGGACCTCCGCAGCCGACAGCGTTCAGGTGAAGAATGGCGGTACCGTCCGTCTGCATAACCTGAAGCACGTTGAGCGAGTGGATGGTTGCCTGGTTGCTGTGTCCCGTTCCGGTGAGCTGGCGATCGCTGATGACTTCGGTCGTGAGCGCGAGCGTTACAAGCTGCCGTACGGTGCTGTGATTTCGGTTAAAGAAGGTGACAAGGTCGACGCTGGCGCAATCGTGGCCAAGTGGGATCCGCACACTCACCCAATCGTTACCGAAATGAAAGGTACCGTGACCTACGTGGGCATGGAAGAAGGCATCACGATCAAGCGTCAGACTGACGAATTGACCGGTATGACCAACATTGAAGTACTCGACGCCAAAGACCGTCCAGCTGCCGGTAAAGATATCCGTCCTGCTGTGAAGATGGTTGATGACAACGGCAAGGATCTCTTGCTGCCGGGTACCGACGTAATTGCTCAGTACTTCCTGCCTGCTAACGCCCTGGTTGGTGTAGCGGACGGTGCGAAAATCGCGATCGGTGATGTTATCGCTCGTATTCCGCAAGAGACTTCGAAGACCCGTGACATCACCGGTGGTCTGCCGCGCGTTGCCGACTTGTTCGAAGCCCGTCGTCCGAAAGAAGCCTCGATTCTGGCTGAAGTCAGCGGCACCATCGCGTTCGGTAAAGAGACCAAAGGCAAGCGCCGTCTGGTTATCACCCCGAACGACGGTAGCGATCCGTACGAAGAGCTGATTCCGAAGTGGCGTCACCTGAACGTCTTCGAAGGCGAACAGGTAAACCGCGGCGAAGTTATCTCCGACGGCCCGAGCGATCCACACGACATCCTGCGTCTGCTGGGTGTGAGTGCGCTGGCCAAGTACATCGTGAACGAGATCCAGGACGTTTACCGTCTGCAAGGCGTGAAGATCAACGATAAGCACATCGAGACCATCCTGCGTCAGATGCTGCGTAAAGTTGAAATCGCTGAATCCGGCGATTCCAGTTTCATCAAGGGCGACCAGATGGAATTGACTCACGTTCTGGTAGAGAACGAGCGTCTGGCTGGCGACGAGAAATTCGTTTCCAAGTTCACTCGCGTACTGCTGGGTATCACCAAGGCGTCGTTGTCCACCGAATCGTTCATCTCGGCGGCTTCCTTCCAGGAAACCACTCGCGTACTGACCGAAGCGGCGGTAACCGGCAAGCGCGATTACCTGCGCGGCCTGAAAGAAAACGTAGTCGTGGGTCGTTTGATCCCGGCGGGTACCGGTCTGGCTTACCACAGCGAGCGCAAGCGTCGCCGTGATGCTGACAAACCGTTGCGCGTAAGCGCCAGTGAAGTGGAAGCTGCACTGACCGAAGCGCTGAACTCAAGCGGTAACTGAGTTCTGCGATAAATGAGCGTAAGGCCCTGGCCGTTCCGTTCATCGAATCGAGACAATTTGTCGAGGTTGGATGAGCGGGGAGGTCGGGGCCTTGCCTTGACTGGGGGCAAGATCCTCTTTAGACTCTTGTACCCCTAAATTTGGCGGGAATTCGTTCCTGCCATTTTGCTTTTCTTGCAAGACAATAGCGTCGCAAGACAACAGTGGAGCTAGTAGATGGCAACTATCAACCAGCTGGTACGTCAGCCGCGTAAGCGTATCGTCGAGAAATCCGACGTGCCTGCGCTGCAGAACTGCCCGCAACGTCGTGGCGTATGCACCCGTGTGTATACCACCACGCCGAAAAAACCTAACTCGGCACTGCGTAAAGTATGCCGTGTGCGTCTGACCAACGGTTTCGAGGTTTCCTCGTACATCGGCGGTGAAGGCCACAACCTGCAAGAGCACAGCGTGGTACTGATCCGCGGCGGTCGTGTAAAAGACTTGCCAGGTGTTCGTTACCACACCGTACGCGGTTCTTTGGATACTTCCGGCGTTAAAGGTCGTAACCAGGGTCGTTCGAAGTACGGTACCAAGAAGCCTAAGTAGTAGTGGCTTTTTGTAAAAACTGATTTTCTATTTTTCTGAGTCGATAAGAGTAAGGTCGGAGGCGTCCCGAAAGGGCACCGATTCCGAGCGAACCTGAAGACCGTTTGAGGGCTTATCCATGCCAAGAAGACGCGTAGCAGCCAAGCGCGAAGTGCTTGACGATCCAAAATACGGCAGCCAGATCCTGGCCAAGTTCATGAACCACGTAATGGAAAGCGGCAAGAAAGCCGTTGCCGAGCGTATCGTTTATGGCGCGCTGGAAAAGGTTAAAGAACGCAAGAACAGCGATCCCCTGGAAATCTTCGAGAAAGCTCTCGACGCCATCGCTCCGCTGGTCGAAGTAAAGTCGCGCCGTGTAGGCGGTGCTACTTACCAGGTTCCGGTCGAAGTTCGTCCGTCCCGTCGTAACGCTCTGGCAATGCGCTGGTTGGTAGACTTCGCCCGTAAGCGCGGCGAGAAGTCTATGGCTCTGCGTTTGGCTGGCGAACTGTTGGACGCTGCCGAAGGCAAAGGTGCTGCAGTTAAGAAGCGTGAAGACGTGCACCGTATGGCTGAAGCCAACAAGGCTTTCTCGCACTACCGCTTCTAATTTTAGCGTCACTAATTTTGCGAGGGCTTTATGGCTCGTACTACACCGATTAACCGCTACCGTAACATTGGTATCGTTGCTCACGTGGATGCTGGTAAAACCACCACCACCGAGCGCGTCCTTTTTTACACTGGCAAAAGTCACAAAATGGGCGAGGTGCATGACGGCGCCGCGACCACAGACTGGATGGTGCAGGAGCAGGAGCGTGGTATTACCATTACTTCTGCTGCTATTACCGCCTTCTGGCAGGGTTCCGAGAAGCAGCACAAGGACCAATACCGCTTCAACGTCATCGACACCCCGGGCCACGTTGACTTCACTATTGAAGTTGAGCGTTCCCTGCGTGTTCTCGACGGCGCGGTCGTTGTGTTCTGCGGCACCTCGGGTGTTGAGCCTCAGTCGGAAACCGTATGGCGTCAAGCCAACAAGTACGGCGTTCCACGTCTTGTTTACGTAAACAAGATGGACCGTGCTGGTGCCAACTTCCTGCGCGTGATCGGTCAGATCAAGCAGCGTCTGGGTCACACTCCGGTGCCAATCCAGTTGGCCATCGGTTCCGAAGACAACTTCCAGGGTCAGATCGATCTGATGGCCATGGAAGCTGTTTACTGGAATGACTCTGACAAAGGCATGGTTCCAGTTCGTAAGCCTATCCCTGCTGAACTGCAGGAACTGGCTGACGAGTGGCGCGGCAACATGGTTGAGGCTGCGGCCGAAGCCAGCGAAGAGCTGATGAACAAGTACCTCGAAGGTGAAGAACTCACCAACGCGGAAATCAAGGCCGCTCTGCGTCAGCGTACTATCGCTGGTGAGATCGTTCTGGCTGTTTGCGGTTCTTCCTTCAAGAACAAGGGTGTTCCCCTGGTTCTCGACGCTGTTATCGACTACCTGCCTGCTCCTACCGACATTCCTGCCATCAAGGGTACTGACCCGGATGACGAGACCAAGGAAATGGAGCGTCACGCAGACGACAGCGAGCCGTTCTCGGCTCTGGCGTTCAAGATCGCTACCGACCCATTCGTGGGTACCTTGACCTTCGTTCGAGTTTACTCGGGCGTGTTGGCCTCCGGCGACGGCGTGATCAACTCGGTTAAGGGCAAGAAAGAGCGCGTGGGTCGTATGGTGCAAATGCACGCAAACGCCCGTGAAGAAATCAAGGAAGTACGCGCTGGTGACATCGCGGCCTTGATCGGCATGAAGGACGTCACCACTGGTGAAACTTTGTGCAACGCTGACAAGCCAATCATCCTGGTTCGCATGGACTTCCCGGAGCCGGTTATTTCGGTTGCTGTAGAGCCTAAGACCAAGGACGACCAGGAAAAAATGGGTATCGCTCTGGGCAAACTTGCTCAGGAAGATCCATCTTTCCGCGTCAAGACTGATGAAGAGACTGGTCAAACGATCATCTCCGGCATGGGCGAGTTGCACCTGGACATCCTGGTTGACCGGATGCGCCGTGAGTTCAACGTCGAAGCCAACATCGGTAAACCTCAGGTTTCCTATCGTGAGCGCATCACGAAGAACTGTGAAATCGAAGGTAAGTTCGTTCGTCAATCCGGCGGTCGTGGCCAGTTTGGTCACTGCTGGATTCGTTTTGCGCCGGCTGATGAAGGTCAGGAAGGTCTGCAATTCGTGAACGAAGTAGTGGGTGGTGTGGTTCCTAAGGAATACATCCCGGCTATCCAGAAGGGTATCGAAGAGCAGATGAAGAACGGCGTTGTTGCCGGCTATCCGCTGATCGGCCTGAAGGCTACCGTGTTTGATGGTTCCTACCACGACGTCGACTCCAACGAGATGGCGTTTAAAGTGGCTGCTTCCATGGCAACCAAGCAACTGGCCCAGAAGGGCGGTGGTGAGTTGCTTGAGCCGATCATGGCGGTAGAGGTTGTTACGCCTGAAGACTATATGGGTGACGTGATGGGCGACCTTAACCGTCGTCGCGGCATGATCCTGGGTATGGAAGACACGGTCTCCGGCAAAGTGATTCGCGCCGAAGTTCCGCTGGGTGAGATGTTCGGTTATGCGACCGACGTCCGTTCCATGTCCCAAGGTCGCGCAAGCTACTCTATGGAATTCAAAAAATACAATACAGCTCCGTCGCATATCGTCGAAACTGTTACCAAAAAACAAGGCTGATTCAGCCCCTTTAGGCTAGGAGTTAATTGTCGTGGCTAAAGAAAAATTTGACCGTACCCTCCCGCACGTCAACGTTGGCACCATCGGTCACGTCGACCACGGTAAAACCACGCTGACCGCTGCTCTGACTCGCGTCTGCTCCGAAGTTTTCGGTTCGGCCGTTGTTGCTTTCGACAAAATCGACAGCGCTCCGGAAGAAAAGGCTCGTGGTATCACCATCAACACCGCGCACGTTGAATACAACTCGCTGATCCGTCACTACGCTCACGTTGACTGCCCAGGTCACGCTGACTATGTGAAGAACATGATCACCGGTGCTGCTCAGATGGACGGCGCTATCCTGGTTTGCTCGGCCGCTGATGGTCCGATGCCACAAACCCGTGAGCACATCCTGCTGTCCCGTCAGGTTGGCGTTCCGTACATCGTTGTCTTCCTGAACAAGGCTGACATGGTTGACGACGCTGAGCTGCTGGAACTGGTTGAGATGGAAGTGCGCGATCTGCTGAGCACTTACGACTTCCCAGGTGACGACACTCCGATCATCATCGGTTCGGCTCTGATGGCTCTGAACGGCCAAGACGACAACGAAATGGGCACCACTGCCGTTCGTAAACTGGTTGAGACTCTGGACAGCTACATTCCAGATCCAGTCCGTGTTATCGACAAGCCGTTCCTGATGCCAATCGAAGACGTATTCTCGATCTCCGGTCGCGGTACTGTTGTAACTGGCCGTATCGAGCGCGGTATCGTCAAGGTTCAGGATCCACTGGAAATCGTTGGTCTGCGTGACACTACCGTCACCACCTGCACCGGTGTTGAAATGTTCCGTAAGCTGCTCGACGAAGGTCGTGCTGGCGAGAACTGCGGCGTTTTGCTGCGTGGTACCAAGCGTGACGACGTTGAGCGTGGCCAGGTTCTGGTTAAGCCAGGTTCGGTTAAGCCGCACACCAAGTTCGAAGCTGAAGTCTACGTTCTGAGCAAAGAAGAAGGCGGTCGTCACACTCCGTTCTTCAAAGGCTACCGTCCACAGTTCTACTTCCGTACTACTGACGTGACTGGTAACTGCGAACTGCCGGAAGGCGTTGAAATGGTAATGCCAGGCGACAACATCAAAATGGTTGTCACCCTGATCAAGACCATCGCAATGGAAGACGGTCTGCGTTTCGCTATCCGTGAAGGCGGTCGTACCGTCGGCGCTGGCGTCGTAGCCAAAATCATCGAGTAAGCTCTTTTTTGAGTAAGCTTCGATGAGTTGAAAAAGCCCCCGCTTAGCGGGGGCTTTTTTATTGGGTTGACACCTATATGGGGCGTCTATAGAATTGCGCCTCCTTTTAACGGGCGTATTGCGCTCGGTGGGAATAGCAGCCGGAGTCTGAAATCCAATGCAAAATCAGCAAATCCGTATCAGGTTGAAGGCTTTTGACCATCGCCTGATCGACCAATCCACCCAGGAAATCGTGGAAACCGCGAAACGTACTGGTGCTCAAGTGCGTGGTCCAATTCCACTGCCTACCCGTAAAGAGCGGTTCACCGTTCTGGTCTCCCCGCACGTCAACAAAGACGCGCGTGACCAGTACGAGATCCGTACTCATAAGCGCGTTCTGGACATCGTCCAGCCAACGGATAAAACCGTTGATGCACTTATGAAGCTTGATCTTGCGGCCGGTGTGGAAGTGCAGATCAGCCTCGGCTAAGACTCGGTCTTAGTCGTGTAACGCTCTGAAATGGGCGGCCATAGCGGGTGAAAGCCCCGTACACTCATGAGGTTTACAACATGACTATTGGTGTAGTCGGTCGTAAATGCGGTATGACCCGTATTTTCACCGAAGAAGGTGTCTCCATTCCGGTCACGGTCATTGAGATCGAGCCGAATCGCGTCACCCAGTTCAAAACTGAAGAGACCGATGGCTATCGTGCAGTGCAAGTCACTGTAGGCGAGCGTCGTGCTTCGCGTGTTACAGCTGCTCAGGCTGGCCACTTCGCTAAAGCGAACGTTGCCGCTGGTCGTACCGTAATGGAATTCCGCCTTGAAGAAGGCGAGTACCAGGCCGGCGATCTGATCAACGCTGAAATCTTCGCTGCTGGTCAACTGGTTGATGTAACCGGTCAGTCCAAAGGTAAAGGCTTCCAGGGTACGATCAAGCGTTGGAACTTCCGCGGGCAAGATAATACCCACGGTAACTCCGTGTCCCACCGCGTTCCAGGCTCTATCGGCCAGTGCCAGACTCCTGGTCGTGTATTCAAGGGCAAAAAAATGTCCGGTCATATGGGCGCTGAGCGCGTGACCGTGCAGTCCCTCGAAGTAGTGCGCGTGGACGCTGAACGCAATCTGTTGTTGGTCAAGGGTGCTGTTCCTGGCGCTACTGGCGGCAACTTGGTTGTACGTCCAGCAGCCAAGGCTCGCGGTTAAGGGGAAGCTGACATGCAATTAAATGTAAATGACGCTCAAGCGATCGAAGTTTCCGAACTGACATTTGGCGGCGAATTCAACGAGACGCTGGTTCACCAAGCAGTCGTGGCCTACATGGCCGGCGGCCGTCAAGGTAGCAAGCAGCAAAAGACCCGTTCCGACGTTCGTGGTGGCGGTAAGCGCCCATGGCGTCAGAAAGGTACTGGCCGTGCTCGTGCCGGTACTATCCGTAGCCCAATCTGGCGTGGCGGCGGTACCACTTTCGCAGCTCGTCCTCAGGATCACACCCAGAAGCTGAACAAGAAGATGTATCGCGCAGCAATGCGTTCCATCCTTGCTGAGCTGGTGCGTACTGATCGTCTGGTTGTGGTTCAGGACTTCGCTGTTGATGCACCGAAGACCAAAGATCTGCTGAACAAACTGACCGGCATGGGCCTGACTGACGTCTTGATCGTGTCTGAAGTGGTTGATCAGAACCTGTACCTGGCTGCTCGCAACCTGCCACACGTTGATGTACGTGACGTGCAAGGTTCCGATCCAGTTAGTCTGATCGCATACGACAAGGTGTTGATCACCGTGTCGGCCGTGAAGAAATTCGAGGAGCTGCTGGGATGAACCAGGAACGCGTATTTAAAGTTCTGCTTGGCCCGCACGTTTCCGAGAAGGCTACGGTTCTGGCTGACAAGAAAGGCCAGTTCGTTTTCAAGGTTGCGACTGACGCAACCAAGCTGGAAATCAAGAAGGCCGTCGAAAGCCTGTTCAGCGTGAAAGTAGAGCGTGTTACTACCCTGAATGTTCTGGGTAAGAGCAAGCGCACTGCTCGCGGTCTGGGCAAGCGTAATGACTGGAAGAAGGCAGTTATCTCCCTTCAGCCAGGCCAAGATCTCGATTTCAGCAGCAGTGCTGAGTAAGGAAGGGGTGCATCATGGCAATCGTTAAATGCAAACCGACTTCCCCTGGCCGCCGTTTTGTGGTCAAGGTGGTCAACCAGGAGCTGCATAAAGGCGCTCCTCACGCACCGCTGCTCGAGAAAAAATCGAAGACTGGTGGTCGTAACAACAATGGTCGTATTACCACTCGTCACATCGGTGGTGGCCATAAGCAGCATTATCGTCTGGTCGATTTCCGTCGCAACGACAAAGATGGCATCTCTGCCACTGTCGAGCGTATTGAATACGATCCAAACCGTACTGCTCACATCGCTCTGCTGCTGTACGCAGATGGCGAGCGTCGCTACATCATCGCCCCTAAAGGCGTGAGTGCTGGTGACCAGCTGATCGCAGGTGCTTTGGCGCCGATCAAGCCGGGCAACGCTCTGCAACTGCGTAACATTCCAGTTGGTAGCACCGTACACGGCATCGAATTGAAGCCAGGTAAAGGCGCGCAAATCGCTCGTTCCGCTGGTGCTTCGGCTCAGCTGATCGCTCGTGAAGGTGTCTACGTGACCCTGCGTCTGCGTTCTGGTGAGATGCGTAAAGTGCTGGCTGAATGCCGCGCGACCCTGGGTGAAGTCTCGAACTCCGAGCACAGCCTGCGTTCGCTGGGTAAAGCTGGTGCCAAACGCTGGCGTGGCGTTCGCCCAACCGTTCGTGGTGTTGCCATGAACCCGGTTGACCACCCACATGGTGGTGGTGAAGGTCGTACCTCTGGTGGTCGTCATCCGGTATCGCCATGGGGCTTCCCGACTAAGGGCGCGAAGACTCGTGGTAATAAGCGTACCGACAAAATGATCGTCCGTCGTCGCAAGTAAATAGAGGGATACGACAGTGCCACGTTCTCTGAAAAAAGGTCCTTTTATTGATCTTCACCTACTGAAGAAGATCGAAGTGGCGGCGGAAAAGAACGATCGCAAACCAGTTAAAACCTGGTCGCGTCGTTCGATGATCCTGCCACAAATGGTCGGTCTGACCATTGCAGTGCATAACGGTCGTCAACATGTTCCAGTTCTCGTGAACGAAGACATGGTCGGCCACAAACTGGGCGAGTTTGCCGGTACCCGCACATATCGTGGGCACGTGGCAGACAAGAAAGCCAAGCGTTAAGGGGTAAGGAACGATGGAAGTAGCCGCTAAGTTGTCGGGCGCTCGAATCTCCGCCCAGAAAGCCCGCTTGGTCGCCGACCAGATCCGCGGGAAGAAGGTGGGCGAAGCGCTCAACCTGTTGGCTTTCAGCAGTAAGAAAGCCGCCGAGATCATGAAGAAAGTGCTGGAGTCGGCCGTAGCCAACGCCGAGCATAACGAAGGCGCAGACGTTGATGACCTGAAGGTCAGCACCGTTTTCGTCAACGAAGGGCGTTCGCTGAAGCGAATCATGCCACGTGCCAAAGGCCGTGCTGATCGCATCGTCAAGCGGTCTTGCCATATCACTGTCAAGGTTGCTGACAAGTAACGGAGTCGAAGAGATGGGTCAGAAAGTACATCCCATTGGCATTCGCCTGGGAATCGTCAAGGAGCACACCTCCGTCTGGTACGCAGACGGTCGGACTTATGCGGACTATTTGTTCGCTGATCTGAAGGTGCGTGAGTATCTCCAAGACAAACTAAAAAGCGCGTCCGTAAGCCGTATCGATATCCATCGTCCGGCTCAGACTGCACGTATCACCATCCACACCGCTCGTCCAGGTATCGTTATCGGGAAGAAAGGTGAAGATGTTGAGAAACTGCGTCAGGACCTGACCAAGCAAATGGGTGTGCCTGTGCACATCAATATCGAAGAGATCCGCAAGCCGGAGCTCGACGGTATGCTGGTTGCGCAGAGCGTAGCTCAGCAGCTGGAGCGTCGCGTAATGTTCCGTCGCGCTATGAAGCGCGCTGTTCAGAACGCCATGCGCATTGGTGCCAAAGGCATCAAAATCCAAGTGAGCGGTCGTCTCGGCGGTGCTGAAATCGCACGTACTGAATGGTATCGCGAAGGTCGTGTGCCACTGCACACCCTGCGTGCCGACATCGACTATGCCAACTACGAAGCTCACACCACTTACGGTGTGATCGGTGTAAAGGTTTGGATCTTCAAAGGCGAAGTAATTGGTGGTCGCCAAGAAGAACTGAAACCACAAGCACCAGCGCCTCGTAAAAAAGCTGCTAAGTAAGGGGTACGCCAAATGTTGCAACCAAAGCGTACGAAGTTCCGCAAGCAGATGACAGGCCACAACCGTGGTCTGGCTCAGCGCGGTAGCAAAGTCAGCTTCGGCGAGTTCGCGCTGAAGTCTGTAGCTCGTGGTCGTCTCACCGCTCGTCAGATCGAGTCAGCGCGTCGTGCTCTGACCCGTCACGTTAAACGTGGCGGCAAGATCTGGATCCGTGTATTCCCGGACAAGCCTATTTCCAAAAAACCACTCGAAGTTCGGATGGGTAAAGGTAAGGGTAGTGTGGAGTACTGGGTTGCCCAGATTCAGCCAGGCAAAGTCCTGTATGAAATCGAGGGTGTTTCTGAAGAGCTGGCGCGTGAGGCTTTTGCCCTGGCTGCTGCAAAGCTGCCGCTCGCCACCGCCTTTGTTAAACGGACGGTGATGTGATGAAAGCGAATGAACTTCGTGAAAAATCCGCACAGCAGCTGAACGAGCAACTGCTCGGCTTGCTGCGCGACCAGTTCAATCTGCGTATGCAGAAAGCAACTGGCCAGTTGGGGCAGTCTCATCTGCTCTCGCAAGTTAAGCGTGACATCGCTCGCGTGAAGACTGTGCTCAACCAGCAGGCAGGTAAGTAATCATGGCTGAAGCCGAAAAAACTGTCCGTACGCTGACTGGCCGTGTTGTCAGCGACAAGATGGACAAAACCATCACCGTTCTGATCGAGCGTCGCGTTAAGCACCCGATCTACGGTAAATACGTTAAGCGTTCGACTAAGCTGCACGCGCACGACGAAACCAATCAGTGCCACATCGGCGACAAAGTCACTATTCGTGAAACTCGTCCTTTGGCCAAGACCAAGTCTTGGGCGCTGGTTGATGTTCTCGAACGCGCTGTGGAAGTCTAAGGACTAGGGGTCGGAGAAATTATATGATTCAGACTCAATCCATGCTCGATGTGGCCGATAACAGCGGCGCTCGCCGTGTTATGTGCATCAAGGTGCTGGGTGGCTCCCATCGTCGTTACGCTGGTATCGGTGACATCATCAAAGTTACCGTGAAGGAAGCAATTCCTCGCGGTAAAGTGAAAAAAGGCCAAGTGATGACTGCTGTAGTAGTCCGCACTCGCCACGGCGTTCGCCGTGCTGATGGCTCCATTATCCGCTTTGATGGCAACGCTGCTGTTCTTCTGAACAACAAGCAAGAGCCGATCGGCACCCGTATCTTTGGGCCAGTGACCCGTGAACTTCGTACTGAGAAGTTCATGAAGATCGTCTCGCTCGCCCCAGAAGTGCTGTAAGGAGATCCGACATGCAAAAGATTCGTCGTGACGACGAGATCATCGTGATCGCCGGCAAAGACAAAGGTAAGCGCGGTAAGGTGCTTAAGGTTCTCGCTAACAACCGTTTGGTTATTGGCGGTCTGAACCTGGTTAAGCGTCATACCAAGCCTAACCCGATGTCGGGCGTGCAGGGCGGTATCGTCGAAAAAGAAGCTCCGCTGGATGCTTCTAACGTCGCCATTTTCAACGGCGAAACCAACAAGGCTGACCGCGTTGGTTTTAAAGTAGAAGACGGCAAGAAAATTCGTGTCTTCAAGTCGACCCAAAAAGCGGTTGATGCTTGAACACTGCTAGGTAGAAGACCATGGCACGACTAAAAGAGATTTACTGGAAGGAAATCGCACCGAAGCTTAAGGAAGAACTTAAGCTTTCGAACGTGATGGAAGTTCCACGCGTTACCAAAATCACCCTGAACATGGGTCTGGGCGAAGCGGTCGGTGACAAAAAAGTCATCGAGCACGCTGTTGCCGACCTGGAAAAGATCACCGGTCAGAAAGTCGTTGTGACTTACGCTCGGAAATCCATCGCTGGCTTTAAAGTCCGTGAAGGTTGGCCGATCGGCGTCAAAGTGACTCTGCGCCGTGAGCGTATGTATGAATTCCTGGATCGTCTGCTGTCGATCTCCCTGCCTCGGGTTCGCGACTTCCGCGGCCTGAATGCCAAGTCCTTCGATGGTCGTGGTAACTACAGCATGGGCGTTAAAGAGCAGATCATCTTCCCGGAAATCGACTACGACAAGATCGATGCTCTCCGCGGTCTGGACATTACCCTGACCACCACTGCCAAGAACGATGATGAAGGTCGCGCTCTGCTGCGCGCTTTCAAATTCCCGTTCCGCAACTGATTGGAGTAGGAAAATGGCCAAGATGAGCATGAAAAACCGCGAGCTGAAGCGTCAGCTCACGGTTGCCAAGTACGCCAAAAAGCGTGCAGCACTGAAAGCTATCATCGTTGATCTGAACGCAAGTCCAGAAGCGCGTTGGGAAGCTACAGTAGCTCTGCAGAAGCAGCCACGTGACGCAAGCGCTTCGCGCATGCGTAACCGCTGCCGCCTGACCGGTCGTCCACACGGCGTTTACCGCAAGTTCGGCCTCGGCCGTAACAAACTGCGTGAAGCTGCTATGCGTGGTGACGTACCTGGTCTGGTTAAAGCCAGCTGGTAAGCACTATCAAAGTCTCGGTGCTCGGGGTCGCAAGATCCTGACCATCGGTGACCTTGAACTTGAATCAAGCCCCTATTGGGGCTTGATTCATTTGTGGGGTGTGTCTAGAATACCCGGCTCGCCTGAGCCCGTGCTTTTTTTGCATGGATGTCCTCGGCGACAAGTAGTAGCCGCAAGGCTAATTTTTTTGTATTAGGAGCGTCTAGCCCATGAGTATGCAGGACCCGTTAGCGGACATGCTAACTCGAATCCGTAATGCCCAGATGGCTGAAAAGTCCGTCGTAAGCATGCCATCTTCTACTTTGAAGGTAGCTGTTGCCAAAGTCCTGAAGGACGAAGGTTACATTGCGGGTTATCAGATCAGCAGCGAAATCAAACCACTGCTGTCCATCGAGCTGAAGTACTTCGAAGGCCGTCCGGTCATCGAAGAAGTGAAGCGCGTTAGCCGTCCAGGCCTGCGTCAGTACAAGTCCGTCGATGATCTGCCAAAAGTTCGTGGCGGTCTCGGTGTGTCTATCGTCTCCACCAACAAAGGTGTGATGACGGATCGTGCTGCGCGCGCTGCCGGTGTCGGCGGCGAAGTTCTTTGCACTGTGTTCTAAGGGGGGATAAGCATGTCACGCGTCGCTAAGAACCCCGTTAAGCTGCCAGCCGGTGTCGAAGTCAAATTCGCAGGCCAACAGCTTTCGGTGAAGGGTGCCAAGGGTACTCTCGAACTGAACATCCATTCGTCCGTTGAGATTGTTGAAGAAGCTGGTGAGCTGCGTTTTGCTGCTCGCAATGGCGATCAACAGACTCGCGCAATGGCTGGTACCACTCGTGCGTTGGTTAACAACATGGTCCAAGGCGTAAGCCAAGGCTTCGAGCGCAAGCTCCAGCTGGTCGGTGTTGGTTACAAAGCGCAAGCAAAAGGCACAGTGCTGAACCTGGCTCTTGGCTTCTCGCACCCAGTGGATTATGAACTGCCGCAAGGCATCACCGCTGAGACTCCTAGCCAGACCGATATCCTGATCAAGGGCATCGATAAGCAGCTGGTAGGTCAAGTGGCCGCCGAGATCCGCGACTTCCGTCCACCAGAGCCGTACAAAGGCAAAGGTGTGCGCTACGCGGACGAAGTCGTCCGTCGTAAAGAAGCCAAGAAGAAGTAGGGCATAGCAAATGACCGACAAAAAAGTTACTCGACTGCGTCGCGCTCGCAAAGCACGCCTGAAAATGCACGAACTCGAAGTCGTGCGTCTCTGCGTGTTCCGCTCGTCGCAGCACATCTACGCCCAGGTCATTTCGGCCGACGGCAACAAAGTCCTGGCAAGTGCCTCGACTTTGGATAAAGAACTGCGTGATGGGGCCACTGGCAACATCGACGCGGCCACTAAGGTTGGCCAGCTGGTCGCTACGCGTGCTAAAGCCGCTGGCGTCTCGCAGGTGGCTTTCGACCGCTCTGGCTTCAAGTACCACGGCCGCGTCAAGGCGCTGGCTGATGCTGCTCGTGAAGCTGGGCTGGAGTTCTAAGTTATGTCAAATAACGACCAAAAGCGCGACGAAGGCTACATCGAGAAGCTGGTTCAAGTTAACCGCGTAGCCAAAACCGTTAAAGGCGGCCGTATCTTCACTTTCACCGCGTTGACCGTGGTTGGTGATGGTAAAGGGCGTGTTGGCTTCGGCCGTGGCAAGTCGCGTGAAGTGCCTGCTGCGATCCAGAAGGCAATGGAAGCTGCTCGCCGCAACATGATCCAAGTTGATCTGAACGGCACCACTCTGCAGTACGCAATGAAGTCCGCCCATGGCGCTTCGAAGGTGTACATGCAGCCTGCTTCTGAAGGTACCGGTATCATCGCTGGCGGCGCTATGCGTGCTGTCCTCGAAGTTGCTGGCGTTCAGAACGTTCTGGCCAAGTGCTACGGCTCGACTAACCCGGTAAACGTGGTTCACGCCACTTTCAAAGGTTTGAAAGCTATGCAGTCTCCTGAATCCATTGCCGCCAAGCGTGGCAAAAGCGTCAAGGAGATCTTCTGATCATGGCTACCGTTAAAGTTACGCTGATCAAAAGCATGACCGGCCGCATCCCTAACCACAAACTGTGCGTTAAGGGTCTGGGTCTGCGTCGCATCGGTCACACTGTAGAAGTACTTGATACTCCCGAGAATCGCGGGATGATCAACAAGGCTTACTACATGCTGCGTGTCGAGGGTTAATCGATGAAACTCAATGATCTGAGTCCAGCGCCGGGTTCCCGTCGCGAAAAGCATCGTCCGGGCCGTGGTATCGGTAGTGGTTTGGGCAAGACCGGTGGCCGTGGCCACAAAGGTCAGTCCTCCCGCTCCGGTGGCACCATTGCTCCAGGCTTTGAAGGCGGTCAACAGCCGCTGCATCGTCGCCTGCCGAAGTTCGGTTTCGTTTCCCTGAAAGCCATGGATCGCGCAGAAGTGCGTTTGTCCGAGCTGGCTAAAGTGGAAGGCGACATCGTCACCGTGCAGTCCCTGAAAGATGCCAACGTGATCAACGTCAACGTACAGCGTGTGAAAATCATGCTGTCCGGCGAAGTTACTCGCGCTGTTACCATCGGAAAGGGAATCGGCGCCACCAAAGGTGCGCGTGCGGCTATCGAAGCAGCTGGCGGCAAGTTCGAGGAATAAATGGCTAAGCAAGGTGCTCTCTCTGCGCTCGGCAAAGGCGGTATGTCTGAACTCTGGGCTCGTCTGCGTTTTCTATTCTTGGCGATTATCGTCTACCGAATAGGCGCACACATCCCGGTTCCAGGTATCAACCCGGACCGACTCGCGGACCTGTTTCGACAGAATGAGGGGACCATTCTTAGCTTGTTCAACATGTTTTCCGGCGGCGCGCTGGAACGGATGAGCATCTTTGCACTGGGGATCATGCCGTACATTTCGGCATCGATCATCATGCAGCTGATGACCGCCGTCAGCCCGCAGCTGGAACAGTTGAAGAAGGAAGGTGAAGCTGGGCGTCGCAAGATCGCTCAGTACACCCGCTACGGCACTGTCGTCCTCGCTCTCGTTCAGGCAATTGGCATGTCCATTGGTCTGGCGGGGCAGGGCGTTTCGTTCACTGGTGACTTTGGCTTCCATTTCGTCGCGGTATCCACTTTTGTGGCTGGTGCGATGTTCATGATGTGGCTGGGTGAGCAGATTACTGAGCGTGGTGTTGGCAACGGTATCTCGATGTTGATATTCGCAGGTATCGTCGCCGGTCTTCCGAGAGCGATCGGGCAGTCTTTCGAGTCTGCGCGTCAGGGTGATATCAACATTTTTGCCTTGGTTGCCATCGGTTTGCTGGCAGTAGCGATTATCGGTTTCGTGGTGTTCATTGAGCGTGGTCAGCGTCGTATTGCTGTTCATTACGCCAAGCGTCAGCAGGGCCGTAAGGTCTTTGCTGCGCAGACTAGCCACTTGCCGTTGAAGGTGAATATGGCCGGTGTTATTCCAGCCATTTTCGCGAGCAGCATTTTGCTGTTCCCGGCTTCGTTGGGTACCTGGTTTGGTCAGTCTGAAGGTATGGGCTGGCTGCAGGACATCTCGCAGTCGATCGCTCCTGGTCAGCCGTTGAATATTCTGCTGTTTAGTGCAGGGATTATTTTCTTCTGCTTCTTCTATACGGCGTTGATGTTCAATCCGAAAGACGTAGCGGAAAACCTGAAGAAGTCCGGTGCCTTTATTCCGGGCATCCGTCCAGGTGAGCAGTCTGCGCGCTACATTGATGGCGTTCTGACTCGTTTGACCCTGTTCGGTGCTCTATATATGACGGCCGTGTGCCTGTTGCCCCAGTTCCTGGTGGTTGCAGCAAACGTTCCGTTCTACCTTGGCGGGACCTCGTTGCTGATCGTGGTCGTGGTTGTGATGGACTTCATGTCTCAAGTACAATCGCACCTCGTTTCGCACCAGTACGAATCCCTGATGAAGAAAGCCAACCTGAAGGGTTACGGCAGCGGCATGTTGCGCTGAGTACCCATAAGGTTCGAGGAGTTGGTGATGAAAGTTCGTGCATCGGTGAAAAAGCTGTGCCGTAACTGCAAGATTATTCGCCGCGAAGGTGTTGTTCGAGTAATTTGCAGCGCGGAACCGCGTCACAAACAGCGCCAAGGCTGAGTGTGATTGTGCTTCAAGCCCGGCAGCTAGTGCGCTGCCGGGTTGATTATTTGTTATTACAGCGATATTATCTCGCGCCCTATTTCTTGGCTTCCGGGGCGTAGGTAGCTGTCAATTGGAGTCCCACTGAATGGCCCGTATTGCAGGCGTTAACATTCCAGATAACAAGCATACTGTTATCTCGCTGACCTACATCTATGGTGTTGGTCGCACTACTGCACAGAAAATTTGTGCAGTGACTGGGGTAAACCCAGCCGCAAAGATCAAAGATCTGAGCGACGAGCAGATTGAACAGCTGCGTGGCGAAGTGGCGAAGTTCACCACTGAAGGTGACCTGCGTCGCGAAATCAACATGAAAATCAAGCGTTTGATGGACCTCGGTTGCTATCGCGGTCTGCGTCATCGTCGTGGTCTTCCAGTGCGCGGTCAGCGTACCAAGACTAACGCGCGTACCCGTAAAGGTCCGCGTAAGCCGATCCGCAAGTAATCGCCCCAGCGAATCGACAGGAAATTAATCATGGCTAAACCTGCTGCTCGTCCTCGTAAAAAAGTTAAAAAGACAGTGGTTGATGGCATCGCCCACATCCATGCTTCTTTTAACAACACAATCGTGACCATCACCGACCGTCAAGGCAACGCTCTTTCCTGGGCTACCTCCGGTGGTTCGGGTTTCCGCGGTTCCCGCAAGTCCACCCCGTTTGCTGCTCAAGTAGCTGCTGAACGTGCTGGTCAAGCTGCGCTGGAATACGGCCTGAAAAACCTCGACGTTAACGTCAAAGGTCCAGGCCCAGGTCGTGAATCTGCAGTCCGCGCTTTGAACGGCTGTGGCTACAAGATCGCCAGCATCACCGACGTGACGCCAATCCCGCACAACGGGTGCCGTCCGCCGAAGAAGCGCCGCGTGTAATCCAGGAGATTGTAAAGAATGGCTCGTTACATTGGTCCAAAATGCAAACTCGCTCGTCGCGAAGGCACCGATCTCTTTCTGAAGAGCGGCGTGCGCGCGATCGAATCGAAGTGCAACATCGAAGCAGCACCTGGTATCCACGGCCAACGCCGCGGTCGCCAGTCCGATTACGGCACCCAACTGCGTGAAAAGCAGAAGGTCCGTCGTATCTACGGCGTTCTCGAGCGTCAATTCAGCGGCTACTACAAAGAAGCTGCTGGCAAGAAAGGCGCAACTGGCGAAAACCTGTTGCAGCTGCTCGAATGCCGTCTGGACAACGTTGTATACCGTATGGGTTTTGGCTCTACTCGTGCCGAATCCCGTCAGCTGGTATCGCACAAGTCGATCAGCGTTAACGGTCAGACCGTAAACGTTCCGTCTTACCAGGTTCGTGCTGGTGACGTGGTCGCAGTTCGCGAGAAAGCAAAGAACCAACTTCGCATTGTCCAAGCTCTCGATCTGTGTGCCCAACGTGGCCGCGTAGAATGGGTAGAAGTAGACACTGAGAAGAAGTCGGGCGTTTTCAAGAACGTTCCAGCTCGCAGTGATCTGTCCGCCGACATCAACGAAAGCCTGATTGTCGAGCTCTACTCCAAGTAAGGGCTAGAAAATAGGTGCATCCATGCAGATTTCGGTAAATGAGTTCCTGACACCCCGCCATATTGATGTGCAGGTTGTCAGTCCAACCCGCGCCAAGATCACTCTCGAGCCTCTCGAGCGTGGTTTCGGCCACACCCTGGGCAACGCGCTGCGCCGCATCCTGTTGTCCTCAATGCCCGGCTGTGCAGTAGTCGAGGCCGAGATTGACGGTGTGCTCCACGAGTACAGCGCCATCGAAGGTGTACAGGAAGACGTAATTGAAATCCTGTTGAACCTTAAAGGTCTGGCTATCAAGCTGCACGGTCGAGACGAAGTTACGCTGACCTTGTCGAAGAAGGGTTCGGGGGTGGTTACCGCTGCCGATATTCAGCTGGATCATGATGTCGAGATCGTTAACCCCGATCACGTAATCGCTAACCTGGCGTCTAACGGCGCCCTGAACATGAAGCTCACCGTAGCTCGTGGTCGTGGTTATGAACCGGCAGACTCGCGTCAGAGCGATGAAGACGAAAGCCGCAGCATCGGTCGCTTGCAGCTTGACTCTTCGTTCAGCCCGGTTCGCCGTATCGCATACGTGGTGGAAAACGCCCGTGTCGAACAGCGTACTAACCTGGACAAGCTGGTTATTGATCTGGAAACCAACGGTACCCTGGATCCTGAAGAGGCTATCCGCCGTGCTGCAACCATTCTGCAACAGCAGTTGGCTGCGTTCGTCGATCTCAAAGGTGACAGTGAGCCAGTGGTTGTCGAGCAGGAAGACGAGATCGATCCGATCCTGCTTCGCCCGGTTGACGATCTGGAACTGACTGTACGTTCGGCTAACTGCCTTAAGGCGGAAAACATCTACTACATCGGTGACCTGATTCAGCGTACCGAAGTAGAGCTGTTGAAGACTCCGAACCTTGGCAAGAAATCCTTGACTGAAATCAAGGACGTTCTGGCCTCCCGCGGTCTGTCCCTCGGCATGCGCCTCGACAACTGGCCGCCTGCAAGTCTTAAGAAGGACGACAAGGCGACTGCCTGATCGTCGTAATCACCGAACGTTGTGTTTGGTAAGGAATGAACCATGCGTCATCGTAAAAGTGGTCGTCACCTGAGCCGCACCAGCTCGCACCGCAAGGCCATGTTTCAAAACATGGCGGTGTCGCTGTTCGAGCACGAGCTGATCAAAACTACACTGCCAAAAGCCAAAGAACTGCGCCGCGTTGCTGAGCCGCTGATCACTTTGGCCAAGACAGACAGCCTGGCTAACCGCCGTCTGGCTTTCGACCGTACTCGTTCGAAAGCTATCGTTGGTAAGCTCTTCAACGACCTGGGCAAGCGTTACGCTACCCGTGAGGGTGGCTACCTGCGCATCCTCAAGTGCGGCTTCCGCACTGGCGACAACGCGCCTATGGCGTACGTCGAGTTGGTTGATCGTCCTGTCGGCGGTGAAGCTGTATCCGCTGAGTAAGACGTCAGTCTGAAACAAAGAACCGGGCCTAGTGCCCGGTTTTTTGTGCGTGTAAGAAACGCGCTGTTTGTACAAGCTTCCTTGCGGTTCACGCCGTCAGTATATGAGGGGGATTGTTGGTAGTATTTTTCTATTGATGTCTGCAAATTAATGAATTTGTAGGTGTCATGATTGATGGTCAATACTCCCTCCCACGCCGATTAGCCGGCAGTTACAAAACTGACAGAGGATGAGATCGCATGAGCCAAAACAGCACGCTTACGACCGCCAGTGGCGCTCCTGTCGCCGACAACCAGAATTCCCGCTCCGCCGGCCCTCGTGGCCCTTTGCTGCTCGACGATTTCCATCTGATCGAGAAGCTTGCTCATTTCAACCGTGAAAACATCCCTGAGCGTCGTGTGCACGCCAAAGGTTCGGGTGCCTACGGTACGTTCACCGTGACTCGCGACATCACTCAGTACACCAGTGCCAAGCTGTTTGAGTCCGTCGGCAAACAAACCCCGACATTCTTGCGGTTCTCTACTGTGGGCGGCGAACGCGGTTCGGCCGACACCGAGCGTGATCCACGCGGTTTTGCCCTGAAGTTCTACACAGAGGAAGGCAACTGGGACATCGTCGGTAACAACACGCCGGTGTTCTTCATCCGTGATCCGCTGAAATTCCCTGACTTTATTCATACCCAGAAGCGCCTGCCGCAAAGCAACTTGAAAAGCGCGCAGATGATGTGGGATTTCTGGTCGCACTCGCCTGAGGCGTTGCACCAGGTCACCATTCTGTTCTCGGACCGCGGCATCCCTGACGGCTATCGCCACATGCACGGCTTTGGTAGCCACACCTACAGCCTGATCAACGCCAATGGCGAGCGTCACTGGGTGAAGTGGCACTACAAAACCAAGCAAGGGATCAGGAACCTCGCTCCGGCAGAAGCCGCGCGCCTGGCGGGTACCGATCCGGACTACGCGCAACGTGACCTGTTTGGCGCCATTGAGCGCGGTGATTTCCCGAAATGGAGCGTCAATATCCAGATCATGACCGAGGCCCAAGCCGCGGCTCATTACGAGAACCCGTTTGACGTGACCAAGACCTGGTCGCAGAAAGAGTTCCCATTGATCGAGGTGGGTGAGCTTGAACTCAACCGCAATCCGCTGAACTACTTCGCTGAAGTCGAGCAGGCGGCGTTCGGTCCGAGCAACATGGTCCCGGGTGTCGGTCTGTCGC
The DNA here is from genome assembly GCF_016650735.1 of Pseudomonas sp. TH37. Lineage (NCBI taxonomy): Bacteria > Pseudomonadati > Pseudomonadota > Gammaproteobacteria > Pseudomonadales > Pseudomonadaceae > Pseudomonas > Pseudomonas sp. TH37. The sequence goes on from NZ_JAEKFD010000009.1 coordinate 35,579, forward strand.
CTGACCGCATGCTGCAAGGTCGCGTGTTCGCCTACGCTGACGCTCACCGCTACCGTGTGGGCACCAATCACCAGCAACTGCCGGTGAACGCGCCTCGCAGCCCGGTCAACACTTACCAGCGCGACGGCTCCATGGCGTTTGGCGCCAATGGCGGCGCAGCGCCGAACTACGAGCCGAACAGTTACGTAGAATCACCGAAACAGGCACCGCGCTACGCGGAACCTGCTTTGGCCTTGAGCGGCGCGGCTGATCGTTACGATCATCGCGAAGACACCGACTACTACAGTCACGCCGGTGCGCTGTTCCGACTGATGAGTGATGAGCAGAAAAAACTGCTGATCAACAACATTGCCGGCGCAATGGCAGGAGTTTCCAGCGATGTGGTTGATCGCCAGTTGCAGCATTTCTTCAAGGCCGACCCATCGTATGGAGAAGCAATCGCAAATGCACTCAACGTACAGCTTAACTAAGTCTAAACGATAAGCAGAACCGCCCTCATTTGGGCGGTTTTTGCGTTATTTAAGCTGCTTTTCTAAGAATATCTTCGCTTTTATAGCGTCGGGCGAGTGACCTTCCGGTCGGGTTGGTTCAAACTACAGACTTTAAAGCAGGGAGATGTAGGGCGATGCAAGGTCACCCAGACGTAATCGATTACCTCAACACGTTGCTGACAGGCGAACTGGCAGCCCGTGATCAATATTTCATCCATTCGCGGATGTACGAGGACTGGGGTTTCACCGAGCTCTACGAACGTATCAATCACGAGATGGAAGAAGAGGCGCAACACGCTGACGCTCTGATGCGTCGGATCCTCATGCTCGAAGGTACTCCACGTATGCGTCCGGACGATCTGGATGTCGGCACCACCGTGCCTGACATGCTCGCCGCTGACCTGCGTCTGGAATACAAAGTTCGTGCAGCTCTCTGCAAAGGCATCGAGCTTTGCGAGCTGCACAAGGATTACGTCAGCCGCGAGATCCTGCGCATTCAGCTGGCCGATACCGAAGAAGACCACACCTACTGGCTCGAGAAGCAGCTGGGTCTGATCAAACTGATTGGCCTGGAAAATTACCTGCAATCGCAGTTCTGATGCTGTTGTAGGCGCGTACAAAAAAGCCCCTGTCACCGATGAAGTGACAGGGGCTTTTTCGTGGCCCTGATTCAGGCCCTGTCGCGAGCCAGCAATGGTTTGAGATAGAAGCCAGTGTGAGACTGCTTCATCTCCGACACTTCCTCCGGTGTACCGACGGCAATGATCTGGCCGCCTTTGGAGCCACCTTCCGGCCCCAGGTCCACCAACCAGTCGGCGGTCTTGATCACATCCAGGTTGTGCTCGATCACTACCACGGTATTGCCGTGGTCGCGCAGACGATGCAACACGTCGAGCAGTTGCTGGATATCCGCAAAGTGCAGTCCGGTGGTCGGCTCATCAAGGATGTATAGGGTCTTGCCGGTATCGCGCTTGGACAGCTCGCGAGACAGTTTCACCCGCTGGGCTTCACCGCCGGACAGCGTCGTCGCCGATTGCCCCAGCTTGATGTAGGAAAGACCTACGTCCATCAGCGTCTGAAGCTTGCGCGCCAAGGCTGGAACCGCGTCGAAGAACACCCGGGCTTCCTCGATGGTCATCTCGAGGGTTTCGTGGATGCTCTTGCCCTTGTACTTGATCTCCAGCGTTTCGCGGTTGTAACGCTTGCTCTTGCAGACGTCGCACGGGACATAGATGTCCGGCAGGAAGTGCATTTCCACCTTGATCAGGCCATCGCCCTGACAAGCTTCGCAGCGTCCGCCCTTCACGTTGAAGGAGAAACGCCCTGGTCCGTAACCGCGGGATCGGGATTCCGGCACGCCGGCGAACAACTCGCGAATCGGCGTGAACAGCCCGGTGTAGGTCGCCGGGTTGGAGCGCGGCGTACGACCGATCGGGCTCTGGTCAATGTCGACGACTTTATCCAGATGTTCCAGGCCTTTGATGCTCTCGTGAGCTGCAGCTTCCAGGGTTGTTGCCCCATTGAGTGCGGTAGCGCTCAAAGGAAACAGTGTGTTGTTGATCAGCGTCGATTTGCCTGAGCCGGACACACCGGTCACGCAGGTCAGCAGACCGATCGGAATCTCCAGATCGACATTGCGCAAATTGTTGCCGCGAGCGCCTTTGAGGGCCAACGACAACTTCTTGTTACGCGGTGTGCGTTTGGCTGGAACTGCGATCTTTACCCGGCCCGACAAGTACTTGCCGGTCAGCGAATCAGGGTGAGCCATGACCTCGGTCGGCGTACCTTCGGCGACGATATGCCCACCGTGCACACCCGCGCCCGGGCCGATATCCACCACATAATCGGCCAGACGAATCGCATCTTCGTCGTGCTCGACCACAATCACCGTGTTGCCGATGTCGCGCAGGTGCTTGAGGGTGCCCAGCAACCGGTCATTGTCCCGTTGATGCAGACCGATCGACGGCTCATCGAGGATGTACAGAACCCCCACCAGGCCGGCGCCAATCTGACTGGCCAGACGAATTCGCTGAGCTTCGCCACCGGACAGCGTGTCGGCACTGCGGTCGAGTGACAAATAGTCGAGGCCAACGTTGACCAGGAACTGCAGCCGCTCGCGGATTTCCTTGAGAATCTTGTCGGCGATCTCGCCACGGCGGCCGGTCAGTTTCAGCACGCCGAAATACTCACAGGCGTCGCCGATCGGCAGATTAGTCACCGCCGGCAAGGTCTTCTCGCCAACCCACACGTGCCGCGCCTCGCGACGCAGACGAGTGCCGCGGCAATCCGGGCAGGGCTGGGTGCTGAGGAATTTGGCCAGTTCTTCACGGACCGAAGCCGATTCGGTTTCGCGGTAGCGGCGTTCCAGGTTCGGCACGATGCCTTCGAACGGGTGCGAACGTTTGACGATGTCGCCACGGTCGTTCAGGTATTTGAAGTCGACGTTCTGCGAGCCACTGCCATGCAGGATGAATTTCTGCTGATCGGCCGGCAGGTCGTTGAACGGCACTTCAAGGCTGAACTTGTAGTGCGAGGCCAGCGAGCCAAGCATCTGGAAGTAATAGACGTTGCGCCGGTCCCAGCCGCGAATCGCACCTTCGGCCAGGGTCAGTTCACCGTTCACCAGTCGTTTGGTGTCGAAGAACTGTTTAACCCCCAGGCCATCGCAGGTCGGGCAGGCGCCGGCCGGGTTGTTGAAGGAAAACAGCTTGGGTTCCAGCTCGCTGATGGCGTGGCCGCAGATCGGGCAGGCGAAGCGCGCGGAGAAGATGATTTCTTCGCCAGGCTCGTCATCCATTGGTGCTACCAGCGCAATGCCGTCCGCCAGTTTCAACGCAGTCTCGAACGACTCAGCCAAACGCTGTTGCAGATCGGCGCGAACCTTGAAGCGGTCGACCACGACATCGATCGAGTGCTTCTTCTGTTTATCCAGCTTTGGCAACTCGTCCAGCTCGCAGAGCCTGCCGTTGACGCGGGCCCGTACAAAACCCTGGGCGCGCAGCTCTTCGAAGACCGAGAGGTGCTCGCCCTTACGCTCGCGGATCACTGGGGCCAGCAGCATCAGTTTGCTGCCCTCCGGTTGTGCCAGCACCAGGTCGACCATCTGGCTGACGGTCTGGGCTTCCAGCGGAATGTCGTGGTCCGGGCAGCGAGGAATACCGACGCGAGCGTAGAGCAGGCGCAGGTAATCGTAGATTTCGGTAATGGTGCCAACCGTCGAGCGCGGGTTGTGCGAGGTCGACTTCTGTTCGATGGAGATCGCTGGCGACAGACCTTCAATGGTGTCGACGTCAGGTTTTTCCATCATCGACAGGAACTGCCGGGCGTAGGCCGACAGCGATTCGACATAGCGGCGCTGGCCTTCGGCGTACAACGTGTCAAAGGCCAGGGACGACTTGCCGGATCCGGACAGGCCGGTGATAACGATCAGTTTGTCCCGTGGCAGGGTCAGGTCGATGTTCTTCAGGTTGTGGGTTCGGGCCCCACGAATCAGGATCTTGTCCAAAGTGGCCTCGCTCGGCGGGCGTCGAAAACGTAGGAGTATACGGCCAAATACTGGATGGATGCACACTATCAAATGCGGGGCGCGCAGCCTTGCATGAAGACTGCGTCATCTGTGCGCGTCATAGCGTCGCGATATACCCCGTCAATCGATGGGACTGGTAGAATCGCCGCCGGTTCACATGAGGTTTTTCCATGCACGATCCCCACAGCGAACGCATGAGTGGCAGTGAGACCCGCGCAGCAAGCGGTCTGGCCCTGGTGTTCGCCTTCCGTATGCTTGGCATGTTCATGGTGTTGCCGGTTCTGGCGACCTATGGGATGGATCTGGCAGGAGCGACCCCGGCCCTCATCGGGTTGGCGATTGGCGCTTACGGCCTGACCCAGGCGATCTTTCAGATTCCTTTTGGCTTCATTTCCGACCGCATCGGTCGTCGTCCGGTGATTTACCTGGGGCTGATCATCTTCGCCCTGGGGAGTGTGCTGGCGGCCAATGCCGATTCGATCTGGGGTGTCATCGCTGGACGCATCCTGCAAGGCGCTGGGGCGATTTCCGCAGCGGTCATGGCGTTGCTGTCGGACCTGACCCGGGAACAGCATCGGACCAAAGCCATGGCCATGATCGGCATGACGATTGGTCTGTCGTTCGCTGTCGCCATGGTTGTAGGACCGTTGCTGACCCGTGTCTTCGGCCTGTCCGGGTTGTTCTTCGCCACCGGTGGCATGGCGCTGGTCGGCATCGTTATCGTGATGTTCATGGTGCCGCGTGCAACCGGGCCGTTGCAGCACCGCGAGTCCGGCGTTGCGCGACAAGCACTGATACCGACACTCAAGCACCCGGACCTGCTGCGCCTGGACTTGGGTATTTTTGTGTTGCACGCGATGTTGATGTCGAGCTTCGTTGCATTGCCCCTGGCCCTGGTCGAAAAAGCCGGGCTGCCCAAAGAGCAGCACTGGTGGGTCTACCTGACCGCGCTGCTGATCTCCTTCTTCGCCATGATCCCGTTCATCATCTATGGCGAGAAGAAACGCAAAATGAAACGAGTTTTATTGGGCGCAGTGCTGACGCTGATGCTCACTGAGCTATTCTTCTGGCAGTTCGGCGATAGCTTGCGGGCTCTGGTGATTGGTACGGTGGTGTTCTTCACCGCGTTCAATCTGCTGGAAGCCTCCTTGCCATCGCTGATCAGCAAGGTTTCGCCGGCAGGCGGCAAGGGCACGGCGATGGGGGTTTATTCCACCAGCCAGTTCCTCGGTTCGGCGCTGGGCGGGATCCTCGGCGGCTGGATGTTCCAGCACGGCGGTTTGTCGGTTGTATTCCTCGGATGCGCCGGCCTGGCTGCCCTCTGGCTGGCCTTTGCTGTTACCATGCGCGAACCACCTTACGTCACGAGCCTGCGCTTGCCGTTGTCGCCCGAGGCGATCCGCGAAGCGGGTCTGGTCGAGCGCCTGAAGGCCGTCGTAGGGGTAACAGATGCAGTGATCGTCGAAGATGAAGCGGCGATTTACATCAAATTGGACACAGAACTATTGGATCGCACCACCCTTGAGCGCCTGGTGAACAACCCGGCCGGGGCAGCGTGCGTAGCCTAGGAGAACGTTATGGCCCGTGGGGTTAACAAAGTCATATTGGTCGGCACTTGCGGCCAGGATCCCGAAGTTCGCTACTTGCCTAACGGTAACGCCGTGACCAACCTGAGTCTGGCGACCAGCGAACAGTGGACCGACAAGCAAACCGGTCAGAAGGTCGAGAAGACCGAATGGCACCGTGTGTCGATGTTCGGCAAGGTTGCCGAAATTGCCGGCGAATACCTGCGCAAAGGTTCGCAGGTGTACATCGAAGGCAAGCTGCAGACCCGCGAGTGGGAAAAAGACGGTATCAAGCGTTACACCACTGAAATCGTGGTCGACATGCAAGGCACCATGCAACTGCTGGGCGGCCGTCCACAGCAGGGCGATCAACAAGGCGGGGGCAATAACTACCAGCAGTCCGCCCCGGCTCCACGCCAACAGGCTCCGCGTCCGCAGCAGTCGGCACCGCAACAGTCGCGCCCGGCTCCACAGCAGCAGGCCGCTCCTCAGCCGGCTCCGGATTTCGACAGCTTTGATGACGATATCCCGTTCTAAAAAGCTGCAATCCAGTAAGTAATAAAAAAAGCGAAGCCAGTGATCTGGCTTCGCTTTTTTGTGGGCGCTGTTAACTGAATAAAGTGGCTACATTGGCCCGCGCCGAGTGCAGTTTCTTGTAGCTGTCAATCAACCGCAGGTGCCTGTCGAGCCCCTCCAGTTTCATGCTGGTCGGCGTCAAGCCATGGAAGCGCACGCTGCCGTCCACCGATCCGATCGCTGCATCCGTCCGCTCGTTGCCAAACATCCGGCGGAAATTGGCCTCGTAGTCTTCCAGTTCCAGGTCTTCGTCCAGCTTCATCTCCAGCACCACATTGACGGCCTGGTAGAACAAGCCACGTTCAACCGTGTTGTCGTTGTACTGCAGGAACATTTCCACCGCCTCTTTCGCCTCTTCAAATTGTTGCAAGGCGAGATAAATCAGCAGCTTCAACTCCAGGATCGTCAGCTGACCCCAAGCCGTATTGTCGTCAAATTCGATGCCGATCAAGGAGGTGATGTCGGTGTAGTCGTCCAGCTCACTTTCCACCAGGCGCTCAACCAGCGCTTGCAGTTCGTCTTCGTCCAGGCGATGCAGGTTCAGGATGTCGGCACGGAAAAACAGCGCTTTGTTGGTGTTGTCCCAGATCAGATCGTCCGCGGGATAGATTTCCGAATAGTTCGGCACCAGGATGCGGCACGCCTTCGCGCCGATATGCTCGTAGACCGCCATGTACACTTCTTTGCCCATGCCTTCGAGAATGCCGAACAAGGTCGCGGCTTCCTCGGCATTCGAGTTTTCACCCTGGCCGGAGAAGTCCCACTCCACGAATTCGTAATCCGACTTGGAACTGAAGAAGCGCCATGAAACCACGCCGCTGGAGTCGATAAAGTGCTCGACGAAGTTATTCGGCTCGGTCACTGCGTGACCTTCAAAAGTCGGCTGGGGCAAGTCGTTGAGGCCTTCGAAGCTGCGACCCTGCAGCAATTCGGTCAGGCTGCGTTCCAGCGCCACTTCCAGGCTCGGATGCGCACCGAACGAGGCGAACACGCCGCCGGTACGCGGGTTCATCAACGTGACGCACATCACCGGGAATTCACCACCCAGGGATGCATCCTTCACCAACACGGGGAACCCTTGCTCTTCCAGCGCCTGAATACCGGCCAGTATCCCGGGGTACTTCGCCAGCACATCGGCCGGCACATCCGGCAGTGCAAATTCACCTTCGATGATTTCGCGTTTTACCGCGCGCTCGAAAATCTCCGACAAGCACTGCACCTGGGCTTCGGCCAGCGTGTTACCGGCACTCATGCCGTTGCTCAGGAACAGGTTTTCAATCAGGTTGGACGGGAAATACACCACCTCGCCATCCGACTGGCGCACGTACGGCAGCGAGCAAATGCCGCGCTCTTCATTGCCTGAGTTGGTATCGATCAGATGGGAACCACGCAGCTCGCCGTCGCGGTTGTAAATCTTCAGGCAGTACTCGTCGAGAATTTCAGTTGGCAGCTCATCTTTACGGCCAGGCTTGAACCAGCGTTCGTCCGGGTAGTGCACAAACGCTGCATTGGCGATGTCTTCGCCCCAGAACTGGTCGTTGTAGAAGAAGTTGCAGTTGAGTCGCTCGATAAACTCGCCCAATGCCGACGCCAACGCGCCTTCCTTGGTCGCACCCTTGCCGTTGGTAAAGCACATCGGCGAGTGCGCATCGCGGATATGCAGCGACCATACATTGGGCACGATATTGCGCCACGAGGCGATTTCAATCTTCATGCCCAGGTCAGCCAGAATGGCTGACATATTGGCGATGGTCTGCTCCAACGGCAGATCCTTGCCCGCGATATAGGTGCTCGCCGCTGAACTCGAAGCAGGCATCAACAACGCCTGGGCATCGGCGTCGAGGTTTTCCACCTCTTCGATCACAAATTCAGGCCCGGCTTGCACCACTTTTTTCACGGTGCAACGGTCGATGGAACGCAGGATGCCCTGGCGGTCCTTGTCGGAGATGTCCGCCGGCAACTCGACCTGGATCTTGAAAATCTGGTTGTAGCGGTTTTCCGGATCAACAATGTTGTTCTGCGACAGACGGATGTTATCCGTGGGGATATTGCGCGTGCTGCAGTACAACTTCACAAAATACGCCGCACACAACGCCGACGAAGCCAGGAAGTAGTCGAATGGACCAGGTGCCGAGCCATCGCCCTTATAGCGGATAGGTTGATCGGCCACCACCGTGAAGTCATCGAACTTGGCTTCAAGCCGAAGGTTGTCGAGAAAGTTGACCTTGATTTCCATGGGGGGATTACCAGAATAACGGGCTAGACGATTTGGCCGCCATTATCCGGTATTTCAGCCGTAAGTCTTGCGGGCATCGTACTTATGTCCACACCGGCGATGGATGGATCAGTCGAGTATCAGGTGCGGCAAAAACCGGCTTGAATCCTTGGTGATCAAACTGCTGTCTTCCCGCACGCCAATACCGGCCGCCTGATCGCCGATCACCCAAGAGCCAACCAGCGTAAAGCTCTCGCCAAACTTCGGCAGCGGGGCGAACTCCTGAAGGATAAACGGCGCGTCGGTGTAGGGACCGTCCTCTTTCACGATCAGACCATCAGCGGTTTGCAGCTCGATGTTGGCGCCTTCTCGAGAAAAAAACGGTTTGCGCACCCAACCTTTGGGTACCGCTTTGCCCGGGTCGGTATCCAGGTGCGCCGCGAGCAGATTCGGGTGACCTTTGTTGAACTCCCACAGCAGCGGCAGGATGCCCTTGTTGGAAATGATCGACTTCCAGGCCGGTTCGAAAAACTGTGTATCGCTCTGAGCAATCGCTCCACCAAAGGGTTCGTGGAAGATGAATTCCCAGGCATGCAGCTTGAACAGGTGAGGAATCCAGCGATCTTCTAAATCGACGAAACGTCCTTCATTGGTGAGGCCAATGTCTTCGAGGTCGATATGCCGTGATTCGATGCCGACCTTTTCCGCGATCAAGCGCAAGTAGTCAGTGGTGCCTTTGTCTTCGACCGAGTCTTTCATCGAGGCGAAATAGAAGGGCTGTTTGAGCTGCAGCTGGGCAAAAGCCTGATGCAGCTTGGTGTCGATGCTGTTGAACTGGTCGGCATGCTTGGGCAGCAAGCCGCGTTCGATGCATTGCTCCAGCCAGCCCCACTGAAACGCCGCGGCCTCATACAGGCTGGTCGGCGTGTCGTAGTTGAGTTCCAGCAACTTGGCCGGCCCGCTGCCGTTGTAGGAGAAATCCATGCGCCCATACAGGTGCGGGTGGCCTTCGAGCCATGAAGTGCGAACCATATCGAAGAATGGCGCTGGAATGCTCAGGCGCTCCAGCAGCTCCTCGCTCTGAACCACGCGGGCCACCAGGTCCATGCACATGTCATGAAGCTCGGTGGTCGGGTCTTCGAGATCGTTCTCGATCTGTTTAAGCGTGAACTGGTAATACGCGCTCTCGTCCCAATAAGGTTCGTCGTCGATGGTATGGAACAGAAAGCCGAGACTTTCGGCGGTCTGTTTCCAGTCATGACGCTCGGCGCAAAGGATTTTCTTCATGGCCCTGTTTCCTTAACTGCTCGAACCGCCAGAACTCTTGCTTGATCCACCCCAGCCACTGCGTGCACTGGCCTGGCTGCCGAAGCCGCCGCGAGAGGTGGCCGAGGCCACAGACGCCGCCTTGCTGCGGGTAATGGTGTCGCTGTAGCTGCTGGTGCCGTACCGCACCTGATTGGACCTGTTGAAGGTTGAACCTGACGATACCCGCTGACTGAGTGTCGAGGACGAGTAGCTGCCGCGATCATCGCGATAGCGGTAGACCGGTTCGGAGTAAAAACTGTTGCGGTTGTTGCTGAGCATGTTGCCGATCAGCAGTCCGGTCAGCAGGCTGCTACCGGAGAATCCCGAGCCGGCGGCAGCCGCTTCCGAAGCGGGCAATTGAGCTTTGGCGGCGTCCACCTGGGATTGCGTCACCTCACCATCGGCGTTCAGTTCGAAACCGCCGAGTTTGGGGATGAACTTGCCAGCGGAATCCTGCTGGCACCAGTCGGCAACAAAGTCGGCGTCGCAATCGGTCTTGTTGTCGTACACCGGCGCAATGCGGCGATGCTCGGCCATGGCCTTCATGTAGGCGTCAGAACAGATATCGACCGGGAGCTTTTCATCCGCGCACTGCTGAACGGACTGGAAGTTGTATTTTTTGTGTATCTCGTAGGTTTTTTCCGTTGGCCCGCAGCCTGAGATCGCCATGGCGACCGACGCGGCCAGGGAGAGCTGAACGTACTTGCTTCGTTTCATCGGGATCTCCGTGGCGCAATCAGTTCTGGGAAGGGGTCATGCACGCGGCGTTCAACATGCCGACGCTGATGGCCACTGCCGCGACATAGATGCCCGCGGCGATTTCGCCCTTTTTAATGCGTTCAGAGGCGCCTTTGAGCACCAGGCTGGTCATCAGGAACGCCAGCAGTTGTACGAAAGCGGCGATCACTGCCCAGACGACGAAATCCAGAAGGCTGATCGAGTAGGCAATCACATTGCTGGCCGGAATGGCGAAGCCGATGATGGCGCCACTCAGCGCGATCGCGGCCGCAACGTTACCCGAACGGATCAGTTCGAACTCTCTGTGCGGGGTGATTCGGGTGTAGATGAACTGGAACAGCGCGAACAGCACGGCGGCGCCGAGGATGTACGAAACAAACCCGAGCACGGCGGCTTTGTTCAGGGAGATGGAGAGCGCTTCAAGCATGGACTTCTTCCTTTTTAAAAAGTGTTCAGGTCAGTGGTGTACAGCGAAATGCCCAGCGAAGTGCTCAAACTGATGGTGCCTTCGGCGTCTTCTTCGACGGAAAACAGCAGGAATTCCCGGCGATCGGTCAGGCCGGTTTCGCGGGCGTACAGCATCGAACGGTGCTCGATGCGGTAGGACTCATCCGGGTTTTTCAGGTGTTCGCTCAGTGCCACCAGTTCTGTCTGGCCGCTCTCGGTGCCCCATTCGCGGGTGTATTCGACGCCGTTGTGGGTGTAGGTCGGCAGGCCGATCAGGCTTTGAGGACCGGCCAGTCGACGCAGCTCCGCTTCACTGTTGATGGTGACGTAACTGAGGTAATTGAACAGGATCACCGACTCGACCTGTCCGGCGATGTCGCCGGTGGTGTGCACTTGCAGCCAGTAGTCTTCGTCGTTCATGTAATAGCGTGACAGCCAGTTCGACTGCCCGAGATCAACAGTGCCAGCGCTCCAGATCTGTTGGGAGCCCGGGATGACCACGGTGGTGTTGCCGTCGAGCAACAATTTCAGGGTGGTGTCGAACATCACCTCTTTGCCCAATGCCAGGCCCAGCGGACCGATGGCGGGCAGGGTTTGGTTGGCTGTCCATTTCGATTCCGTAGTCGCTTTCGGGGCCTCAAGCCCCATCAACTGTTTAAACCATCCCATTGGTGATTTCCTTGAGGCGAGTGGAGGCGATGTAGAAGAGCTCGCCGCCCTCAACGCGAGTGGCGCCGGGCGGGTTGATCGAAGGCTGTCGGGCGCCTTTGGCGCGGTAGCCGATAAGGGTAGCGTTGTGGCGCTCTTTCATCTGTGCGTACAGATCGCCGAACGTTGCTTCAAAAGTCTCGGGCAGTCTCATCAGGTATTGGGTAGCGCCTTGACCCACGCACAACAGTTCATTGATGACCACTGATGAGCCCGGATCCTGAGAGGCGCGCACCAACATTTCGATGGCCATGCTTGAGGTGCATTCCAGGCTGGGCGCGTAGGCGCTGGCGAGCGCAGCGATTTCACTTTCATTGAAGTGGGCGACCACATGCCCGACAGGGCTCAGTTGATTGACCGCCAGCACGGTGGCCAGGGTCAGATCGTCTGAATGGGTTCGCACCAGGACGCGTTCGGCACCGGGAACGCCGGCCCGCAGCAAAAGCGCGGCAGAGGACAGGCTTTCGCCTTTGATAAAGTTCGCTTTGCCCGGCATGGGATTTTCTTCGAGGTCGCAATCGCAAATGACGATCAGGTTGTCATTGGAGGTTTCGTCCTGCAGTAACAATTCAATGACCCGCTCGCTGGATGCGCCTTCCCAGCCGATGAGAACGGTATGGCCGACCTTGCCGGTGAAATCGCCTTTGCCCTTCATGCCTTTTCTCCATACATCGATGACGCTGCTGGTGGTTTTGCCGATGGCTGCCGTCAGCAGCGCAATGCCCCCGAGCATGACCCAGGTAGCCACGAAAATTCGTCCCGCCGATGTCTGCGGCGCGAGATCGCCATAGCCGACGGTGAGCGTGGTGGTGAGATAGAAGTAGGTAAACGTGGCGGGGGCGATGAGGTGTTGTTCGCCCAGAAGCACCAGGCCGATATAGGCCGTGCTCAGGTGTATGCCCAACGCAATGGCCAGGCCTGCCCAGCCGAACCGATGGAAGAAGGACGAGGCGTACGTGCGCAATAAAAGGAAAATCGACATTACATCCCTGACTCCATGGGGGGCTCATTCCTGGCGACGTAATCGCTCTGGCGTCTAAGTGCTCAAATGCGGTTACCGGGCGGCATTAAACCTGCTGCGCGGCGTAGATAACAGTACCTTGGCTGCAATAAATCCGGCGATCGCACCAAAGATATGCCCTTCGAAGGACATGCCTTGGCGAGGAAAGAAGCCAAAAATCAGGCCGCCATAGAGCAGGACCACGACACTGGCCGTTATCAGGTTGCTCCAACTCCTCTGGAACCAGGCGCGAGACAGGAGGTACGCCCACAGCCCGAATACCCATCCGCTGGCGCCGATGTGCACGCCTGCAAAACCGAACAACCAGACCAGCGAACCGCCCAACAGAATAATGATGGCGCTGACGGCCATGAACCGGCTGAGCCCTTCGACAATGACCAGGGTACCGAGGATCAAAAACGCAATCAGGTTGGTGCTCAGATGCGCAAAGGACCCGTGCAAGAAAGGCGAGGTGATGATGCCGACCAGTCCCTGCAGTGTTCTCGGCACCAGGCCGAAGGCAATAAGGCTGTAGCCAGTCGTCACATTGAGCAGTTGCAACGCGACCATGAAGAGGGCCACGCCTGCGATTGTCTTGAACCCCTTCAGGGCATCCATCCGTGACCTCGACTCAACTCGACTCGACGAAAATTGAAACGCAACCCATTGTGGGAGCGAGCCTGCTCGCGAAGCGTTTTGTCAGGCAACATTGATGTCGACTGACACTCCCTCTTCGCGAGCAGGCTCGCTCCCACAGGTTATGCATCCGGCACTTGAGTCGATTACTCAGCCGATTTTTTCTTCAGGCGTTCCAGAATCGCATTGGCGCTGCCTTCGTTCGGCGTGATGCCGGCTTCGCGCAGCTTGCGCTCCAGGTCGGTGCCGGTCGACGCATCGGCCAGTTGGTCCTGGGCTTCCAGTTCAGCGGCGCGTTGTTGCTGCTTGGCTTGCAGGCGGTTCAGCGTACCGACGGCGGTTTCCAGCTTGCCGTTGGCGCCGCCACTGGCGATCGAAGCACTGACCTGGGCTTTCTGTACGCTTTCACGCGCCTTGGCCATGTCCACTTGCTGACGCAGGCTTTTGATGCGACTTTCAGCCTTGGTGATGTCTTTGCGCATGTTGTCCGCGTAACCGCCGAATTCGGTGGCCTGCTTTTGCTCGACATCCAGTTCGTTGGTCAGGGTAGAAATGGCTTCGGCCACTTCCAGTGCCAGGTCTTCGCGGTTGGCCTGGATCGCGGCCAGGGCCTTGGATTCCAGGTCCTTGATCTTGGCGTTGTGCTCGCTGACGCGATCAGCCGACAGTTTGTGCTTGGCCATGATGGTGACCAGCTCACGCTTGGCGTTGGCCAGCGCGCTGTCAGCATCACGAATTTCCTGGTCGAGGATGCGCAGGGCCTGTTGGTCGACGATCGATTCGCCGACTTCGTTGGCACCGCCACGCAGCGCGGTGAACAATTTGCTCCAGATGGACTGAGTCATTGGATATTTCCTGTTCCCGAAAAATTAGATGAAGAAACGTTCAAAGGCTTCGCTGGCGCGCTGGACGTTGTCGACGAGGGTTTTGACCTCGGTCACGACGTTGGTCAGGCTGGAGTCGGAGCTCAGTGCGCCGAACATGTTGTAAACGACCTGCCCGTTGGGCATCGACTCGATACCGATCGAGGACAGCGGGAACATTTCCCGGCTACGCAGAACGGCGTCATTGAATGCCGGTACGTCGTTGATGGACTCGACATCGACCAGAACGGTATCCACGATGACCTGATCGCCAACCACCGCGATGTAAATCGGCAAGCCACCGAAATCGTTCATTTCCAGCTTGATGCTGGACTCGGAGCCTTGAACGAGGGAGAGGGTGATGTCGTTCGAAACCACTTCGTCGAGGGCCTGAAGGGCGCTGTAGAGGCGATCGATATTCCAGTTATTACCTGCGCTCATGTAATTCTCCGACATGAATGAGCCAGCCAGAATCGGTTGGCGTAGCTGTTTCTCCATCTGCTTGAGCAGGCTTCGGTTTTCGGGAAGCACCCAAGTCTCGTGTTTCACATAACCGGCGGCACCCAGGCCCGCGCGCATCTGCTTCATGTAGAAGCTGGATGGTTTTTTTGCGGACGGTTTCGAGCGCTCTCCCTTTTGGCTCGCTGAATCGGTGACAGATCCGGTAGGCGGATCTGATGGAGAGCTGCTTTTCATGATGCTGACCCCGTTGTGAAAAACTCACGCGTGAGAAACACTACAGGCAATTTTTGCGGACCTCAATAGCTCACGCGTGAGATTTTTTCGACTGTTGCACAGGTGTATGACAAAAGAAGGTCAATCACTCAATGCCAGTCAGTTAAGCGCAATCCTGTGGGAGCGGGCTTGCCCGCGATAGCGATGTAACAGTCAACAAAGATGTTGGATGTGATGGCCTCATCGCGGGCAAGCCCGCTCCCACAGGTTCCTCATCTTAATCAGCCAGAAAATCGTCAGTGGACACCACGCTGGCATAAGCAAAACCCAAGGCCGACATAAAGGCGGCATGAACGTGGGCGGCCGGGACGGTGACGCCATTGAATTCCAGGTCACGGGTGGCGCAGGCATCGTGGACGACGGTAACGGTGTAACCCAAGTCGGCCGCGGCTCGGGTGATGCCGTCGATGCACATGTGACTCATGCTCCCGACCACCACCAAGTGCTCGATGCCTTGCTGGTCGAGGATGGCTTCCAGTTCGGTCTCGCGGAACGAGTTGACGAAATGTTTGAGCACCACCGACTCGTCAGCGCGGTTGAGGACTTTGGGGTGCAGCTTCGCGCCGTTGGAGCCCGGCGCGAAGAACGGTGCGGCGTCGGAGGTGAATTCGTGGCGGATGTGCACCACCTGATCGCCGGCCTCGCGAAACGCCTGAATCAACCGTGCGGCGTTGTCCGCTGCGGCGTCGGCGCCCACCAGCGGCCACTTGCCCTGAGGGAAGTAGTCGTTTTGGATATCGACTACGATGAGTGCTTGTTTGGCCATGGGTGTTTCCTCGAAGTGTGTATTGGGCGTGGCATCAAGTATTGGGTTTAGCGGGCGGCTCGAGGATTGGCCGCACCGACAATAGCAGGGGGAAAACTGACAATGGGTGTAGAAAGGGCAGTCGCCGAACTGGGAGTGCTGATCTATCCCGGTGCGCAGATGGCGGCGGTGCATGGGCTGACGGACCTGTTCGGCGTGGCCAACCGGATCGCCGCCGAGCATCAGGCGGCGCAGCTGCCGTTGCTGCGGGTCAGTCACTGGCAGGTCGATGGCGATCAAGTGCCCGAGCGGGTCTATGATTCTCATCCCGGCCCGGCCGGCGCATTGGTCGCCGTGTTGATCCCTCCCTCGATCGGAGGTTTTTCCGAGGGGCAGGCGCCCCAAGGGTTGATTCGCTGGCTTCGTCAGCAACATGCCAACGGTGCGACCCTCGGCGGGGTCTGCGTGGGTTCTATACTGTTGGCCGAAAGCGGCCTGCTCGATGGCCGTAGCGCGACTACCCACTGGACCTCGGCCAAGGCTTTCGCCGAGCGTTATCCGGCGATCAAGCTCAAGGCCGATACGCCCATTGTCGACGATGGCGACCTGATCACCACTGCCGGGTTGATGGCCTGGTCAGAGCTGGGGTTGCGATTGGTGAACCGCTTGCTCGGGCCGAGCATTGCCACCGGCACGGCGCGGTTTCTGGTGGTGGAACACAGCGACAGCGCGAGCGAGTGTGGCAGTAACTTTTCACCGATTCTCAACCATGGCGATGCGTCGATTCTCAAGGTCCAGCATTGGCTGCAAAGCACCGGGGCGACCGATGTCTCGTTGGCGGCGATGGCCGAGCGGGCGGGGCTGGAAGAGCGCACCTTCCTGCGGCGTTTTCGTGCGGCAACCGGGTTGAAACCCACCGAGTACTGCCAGCACCTGCGAGTCGGCAAGGCGCGGGAAATGCTCGAATTCACCAACGGCACCATTGATCACATTGCCTGGACCGTGGGTTACCAGGACCCGAGTGCGTTTCGGGCAACGTTCAAAAAGATTACCGGGCTGGCGCCGAGTGATTACCGTGGGCGGTTTGGTGTGTCTGCGACCGCGGCAGTGGCTCGGTAGCGAGCATTACCACAGATCTAAAAATGTGGGAGCAGGTTTTGAGTCGTGCAAAATGCCGGGAGCATTGAAAGGTGTCGTGCAGAATAAAACAGGCCTTGTGCTACCACCTATTTCGCAATTGGCTGATTTAAAAACTATTTTTCTCCAGCCGCCATTGGCCTGATCTCTGCACCTCCTTCAGCTACATTTATCAGACGTAGATTGAAGGGGAACGCATGACCCCAACCAACCGCAAGAAACTGGTACTCGCCCATTCAGTGCGACCCAGTGCCTCGCTACACGAAGTCGAAACCAATCGCGCGTTGGCCCGTTGGCTGGCGCAGGTCGTCGGGCTCGAATATGGCGGCAGTTACGACCCGCAGCTGCATAGCGGCCGGGATATTTATCTGTTGCCGACCCAAACGCTGGTGGGCGTTGCTGCCGCCCGGCAACTGGGCGTCAAAGGGCCGGAGGATTTGTGGGGCGGTTACGTCGACCACGATTTCATCTGCACCAAAGCCATCAGCCATGGGTTGTTGAATCGCTATGCGTTCGCGCCCGAAGGCTGGTCGTCGTTGTTTTCCGACCGGGTACGCAGCGTCGTGCTCGATGGCCTCAGCGTGTTCTCCCTGGAGGATGCTCGCCCGGCGGCGGAGCACCTGCTCTACAGCGGTCCGATCCGCATGAAACCTATTCATGCCTGCGCCGGACGCGGTCAGGAAGTAATCAAAAGCCTCGACCAGTTCGACGCCATCCTTGCTCGCCCCGATGCCAAAACATTGTTCACCGAAGGTGTGGTGCTGGAACAAGACTTGACCGAGGTGGTCACCCATAGTGTCGGTCAGAGTTTTATCGGCGACAAAGTGCTGAGTTATTGCGGTGATCAATACTTGACCGAAGACGGTCAGGGCGAGCAGGTTTATGGAGGGTCCAATCTGTTGGTGGTGCAGGGTTATTACGAGGACCTGCTGGCGCTGGAACTACCGGAAGACACGAGGCTGGCGATCCAGCAAGCGCAGGTATTCGACAGCGCGGCCGATGAAGCCTACCCCGGTTTCTACGCCTCGCGGCGCAACTACGACATCGCCCAAGGGCTGGATTGCGACGGCAAACAACGCAGCGGCGTGCTCGAACAATCCTGGCGCCTGGGCGGTGCCAGCAGTGCTGAAGTCGCGGCGCTGCAGAGCTTCGTCAACAACCCCGGCTTGCGTGCGATTCGCGTGTCGTCGGTCGAAACCTATACCGATCAACCGCTGCCGGCCAACGCCATTGAGGTCTACCGCGGGCCAGCGGAACACAGTGACTTTCTTCTCAAGTACGTAACGGTCAAATCCTATGACGGCTAGAAGCGAAACCATTCAGATCGACATCGACGATGAACAGATGAGCGGAACCTTCCTCAGCCCCAAATCGAAAGTCCCGGGTGTGCTTTTCGTTCATGGCTGGGGCGGTAGTCAGGAGCGCGACCTGGAACGCGCCAAAGGCATCGCCGGGTTGGGTTGCGTGTGCCTGACATTTGACTTGCGCGGCCATACTGGCGGGACCGGTATTCCGTTGTCCCGGGTAACCCGCGAAGACAACCTGCGTGACCTGCTGGCGGCCTACGATCGACTGCTCGCCCATCCGGCGCTCGACACATCGGCGATCGCCGTGGTCGGCACCAGTTATGGCGGTTATCTGGCGTCGATCCTGACGTCGTTGCGCCCGGTGCGCTGGCTGGCGCTGCGGGTGCCGGCGTTGTATCGCGACGACTTCTGGCACACACCCAAGCGTGAGCTGGACAAGCTCGATTTGCGCGATTACCGCAGCACGCGGGTCCGCGCCGACAGCAATCGTGCACTGCATGCCTGTTCGCAATTTACCGGGGATGTGTTGCTGGTGGAGTCCGAGACCGACGCCTATGTGCCCCACGCGACCATCATGAGTTACCGCGCGGCGTGTCAGCAGACCCACTCGCTGACTCACCGGATTATCGACGGTGCCGATCACGCCTTGAGCGAGCCTGTCTCACAACAGGCGTATACCAGCATTCTGGTGGGCTGGATCACGGAAATGGTGGTGGGCGAGCGGTTGAGCATTATTCAGTCGAGTTGAGATTTGCGGTGTTCTTGCGATCATTCGCGAGCAGGCTCGCTCCCACATTAGACCGCGTTCAGACAGGCAACGCGGATCAAATGCAGGAGCGAGGTTGCCCGCGAAGGCGTCATCCCCCAACGCCACACCTCACCCCGGTTTTTTCGAAATCCGCAACGACTTGGCCTTGGCCTCCACCACCAGGTACATCACCACGGTAATCAGCAGCGGCAGGAGGAAATAGATCGCCCGATAAGCGAGCAACCCCGCCACCAGACTTCCTCGTGAGGCCTCGTGTTGCAGCAACGCCACGAACACCGCCTCCAGCACGCCGAGCCCGGCCGGAATATGGGTAATAACTCCGGCAAAGGCGCTGATCAGCAACACGCCCAGCACCAGCGGATAGTCCAGCTTGCTCGGCAGCAGGGTGAAGATTACCGCCGCCATCAGCGACCAGTTGAGCGCGCCGAGGGCCAGTTGCAGGACCGCCATGTGCAGCGACGGCAGATTGATTTCCACGCCGCGAATCGACCATTGCCGTCGCCTGGAAAACCGACAGGCGGCCAGATACCCCGCGCTCAACAGCAGCAATAACACGCCCACGCCTTGCAGGGCACCGCTGCTCAGTTTCCAGCCTGGCGGCATTCGCACCAGTCCGCTGCTGAACACTGTGCCGGCAATCACCATGTAGCCGAACCAATTGGTCGCCAGGCTCAGCCCGAGGATTTTCGCGATGTTGCTTTTGCTCACGCCGAGCCGCGAATACAACCGATAACGCATGGCGACCCCGCCGACCCAGGCGCTCAGGTTAAGGTTGAAGGCATAGCTGATGATGCCCACCGGCAGGATCTGCCGCCAAGTCAGGTCCTGCCGGATGTAAGTACGGCCAATCAAGTCGAAACAGGCGTACACCAGAAAACTCATCAACGTCAGTCCGGACGCGATGATCAGTGTGCGCACCTTGAAATCGGCCAGGGTATCGAACACTTCGCCCCATTCGATGCGTTGGGCAAGCATCGTGAACAGCACGATCAACGCCAGAAAAAACAGCATCGTCAGCGGCTTTTTCCAGCGGTGCCAGTGGGATTTTCGCGGTGTGTCGGAGTGAGGGGCAGGCTGCGCATCAGAATGGCTCATGCCTTATCGCTCCCGGTCGGATGGATGAAGGGTTTCAGGCGCGGTTTATGCGCCGGCAGCCAACCGGCCCACGCCGGGAAATGCCGCAGGAAGTGAAACACCAGAAAACCAATGGTCATGTGCCAGACCCGTCCGCGAGGCGCCTTGTCCGCCGACATGACCTTGCAGTGGTTGCTGCTTAATTCGTCGAGACGCTCGAACAAGTCGCGGTTGAAGGCACGGTCGCGGATCAACACGTTGGCCTCCAGGTTCAGCGACAGGCTCAGCGGGTCGAGGTTACTTGAGCCTACGGTGCTCCAATCCTCGTCGACCAGGGCGACTTTGCCATGCAGGGGACGGTCGCAATATTCGTAAATCGCTACCCCGGCCCGCAGCAGATAGTCATAGGTCATGCGCGCGGCGAGCCGGGCCACCCGCAAATCCGGTTGCCCCTGAAGAATCAGGCGCACCTCGACCCCTCGGCGCGCCGCGTTGCGGATCTCCCGCAGCAGCCGATAGCCTGGAAAGAAGTAGGCGTTGGCGATCACCACGCGATGCCGGGCACTGCGCACGACCTGCAAGTACACCTCTTCGATATCGCCCGGGTGTTCGCCGTTGTCGCGATACACCAGCCGTACCTGGCCATCATGATCGCTGACCGCCAGTTCCGCGCGCCTCTGTCTGCGGCGTTGCCACCAGTACTTGGCCCGTGCCGGGCGACCGCTTTGCAGTAAGGCGAAATGATGAATATCGGCCACCGCCGGGCCTTGCACTTCAACCGAATAATCCTGTTTGGCCTCGGGGCCGAAGTCGGCCAAGTGGTCGGCGGAAAAGTTGATTCCGCCGAGGAACGCAATCGTGCCATCGACCACCACAATCTTGCGGTGCAGGCGGCGGAACCAGTTGGTGCGAATGCCAAAGTGACGCGGGGCGGGGTCGAATATTTGCAGGCGCACACCTGCATTACTCAGGGCGGCGAGGAACTCCGTACTCAATTCGCCACAGCCAAAACCGTCGAGGTTGACGGTGATGCGCACGCCGCGTTGAGCCGCTTCAATCAGGATCTGTTGAAGCTCATTGCCGACCTTGTCCTCGAACACAATGAAGGTCTCCAGCAGGATTTCACTCTGGGCCTGGCGCAGCGCTTCAAATACCCGTGGAAAGTATTCCTCACCGTTCTCCAGCAATTCGACGCGATTGTTACCGTGCCAGCCGTATTCGACGCCAACGACCGCCGGCTCACGCACGGGCGGAGGTGTGGAAACGTGTTCGATGGTGGTTTTTTCCATCAATGGGCCGGTCATAGCTCGATCTCCACCGATAGCGGTGCATGGTCGGAAAGGTGTGACCAGGGCCGTGCCGCCAGTACTTGCGGATGGCTGGCCTTGAGGTTGCGCACGTAGATGCGGTCCAGGCGCAACGCCGGTAAACGCGCCGGGAAACTACGCGCCGGTTTGCCATGCAGTTCGGCAAAGACTTCACGCAAGCCGCAGGGCTTGAGCAGCGCATCAGCGCGCAGGCGCCAATCATTGAAGTCGCCGGCGATCACCACCGGGGCATCCTCCGGCAACTCTTCCAAACGTTGGGTCAGCAGCTTGAGTTGTGCCGTGCGGTGACTTTCGCGAAGCCCCAGATGGACGCAAATGGCATGCACTTCCCGGCCATCGCCGGGCATCCGCAGCACGCAATGCAGGATTCCACGGTTCTCATGGCCGTGGATGGAAACGTCGAGGTTGTCGTGACGAATAATCTGGAATTTCGACAACAGCGCATTGCCGTGATCGCCCGCCGGATAGACCGCGTTGCGCCCATAGGCAAATTGCGGCCACAAGGTATCGGCAAGGAATTCGTACTGGGGCATCGCCGGCCAATTGAGGTAGCGCTGCGGGTGATATTCGTGAGTGCCATGCACTTCCTGCAAAAACACCACGTCAGCGGACACACTGCGTACTGCTTCGCGCAACTCGGGCAGGATGAAGCGTCGGTTGAGCGCGGTGAAACCCTTGTGGGTGTTGACCGTCAGCACGGTGAAGCGGCTCACGGCGCTGATGATGGGTTGCTGTTCATCCGTTGTGCCGACCGGTTCGGGAACGCTCATGGCAGCACTCCTTCGGCAACTGGCTCACCGGGGGCGGTGGCAAGGTCCTTGTCGAGATGGAAACGCTCAAGCAGGCGGCGGGCATCGAAGGGCGCCCGGACCTTGATGTCGTTATCGAAATAGCAGAACACTTCCCGGGATCTGCGCGTCTTGGTTTTTTGCCGGGGCGCGATCAATTGCGGATCTGCCGGTTGCTGTCCGTGATACCAGGCATCGATCCGGTCGCCCCAGCGTTTCAGCGCTTGTGGGGTGTAACCGCTGGCGTAGAGCTCTTCGGCACCGTGCAGGCGCAGATAGACGAAATCACTGGTGAGGTCTTCGCGGTACGGCCATTTACCGGCGGTGTCGGCGATGACCAGCGCGGTGTTGTAGCGTTTGAGCAGACGGACAAAGGCGGGATCGACAAAGCTTTCGTGGCGAATTTCCACGGCATGGCGCAGCGGTTTCTTGCCGTAGGCCTTCATGCTGGCGTGACCGTTCAAGCGTGGCTCATGCTGGCGGGCGAGGGCGGCGGCTTGTTCCGTGTCGTGGGGTAATTGTTCGAGAAAGCTTTCGAACAATTCAGGGTCGAATTTGAAGTTGGGCGGAAACTGCCAGAGGATCGGGCCGAGTTTTTCCTTGAGTTCCAGCACCCCGGAGGCAAAGAAATTCGCCAGCGGCTTATGAATGTCCCGCAAGCGCTTGATGTGGGTGATAAAACGCGGCGCCTTGACGCTGAACACGAAGCCCGCTGGGGTTTCGTCGTACCACTGGGCATAACGTTCTGGCCGTTGCAGGGCGTAAAACGATCCATTGATTTCGATGCTGTTCACTGCCCGTGAAGCGAATTGCAATTCGCGCTTCTGGGTCAGCCCCTTCGGGTAGAACTCCCCCCGCCAAGGCGTGTAGCGCCAGCCTGAAATACCAATATGAATCGCCGCCATGTCGCCTCCCGTCTATGTAGCCCTCGGACAGCCTCTGTCTTTTGATGACTGCCGGGTGTACGAGAAAGTTTCGACGGGGGTACGGACGGTAAATCCCAAAAACGCCACACATCAAATAATGTGGGGCTTGCCCGCGATGAGGCCAGAACATTCAACATTGATGTCGACTGTTAGACCGCCATTGTGGGCAAGCCCGCTCCCACAAGGTCCATCAATGACCGGTGGCCATACGGGCCGAACCCTCAGCCGGTTCGGCATACACCGGACCCAACCGGTCAAGACGCCCGCTCCAGGCAGTCAGTCGTCCCGATGGCGAAAGCGCTGAGGGGCAGCGCGAGCAAGGCGATGGGCATGGCTGCAACTCCGGTGGGGATTGATTGATGGAGCGCAGTGTCGGGTTTGGGTCGTGCGGAAAAATACAGGGATGGGTATTTGATATTTGCGTGCTGGTCAAATATCGAGCGGCTGCCCATCAAACCCTGTAGTGAGGGGGCTTGCCCCCGTTGGGCTGCGAAGCGGCCCCAAAACCTGCCGACCAGTTCCTCCTGACCCACCGTATTGGCTGGATTTACGATTGCTTCGCAGCCGAACGGGGGCAAGCCCCCTCGCCACAAAGTATCTGTAGTGTTCGATATCTAATGGTCCAAAACCGAACTTGGCCGCCATTTGCCAATCAGTTCCTTACAGACCCTTGTGAAGGAGCTCCGCGTTTTGTTCAAGTTCAAGACCGCGATACTACTGGGGGCGTTGCTGTTTGTGGGCAGCAACGAACTGGAAGCCGCCACGTTGCCAGGCGTTGCCGCTGCAGCTGAAGAGCCCGCCAAGGCTGAGCCGCTGGTCCAGGGAGGCCTGCTCGGGGCCATCAGCTCCAGCATCGACGACGTTCAGGACAAACTCGATCTCAACCAAAATCTGGTCGACGCCTGGCGTCTGCGCGCCGATCGGGCGGCGGATGAAGTGGACAAACTGGTGAATCAGCCATCGTCCCGTTCTTCCTGGGGCGTGGCCGCTGACTTCCTGTTGTTGTCCGGTGTGTGGCTCGGCACGTTTGCCTTGCTCACGGTGCTCGGCGGCATTCTGGCCAGGCATTTGAACCTGGGCCGGTGGTTGCGAACGCGCGAGCGCAGCCAGGACCTGCTCAAGTATTTGATGCCTTTCACCTTGCCGGCCGTGATCTGTCTGCCGCTGACCCTCTACGTCAGCCATTTTCTGCAAGCTTCGGTCGGTCGCGCCCTGGCGCTGTGTTTCGCCTACGCCACCAGCAGCGGCATTTTCTCGACCTCGATGCTGCTCTGCGTGATCGTCATGTTCAATACCGGTCATAAGCGCCCGGCGGTGCAGATTATCCGTGACTACTGCCCCAGACCGCTGTTCATGATTGGCTTCCTTGCGGCGCTGAGCGATGCCTTGACCAGCCCGCAGATCGCCCGGCAATTGGGCGGCAACATCACCAGCAGCATCGCGGTCTTCACTGGGCTGTTCGCGTCGATCATCTTCGGTTTGCTGGTGATTCGCCTGCGTCGTCCGGTGGCGCATCTGATCCGTAACCGCCCATTGACCCAACGCCTCAAACAGCCCTCATTGCAAGAGTCCCTGCGAATCTTTTCGGGGCTCTGGTACTGGCCGATCCTGCTGATGGTGCTGGTCTCGGCGATCAACCTGATCGGCGTCGGCGAGGACAATCAAAAGGCCCTGCGCTGTGCGTTATTCACCACCGTACTGCTGATTGCGATGGTGTTTCTCAGCACGATTTTCCAGCACTTGTTCAAGACTCGCCGGGCCGAAGCGATCCAGCGCAGCAGTGCTTACAAGGAGCGGTTTCTCAGCTTGCTTCACGCCTTGCTGCGGATCGTCATGGCCGTGGCGTTCATCGAAATCCTCGGGCGAATCTGGGGCGTGTCGCTGTTCGAGTTTGCTGAACGCAACTCCGTGGGCCGAGCGATCAGTAATTCGTTAAGCAGTATCGGCATGATCTTTCTGGTGACGTGGTTGCTCTGGGTGGTGCTCGACACCGCGATTCAGGAAGCCTTGAAACCACCGGTCAGCAAACGCTCGGCGCGCCAGCCGAGCACACGGGTGAAAACCATCCTGCCGCTGCTGCGCAACGCGATCAAAATTATCCTGGTGGTGATTTGCGCGATCACCACCATGGCTAATCTGGGGATCAACGTTGCGCCGCTGCTGGCCGGTGCCGGGGTGGTCGGTCTGGCGATTGGTTTCGGCTCCCAGCAACTGGTGCAGGACGTAATCACCGGATTGTTCATCATCATCGAAGACACTTTGTCGATCGGCGATTGGGTGGTGCTCGATTCCGGCCACGCCGGCACTGTCGAAGGCCTGACCATTCGCACCCTGCGCCTGCGCGACGGCAAGGGCTTTGTGCACTCGGTGCCGTTCGGTCAGATCAAGGCCGTGACCAATCAATCGCGGCAGTTTGCATTTGCATTTTTCTCGGTGCAGTTCACCTACGACACCGATGTCGACAAGGCCATAGAACTGATCCGCGAAGCCGGGGATTCGATTCGTGACGATGCGTTTCTCAAGTACAACCTGCAAGGGCCGCTGGATGTGTTCGGGGTCGACAAAATGGACCTTAACGGCGTGGTGTTGACGGCGCAGTTTCGTACCGTGTCGGGTGGGCAATATGCGGTGAGCCGGGCGTTCAATCAGCGTTTGAAAAAGCTTGTGGATAACAGCCCATGGGTGCATTTCGCGCAGACTTATCCACAGCAGGTTTTGATCCCCAAAAGGCATGTGGATGAGCCAGAAGATGATGGGCCGACGCGGGAGGATTCGCCGGTGTTGTTGCCGGATCAGCCGCGTACCCAATGATTTGTGTTGATGCGGATGGCCCTATCGCGGGCAAGCCCGCTCCCACAGTTTTTTCTGTTGTTCACAAATATTGCATTCACAGAAGATCCCTGTGGGAGCGGGCTTGCCCGCGATGGGGCCGGTCCGGACAACATCAATGCCGGATCAGTTTGCTACGCACCTCGGCATTGGCCTGCTGATCCAGTTCCAGCCAGAACTGCTGCTTGCCGGCGATCTCGGCGGCGGCCGGTATGCCGTCACGATACACCAGTCGATTGCTCGCCAGCGCCGGCACTTTCGCGCCTGGCAACAAGGTGCCGGCGAGGTTCAGTGGATCCACCCCACACACCGCGATCAGACTTCCATCGTGTGGGCGCCGCCTGACTTCGCGCAGCAAGGGAATCGCCTCGGGCAGCGCAAATTGTTCCCCCGCCAGACCACTGACAAACCGCCCGCCACGAATCTCGCCCCGAGCCTCGAGCCGATGGAATGTGCGCAGTAATTCTCGCCAACTCGGCAACCAGTCCGCCTCGCGTTCCAGCAAGCGCCAGAACACCACGCCGTAACGGCGCAGCAAGGTCATGGCGATGTGTTCCAGGGTTTCGCTGGGCGTAGGCGCGGGTCGTTGCTTATCCACAACC
This sequence comes from Pseudomonas sp. TH37, assembly GCF_016650735.1. Classification (NCBI taxonomy): domain Bacteria; kingdom Pseudomonadati; phylum Pseudomonadota; class Gammaproteobacteria; order Pseudomonadales; family Pseudomonadaceae; genus Pseudomonas; species Pseudomonas sp. TH37. Next base: position 61,892 of record NZ_JAEKFD010000009.1, read on the forward strand.
GGCGCGGCAGCACCGCGGCGTAGCAAGGCCCAGCGTCCGGCATCGTCCATCCCGCCGACAAACGCTCCGCGCCCGCGTCGGCTGCTGCGATTCTGGCGTTTGCTGGCCGGGGTAATCAGCGCTCGCAGTCCGGCGAAGCTGTCGGCGTTAACCAGCCCGGCACCGACCAGTTCCTGCAAGGCGATTTCCAGTTCTGAGCGCAGCAGATGGGCTTCATGAATCAGCTCATCGAAAAACAGTGCGCCATGTTGACTGAGCGCTTCATGGACCTTTTGTGTTTTGGGCGACAGTTCGCTGACCGGTGTCTGCTCGGTCAAGCTGCTCCACAGCCCGACCTGACTGCGCGGTAGCAATAGAATCGGTGTGCTGCGCAATGCCGTGCTGGCGCTCTTGTTGCGCGTGGTCAGTCGGGTCCAGACCAGTTTGCCGCTGCGGCATAACTCATCCAGCCAGCCTGCCGAATAGTCTTTGATACGTGCCGGTAGAATGTCGCTGTCCCACGCCGAAGCGGCGGCGGGGTAGCCTTCGAACTGGCTGATGATCGCCGGCAACACCGCGCGGCCCTGACCTTGGCTCGCGGTGGAAAGATGCTGCCAGTCGAACAGAAAACGCATGAAATCCTGCAACGCCACCGGCTCGATTTCCCGTCGCAGTCGTTTGACCGTGTAGCGATGAATCCGCGCCAGCAGATGCCGTTCACACCATTCTTCTTCAGGGGCGCCTGGGGTGAATTGTCCGCGCAGTACATAGCCTTCGCGCTCCAGTTGCGCCAAGGCCTGACTGACTTGAATCGCCGGCAGACCGAGCGGTTCGGCAATTGCTTTCAGCGGCAACGGACCAAACGCACTGAGCCGTGCACGAATCAGTTCCAGCACTGCTTCGTCCGGCTCCCAGGTTTCATCGAAACCGGGCAATGCCTCCAACGGTGGAGCCAATGTGGCTTGTGGATAAATCGCCCGCAGGCAGGTCAGCCGTTCCAGCGCCAACCACAGCGATTGCGCGGCGTTGATCTGCAAACGGCTGGCGCGGCCACTGTCGGCCAGGGTATTCAGCCAATCGAGCCAATTCGGGTTGGCTTGAGCCTCGGCATCGGCGATGCACGCCAGGCTCATCAGCGCTTCGTGCATTTCATCAATGCCGGTTGGCGTAGGCCAGGCTTCATCACGCACCGCGGTAATCGCCTCGGCGTCCAGCGCACCGAGATCATCGGTGGACTGCGGATCACTCCAGCGACGGCTGAGCACTGCCTGAGTACGGCGCTCTTCCAGCGGAGCATCGTCGAGAAAGGTGTAGGGGCGGGCGCTGAGAATCTCCGCCGCCAGTGGCGAGGGCGCCGGCAAATCGCGGCTGATCAGGCGGATGTCGCCTTGTTCCATGCGCCGCAACAATGCCAGCCAGCCTTCGCTGTCCATGGCTTCGTGCAGGCAATCGTCGAGGGTTTGTTCCACCAGCGGATGATCGGGAATCTCGCGCTCGCCGGCGAGGTTTTCCACGCAGGCGATCTGATCGGGAAACACGCTGGCAATCAGGTCTTCGCTTTTCATCCGCTGGATCTGCGGCGGTACTTTGCGTCCGCCGCTGTAACGCGGCAGTGCCAAAGCGACCCCTGCGTTCCAGCGCCAGCGCACGCCGAACAGTGGCGCCTCAAGCACCGCTTGAATCAAGGTATGTTCGGCACTGTTGCTGTGCAGATAACGCCAGACGTCCTCCAGTTCGAAGCTGTGACCGGTGGACAGCGACAACACGATGGCGTCCTCGCTGGCTGCGGCTTGCAATTCGAAGTTGAAGGTGCGGCAGAAACGCTTGCGCAGGGCCAGGCCCCAGGCGCGGTTGATGCGGCTGCCGAACGGCGAATGGATGATCAACTGCGTACCGCCGGACTCGTCGAAAAACCGCTCCATCAGCAGCGTGTCTTGCGACGGTAAGGCGCCGAGGGCCTGCCGTGCCCGGGCCAGGTAATCCACCAGTTGCTCGGCACTGGCGAGATTCAAGCCGAGGGTGTCGGTCAGCCAGTCGACGGCCGGCTGCAAGTTGCCGGGCGTGGCGCCGAGTCGCTCATCGAGTTGCGCTTGCAGGCGGGCCACGGCGAATGACAGTTCATCACTGCGCCCGGGTGCTTCACCGAGCCAGAACGGAATGGTTGGCGGTTGTCCCTGAGCGTCTTCGACCCGGACCTTGCCGGTTTCGACCCGCAGGATTCGATACGACGTATTGCCCAACTGAAAGATATCCCCGGCGATGCTTTCCACCGCGAAGTCTTCGTTGACGCTGCCGATGTTCAGCCCTTGAGGCTCCAGCAGAACGCTGTAGTCGGCGTTGTCGGGAATCGTCCCGCCGCTGGTCACGGCGGTCAGCTTGGCGCCTCGACGGCCACGCAGGGTGCGGCTTACGGCGTCCCGGTGCAGGTAAGCGCTGCGAATACCCAGGCGCCCGTTGTAGCCCTCTGCGAGCATTTGCAGCAGTGCCTGATAGTGCTTTTCGTCGAGCGTGGCGTAAGGCGAGGCGTTGCGCAGCATTTCCAGCAGCGCCTGTTCCTGCCATTCCTGGCAGCTGACCTCGGCGATGATCTGCTGGGCCAGCACGTCCAGTGGCGCTTCGGGGATCAGCAACGTGTCGAGTTCACCACGGCGGACGCAATCGAGCAGGGCGGCGCATTCGATCAGGTCGTCGCGGGTGGTGGCGAATAAACGGCCCTTGGGCGTGCCGCCAACTTGGTGCCCGGAGCGGCCGACCCGTTGCAGAAACCCGGCAATCGAGCGAGGTGAAGCGATCTGGCACACCAGGTCGACGTCGCCGATATCGATCCCCAATTCCAGCGAAGCAGTGGCGATCAGCACTTGCAGTTCGCCGCGCTTGAGCCGTTGCTCGGCGTCCAGGCGAAACTCTTTGGCCAGGCTGCCATGGTGGGCCGCTACCGCGTCCTTGCCGAGGCGTTCGCTCAAGTGTCGACTCAGGCGTTCGGCCAGACGCCGGGTGTTGACGAAAATCAGCGTGGTCCGGTGTTCACGGGCGAGGGCGGCGAGTCGGTCATAGACCAGTTCCCAGACGTCGTTGGCCATTACCGCCGACAAGGGCACGGGCGGCACCTCTATATCGAGATCCCGTGGGCGGGCGTGGCCGATGTCGATGATTTCGCAGTCGCGATCACGGCCGACCAAAAAGCGCGAGACCGCTTCGATGGGTTTTTGCGTGGCGGACAGGCCGATACGCACCAGCGGCTGCGAGCAAAGCGCCTGCAAACGCTCCAGGCTCAGGGCCAGGTGGCTACCGCGTTTGCTGGCGGCAATGGCGTGGATTTCGTCGACGATCACCGTGTGGGTGGTGCCGAGCATTTGCCGTCCGGAGTCGGAGCCGAGCAGCACGTAAAGGGATTCCGGGGTGGTCACCAGAATGTGCGGCGCGGTTTTGCGCATGGCCGAGCGATCTTTTTGCGGCGTATCGCCGGTGCGCACGGCGGTGCTGATCGACACGTCGGGCAAGCCCATCACCCGCAACTGTTCGGTAATGCCGGCCAGCGGATTTTGCAGGTTGATCTGGATGTCGTTGGACAGCGCCTTGAGCGGTGAAACGTAGACCACCAGGGTTTCGTCCGGCAGGCCGTCCGGGCTCTCCAGGCCACGATGGACCAGATCGTCGAGCACGGCCAGAAACGCGGTAAGGGTTTTGCCGGAACCGGTGGGCGCGGCGATCAGGGTCGAACGGCGCTGGCGGATCAACGGCCACGCCCGGGCCTGGGCGGCGGTGGCCGTCGCGAAGGTGTTGCTGAACCAGGCGCTGACGGCGGGGTGAAAGCCTGCCAGAGCAGCGTCCGTGGGGATGGGCAGATTCATGTCCTGATTTATGCGGGCGAGTCGGGGAAGATGCAAGTACCGCTCACGACCTTTGCCGGCCTTTAGGGCCCCATCGCGGGCAAGCCCGCTCCCACAGTGTTCTCTGTTGTTCACAAATATTGCATTCACAGAAGATCCCTGTGGGAGCGGGCTTGCCCGCGATGAGGCCAGTAGCAGCACCACAATTCCCAGGGATCTACACTTTACGGATGACGGTTGCGCACTAAACCCGCAAAATGCAACGATTCCGGCAATTATTGAGGACATCGCCTGCGGGCGCTGTCGATAAAGCCATCGTTCCAATCAGACTGGGCCTGCTGACTCTATGCGAATGCGCCTTATGTTACTGGGCGGCGGAAATGCCCTTGGGCAGGCGCTGATTCGCCTCGGTGCGGAGGAAGACATCGGTTTCCTCGCCCCCCGCCCACCGCAAGACGGCTGGGACGCCGCGAGCCTGACGCAACTGCTCGACGATACTCGTCCGGATGCGTTGATCAATCTCGCCTATTACTTTGACTGGTTCCAGGCGGAGGCCGTCAGCGAACAGCGTCTGGCCGGGCAGGAGCGAGCCGTCGAACGGCTGGCCGAGCTGTGCCAGCATCACAACATTGTGCTGCTGCAACCGTCGAGTTATCGCGTGTTCGATGGCTCCCGGGCGACCGCTTACAGCGAAAAAGATGAACCGGTACCGCTGGGCCTGCGTGGTCAGGCCTTGTGGCGAATCGAACAAAGCGTACGGGCCACCTGTCCGCAGCACGTACTGCTGCGTTTCGGCTGGCTGCTCGATGACAGCCCCGACGGTACCCTCGGGCGATTCCTGAGCCGGGCCGAGAAAGCTGAAGAACTGCTGATGGCCGATGACCGCCGCGGTAATCCGACGCCGGTGGACGATGCCGCCCGGGTGATCATTTCGGTGCTCAAGCAACTCGATTGTTCCGCGCCGCTGTGGGGCACTTACCACTACGCCGGGCATGAGGCGACCACGCCGCTGGCACTGGGGCAGGCGATCCTTACCGAAGCACGGGCCCTGCATCCGCTGGCCATTGAAACACCGACCGCCCAGGCTCACGCCGCGCGGCCCGACGCCGCCGAAGAACCGCAACACGCGGTGCTGGCCTGCAAGAAAATTCTGCACACTTTCGGGATCAAGCCTCGCGCCTGGCGCGCGGCACTCCCGGGCTTACTGGATAGGTTTTATCGCCATGGCTGACAGCCCTGTTTTAATCACCGGCGGTGCCGGTTTCATCGGTTCGCACCTGACTGACGCCTTGCTTGCCAAAGGGCATTCGGTGCGCATTCTCGATGACCTCTCTACCGGCAAACGCAGCAACCTGCCGCTGGACAACCCCCTCGTCGAACTGATCGTGGGCGACGTCGCCGATGCCGCTCTGGTGGCGCAGGCAATGGTCGGTTGCAGCGCTGTGGCGCACCTGGCCGCGGTGGCCTCGGTGCAAGCTTCGGTGGATGACCCGGTAAAAACGCATCAGAGCAATTTCATCGGCTCGCTGAATGTCTGCGAAGCCATGCGTCAGACCGGCGTTAAACGAGTGCTGTACGCGTCCAGCGCAGCGGTCTACGGCAACAATGGCGAAGGCGAGTCGATTGACGAAGACACGCCCAAGGCACCGTTGACGCCGTACGCGGCAGACAAGTTGGCGAGCGAGCATTATTTCGATTTCTATCGCCGTCAGCATGGTCTGGAACCGGTGGTTTTTCGCTTCTTCAATATCTTCGGCCCGCGCCAGGATCCATCCTCGCCGTATTCCGGGGTGATCAGTATTTTCAGCGAGCGTGCGCAGAAAGGCTTGCCGATCACCGTGTTCGGCGATGGCGAGCAGACTCGGGATTTTGTCTACGTCGAGGACCTGGTGGACGTGTTGGTGCAAGCCATCGAGAAGCCGCAAGTCGAAGTCGGCGCGGTGAATGTCGGCTGGAATCAGGCTACGACTCTCAAGCAAATACTTGAAGCCCTTGAAGCGGTGGTCGGCAAGCTGCCGCCCGTGAGCTACGGCCCGGCGCGTTCCGGTGATATCCGCCATTCACGCGCGAACAACCGACGTTTGCTGGAGCTGTTTACCTACCCGGAGCAAACACCGATGAGCGTCGGCCTTGCGCGGTTGCTGGGTCACTGAAGTTTTACACTGCCATGAAAAAGGCGCCGTTGAAGGCGCCTTTTTTGTGTGTCGAATATTACGGTTATGGCGGGTGCTGTCCCTGTGGCGAGGGGGCTTGCCCCCGTTGGGTTGCGGAGCAGCCCCACCGCATTTTGACTGACAGTCCTCATCGACTGGATGGCGCCTGCTGCGCAGTCGAACGGGGGCAAGCCCCCTCGCCACAGGAATCGCTTTCGCCATTACAGCGGTGGGTTGCTTAAAACTTGTAACCCAAACCAACCATGTAAATGAACGGGTCCACATCAACGTCGACCTTGGCCCGGGTGCCCGGTGCGACGGCGTTGTTTTCCACGGTCGCGGTGGTGTCGATGTCGATGTAACGTACTTGGGCGTTGATCATTACGTTGTCGGTCAGCATGTAGTCGGCACCGATCTGCCAGGCCAGACCCCAGGAGTTATCCGCCTTGAAGTTGCTGAAGCCATTGGCGGCGGCTTCGCTGCCGACGTGCTCGTCGTAGATCCAGGTGTAGTTGATACCGCCGCCGATGTACGGCTGGAACGCGGACTTGGCGTCCAGCGGGTAGTAGACCAGGCTCAGGGTTGGCGGCAGGTGTTTCAGGGTGCCGAGTTTGCCGTTGGCGGCGCCGAGGGCGGTGCCTTTGAGCTTCACGTCATGCTCGAACGGCGAGGCCGCGAGCAATTCGATCCCCAGGTTATTGGTGATCATGTAGGCGAAGTTCAGGCCCAGTTGCGTGTCGCTGCTCATGGTGGCCTTGCCACCCAGATCGGCGCCCTTCAACGGGCCTTGATCGACCTTGACGCTGGAGCTGTCGGCTTCCGGGTTGACGGTGATCGCACCTGCCCGAACGATGATGTCACCGGCGGTGTGAGCATGGGCGAGCGGGGCTGCGAGCGCGAGGGCGAACAGCGAAGCGCAGAGCAAGGACTTGTGCATGGAAGCTCCAAAGGACGTCAAAAATGTTCGATGTCCAATGGTAGGGATCCAACTGATAGGGTCTTTTGATTCAGCTCAATGAAACAGTGATGGGCCGGATTTTTGCGGAACCTTTGATGGCCTCATCGCGGGCAAGCCCGCTCCCACAGTGATCTCTGTTGTTCACAAATACTGCATTCACAGAAGATCCCCTGTGGGAGCGGGCTTGCCCGCGATGGCAATTTTGTTGGCGACACATAACCACCGGATTTACTCCGGCAGCTCATACACATAAATCTTGTCCGCCTCCATCTGATACCCGGCATCCGCCAACTCGCTGGTGGATGCCTTGACCTGCAATGCGCCTTCGATCCAGTACGGTTGATACAGCTCATCAAGCTTCACGCCGACTTCGCTTTTGACATGCACGATCTGGTTCGACGGAGGCGGCGGTACGTGGATGCAGGCGCCGAAATACGGCACCAGCAGAAACTCCGTGGTGCGGCCTTCTTCACTCACTTCCAGCGGCACGATGTACCCCGGCAAACGAATATTCTTGCCGTCGAGGCTCTTCACCACCGGCGCGTTCGGCATGTCCTGCTTGGCCGCTGGAGCCGATTCTGCGGATAACGCATCGCTCATCTTCGACAGGTCATGCAGCGGCGTCATGTTCGGCACTTCTGGCGCGGCATCCGGCGGGATCATTTCCGACCAGGTCAGGTCTTTCGGCTCGGCCGCCCACAACGGAAGGGCAACCAGCATCAATAGCGCAAGTACAGCGCGGGGCATCATTAATGTCCTCATAGACGGATCGACAGGCCATCGGCCAAGGATTGGCGATACGCGCGCCAGGCCGGCACGCTGCCCATCAGCAGCGCGGCGATCAGGATGCCACCGAGTAGCGTCCATTCATATTCACTCGGCCAGGCCAGCGGCAAGTACAAGCCATAATTCGCCTGCACGTAACCCTGCGCCACAACGATGCACACGTACAGCAGCGCCACACCGGTAATCACTCCGAACAACGCCAGGGCAAAGGCTTCCAGCACCAACAAGGTCGCGATGTGCCACGGCCGAGCGCCGACCGAACGCAGAATCGCCATCTCACGGCGCCGCTCATTGAGGCTGGTGAGGATCGCCGTGAGCATGCCGATCAACCCGGTGAGCACCACGAACAGCGAGACGACGAACAAGGCTTTTTCCGCCGTACTCATCAAACTCCACAGCTCTTGCAATGCCACACCCGGCAGGATCGCCAGCATCGGTTCGCCACGGAATTCGTTGATCTCCCGTTGCAGTGCAAACGTCGAAATCTTGCTGTTGAGGCCGAGCATGAACGCGGTGATCGCTTGCGGCGTCAGGTCCATGTTGCGCGCCTGATCGGCACTGATTCGGCCGTTACCACGTGCCGGCACGCCGTTGTGCCAGTCGATGTGGATGGCTTCCATCCCGCCGAGGCTGATGTGCAGCGTGCGGTCCACCGGGGTACCGGTACGTTTGAGAATGCCGACCACGGTGAATGGCTTGTCGTCGTGTTTGACCAGGCTGATCACCGCCACGCCATGGGCCAGCACCAGTTTGTCGCCGAGCTTGTAATGCAGCGCATCGGCCACTTCGGCGCCGAGCACCACTTCGAACGGATCGCTGGCGAAAGCGCGGCCGTCGGCCAGTTCGAGGTGCTGTTGATGGCCGTACTGGTAGTGCTCGAAGTACGCCTCGGTGGTGCCCATCACCCGATATCCGCGATGGGAATCGCCGAGGGACATCGGGATCGCCCACTTCACTTTCGGGTTGTTGGCGAAATGTTCAAAGCTGTCCCAGCGGATGTTGTTGGTGGCGTTGCCGATGCGGAACACCGAATACAACAGCAGGTTCACCGAACCGGAACGCGCGCCAACGATCAGGTCGGTGCCGCTGATGGTGCTGGCGAAACTGGCCTTGGCTTCGGTGCGCACCCGCTCCACGGCCAGCAACAGGCAGACCGACAGGGCGATGGCGAATGCGGTAAGGATCGCGGTGAAGCGACGGTTAGCCAGACTGGCCATGGCTAGACGAAACAAATACATCTCAGACCTCGGACGGGGTGGCGGCGCGATTGAGATCGGCCAGCGACAGGTGGCGATCGAACAGCGGCGCGAGACTCTGGTCATGGCTGACAAACAACAGGCTCGACCCGGCTTCGCGGCATTCGGCGAACAGCAGGCGAATGAAGTTCTCGCGGGCGTCGTAGTCCAGCGCCGAGGTCGGTTCGTCGGCGATTACCAGTTCCGGCTGACCAATCAACGCACGCGCGGCGGCGACCCGTTGCTGCTGGCCGATGGACAGCGAATCGGCGCGGCGGCTGAGCAGGCTTTGATCGGTCAAACCCAGGTGGGCGAGCAGGGTGGCTGCCGCCTGATCGACACTGCCGTGACGCTGTTTCGCCCGTTCGGCCCGCAGCTTGGAGAAGTGACAGGGCAGCTCAACGTTCTCACGCACTGAGAGAAATGGCAGCAAGTTGAACTGCTGGAAGATGTAGCCGGTGTGATCGACGCGGAAGTGGTCGCGTGCGCCGGCAGAGAGCTCTGTCAGCTCCTGGCCGAGCAGGCGAATGCTGCCGTGATCAGGCTTTTGCACGCCACCAAGCAGGCCCAGCAGGGTGGTCTTGCCGCTGCCGCTGGGGCCTTTGAGGAACAGGGTTTCACCTGGCATGAGGCGAAACGCCGGGATGTCCAGCAGCGGCGGATGACCGGGCCAGCTGAAGTCCAGGTCGGACAGTTCGATGAGTGCTTGGGTCATAGCGCCAATTTCATGGGTTTTGGGTACTTGTCTCAATGTCACACTCAACACAAACCCCCGGTGGGAGCGAGCCTGCTCGCGATGAGGCCGTCACCTTCAACATAGATGTCGACTGTTCGGCCGCTATCGCGAGCAGGTTCGCTCCCACGGGGGATCTTCGGTGAATTCAGAATTTCAGGGCGGCAGCCTTGGCCGTCACTTCAACCCCTTGCTGCCCGCTCGGGCTGATCAGTTGTACCTGAATTTTCTGGGTGGCCGGGAATGTGTTGAAGATATTCGCCAAATCCAGGGTCTTCAGCGCGCCCGGGGTCGAGCAGCTGAATTGGTAATGGGCATGGATCTCGCTGTGATCTTGGTGATGTTCGTGACCGTCATTGGCGTCTTCTTCGTCATGGTCATCGGCATCTGGCTTGTCACCGAACAGCGGGCTTTCCAGTTCCTGAGTCGCGACCACGCAACCGGCGGCTTTCGGCAGGTTGAACAGCACCAACGGTTTTTCCAGCTGCGCGCGGACGGCGGCGACTTTGGCCTTGTCGGCGTCGGTGGTGGCGGCGTGTTCGAAACCCACCAGGTTCATCGCCGGGCTTTCCAGTTCAAGTTCCAGAGTCTGGCCATCCAGCGCCGCGTTCAGGCGACCGACGCCATGTTCGTGGGCGCTGAGGCTGCCGTGTTCATCATGATCGTGATCATGCTCGACCGCCGCATGGGCGACAGCCAGCGGCAACAAGGCAAACGGCAAAGCGAGCAGCAGACGGCGCATGGCGGGTCTCCGAAAAGTAAAATGAAAAATTTGTTATGTAATCTTATAACGAAAGCGTCGAGAGTTTGACCGTCTGCTTGGCGTTGCGCAAGAGCCATGGGAGCATGCGAGTCAGGTATGTGCAGGAGCAGACTTATGTTGCGAATACGCGGAAGCATCGGCGACTGGCCGGTGGATTTGACCCTGGAACTGGATGAGGGCGACTGGGCGCAGCTTGGTGCGCAGTTGCAGGCAGCAAAGCCCGAGGCGAGTGCTACGCCCGCCAAACCGGTGAATCAGGACGATGCGCTGTGGCAGATCGCCCAAGAGCTGCTGCGCAAGGCCGGGCAATTGAGCGGGCCGGATCTGCTGGAGCAGCTGGAAGGGCTGACCGGCAGCGCTGCGGTGGGCAAACGCTTGTTGGTGCGCTTGCGCCACTGCGCAAACGTCAAAGTGGTGAGCGGCGGGGATACGCCGCTGTACCACTGGATTGAGCCAGCGTAGGAATCGGGTTCACACGGCTGGATCGAGTAAGCCGCAAAAAGATCGCAGCCTGCGACAGCTCCTACACGGGATTTGTATTCCCCCTGTAGGAGCTGCCGAAGGCTGCGATCTTTTGATTTTAATAAAGCGCAGCAAACAACTTGCGACGGTACGTGGTCACCAGCGGGTGATCGTTGCCGAGCAGTTCGAACACCTGCAGCAAGGTCTTGTGCGGCAAGCCTTCGCTGTAGCTGCGATTGCGGATGAACAGTTTCAGCAAGGCATCCAGCGCCGCGTCGTATTGCTGACGGGCCAGTTGCTGGATCGCCAGTTGATAGACCGCCTCATCATCCTGCGGATTTTTCGCCAGACGCGCTTTCAGGTCTGCCGCATCCGGCAAATCCCTGGCCTGACCGAGAAACTGAATCTGCGCCTTGGCGCCGGCCAACGCAGCCTTGTGCTCATCGGTCTTGACCGCGTCGAGCACGATTTGCGCTTCACCCAGCTCGCCGCGCTCAGTCAGGCAGCGGGCGTAGAGGATCAGCGCCTTGGCGTTGGTGTTGTCTTCAGTCAGCAGTACTTTGAGCGTGGCTTCGGCGTCGGCATAGCGGCCGTCATCGAACAGCGCCTGAGCCTGTTCGAACGGGTCGGCCGCAGCGGGCGGCGGCATTTGCACGTGGGGTTCGAGCATCGTGCGCACAGCCGATTCCGGTTGTGCACCGGCAAAACCGTCCACCGGCTGACCGTCCTTGAACAGCACCACCGTCGGCAGGCTGCGAATGCCGAAGCGCGCAACAATGTCCTGCTCGATGTCGCAGTTGACCTTGGCCAGCAGCAACTCGCCCTGATAGCTCTCGGCGATGGTTTGCAGCATCGGCATCAAGGCCTTGCACGGCGCACACCATTCGGCCCAGAAATCCACCAGCACCGGTTTGTGAAAAGAGTTCTCGATCACCGACTGGTCGAAATCGGCAGTCGTGGCGTCGAAAATGTACGGCGTTTCCTGACTCATGGGGGATCTCGTAAAAGCGTGAATGTGGTCACTATAAGGCTTGGTGGGGGGTGGCTGAAAGCGGGGTGGCCATTGAGTGATGTGTTGCCTGACGGGACGCCTTCGCGGGCTTGCCCGCGAAGCTTTTAGCTAACCACGCCGCGCGTGATAAAGACTCACATACCGAAACTCTTCAGGTTCGGCCAGATCCGGCAAGGTCATCGCTTCCAGCATTTCAAGGCGCTGATACAACGGATGGCGAAAATCCCTCACGCGCGAATCCGCCACCAACGCTTCCCGGCCACGGCTGAGAAACTCGTCGAGCAACGGCAGGTTTGCCCGGTCGTACAACACATCGGCCACCAGAATCAGATCAAACCGATCGGCCTCGGCGAAAAAGTCTGTCGAGTAGCTGAGTTGCACGCCATTGAGTTCGGCATTCGCTCGACACGCGGCAATCGCCAGCGGGTCCAGGTCACAGGCCACCACTTCCAGTGCCCCGGCTTTCACCGCCGCAATCCCGGCTATCCCAGAGCCGGCGCCGAAATCCAGCACCCGTTTACCTTCGACCCATTGCGGGTGCTCGGCGAGATAGCGAGCCACGGCCAGCCCACTGGCCCAGCAGAAACTCCAGTACGGCGGCTCGTGGAGAATCCGCCGGGTTTCTTCCGGGCTGAAGGCACGGTCCATGTTATCGCCGTCGATCAGCCAGAGTTTCAGTTCGGTGCCCGGTAACTCACAGGCTACAAGCTGTGCGTCGCCGAGCAGTTCACCTAACGCCTGTTGCAGGTCGAGCGGTGCAATCATGGTGCTTTGACGAATTGCAGCTGACCCAATACCTGGGTGGTTGGCTGTGTGATCATTTGCGCCGGCAGATGCAGAATCAACTGTCCGGACTGGCTGGCGCGGCCGCGAAGCTCGACGCGGGCACCGGTTGGAAAGGTTTCAGGGTTGAAGCGCAGGCGAAACGGCAACGCCTGATTGGTGCCGATCAGGTTGGAACTGGCGAGCAATAGTTGCGGACGATCCTTTTCGTCGACCACCAGCAACGCCAGTTCGACTTCGGCACCGGCCGGCACGCCCTGCAGGGTGCCGCTCAATTCACGTTGATAAGCCGGCAGGGGGCCGAGCTCGGCCGACGCCTTGGCTTTCTTCTGCGCCTGTTGCGGTGCAGGGCCGGGCGTTGGCGGCTGGGGCTTGGGCGCATCGCTGCCACAGGCCACCAACAGGCTGAAAAGACTGAGCAAAATGAGGGGTCGTAAAGACATTGGCGGCTCCAGCAAGCGAAATCCATATACAGCCAGTCTGTATACCGCAAACCCTATGGCTTGTCTTGCCACGGGGATGCGCTACCATGGCCCTCCCATTTTTTGTTGCCTGCCACCATGCACTGTCCCTTCTGCGGTGCCAACGACACCAAGGTCATCGACTCGCGTCTGGTCGCCGAGGGCGAACAGGTGCGCCGCCGGCGTGAATGCCTGGCCTGCGGCGAACGTTTCACGACGTTCGAAACCGCTGAACTGGTGTTGCCGCGCCTGATCAAAACCGACGGCAGTCGCCAGCCGTTCGACGAAGAAAAACTCCGTGCCGGCATGCAGCGGGCGCTGGAGAAGCGCCCGGTGAGTGTCGAGCGCCTCGAATCGTCGCTGGTGCACATCAAACACAAGCTGCGCGCCACCGGCGAGCGCGAGGTCAAATCCCTCGTGGTTGGCGAACTGGTGATGGCCGAGCTGAAGAAGCTTGATGAAGTCGCCTATATCCGCTTCGCTTCGGTGTACCGACGCTTCCAGGACCTCAACGAGTTCCGCGAAGAGATCGATCGCCTCGCCCGTGAGCCGGTGAAAGAATGACCACACCTCCCGAACAAGCCATCCTCGACGCGCATTACATGGCCCGGGCTCTGGAACTGGCGCGCAAAGGTCATTACACGACGCACCCCAACCCTCGTGTTGGCTGCGTGGTGGTGCGTGACGGGCAGATTGTCGGCGAAGGCTGGCATGTGCGCACCGGCGAACCGCACGCCGAAGTCCACGCCCTGCGCGCCGCTGGCGACAAGGCGCGGGGCGCCACGGCTTACGTGACCCTCGAACCTTGCAGCCACCACGGCCGCACGCCGCCTTGCGCCGATGCGCTGGTGAATGCCGGTGTGGCGCGTGTCGTTGCGGCGATGCAGGACCCGAACCCGGAAGTCGCCGGTCGTGGTCTGCAGCGCCTGGCCCAGGCCGGTATCGCCACTGAAAGCGGCGTGCTGGAAGGCGAGGCGCGCAAGCTCAATAAAGGCTTCCTAAAACGCATGGAACACGGCTTGCCGTTTGTGCGGGTCAAGTTGGCGATGAGCCTCGACGGTCGCACGGCGATGGAGAGCGGCGAGAGCCAGTGGATCACAGGTACAGCGGCGCGTTCGGCGGTACAGCGTTTGCGCGCCGAGGCCAGCGTGGTGCTGACCGGCGCCGACACGGTACTGGCGGACAATGCGCGCTTGACCGTACGTGCCGACGAGTTGGGTCTGGACGCTGAACAAACCGCGTTGGCCATGAGCCGTCCGCCGCTTCGCGTGCTGATCGACGGTCGCCTGCGGGTGCCGCTGAATGCACCGTTCTTCAAGGCGGGTCCGGCACTGGTCGCCACGTGTGTCGCGGTGGAAGAACAGTACGCCAACGGCCCGGAATGCCTGATCGTGCCGGGCGATGATGGCCAGGTCGATCTGCATCAGTTACTGGTCGAACTCGCCAACCGTGGCGTCAATGACGTGCTGGTTGAAGCCGGCCCGCGACTGGCTGGCGCGTTTGCCCAGCTCGGGTTGGTGGATGAGTTCCAGATCTTCATCGCCGGCAAGTTTCTCGGCTCCTCGGCCCGACCGTTACTGGACTGGCCACTGGCGCAGATGAAAGACGCCCCCGAGCTCAAAATCACTGAAATTCGTGCGGTTGGCGATGACTGGCGAGTCACTGCCATCCCTGCGCCATCGGCGAGCGTATAATTCCCGGCCATTGCTCTAGCGCTGGCCCTGTTCTCGAGGAGGACTCCATGTTTACCGGCATCATCGAATCCATCGGCAGTATTCGCGCATTGACCCCAAAAGGCGGAGATGTGCGGGTTTACGTAGAAACCGGCAAGCTCGACCTGAGCGACGTCAAGCTGGGCGACAGCATTGCCGTCAATGGCGTGTGCCTGACCGCGGTTGAATTGCCGGGCAATGGCTTTGCGGCAGACGTCAGTCGCGAAACCCTCGACTGCACCGCAATGAATGACCTCAAAAGCGGCAGCCCGGTCAACCTGGAAAAAGCCCTGACCCCGACCACCCGTCTCGGCGGGCATCTGGTCAGCGGTCACGTCGATGGCGTAGGCGAAGTGGTTGCCCGCACCGAAAATGCCCGCGCCGTGGAATTTCGCATCCGTGCCCCGAAAGACTTGGCCAAGTACATCGCCCATAAAGGCTCGATCACCGTCGACGGCACCAGCCTGACCGTGAACGCAGTCGATGGCGCCGAGTTCTTGCTGACCATCATTCCGCACACCCTGAGCGAAACCATCATGGCGTCGTACCAGCCAGGTCGCCGGGTGAATCTGGAAGTCGACTTGCTGGCACGTTATCTGGAACGCCTGTTGTTGGGCGATAAGGCCGCAGAGTCTGACTCTTCGCAAAGGCCGTCCAGTAACATCACCGAAAGCTTTCTGGCCGCCAACGGCTACCTCAAATCCTGACCCAAGGGGGTGCCTTGTGGCGCTCAATAGCATCGAAGAACTGGTTGAAGACATCCGCCAAGGCAAGATGGTCATCCTCATGGATGACGAAGACCGCGAGAACGAAGGCGACCTGATCATGGCCGCCGAGTGCTGCCAGCCTGAACACATCAACTTCATGGCCAAGCACGCCCGTGGCCTGATCTGCATGCCGATGAGCCGCGAGCGCTGCGAACTGCTCAAGCTGCCGTTGATGGCGCCACGCAACGGTTCCGGTTTCGGCACCAAGTTCACCGTGTCCATCGAAGCTGCCGAAGGCGTGACCACCGGTATCTCCGCGGCCGACCGTGCGCGCACCGTGCAAGCCGCTGCCGCCAAAGACGCCAAGGCTGAAGACATCGTCAGCCCCGGCCACATCTTCCCGCTGATGGCCCAGGCCGGCGGTACGCTGGCCCGCGCCGGTCACACCGAAGCTGCCTGCGACCTGGCGCGCATGGCCGGTTTCGAGCCGAGCGGTGTGATCTGCGAAGTGATGAACGACGACGGCACCATGTCCCGTCGCGCCGAACTCGAAGCGTTTGCCGCTGAACACAACATCAAGATCGGCACCATCGCCGACCTGATTCACTACCGGATGATCCACGAACGTACCGTTCAGCGGATTGCCGAGCAGCCGCTGGACAGCGAATTGGGCCAGTTCAACCTGGTGACCTATCGTGATTCGGTAGAAGGCGACGTGCACATGGCCCTGACCCTGGGCACCGTGTGCGCCGAAGAGCCGACGCTGGTCCGGGTGCACAACATGGACCCGCTGCGTGACCTGTTGATGGTCAAGCAACCGGGCCGCTGGAGCCTGCGCGCCGCCATGGCTGCGGTTGCCGAGGCTGGCAGCGGCGTGGTGCTGTTGCTCGGTCACCCGCTCGATGGCGACGTATTGCTGGCGCACATTCGCGAAACCGCGGATCACAGCGCAGTGAAAAAACCGACCACCTACAGCATCGTCGGTGCCGGTTCGCAGATCCTTCGGGACCTGGGCGTGCGTAAAATGCGCCTGATGAGTGCGCCGATGAAATTTAATGCGATATCCGGTTTCGATCTGGAAGTTGTAGAATACGTGCCCTCCGAATAATGACCGGCAATTTGCGGGCCTGTATTCGCGGTTAACACATCACTGAGGGACGCGTAGAAAACGCGTCCCGGCTCTTTAAGAGATCTAACGAATGACCCTGAAGACCATCGAAGGTACCTTCATCGCCCCTAAAGGCCGCTACGCTTTGGTAGTGGGCCGTTTCAACAGCTTCGTCGTTGAAAGCCTGGTCAGCGGTGCAGTTGATGCCCTGGTTCGCCATGGCGTGAGCGAAAGCGACATCACCATCATCCGTGCGCCTGGCGCCTTCGAAATCCCGCTGGTTGCGCAGAAAGTCGCTCAGAAGGGCGAGTTCGCGGCAATCATCGCCTTGGGCGCAGTCATTCGTGGCGGTACTCCGCACTTCGAATACGTGGCTGGCGAATGCACCAAGGGCCTGGCCCAGGTGTCCATGGAGTTCGGCGTACCGGTCGCTTTCGGCGTACTGACCGTTGATTCCATCGAACAAGCCATCGAACGTTCCGGCACCAAGGCCGGTAACAAAGGTGCTGAAGCTGCCCTGTCCGCCCTGGAAATGGTCAGCCTGCTGGCGCAGTTGGAGGCCAAGTGATTAGCGACGATAGCGATCGTTTCAACCCGCGCGATCCAAAGCCTGCGGATGCCGGCAAGCCATCGAAAAGCGTCAAGCGTCGCGAAGCACGTCAGCTCGCGACTCAGGCGCTGTACCAATGGCATATGGCCAAGCAATCGCTGAACGAGATCGAAGCGCAGTTCCGGGTCGATAACGATTTCAGCGATGTCGATGGCGCCTACTTCCGTGAAATCCTGCATGGGGTTCCGGCTCAGAAGGACCGGATCGACGCCGCACTGGCGCCATGCCTGGACATCACCATCGAAGAGCTGGACCCGGTTGAACTGGCGGTTCTGCGCCTGTCCACCTGGGAGCTGCTTGAGCGCGTTGATGTGCCGTACCGCGTTGTGATCAACGAAGGTATCGAACTGGCCAAGGTCTTCGGTTCCACCGACGGCCACAAGTTCGTCAACGGCGTGCTCGACAAGCTGGCCCCGCGTCTGCGTGAAGCTGAAGTGAAGGCGTTCAAGCGCTGATCGGCGCTTGAGTTTGCGATGGGCGAGTTTGAGCTGATCCGCAATTTCTTCGCCGCCGCGCCTTGTGCGCAAGGCGGCGAAGGCGTTGCCCTCGGGATCGGCGACGACTGCGCCTTGCTGGCTGTTCCCCCCGGGGAGCAGTTGGCGATTTCCACCGACACACTCGTGGCCGGTGTGCATTTCGCAGACCCCTGCGACCCGTTTCTGCTCGGTCAGCGCTCGCTGGCTGTGGCTGTCAGTGATCTGGCCGCCATGGGCGCCACTCCCATTGCCTTTACCCTTGCCCTGACCTTGCCGACGGTGACCACCGATTGGCTGGAAGCCTTCGCTCGTGGTTTGAACCTCATGGCGCAAAATTGCGGTGTGGCGCTGGTGGGTGGAGATACCACCCGCGGGCCGTTGAGCCTGACCATGACTGTGTTCGGTCGAGTGCCGGCCGGTTTGGCGTTGACCCGCAGCGGCGCACAGCCGGGCGATTTGCTCTGCGTGGGCGGTGAGCTGGGGAACGGTGCGGGCGCATTGCCGCTGGTGCTCGGTCAGCGAATGGCTGACCCGGCCATCGCTGATCCGTTGCGTGCCCATTACTGGTCGCCGCAACCGCAGCTGGGTCTGGGCATGGCGTTGCGCGGCAGAGCCACAGCGGCGCTGGACATCTCCGACGGCCTGCTCGCCGACTGCGGGCACATTGCCCTGGCGTCGAAAGTCGGGGTTCAGGTAGAGCGCAGTAAGCTGCCGTTGTCGAAGGCGCTGCTGGCCTTCCTCGGTCAGTCTGGCGCTGAGCAAGCCGCTCTGAGCGGCGGTGACGATTACGTGCTGGCCTTCACCTTGCCGCCCGCCGAGTTGCCATCGTTGCTGGCGGACGGCTGGCCGATCCATGTGCTTGGGCGGGTCGTAGCAGGGCAGGGCGTGACACTGCTGGATGCCGACGGACACGACATCACCCCGCCAATCCGGGGTTATCAACATTTTCGGGAGACACCGTGACAGATCATCCCAAACAGGTCCCGGCGGAGTTCGTACCGCCGTCGGTCTGGCGCAATCCTTGGCATTTCCTGGCGTTCGGCTTCGGCTCGGGCACCCTGCCAAAAGCGCCGGGCACCTGGGGTTCGTTAGTGGCGCTACCCTTCATTCCGTTGTGGCAGATGCTGCCCGACTGGGGCTACTGGCTGATGCTCGGCATCACCATGCTGTTCGGCTTCTGGCTGTGCGGCAAGGTCGCCGATGATTTGCGCGTGCACGACCACGAAGGCATCGTCTGGGACGAAATGGTCGGGATGTGGATCACCCTGTGGCTGGTGCCGGAAGGTTGGTATTGGTTGCTGGCGGGGTTCCTGATGTTCCGCTTCTTCGACATCCTCAAACCTTGGCCGATTCATTGGATCGACCGGCATGTGCACGGTGGTGTCGGGATCATGCTCGACGACGTGCTGGCAGGCGTATTTGCGTGGTTGGCGATGCAAGGGCTGGTGTGGTTTTTCGTCTGAGGCGTCAAGTGGGAAAACCGGGGATGGCGCGACGCGGGTTGCTGCTGATGGTTTTCGCGGTGTTTTGCTCGCTCGCCCGGGCGGAGGATGCACCGACGCCGTCCGTGATTCATCTGGCCAGCGAAGCCTGGGAAGACTATACCGCCGCCGATGGTCATGGCTTGGGCTGGGACGTGTTGCGCAAAGTGTTCGAGCCGGCGGGCGTCAAACTGGATATTCGAACCGAACCTTATACGCGCGCCATGGGCCTGGCACAGCGTGGCGAAGTGGACGCTTGTGTCGGTTCTTATCGGGAGGAGGCGAGCGATCTGCTTTATCCGCGCTGGAATTTCGATACCGATCACATCTACGCATTGGGCCTGGCCAGCAATCCGGCACCGACCCTGGATACCTTGGGCGACTACCGATTGGCGTGGGTGCGCGGCTACAAATATCAGGCTTATCTGCCCAATGTGCAGCGCTATAACGAAGTCGTGCGGCGTACCGGGATTCTGCCAATGCTGACCCACAACCGCGCTGATTACTACGTCGACGCGCTGACCGAAG
This sequence comes from Pseudomonas sp. TH37, assembly GCF_016650735.1. Lineage (NCBI taxonomy): Bacteria > Pseudomonadati > Pseudomonadota > Gammaproteobacteria > Pseudomonadales > Pseudomonadaceae > Pseudomonas > Pseudomonas sp. TH37. The sequence continues at coordinate 81,669 of NZ_JAEKFD010000009.1, forward strand.
TCGATTACGTCGTTAGCCGAGCCCAAGACCCATCGCAGTTTCGTCGCACGCATATTGCGGAATTACCGCTGTTTCTGTGCTTTGCCGATACACCTCGGGCCCGCACGTTGATGGCGCTGTTCGATCAGCGCATGGAAGTGCTGGTAAAAAACGGCCAGTTGAAACCGATCTTTGCAAAGTGGAAACAGCCGTACCCGTTTGGCACAGACTGAATACGGTCAATGTGGGAGCAACTGTCTTGATGACCTTTATTTTGAAGGCATATTGATAGACAGCTGAACTCCCACAGCTTTAGGCCATGCGATGCCCTACAGGAACACCGCGACCCGTTTAGGCCAAGGGTTCTTTCCACTCAGTTCGGTCTCGGATCATGGCGTTCAGCCGTATCAACAACACGCGCATACAGGCGATGAGCGCTACTTTTGCGCATTTGCCCTTATGACGCAGTGCGTCATACCGCGCTTTGAACTCAGGCTGTCGCTGAATCACCACCCAGCACGCCATGTACATCGCCCGACGCGCAGCAAACCTGCCACCGCCAATGTGGCGGGGGCCTTCATGTTTGCCGCTGTCGTCGTTGTAGGGGGCTATGCCTGCCAGCGCTGCGATCTCGTGCCGTCCAACCTCGCCCAGCTCAGGTAAATAGGCCATCAAGCTGGCTGCCGTCACGAGCCCTATACCCTTGACCGAACACAAACGGGCCGTTTTATCACTGTCCAGGTCTTTAGCAGTTTGACGGATCAACCTTTCTATCGACTTTATTGCTTGGCATAAATAGTCGATATGACTTCGCAGACAGGGTTTTACCGTGTCAGCAGAGGCTGTTTTGAGGCGCCGTAAATCGTCGCCATGTTGCTGAACAAAGTTTTCACGTTGCTGTACCAGCGCACGTAAATTGTCCTGTTCAGGGCTGGTGATTCGGTTGCTTGGCGACTTTATGACTTCGGCAAACTGCGCGAGCAGCCGCGCATCTATCGGGTCGGTTTTAGCGCGCTGCCCCATGGCCTTGGCAAAGTCTCTGGCTCGGCGAGGGTTGATCCGCAAGACTTCGAAGCCGGCAGCCTGAAGCGCTTTCATGACCTCTCGCTCATAGCCGCCGGTGGCTTCCAGCAATACGCGGCTGACCTGGTAGCGCTTTAACCAATCAATCAGCCCAAGGAAGTCACTGGCGGTATTGAGGTAACTGGCGCCAATGTCTTGCGGGTTAATCCAAATTTCAAGGGTATCTTTGGAAACATCGATGCCTGCGCAGGAAAACATAGCCGAACCCTCTTACACTCAAAGGTGAGAGCGCTCTGGCTGGGCACCACGCTTGTAATGTTCGAGGTCGGCTCGTTCAACTGTTCGGGCTCAATAACCAGAGCGGAGAGGTGAATGGCAGCATGGGCTCCCACACGTGCTTTAAGCACTCCGGGCATTCAGCTTGCCACTCACCGCTCTCACCCTCAGTCTAATTCCTGCCCAAGACACAAGCGGGCTTGCCCGCGAAAGCGGTATATCAGGCTACTCATATGTTGAATGTGAGTCCGCTTTCGCGAGCAAGCCCGCTCCCACAGGGTCGTTGGCTTGGTCTCTTGATCAAACATTTTGATCGTTATGCCCCATAATTCAGCCTAAGCGTCTGCAGGAACGTGCTGTTACAATGCCGCCTCTGCGAATCTTCAGTACTTATAGATCAGGAGCACACCGGTGCCTGTCGTTTTTGTCGCCGCTTCCAAGCTGCCAACGCCTTTTGCGCAATTCACCATGCATGGCTTTCTCGATGAAGAGAACGGGCGCGAGCACGTAGTACTGAGCCTGGGTGAGTTCGCCGACGGTGCTCCGGTACTCGGCCGGCTGCACTCCGAATGCCTGACCGGCGATGCCTTGTTCAGCCAGCGCTGCGACTGCGGTTCGCAACTCGAGGCAGCCTTGCAGGCAATCGCCCGTGAAGGCCGTGGCGTGTTGCTCTACTTGCGTCAGGAAGGTCGCGGCATTGGCCTGTTGAACAAGATCCGCGCCTATGAATTGCAGGACGGCGGTGCCGATACTGTTGAAGCCAACGAGCGTCTGGGTTTCGCCGCCGATCAGCGCGACTACGCCATGTGCCTGCCGATGCTGGAGCACCTGGGCGTGAAGTCCCTGCGTCTGATGACCAACAATCCACGCAAGGTCAAAGCCTTGACCGACATGGGCATCGTGGTTGCCGAGCGCGTGCCGCTGCACACCGGGCACAACCCGCACAACAAACTCTATCTGGCGACCAAGGCCAGCAAGCTCGACCATATGATGGGCAACGAACATCAGGGCGAGGTTGACCGGGCGTGACCCGCGGTCAGGTACGGCGGCGACTGTCCGTCAACTGGTGGCAATACCTGGCGCTGGCCTTGGTGCCACTGTTCGTGATCAATGGTGTATTCGGCCAAAGCGAGGCGATTCTGCCGGTGCTGGCCATGCCGTTGTTCATCGCCGGTGTGGCCTCGATGTTTGTCAGCCTGAAGTTCTTTGGCGGCTACAAGCACGCACTGATCGCCACCCAGAAAGCCCTCGATACCCCTGAAGAACCCGATGCCTGGATCGCCTTGGCCGCGAAACGCCGTGCCGCGTTTCTGGTCGCCGGCCTGCCCGCCTGGATCGGTGCGCTGGCGGTATTCGTCGGTCTTGAAGCTGTGCCACTGGTGCTGCTGGCGCTGTCGACTGCGGTGCTGTTCTACCTCTACCGTATCCCGCGTCAACTCGGCTGATGCGCAGCGTCTGGCTGGCGGTGTTGCTGCTGGCCGTCAGCGGTTCGGCGACTGCGGTCGAGCGGGTTGTCAGTCTGGCACCGTCGCTTTCTGAAATTGTCATTGAGCTGAACTCGGCTGACCTGCTGGTCGGTGTGCTGGATGCCGGCGAACGTCCCGCTGAACTCAAAGACATTCCTTCTGTTGGCAGCTACGGTCAGTTGGACATGGAACGACTGCTCAGCCTCAAACCCGATCTGTTGCTGCTCTGGCCGGGCAGTGTGGGGCCGGCTCAGCGTGAGCAGCTAAAGCGGCTGAACATTCCCACCTATGTCGCCGAACCTCACAACCTCGAACAACTTGCCGCCCAGATTGAAGTGATCGCTACGCAGCTCGGCAGAGCGGAGCGTGGCGTTTCATTGGCCGAAAATCTGCGTCAACGACTCGATTCCCTGCGCCAGCGCTATCGAAGGGATGAGCCGTTACGGGTGTTTTATCAAGTCTGGGACCGGCCGCTGTACACCGTGGGCGGTGGGCAGATCATCAGTGATGCGCTGGAGGTGTGCGGGGCGCGCAATGTGTTTGCCGACCTGACGCAGCCTGCTCCGCAGGTCAGTGTGGAGGCGGTGCTGCAGCGCAATCCTGAGGTGATTCTGGCCAGTGATCAGGCGCAGCTCGATGCGTGGAAGACCTGGCCTCAGGTGACGGCGGTGGCGCAGGGGCAATTGCTGCCGGTGACGGACAAAGGCCTGGAGCGGCCGAGTGGGCAGATGATCGAAGCGACTGCCAAGTTGTGCCAGTTGATCGCGCCCGACCATTAAGACCGAAGTGCATTCATCGCGGGCAAGCCCGCTCCCACAGGTTCAGTGTGATCCCTGTGGGAGCGGGCTTGCCCGCGATGAGGCCGGTTCAAACACCACAATCTCTGGTCAAAACCCCGGCGTCCAGGTCACCCCGAACATCCACGCCCGGCCTTCTTCGCGATACCCATACTGACTGCCGTCGTGGCTGTACAACGCCCGGCTGTAGCCCTTGTCCAGCAGGTTGTCGACCTTCAATTCCAGCTTGATCTCGCGATTCAGCGCCCAACTGCTACGCAACCCCAACAACGCATACCCGCCTAACGGCTGCTGGTTGTTCTCGTCGTCATAACTGCTGCTCACCGCTTGCCAACTGGCCCCGAGGCCGAGCCGGTTGAACTGCCGATCCAGATCCAGGCTCAAAGTCCGCCGTGCACGGCGGGCGAGGGTGTGACCGCTGTCGCGATCCCGTGGGTCGATGATCGCCACGCCGAGGTTGCTCTGCCAGCCGAACAGCTCTTGTTTCAAGGCCGCTTCAAAACCGTTGATGCGCGCCGAAGCGACGTTCGCCGGACGATTGTTGCTGCCGAAAATAATCGCGTCTTCCAGATCGGTGCGGTACAGCGAAGCTTCCAGGCGACTGGTTTCTGTCAGCTGACTGCGCCATTGCAGCTCATAACTTTTCGAGGTTTCGGGCTTCAGGTCCGGATTGCTGAAGTCCGGGTAGTACAGATCGTTGAAGGTCGGCGCGCGGAAGCCTTCACTGTAGGTCAACAGCAGATCGTTGTCCGGGTTCAGCGGCAGGGTGAGCGTGCCGCTCCAGCTGTTCTGGCTACCGAACTGCTGGTTCTGGTCGCGACGCAGGCCCAGTTCGGTAGAGAAGCTGTCCGCCTGATAGCGATGCTGGATAAACGCTGCGCGGTTCCAGCGGCTGTCTTCGTCGAACGCTGTGCTGCTGTTGATTCGGTCTTCGTACCAGTCGCCGCCGAGGATCAGGCTGTTGCGCTCATCCAGGGTCAGGTCGTTCTGCCAGTTCACCGAATCGCGGTAAGTGTTGAACACGCTGCGCTCGTCGCTGAGCTTGTCGAGCGTCTTCTCGCGGTTTTCGCTGTGTCCGAACTCGACGCGGGTTTTCCATTGGTCATTGATCCGCGCGTCGACATAACTGCTGACGCTGCTCACAGAGAACTCGCTGTAGGGCTGCTGCTGGAGCGATTCGAAGGTGTTCATGTCGAAGCGGCCGAACGGGTTGTCGAACGCGCTTTTGCCTTGGTTGTCCAGCAGGTTGGCGCCGACTTCGATGTCATCGGTGAGGGCGTGACTCAGGCTTAAGCTGACTGATTTATTGCGGTATTCATCGTGATCGCCATCACTGGGATAAGACTGGTGGGTGCGATTGATGCCTGCCGTTTCATCAAGGCTGGCACCGAGATTGAAGCGTGTCTGCGCGTTGCCGCCGGACAATCCGAGGCTGCGCTCCCAGGTCTGGTTGCTGCCAACCCCAACGTGCATGCGTGGTTGCAGGCCTTGTTCGTCGCCACGGCGGGTGAAGATCTGGATCACCCCGCCAATCGCATCGCTGCCGTAAATCACCGAGCGGGAGCCACGCAGCACTTCCACGCGCTCGACCTGTTCGATGTTGATGTGTTGCAGGTTGCTGTCGCCGGAGGTCGAGTTGCCGATGCGCTGGCCGTCGACCAGCACCAGGCTTTGCGCCGACTTGGTACCACGAATGTAGACCCCCGGCAGACTGCCGCGCCCACCGGTTTGCCCGACCTGCACGCCCGGTACGCGGCGCAGCAGGTCAGTGACACTGCTCGGTTGCAGACGATCGATGTCTTCGCGGGTGAACACCGTGTTGGCAGCGCTGCTGTCGTTGCGCGCTTCGACCTGACGGTTGGCGCTGATCAGTACGTCCGGCAGTTTCAGGGCCTGGTCGCGTTCGAAGGTGTCGGCCAAGAGTTGGCCGGCCGGCAGGAGGGTCAGCATCAGGGCAAAAGGGGAGAGTTTCATGAGCAGTCCGTTGACACACTTTAAAGCGAACACATTCTGAAGGTTGCATAAAACCAATGTGGGAGCGGGCTTGCCCGCGATGACGGTGTGTCAGTCAATGAATAAGTTGACTGTCATTCCGCTATCGCGGGCAAGCCCGCTCCCACAGGGTTTTGCGTATGCCTAATGTTTAGATATTCAGCAGTTGCAAGCGCTGACGCACTGCTTCTTCGATCCCAACCTCATCCAGCCCACACTCCGCCAGCATTTGCGCAGGCTTGGCGTGCTCGACGTAGATGTCCGGCAAGCCCAGATGCAGCACCGACTTGAGGATGTTTTCGCGGGCAAGGAACTCGCTGACCGCGCCACCGGCACCGCCCATGATTGCGTTCTCTTCGATGGTCACCAGCAGTTCGTGACTGCCAGCGATTTCGCGAACCAGTGCTTCGTCGAGCGGTTTGACGAAACGCATGTCGACCACGGTCGCATCCAGTTTCTCGGCGACTTTCAGTGCCTCGGCCAATTGCACGCCGAACACCAGCAGGGCGACTTTGCTGCCCTGACGGCGAACGACACCCTTGCCGATTTCAATCGGTTCGAGGTCTTTCGCGATCGGCGCATTCGGGCCGGTGCCGCGCGGATAACGCACCGCCGCCGGGCCGTTGTACAGGTGGCCGGTGCTGAGCATTTTGCGCAGTTCGTTTTCGTCGCTCGGGGTCATCACCAGCATGCCGGGGATGCAACGCAGGAACGACAGGTCGAAGCTACCCGCGTGCGTCGGGCCGTCTTCACCCACCAGGCCAGCGCGGTCGATGGCGAACAGAACGTCGAGGTTTTGCACTGCTACGTCATGAATCAGTTGGTCGTAAGCGCGTTGCAGGAACGTCGAATAGATCGCCACCACCGGTTTGGCGCCTTCGCAGGCCATACCGGCGGCGAGGGTCACGGCGTGTTGCTCGGCAATCGCCACGTCGAAATAACGCTCCGGGAAGCGCTCGCTGAAGGCCACCAGATCGGAGCCTTCCTTCATCGCCGGGGTAATCCCGACCAGACGCGGATCGACCGTGGCCATGTCGCACAGCCATTCACCGAACACACCGGAATACTTCGGCCCGCCGGCTTTCTTCGGCGCCGCGGCTGGAGCATCCACAGGTTCGAGTTTGGTGATGGCGTGGTAACCGATCGGGTCGACTTCCGCCGGAGCGAAGCCTTTGCCTTTCTTGGTGACCACGTGCAGGAATTGCGGGCCTTTCAGATCACGCATGTTGCGCAGGGTGGCGATCAGGGTCGGCAGGTCGTGGCCATCGATCGGGCCGATGTAGTTCCAGCCCAGCTCTTCGAACAGCGTGCCGGGGACCAGCATGCCTTTGGCATATTCTTCGGTACGACGGGCGATTTCCCAGGCGCCAGGCAGGCGCGACAGGACCTTTTTGCTGCCTTCGCGCATGCTCGCGTAAGTGCGGCTGGAAAGGATTTTCGCCAGATAGTTCGACAGCCCGCCGACGTTGCGCGAGATCGACATGTCGTTGTCGTTGAGGATCACCAGCATGTTGGCGTCCACTTCCGGCGCGTGGTTCAGCGCCTCGAAGGCCATGCCCGCGGTCAGTGCGCCGTCGCCGATCACTGCAATCGCCTTGCGATCACTGTGTTGCAGGCGGGCGGCAATCGCCATGCCCAGCGCTGCGCTGATCGACGTGCTGGAGTGGCCAACGCCAAAGGTGTCGTACTCACTCTCGGAACGACGCGGGAAGGCGGCAACGCCGTCCTTCTGGCGCAGGGTACCCATGCGCTCGCGACGGCCGGTGAGGATTTTGTGCGGGTAGGCCTGATGACCCACGTCCCACACCAACCGGTCATCCGGGGTGTCGAAGACGTAATGCAACGCGATAGTCAGCTCGATGACGCCGAGGCCGGCACCGAAATGCCCACCGGTCTGACCGACCGTGTAGAGCAATTCCAGGCGCAACTCATCAGCCAGGGTTTCCAGCTCGGCTTCGCCTAACCGGCGCAGGCCGTCCGGCGTGTTGGCACGGTCGAGCAGGGGCGTGGTCGGGCGCTTGCGGGGAATCTCATGAAACGTCGTGGGCATCAGGCGAATCGTTATAGGTATAAAAGATGCGGCAGTTTACCTGATGCATCGCCCCCTGCCCACGCGTTGGTTTTTTTTGGCGGATACGCCGTCAGCTGCGGCGATCGACGATGTACCGGGCCAGATCGCGCAATGGCTCGGCCGCCGCGTCAAACGGTCGCAGCGCGTGCAGGGCCTGGTCGCGCAGTTCCAGGGCATAGGCCTTGGCCGCGTCGAGACCGAGCAGGGCCGGGTAGGTCGGCTTGTCCCGGGCGATATCGGCGCCCTGGCGTTTGCCGAGGGTTTCGGTGTCACTTTCGACGTCAAGAATGTCGTCCTGGACCTGAAATGCCAGGCCAATGGCCTGTGCATAACTCTGCAGGGACTTCAGTTCGTCCTTCGCGGCATGACCGCTGGCCAGGGCACCGAGCTTGACGCTGACTTCAATCAAAGCGCCGGTCTTGCGCCGATGCATGTATTCAAGGGCTTTTTGATCGAGCTTCAGGCCCACCGAGCCGAGATCGATGGCTTGCCCGCCGACCATGCCCGCCGGGCCTGCCGCCAACGCCAGGGCGCTGACCATTTGCAGACGGGTTTCGGCGTCGCAACTGCTCAGGCGCGGGTCGAGCAGGGCGCTGAAGGCCAGACTCTGCAAGCCGTCACCAGCGAGGATTGCACAGGCTTCATCGAATTTTTTATGCGTAGTCGGCTGGCCGCGACGCAGATCGTCGTCGTCCATGGCCGGCAAATCATCGTGCACCAGCGAATAGGCGTGGATCAGCTCCACTGCACAGGCCGCGCCGTTGGCTTGCTCGGCCTTGCCACCCAGCGCCTCACACGCGGCGTAGGCCAGCAACGGACGCACACGTTTGCCGCCGTTCATCACGCTGTAGCGCATGGCTTCGTAGAGGCGGGCAAGTTCCGGGCCTGGCGCGTTGAACAGGGTTTCCAGTGCTGCATTGACGCGGGCCTGGCTGGTCGCCGAATACGCCGCAATCATTCTGGCTGATCCGCGTCGAAGGGTTCCTCGGCCAGCTCACCATCACGCTCGAGCAGCACTTGAACCTTCTGCTCGGCCTGAGCCAGCGCCGCCTGGCAATCGCGGGTCAGCCCGATGCCCTGCTCGAAAGCGGTCAGCGAGTCTTCCAGCGACAATTCGCCGTTCTCCAGACGCTCCACCAGCGTTTGCAGGTCAGCGAGAGATTGTTCGAAATCCAGTGCAGCTTTTTTGCGGGCCATGGCGGCTATTTCCGGTTGACGTTAAACCGGCGCGACACTAGCAGACATAGGGGCTATGGGCAAATGAGCGGGGTGTTTTGGCCAACGCGTTTTGGGCGTCAATGCGACCGTTGTGGTGAGGGGGCTTGTCCTAAAGCCGGCAAGTTAAACCATTTCAGCAGCGACGCACTCCTTGTAGCAGCTGCCGAAGGCTGCGTTCGGCTGCGAAGCAGTCGTAAAATCAGAGATTGCGGTACGTCAGGCATACGGCATTAGCCGGATTCACGACTGCTACGCAGCCGAACGCAGGCTTCGCCAGCTGCTACAGATCGCATTACGGCTTAACTCGCCGGCATTAGGGCAGCGCAGTGTCGATCATGATTAATGTGTTGAGTCATCGGGATAGCTGATTTGATATCGAGTACTGCGCCCGCCGCCGGGCAGGCGTTTCAGGCAGCCCTTCTCCAGCAGTTCGGCCAGATGACGGGTTGCGGTGGCTTTGGAAACCTTTGCCACTGCCTGGTATTGAGCGGCGCTGATGCCATTATCGAAACCTCGTTCCCCGCCATCGAGCAAGCGATTCAGTACTTTGGACTGCTCGGCCGACAGTTCAGATTCCCGATGCGCCTGCCAGAAACGCGCCTTGCCCAGTACCGACTCGATCCGCGTCATGGCTTGCTGCAAACTGCGCAACAAGGTTTGCAGGAACCACTCCAGCCACTCGGTGATATCCAGCGTGGCTTTCTGGCTGGTTTCCAGCACTCGGTAATAGCCTGAACGATCATCCAGAATACTCGCCGACATGGCGTAGAAACGGATGGCCTGAACCTCACCCTGAGCCAGGGCCAGATCAGTGATCGTTCGCGTCAGGCGACCGTTGCCATCGTCGAAAGGATGCAACGTCACGAACCAGAAATGCGCGACGCCGGCCCGCAGCAAAGGGTCGAGGCCGACCTGATTTCGGCTGGCTTCAAACCAGGTCAGGAAGGTATCGAGTTGTCGTTCAAGACCAAGGCGAGGTGGCGCTTCGAAGTGAACGGTCGGCCTGTCGAGTCGCCCTGAAACCACTTGCATGGGCTCGTCGCCGCGCAGGGCACCGACACGGATCGACCGGGCGGCGAAATCAGTGTCTTGCTCAGGAAACAGCCATTTATGCCAATCCAGCAATCGCACCAATGTCAGTGGTTCAGCGAAATGCCGGGTCGCGTCGAGCATCAATTGCGCAAGGCCCTCACTGCGCTGGCTCACCTTATCGCCATCGACCAGGTCCAACCCCAACCGTCGCGCCAGAGAAGAGCGTACGGAGCCAACATTCAGTTGTTCACCCTCGATAGCGGACGAGGTCACGATGTTCTGCAACAACGCATCCAGTTCGTTTTGCGCGCTCAACGAACTGCCTACCGAACTGGCCATCCCCATCAACCGACCCTGCGCCTGAACGCAGTCGCGCAGAAGTGGCGCCAAGCGCTCGGCTTGCCATTGGAAATTCGGCCAATCAGGCTGCTGCCAGATCCAGTGAGGTGCCATGGAGTCGGTACTCTTGGAATGAGTGAGCCGATTAAAAATGCTATTCGGCTCATATAGTGAGCCGAATATGACGCCTATTCGGCTCACCGTCCAGTTGTCGGACAGCATGTGGCCTCACGTGCGGCTGCGATCGAATCGCGCAGCAAGTCAATTGGTTGTTCAGGTTTTATTTTTAGGCATTAAAAAGCCGGCTTGTGGTTAGCTTTTTATCCGTGTAGGTATTTGAAAATAAATAATTTATGGCTTTTATAAAGCCTTCGGTTCCCCCATTTATTCCCCCACTTTTTAGCGTTTTTTTCTGATTTTTTTCCGGCAAAGACCGGCTTTCTTAAGCCGTTTTTACTTCGCTTTTGCTGCCCAAGTCGGTCGACTATCTATTCCCTGGCCATCAAGTAGATGGAAACGAGTGTTTTTGTACACGAGCCCTATATACCAAGCTCCGGCATAGCGGTGCGATCAGAGATCGCTTACTGGGTTGATATATTCAGCACCTGACCTATCCGAGCCCGTCTGCGGATGAAAATGATGTCCTTCTGATGTCAATAGAAGGTGTTTGGGTTATGTTACTCGCTGGTGAAGTGAAGGCAGCCAGGGAATCAGTGATGACGGATCGACAATCAAACTTCTCTCATCTGGTCACGCTGAGTCCAGAGCTGGCAAAGCTTGGCTCCCGTTCAGAGCAGTATTTCAAGGACGACCCTAACACGAGCTTGATCAAATCTCGCCAGTTTGCAGAGCTTTTAGCTCAAGAGACGGCAGCTCGCCTTGGAAAGCTAAAAGAAGATTCTGAACAGACCCAAATGGAGTTGCTCCTGCAGCTCGGTCGGTTAGGCGTGCCACGCCAAGTTCTCGATCTATTCCACGTCGTTCGCAAGCTTGGCAATCAAGCTAACCACCGTTTTGCCGATGATCTACGTATGGCCCTTCAATCGCTGAAGTTTGCTGCGGAGCTAGGAGTTTGGTTCCAACGGACGTTCGGTCGTGATGATTACAAATCAGGTGTTTTCCTGATCCCTGAAGTGCCGCAGACAGTTCCAGATGACGTCCAGGCAGAGCTGTCTAACCTCCGAGAGCAAAAAAAGCAGTTCAATGTCCAGCTAGCGGCCGTTCAATCTGAGGCAGAGCAGGCAAGCCAGCGTGCTGAAACGATGCAGACGATTGCCCTTCGTGCGGAAGAGGATGCTCAGCTCTGGGCGTTACTAGCGACCGAAGAAGAGTCCAGCAAGCAGCAACTGCAAGCAAAACTGGCAAGTTTGCAGGCACTTGGTACCGTTAGTGACTCTCTGCTTTACATCCAACGGGCTGTCCAGGCTTCCGCTAAGGTCCAAATGGACGAATCTGCGACTCGAGTACTCATTGATGCTCAGCTCGCCGCAGCCGGTTGGGAGGTAGATACCGTCAACCTGCGTTACAGCAAGGGAGCTCGCCCGCAGGCCGGCCACTACCGAGCGATTGCTGAGTGGCCAACCGACAACGGCCCAGCAGATTACGCGTTGTTCCATGGCCTAGAGTTACTGGCTGTGGTCGAAGCGAAGCGCGAGAGCCGTAATGTGTCCGGCGATATTGATCAAGCTAAGCGCTACGCTCGAGGCGTCAACGCTTTTGACTGCAAGCTGGCCGGCGGTCCCTGGGGTGAGTTCAAGGTGCCTTTCGTTTTCGCCAGCAATGGGCGGCCCTACTTGAAACAGCTAGAACACTTGTCCGGCATCTGGTTCTGCGACGTGCGCCAAATCACTAATCTGCGCCGCGCATTGGATGGATGGTATAGCCCCCAAGGTTTGAAAGAGCTGCTCAAGCAGGACATTCCTCAAGCCGAAATCGAGCTTGAGCAGATGCCCTTCAACTTCGGTTTCGATTTGCGTAGCTACCAGCGAAAGGCTATCGAAGCTGTGGAAGACAGTCTGCGTCAGGGCAACCGCTATTGCCTCCTAGCTATGGCCACCGGTACCGGTAAGACTAAGACCTGCATTGCTTTGATCTATCGCCTGCTCAAGACTCGCCGTTTCCGCCGCGTGCTATTCCTTGTCGATCGCGCGGCATTAGGGGAGCAGGCCTCAAACAGTTTTAAGGACACTCGCGTCGAAAGTTTGCAGACCTTTGCCGATACCTTCGGTATCAAGGAAATCGACGATGCGGTGACCGATCCGGAAACCTGCGTGCACATCGCTACGGTGCAGGGCATGGTCAGTCGCGTCCTCGCCAACGAACCGGGTAAGGTGCCGCCAGTCGATGCTTACGACTGTGTAATTATTGATGAATGCCACCGTGGCTACCTTCTCGATCGCGAGCTGTCGGAAACAGAGTTCAGCTTCCGAGACCAGCAGGATTACATCTCCAAGTATCGCAAAGTGGTCGAGCATTTCGACGCTGTGCGTATCGGTATGACCGCAACACCGGCCCTGCACACTTCGGAGATCTTTGGTCACCCAGTTTACTTCTACAGCTACCGCGAGGCGGTGTTAGATGGTGTGTTGGTCGACTATGACCCACCTCTGGTGATCCAAACTGAGCTTTCTCAAAGCGGTATTCACTGGAAGGCTGGCGAAAAACTCGAGGTCTACCGCACTGATACCCGCGAAATTACCCTGTTTGACACCCCGGACGAACTGTCCTTTGATGTGGCCGAGTTTAACAAAAAGGTCATTACGGCATCGTTTAACGAGGTTGTTTGTGGTGAACTAGTTAACCATATCAATCCCTTTGGTCCTGACAAGACTTTGATCTTCTGCGTGACCGATGAGCATGCAGATTTGGTAGTGGATCGCTTGAAAAAGGCCATGGTTCAGCGCTACCCAGGAGAAATCAGCGATGATCATATCCGCAAGATCACTGGCAAGTCGGATAAACCTCTGCAGCAAATCCGCAACTTTCGAAACGAGCGTCTACCAGCCATAGCCGTTACCGTCGATCTGCTCACCACCGGCATCGATGTGCCGTCCATCTGCAATCTGGTTTTCCTACGTAAGGTCAACAGCCGGATTCTCTTCGAGCAAATGCTCGGCCGTGCCACGCGCCGTTGCGAGGCGATAAACAAGGAGGAGTTCCGTGTTTTCGATGCAGTGGGTACTTACAGCGACATGTTACAGAGCACCAGCATGCGTCCAGTGGTGGTCAATCCGAATATTAGCTTTGCCCAGCTTAGCGAGGAAATGCGCGAACAACAGGATGAGCAGGCCCAGGGATTGATCCGCGATCAGTTCCTCGCCAAGTTCCAGCGTAAGGCTCGCCATCTGGACCCGCGCCAGCAGAGCTTACTGCGGGATGGCGCTGGAATGACGCCCGAGGAATTCGGCAGTTTCCTTAGGCAAACCTCATTGCCCGAGATCGCCCGCTGGTTCTGCGACAACTCCTGGGTGGGTGAGCTGCTGGATGCCAAATCGGAGAAGTTGCGCGAGGGTATTCCAGTGTCTCAGCACCTGGATCAGGTGGTGGAGGTGGCACCGTTTTTTGGCGAGCCGGAGGATTATCTGGAGCGTTTCGCCAGCTATCTCAAGGAGCACGGCAACGAAATTCCGGCATTGCTCGCGGTGCTGCAACGTCCGCGGGAGCTTACCAGGGCTGACCTGAAGAAACTGGCGGTGACCCTAGACTTGGCTGGTTTCGGTGAGCGCTCTCTGGGCACAGCCTGGGCGCAACATAGCAACGAGTCCATTGCTGCTGGAATCATCGGTTTTATTCGGCAGGCCGCCTTGGGCGATCCGCTGGTACCGTTCGAGCATCGTGTCGACCAGGCGCTCAATCGTATTCGTCAACGTCACCCGGAGTTCAGTACCCTGCAAAAGCAATGGTTGGACAAGCTAGGTAAGCAGCTCAAGCGCAACATAGTGCTCGATCGCGAGGTATTAGACAGCGGGCCTTTGGCTGAAGAGGGCGGCTTTGGTCGTATCGACCGCTTCTTCGACGGTCAGTTGCAGGAACTGCTGGCCGAACTGAACGAGGCTGTTTGGGCGCGCGAAGCCTGACCGTGATATAAGGCGCACCATTGCGGGTCCGCCCGATTTTTTTCTTATGCCCGATCGGGCCCAGTTGTAGAGAGCCCTATGAGCCAAGTGACCCACGACATCGTCCAGAAACTATGGAATCTTTGCCATGTCCTGCGTAGCGATGGTGTCACCTATCACCAGTATGTTACTGAGCTGACCTATCTACTTTTCCTCAAAATGGCTAAGGAAACCGGTCGCGAAGACCAGTTGCCCGAAGGCTATCGCTGGGATGACCTGGAAACAGCTGCTGCCCGAGCCGACCTGGATTTCTATCGTGCTCTACTGGCTCACTTAGGCAGCAAGGAAAGTCAAGGCAGTGCTATAACCCGGCAGATTTTCGCCAGCGCCGGTTCCTTTATCCGCAAGCCGACCACGCTTACCAGTCTGGTAAAGGCCATCGACGATCTGGATTGGTACTCTGCCCGAAAAGAAGGTCTGGGTGACCTCTACGAGGGGCTACTGGAGAGAAACGCCGGGGAGGTCAAGTCCGGGGCCGGACAGTATTTTACCCCGCGCCCTTTGATCGACAGCATCGTTACCTGCATTAAACCGCGGCTGTTCGAGGTCATTCAAGACCCGGCCGCGGGAACCGGCGGCTTCCTTATCGCCGCCAACCACTACCTGGCCGAGCACGCCGACCTCAGCGGGCTCAGTGTCGAGGAGTTCCAACGCTATCGACGCCAGTTTCACGGTATCGAGCTGGTGTTGGATACTCACCGCCTGGCGTTGATGAACCTGATGCTGCATAACCTGCAGTCCGACGGAGAAACCGGGGTGCGCTTCGGCGATACCCTGTCGCCGGATGGCGAGAATCTTCCAGCCGCCAATCTGATCCTCAGTAACCCACCCTTTGGTACATCCAAGGGTGGTGGTTTGCCGACACGTACTGATTTGCGATACCCAACTGGCAACAAGCAGCTAGCCTTTCTTCAGCACATTTACCGCGGCCTTAAACCCGGTGGCCGCGCAGCCGTTGTGTTGCCGGACAATGTGCTGTTCGAGGCCGGCATGGGTGCCGATATCCGTCGCGATCTGATGGACAAATGTAACCTGCACACAATTTTGCGGCTCCCTACTGGAATCTTCTATGCCCAGGGGGTGAAAACCAATGTGTTGTTCTTTCAGAAGGGCAGTCCAAGTGACTCGCGGCAAGATACAGGTTGTACCCAGCGTGTGTGGATCTACGATATGCGCAGCAATATGCCCAGTTTCGGCAAACGTACGCCCTTCGGGGCTGTGCAGCTTAGGCCGTTCGAGGAGGCCTATGGTGATGACCCTAACGGCAACAGTCCACGGGCCGAGAACGTAGAAGGCATTGGCGAGCTGAGTCGCTTCCGCTGCTTTACCCGTGAGCAGATCCGCGAGCGCGGCGACTCTCTTGATATCAACTGGTTGAAGAGCGCCGACAGCCTTGACGCCAATGACCTGCCTGCCCCGGAAGTACTTGCCGGCGAAGCCATGGCGGAATTGACCGAAGCCCTGCATGAGCTGGATGAGTTGATGAAAGCGCTGGGCGCAGGCGATGAAGTCATCGCGCAGAAGCAGCTGCTTGCGGAAATGCTAGGGTTGGAGATGGTGGAGGTTGAGGCGAATGAGTAAGTTGCCGGAAGGTTGGACTGAATGCCTACTTGAGGATCTGCTTGCTTCACTTGACGACGGAAAGATACTTCATCAAGGCTGGAGTCCTCAGTGCGAGGGAGTTCCTGCACCTAACGGGGAATGGGGTGTTCTGAAAACGACAGCCGTCCAAGATGGCTATTTTCTTGAGTTTGAAAACAAAAAGCTGCCAATGCATCTTCAGTCGAAACCGGAACTGGAGGTAAAAGCTGGTGATCTTTTGATGACTTGCGCAGGGCCCCGAAATAGATGTGGTGTCATATGTCACGTTTTGAATGTTCGTGAAAAGCTAATTTTTTCTGGAAAAATTTATCGTTTTAGGCCAGATCCAAAGTTCGTTGATCCTAAATTTTTGTCTTATTTGCTAAGGACCTCTGAACTAAAAGAGAAAATTGATGGAATAAAGACAGGTATAAGTGATAGCGGCATGAATATGACCCGCGAGCGCTTTTTCTCTCTAAATGTTCGGCTTGCTCCGGTCAACGAACAAGCCCGTATCGCTCATAAACTCGATGAGTTGCTGGCCCAGGTTGTTACTCTTAAGTCTCGTCTCGATGCTATCCCTTTAATGCTTAAACGCTTCCGTCAATCCGTTCTTGCCGCCGCCGTTTCTGGGCACCTCACAGAAGACTGGGATAGAGTTCATAGTGCTAGCCCAGATATTGTGCTGAACACTAAGGCACACGGCGTGAGGCATGATGAGTTGGAGTCGGCTGAACAGATTCTGGGGAAACCATTACCTGAGTTCTGGCCTAAATATGCATTAGAACAACTTGTTGATCCGATTCGAGGAATACCGTATGGGATCGTTCAGACAGGGAGTGCTGTAGAACAAGGTGTTCCAACTGTTCGGTGTGGTGATGTAAAGAAACTGTTTGTTGATACTTCAAATTTGAAGGTCGTCTCTATTGAAATTGAGCGAGAATATCAACGAACACGCCTCAAAGGCGGAGAAGTATTGCTTGCAATACGCGGGTCGGTAGGAAATGTTAGTGTCGCACCTCAGTCGCTGCGTGGCTGTAATATAAGCCGTGAAGTCGCTATGATTCCAACATTAAACTCGGTTGTTCCTTTTTATCTTGCCTGCCTTCTTCAGAGTCCCATCGGTCAGCAATTGTTAGTTGGGAAAGTGCGTGGTGTTGCACAAAAGGGAATTAACCTGGCGGATGTAAGAAGGCTGATTGTAGCCTTACCCCCATTTGAAGAACAAATCGAAATAGTCCGCCGTGTTGAGCAACTGTTTGCCTTTGCCGACCAACTGGAAGCCAAGGTGGCCAGCGCTAAGGCACGGGTTGATCTGTTAGCCCAGAGCATTTTGGCCAAGGCATTCTGTGGCGAGTTGGTTCCGCAAGACCCCAACGACGAACCAGCCAGCGTACTGCTGGAACGCATCCGCACTCAGCGAGCGGGGCAGCCTAAGGTGCGCCGTGGTCGAAAGTCCGTAGAGGTAAGTTGATCTAGACCGCCCCATGGGGTAAACGGGAGAGTAAAATCGATGGCCATATGGCTGGTGCGGGCGGGCTCTACTGGGGAGTTCGAGGATAAGTTTATCGGTGAGGGCCGTGTATACCTGACCTGGGATAGGTTGGATGCGGATTTGAGTGGTCTCAAGCAGCGCGAGCACGTACAGGCGCTCTTGACCGAGCGGTACCCTGATGCCAAGGCCAAAACCCTGCAGAACTGGAGCAGTCAGATTTGGCCCTTTGCTCAACGCATGCAGATAGGTGATTGGGTAGTATTGCCGCTCAAAACCCAGCCGGTTGTCTATATCGGAGAGATTGTTGGAGACTACCAGTTTGCGGGCGAAGGCCCGACCCCATTCTTCCACTGGCGTACGGTGAGTTGGATTGGTGAGGCGATTCCTCGCTCGTATTTCTCCCAAGACCTGCTCTACAGCTTTGGCGCTTTCATGACCATCTGCCGCGTCCAGCGCAATAATGCCGAGGCGCGACTCAAGTCCATGGGGAGCAATGGTTGGCAGCCAGAGACTCTGCAGCAACTGGTCAAGGATGTCACTACAGCTTCTGACGAGGCTGCGGTGGAGCAGGCAGAAACCGACTTGGAGCGAACCGGCAAAGACCATATTGTACGGCTGATCGAGGGGCGCTTCAAAGGCCATCGTCTAACCACTTTAGTTGCTGCCATTCTAAGGGCTCAAGGCTTCAGCGTTTGGCAGAGTCCGGAAGGGGCCGACGGCGGTGTGGATATCCTGGCCAGCAGCGGGGTGATGGGATTTGGAGAGCAGACTATCTGTGTCGAGGTGAAGTCCGGCACCGGCTTGGTCGATCGGCCTACGGTGGACAAGTTGCTGGGGTCCATGAGCAAGTTCAACGCCAGCCAGGGCCTGTTCGTGGCGTGGGGTGGCTACCGCAGCAATGTACAGAAGGAACTGGCTTCTAGCTTCTTCCGCCTGCGCCTGTGGAATCAGAACGACCTTCTGGAGCAGTTGTTCCTGAATTACGATCGGCTGGACGAAAGCATCAAGTCTGAACTACCGCTCAAACGTATCTGGACGGTTGCACTTACCGAAGATGCTTGACCGGTAGTCAGGAGAGTTGCGGCTGGTGGCATCATCCAATGCCAGTTCGATGAACTGAACCTCCGCTACACGTACATCCTCCACTACATTCGCTTGACCGAGGGCGACCATTGGCGGTGCCGTGTGGCTCTCTACCTCTTTAGCCGAAATGCTGCTTTGCTTGTTTTTTATAAATAAGCTACGTGCCGTGATTCGTTGGATCAGCTGCACCTGTCACCGTCTTGGCATTCCAAGCAGAAGGGAAATATGTGGCGATATAGATGAAACTCTATATTGTCGTCCATGATCTTCCTGTTCGAATTGCTATCAGCTGGAAAGTCAATCGATAGTAGTACTGTGTTCCCTCTGCGCGTTTTCCCAAGTAATGGTTCAAAAACCAAATCACATGCTTTTGTTTCCACGTCCATGGATTCTCTAGTTTCCAGCGATGGTAAATCGCCGCCTGGATAATTCTGGCTTGCCGAAGATGCCGGTAGCGCGTGGCATATGAGCCTGTCAGCACCCCGCTTAGAAATAGTTCGATGCCAACTTTCTTGCTCATCTCTGGCCCCCAATGTAAGCGGAGACAACATCGATACGGTTGTGTCCTAGTTCATGACTGATCTGCTGTCGGGCATTCCGGTCTAGGGCTCGGTCTTGTAGGTAACCGTCGCCGCCGTTAGTTGGGGCTGGGTACCCGGTGATCTGCTCATAACGCTCACAGGCATAAGCCGCACGCAACTCGTGAAAACCCTTGAGGTCGAGTTCGTGTAGGAGATCTCTTGCTGGACGTACCGTTTGCCGCATGAACTGTATGTAGCTTTCATTACGAGCCAGCAGATTGCGGCTTCCGATAGGGGATGTGCTGCGGGCGATTTTGATCGCAACTCTGACTTGCTCTGTCGCGGGAATCCATCGTGGGGCCGATGCACCTGATCGGCCACCTTTGGTCCCATCTTGAATGTTGATCCGGCCGAGTCGTTCGGCTTCCCGTTGCAACCTGGGCAGGTCGGCCAAGATCGCTTCGCGCAAACGCATGCCAGTTTCGCGGGCCAAGTGAATGATGGCGCAGACGCGATGGTGTGCCTGATTGCGGAGTGCCTGAGTAATGCGCTCAATCTGCTGCCGATCCTGCCCTTGAGGCGCGAAGGTGCGGGTCGTCGAGCGCTGCTGCCCTAATGCCTGGCTGGGACTGGGGATTTTCACATACTGATCACCGCGCAGCGCCGCCAGCGTTCGGTTGACGCTGGACAACCGGTTTTGCGCGGTGGCGATGCGGAGGTCGCCGTGGTCGATTTGCTGGCGAAGGTACTGGGCATAGTCGAGTAGCGTCTGCCGATCGATTTGCCGCGCATCGTTGTAGCCAGGGCCTTGCTCGGACCGGCACCACTTAACGAACGCCAGCCAACGATCACTGTGGGCTTTGACCGTGGCGAAATGGCCGCCGCCGAACAGATCCTTGAGCGCCTGCGGACCGGCTTAGCTCAGTTGGCGACCATAACCAAAGTTGCGACCGTCACGCCTGCCGACCAGGGCCATCCTGGAGCTCCTTCGCCTGTTGGCGTAGGTAAGCCAATAGCTCGCGCCACTGGCCGTTCACGGGGGGAAGTTGGCCCCAGTCACTGGGACGAAAACACAGCCGGTTGTCCAGGCAGAACAACTCGGCACCTTCCTGGTGTAGGCGCTCAATCAGGTCGCTGATGTGTGAGTTTTTGGCGACAGCGGCGACAGCGGCGACAAGCCCTGTGGTACCTGGCGTGGAGCGTGGCGACAATGTGGCGACAGTGGTGGCGACAAGTTGTAAATGATGAGCGTTTTTCGCCTGGGCGCGCCGGTTGCGTAGGGCTTCATTGAGTCGAAACATGGCGCACCTCGAAGTGGTGGCCGTCGGTGCCCAGCCATTGATGAGTGATCAACTCGACCAGCAGGGCCAACGTGTGATCGCTGCTTTTGCGCGCGAAGCGCGGGCCGTTGCGTAACAGATCTCGAACCGTGAAAGGTGGCCACTGTTTTTCCTGCAGCCAGCGCAGCAGCCGATCGGCTTCTTCCCGCTGGGTGTTGATCGGCTTCTGCTCAGTCAGCCGTTGGATCTCGGTCAGGTAGTAATCCATCAGCGAGGAAGCGCGCCGGATGTGGGTAACTTCGATCATTTCGCGGTCTTCCAATACCGCAAAGACGCCGGCGATCCGTAGCAGATTGTCCGCGGCCTTGGAGGCGCTGGGTCGCACGTTGGCCAGTTCGTCGAACTCGCCGAGTTGGGCTTCGATAGTGTCATGCAGGTTGATCCAGGTTTGCCGGGCCAGGCTTCTCAGGGGCAGGGCTTTGGGGTGTAACGCGCCATCGCTGCCGATTGCCCAGGGACGTTGCAGCAGGTCGGTGATTCGTTGGGTGTAGCGTTTGAGACTGATGTCTTTGGTGAGATCCACCGGCTGATAAAAACGCTGTCCGGCCAAGCTCTGTGGCCAGGTGATCAGGCAACGGGCGAAGATGCCTTGGCCGTTGAGCAACGGATCCTTGAGCAGTTGTCCCGCCAAGTAAGGTTGCAGCATCAAATGCAGACTCAAGCGCCGGTCATAGGCGCGCAGGCTTTCTCCGACCATGGAACGAGAGCGATCGATGGGGTTACCGTCCCACAGCGAGGACAGAGTGGTCACGGCCTTGAGGCGGTTGTCCCGGCTCATAGTGCTGCTGCCGAGGAATTGGCCGCCCTCATCGCTGAACAGCCCCATGCTGGGCAGACCCAAACACAGGCTTTTGGTCAGGGCCTCGATAGTCGGTTCACTGCTGATCAGTCTTGGTGCTACGGGCTCTGGCTCTATCTGGATTGGCGTGTCGGTGTGGCTATCGATCGTTGCCATCTGCTTCTGAGATTGCACCAGCGTGGCGCGGTAGCGACTGAGTTTTTCGCGGTAGGCCTGCCACTGCAGGCGTTCCCATTCGCGGGCTGGCTGCAAGGCCAGCTTATCCACCGCCGTCTTGCGATCACCGGAAGCCGCAATAGTGAGTAGGTACAGCGACAGCGGATAGACCCGGCCATCCAGCTGCACATTGGCATGCCCCTGCGTGGCCAAGGCCGAGGTCGCGAGCACCGATTGCGCGGCCATGGCCTGCGGCACACCCATCACCTCGGCCATGCGTTCGACGGCCGGCCCCAGCAGATCACCGAGGGCAGTCACCGGATAATCCAAGGGCGCCTGGCTGGTCTCCAGCAAGGGTTGCGGCGGCAAGCTCCAGGTTGATTGCAGCATCACCTTTCTCCTGTTCAGCAGTTGTTTCCCTCACGTTCCCGCCACGGATGTTGAGTGTTATCAGGGATAAAGGCCCCTGCGACCTGTGAGGGTGTTCACTGACGCGGAACGGACGGCTCTGTACGACCAAGAGCGCGGGCACTTCCCATCGATCTGGCCTCCTGAACGCATCCGAAGATGCGGGCGGGTGGAGGCTGCACCGGCTGACGAGTCCGGTGCCGCGAGATCGTGGGCGGAAAAAAGCATCAACGTTGCGAGCGGGGCATGCCTGACTGTCAGTCAGGTGCAGCCTGTCCTGGGCTGCTGCACCGTCGCCAGGGTTAATGCGAGACGTGTCGAATCGATTTTGTCACACCGATTGTCACGCGGTGAGTTGCCGCAGAGCCCGATCAGACGTGGGCTGCAGCAGGGTGAGGAGCGCCCGTCTCTTTCCGGGAGAAAGAGACGGGGCGCAGTCTGGCGCAGCGAGATGAGCCAAGGGAGGAGGTTGCTGCAGGGCAGAAGTGACGAAGCAGGCAGTCTGCGGCGCAGACGCTTTGGAACAGTGGGCATCCATCACAACTGTGTTGTGATCGTGCGAGCCACCGGACGCTGATCGCACTTAGGGAGAACCACCACGCAGTGGCGTAACCTTGAAGGTCCTGGTTACCTGGGCCGGTGCTGTCAACGACAGCGATCCGTGCACCAGTAACTACGCCTGTGAATAAAGTCGGTCAAGCCTTTAATCGACGCAGGCGACAAAAGTGGCGACTGTCGCCACCGGTGTCGCCAGCCTCAAAGCCACGGCTGACGGGATTTGTCGCCGCTGTCGCCGCTGTCGCCAGTATCCTTAACAATTAGCAGTTCGCCGGTAGGAGAAGTGGAAGGTCAACCCACCGCCGTCGTTCCTATGAATCCCACGGAGATGCGAGGAATGCATAGCGCTTGAATGTCGTGGTGATCTTGATCTTGCTAGGCTAAATCTCCGGCACGCGGCGTGAGCAAGCTCACTTGGCCGGAGCTTTTTGAGTAAAACGCACAGGGTCAGACGTGTCTGGCCCTGTGATTCTCATGCTTCAAAGCGGGTGGATGTGGGAGGTGGAGAAGACTGCAATTGCACCAGTCGTTGCTGCAAACGTAACAAGAAGCCTGCTTCGAAGGAGTCCTGGCAATCGCCCGCCCAATGTCTTTTACGGTGGTGGGAAAAGGCCCACCACAGGGGAAGCGACGATGAGTCCTCCAGCCACTCTTCTGCACATCGCACGCCGTCTTCGATCATGGGGGCGTAGTCGCTACCCCAAGGCGTTCGGATGCCGGGTCTGCCATCTGCTGCGGGAATCGAGTAGTACTCTTTATGTTTTCGCCTCGCGCGTTCGGGAGGGCGTCCCAACAAGCGTTGGAGGGCCATGTCATACAGCACGGCCGCATCGTCGAGCAATTCAACCGCCAAATCCTCCTGTCCTGTGGCATGTAGGATTAGGCTTTGAGCACCATTGAGGCGAAAGGAGGCAGATCGGCGCAATGTCAAAGCCGCCTCTTCTTGGCTTAACGATGAGGTATCGATGGTTTTGGGTTTGGGCAGGCTGCTCAGGAGAGAGTGATCAATCATGGGGATGTCCTCCCCAATGGATCGCAGCGATGATTAACAACAGGTGGTGCGCGGGCGTAAAAGGGGGATAGGCCATTTTCCTTATCTCCTCGGACAAGTAAATACTGCCATCAGCCGTTGTCACGCGGTTGGGTGGCAGACCGTACGGGGGTGACAAACCGGCGTCCGAGGGAACCGGCCAGGCCTAAGCCTGCCCCGCACGATCTGCCATAGAAAAGCAGCAGCTAAGCCTGTGTGAGCACTTACTACTAGCTATGACGCCATGCGCCTCGAACATTTCAGGTTGTCACACCCGGCCACGGGATAGACCGCGGCGGTAAAAGCCTAATCGGTAAACGTTACGGAAACAAGGATCGAGGTGAAGGGTGTAATGTCGATTCTCTTGCCAAGCATGTCGTGCTAGAAGTTCACACTCCCAAAAAGGTTTAGCTGCCTAACATTGGAAGAGATGCGAGCCTGTCGAAACTCGGAGCGTGGCGAGCGGGACTCCCTGCCTCATAGCCATTGTGT
Organism: Pseudomonas sp. TH37; assembly: GCF_016650735.1. Taxonomy (NCBI): domain Bacteria; kingdom Pseudomonadati; phylum Pseudomonadota; class Gammaproteobacteria; order Pseudomonadales; family Pseudomonadaceae; genus Pseudomonas; species Pseudomonas sp. TH37. The sequence goes on from NZ_JAEKFD010000009.1 coordinate 105,440, forward strand.
TCAGCTGGATCAGCCAGGCCCATTGCCCCAGAATCAACTCAGAATTCCCACATTCGACCAGGTATGGCTATGAAATTGTCATGGAGCGTATTCCCCTTACTTGCAACAGCGGTATCGGTTCCGGCCTTCGCAGCTGACCAGGTCGAGTGTAAGCAGATCGGTCAACAGATGGTCGTCACGACGAAGGCAGGCGCCGCGGTTTACGCCATCAATGGAACGGCCAGATCCATGGCAAGGGAACAGGGATGGATTGACGGTAAGTCGAACTATGAGCCAGCTGAGATGACCAGACTTCTTCAGCAAGGCTTGGCCAACTGTGCATCCAATTCATCAGTTGAACAGTCTGCCTCTCTATCTGCTGCTCCTACCACCACCGAAATCCAACCCTCTAGCCAGAATTCCCCCATGACGACCGACGTGTTTATCAGCGCCGCGGTCGCAGGTGATATTCCCACGCTGAAGCGCTACATCGATGCAGGCTTTGACGTGAATGCAAAGGGCACGGGTGTGCCGGCGCTAGGCATCGAAGGAAGCCCAGCGATAAACGGGGCGGCTGCCAGCGGCCAATGTGCTGCTCTGGACTTCCTGCTTGCGGCCGGGGCCAAGGCCGATCTAAAGGAGAAAAGGGTTGGGGACACCCCGCTGAGCAGTGCCGCCCAGAAGGGGGCGCCCCGGTGTGTCCGTTCACTGCTTGCAAAGGGTGCCCGGGTAGATATCCGGACTGAGGCAGGCGGCGATACTCCGTTGATCCTGGCTGCCTATTATGGCCATCTTGAAGTTGCGAAGCTCCTGGTGGAGCACGGGGCGAGCCTGAAGCTGAAGAACAAAGACGGTGATACCCCATACCGCGCTGCTGTAGTCATGGGAAATAATCAAGTTGCGCAGTATCTGAAGTCCAAGGGAGGAAACTGATCTGGTCCATTTAGGTGGCCGGTCATGGATGAAGATCTCAGGCACGCTACAGGGCAATGACGTCACGAGACCTGGATCACGATGTCAGCGCCACCGATGCGAAACACCACCCAGTACATCGCTGGAGGAGCTCAAATGAGTAGATGTCCTGACGGTGAAAGGTACAGATGTATCCTACGGCGCCCGAGAGGCATCACCCCAAAACAGAAGTTGGCACTCGCTGTCTGAGCTCTACTTTTGGCAAACACTAGAAATGGGGAGATTACTCCTCCTCAGTTCTTTTTTTATCGGGCATTACGTTCTACAACTCGCATGCCACAGGCCATAGCAGGATCAGGTCGGTGAGTAATGGCTTGCGAAATGGCAGATTAAGTGTGTCGACGGCAGCGATGGCATGGTGCCGAGCCTTATCCAACCATAGCTCTATTGCTTCGGGCGCAATGGCGATCGAATCGGGTTGTAGTTCGCCTGACCCCGATTTCAATCCATTCAATATCTCCAGCACCTCCTCATCCCGCACCAAGCGCAGGCTTCCGTTGCTGTTGGCGGTGACGCCCGCTACGACCTGACGCACCTGCCCGGTCTGGCTAGTGATTGCATCCTGAAACCGGAAGAGGGCTAGCGGTGCGAGTCCTTCATCAATCAAGGCCAAAGCAACTTCCCATTCAATGGCCTGCGCGACGGCTTGATCGAAGACCTGATGCCCAACACCGACAATTTTTTTTGCTTCGTCACTGTCACGGGGATTTCGATGAAAGATCAGCCCTTCATAGCGGGAGCGGATACCCGGCGCTTTCTGCCAGGCGTCGGGCGTGATGAAGCTGAATACCCCATCTTCTCGATCGGGTCGCCGACGATTGCGCACCAACATGCTGTGGAAGAAGGGGATCAGGTCCGGAAGATCCTTTTTTGGTACATCATCGAGCTGAGAGAGATCGAAACTTTGGCAGTGCCCCACAAGATCCGTGACAGTGGAGATTGCCGAACGCCCACCAAGGCTGCGAGCCTTTTCATCAAACCAGTCCGCGAACCGATCAGAAGTAACTTGCTGTCCTTCTGTGAACAACTCGTTGAAGAAACGCGGTCCCGCCATACCGAGAACCATCTGCATCAAATCCTCCGGCTCGTCCATGGCGTGCCCCAGGGCCTCCATGATGTGCGTGATCTTCTGCTCCAATTTGCCCCAGATCCGCGACTCCACTGTCCCCGGGTTACGGATGGTCACAACCTCCACGGGATGACGCTGACCATAGCGGTTGAGCCTGCCCACCCTTTGGTGCAGCCTCATTGGGTTCCAGGGTAGGTCCACATGGATCAGCGTGTAGCACTGCTCTTGAAGGTCGATGCCTTCCCCCCCGGCTTCGGTGGAAACTAGAAAGCGGATGTGCCCCCGATTGAAGGCATCAGCGGTGTCCTCACGGCGGCCTGTTAGAGCCACTTCTCGTCCAGATGGCAGGCGCACTCCCTCTAGCCGATCATCACCATTGATGAAGCCAACGGTATTCTCGCCAAAGCGCGCTATCAGGGTGGAGATCATCAGGGCTTGAGTGGCCTTGTATTCGGTAAACAATAGGATCGATCGCTCCGCAAACTTTTCCTCGATGATTGTTCCGATCCGCAGGATTTTGCTCTCGTTGACGATTGCCGTTGCCGCATCAAGCAACGCCTCCAAGTGCGGGATCTCGTCCTCCATGAGCTTGAACTTGGCCTGACTCATCCAGCTATTGAGAGCCTCAAGCAGGTCCGCGTCTTCCTCCTCATCAGCCTTCGTGAAGTCGACCTGCTCAGCGCGCATTTGCGCAATATCCTTGCGAATACGAACCAGCCGCGTGCGTAGGGCCGCGCGGATCGCCGCCACCGAGCTGGAGGCTATTTTCTGCATGGCGATCAGTACCAGCGTAACCTGGTTGCGGCCGGTCTTGTCCAGTCCAGAGGCATAAGCATTGCCGGCCAAGATGAAGCGGGTTAGAAGCTGATAAAACGCCGCCTCATTCTCGCCATAGCTATAAGTTTCGGGGTGTTGTGTCACCGGCTGGAACAGGCGCTTGCCCGCCATGTCTGTAACCTTTTGCTTGAAGTTGCGGATTAGTACTTGGCGTAGCAGATGCAGTTGCTCCTTCTCAGGCCGTAGAGGGCTGAACGAATCCGGGCGTAGGAGCGACATCAGTGACCAGAAGCCATAAGGCTTTCCACGATGGGGCGTACCGCTGAAAAACAGGCAGGACTCCACCTTTTCTTCCGCAACCAGTTTCTCCACCAGTTGGTAACCTAGGGTCTTGCCAGTCTGTTCGTCGGCATTGAGATGATGAGCTTCGTCGACGATCAGCATGTCCCAGCGTGGTGCATCCAGCAGCCGCTCGTGGCGACCCTTGCGGTCGCTACGCAGGGTAGGCAGTGAGGCGACGATCTGATTATGGGTACTCCAGAAATCGGCCCGGGGGGTGTCAACCTCCGGCCGGTACATGCCCAATCGGATATCAAACAGGGTGCGCAGTCGGTATTGCCATTGCTCCACTAAGGACGCTGGGGTCAGGATTAATAGGCGCCTCACCTGGCCGCTGGCCAGCAGCGGCCAGAGGATAAGTCCCGCCTCAATCGTTTTACCCAGGCCCACGTCGTCGGCAATCAGCAGGCGGATTGGCCATTGCCGCAATGCTCGATGGCAAACCCAGAGCTGATGGGGCAACAGGTCAATGCGCGAGCGGGAGAACACCCCCCAAGAGTCATTCAGCGAACGGATGGCGGTAGCCTGGGCTTTGAGCACGACGTCGAGCGAAGGGGACCACTGCCCCATGCGCACCGCCTCCACCAGTCCGATGCGGCGAGTGAGGAAGGTGGCCTCACAGGACTCAATATGGTCGCCGAAGCGGACGATGACCGTCTCGCCCTGGTCCAGAATTACGCTGCCTGTGCCGAAGCGGGGGTGCTGGACCTGCTGGTCTTTCGAAAACATGATGTGCCTCGCACTCCGTCCTAATTGAACAACTTGGATTGCAGATCGTCGTTTTCGGCGATGATGCGCAGAGGGATGTCATAGAAGTCGCCGAAGGTGGCCCGCTCCGCTCCGAGGTGCTCGCGGAGGAGTTTGTAGATATCTTCCGATGTGCAGATCTGATGGTCGAAAGACCCGAACAAAATTTTGATGCGCTCGATCGGTGCGTAGGCGTGCGGGATAGCAAGAGGGGTGTGGATGACTCCATGGTGGAGCAACTCGCGCATCACCAAGTGAGCGCCGACCTTCAAGGTGCGGTTGATAGGCGGGGCGTCGATACCACCACCTTGATATAAGGCATTCGCCCTAGGTGTCCGCAGTTGCTCCAGTGAGAAGGGCTTAGTGTACTTATCTACAGATTTGAACAATTCAACATAATCATCCAGCCAACGGGCAAGCCGGTAGAGCTTCGGGAATTGACCGATCCACAGGAGCCACTTCTCATCGTCATGTTGGCTCTCAGCATAATCCTCGATGATCCACATCCAGTCGTCCGGCTGCTCCTTGGGGTTCCTCTCCGCAAAAATTTTCCACCAGCCGCGTTGCTGACAATGGTCAATGAACCCGCGATGCTGCTTTTTGCCAGTTTGGCCGATGCTTTGAAAAGCCCCGAGAGCGAAAAGGGTCAGCCAAGAGGAACGGTCAAAACGTCCGGTCTCCGGATTTTCTTGCAGATCAACGGTCCCGCAGGGATAGAGGTCCTTGTGATAATTCGATCCGTAGGAGGCCGCGCCATCTGAGGAGGACCACCAATCGTGTATCCGCACAAGGGCAGTAGGCAGGTCGATGGACGAGCGAAATGCCTTCTTGGGCTTATCCCAATCGTCTAAGACGACACGAGCGATCTGCTCGTCGGTGGCTAGAAAGCGGTTCAGCACATCGCGTTCGTCTTGCTGCAACATTCTCAACGAGGTCTCGTCATTGAGTACATCAGCCAACCAGCCCTGGCCACGCACCTTCTGACTGACCTCTATTCGAAGATTGCCTTTGCAGAGGTAGATCAATGCGGCTCTTTTTGTCTCCTCATCTTCGGGTGAAAGTACCCACTTCGCCATATCTTCGGCCGGTGCCGCCATGCCTCCACGACAAAGGCGGAAGAACTCCAGCTCCACGGCTGTGGCATCCTCGTCACTGAAATAGTAGTCCTTGTGCAGACGTAATTGCGATGGTGCGAGATTGTGGCGCAGTGACTCCTCCTGTTCGATGAGACTGCCATCGTTGGCGAGCAGGCGTCCAACCTCTGCCCAACTGTTAGCCTGGGTGCGGAACTGGAGCTTTTGCAGACGTTCCCTCAACCCACGGGAGTCTGACTCGGATGCGATCGAATCCCGAGAAATGATGTGCCCCAGTACCAGGGCGTCTTCTGGCTCAACACGGGGTGGATCGAGTAGTCCGACAAGCGCTGTCACCCCTAAAGTTGCAGGCTTGGCCATCGTCCCTTGCTTGAGGATGGTGCCGATCTCCCGCGACACCAAGCTGATGGCGGGGTACCGTTGGTTGAAACGCTTCCAGTCAAATAAGAGTGCCAACACCTCTGGCGTGACCAGTTCGTCCGCCATCTCGTAGCGGATATCCTGCGCAGAAATAAGCCTTTGGGCTGGGATCGGCAGGCCGTTGGGGATTGCCTCCGGCATATCACTGAGGCATTTCAACAAGTCCAAGGCCACGGCACGGGTCAACTCGACCGCAGCATCGTGGGGGCGGTTGAGCCAGCCTTGGGTCAGCAACCTCCATAGGCTGATCCAAAAGCCGTGGCTAGTGAGATCTGCCGCCAGTCGCAGTCGCTCGCGCATCGCCGGCCAATTTGTCCCCGCTTCGTCGAGGAGCCGGCTCAGGGTCTCCCCCGCTTGCCGCCCAATGTTCCTGGCGAGGGTCTTGTTGCTGTCGCTGTTGCCGGCCAGTCGCCCCCGACCGGCGTCCAGATCAAAGGCTCCGTTGACCGCGAAGCCCAAGTAAGCTTGCTCGCGCGTGGGTGCCGTGACCCAGAGAGCCGGCAGATCCTTGGGCAGTGGTCTGCAGCCGACGGGGCCGAGGGCCAGAAGCACGCTGCCGTATGTGCCTCGCAGGCACAGGGCGTCTGTATTCGTGCCCCATGCCTTGTCACTCACTGCGAGTTGGCCGTGCTCCAGCCCAGGGACGACCTCACCCGGGGTCCATTCAAACTCTTCCTTTTCAGCTCGGTTAATGACGATGAATCGGATAGTCTGGCCGAACACGCACGAGAGTCCGGCAAGCCGCCGAAAGCGCTGCAGGATCTTGTCTGGTTGCATCTCTGGCAGCAGTGGCAACTCGATTAGGGTGCCTGGCAGCCGTTGATCGAGGCTGTGCCGGGCCAGACATTCCCGGGCAGAACCGGCTGCCTCCCAGGGTTGAGGCAGGATGCCGGCGACCACCTCTACCGCCATACGGCCGCTGACAATGCGCGGCCGGTCGCAGGCCAGTAGTACGCTCTTGAAGCCCAGACCGAATTTGCCGGTGACCCCTTGAGATTTCTGCTTGTCCGAGGCTGAGAGGATGAGCATCTTTTCCAGGTCGTGGCCATAGCCGCGGGCGTCGCCACCGAAGCCCACAGGTCCTCTAGCATTGATGGGTCGCCCCCAATGCATGAAGCGCAGCGTATCGCCGTCTACTTCGACTATCAGTCGGCGGGAGGCGTCCGGGATTTCAATGCCCTCGGCGGGATAGGCCACGATCTGCCCGAGTTCCATGACGGCATCGTCGGCATTCTGGAACAGCTCGAAGGGGATGCTAGTCGAATCGTACTGGTAATCCTCGAGCTTACTCCGTACACCATGCAGCACGGTGGTCTGTATCTCCCGATCCTTTCCGATGAGTTCCGCCAGGGACTCCATGGCCTTGCGCTGGGCTGCCCGCGCTTCGGGTGCATCCCTTTGATCTGCTTCGGCTTCGGCTATCTTTGTGCGTTCGATATCACAGGCACGTAGTGCTGTCTTGATCGCTTCGCTGCCTACCGACAACTGTCGTAGATAGAAGTGGAGCGAATCCAGAATCAGCCTGTGTGCGGCACCAATTTCGAGTTGGTCGGTGCGATCCAACTCCTGCCATAGCGAACCAAGATTTGGTAGGCGTTGATTATATAGATCGGCATAGAGGCTCTCTATCGTTCCGCGAAGGAGGACCTCGAGCTCCTGAGGCGTATGGCGAGCTGGATTAATGCGTCGGAGGGGAATCTCGACGCGGAAGCCCCCGCGCCAATTCAGGGCGCCGGCCAGCAGATTGAGCGGCTGCGTGTTCAACGGTACGCGGCGAGGCTCACCCAGCAGGTTGGACACCTCGAGTTGAGTCTCTTCGACCACCCGAACCGCTACTTCAATGAGCTCCAGTGCCTCGGCAAATGATCGGCTCCCCATCCACTCCAGACGGCCCGTATCGTCGTACCCCGGATCCTGCCAGGGCAGTTGTTTCAGCAACCAACCGAAGCTATGGGGATGCAACCAAGACTCCGCCAATTCGCGTGTGCTCCGCCCAAATAGAGCCACCAACATGCCAATCATGAGTTCTGGTACAAGGCCACCGCCCCATAGGCGGAAATAGCTCTCCAACAAACCTGGAGTCGCTTTTCTCGCCAAGTTGAACTTGGCGCTGACGCCTCCGGGACAGTCGGACTCGGAGGTAGGACGGTTCGCAGAATGCACGATGGCGATGAGAATTTGTGCTTGTTGCATGTCCAACAGATATGCCGCGTCCACCCCGTGAGCTCCGGCACACAGTTCGCTCGTCGGGCGCCACTCCATACGCTGGTTAGCCAGATGCAACTCCCCAAGGCGGCTGCGGACTATGTCAGGGGTGGTGGTGTACTGACGCAGGTATTGGTCGTACGTGGCCTTGCGCGTGCCCCAATGATCGGTATGGGTTGTGAGCCAATCCAACACCATAAATAGCCGCTCAGAGGTCAAAGGACGGGCTATGCCACGCTGTAATTTCCGCCAAGCAATTTCCTCATTTAATGGTTGCTGGGCAGCCTGGTGCAACAACCTCCAGCCCGGGAGCAGCTCGCAACTGTCGAACAATGCGACCACGTCCTTTCGCAACTCCCCAGACCATGAGCCGATGTGATACTCAGGCAAATCATCAAGTAGTAGGGCCAGTTTCCCGAGTCCGTCTTCTTCATTGGCGATGTCGCGCTTCATCAATAGTTCGAAACCGGGGTGTTTGAGCAGCTCTGGCGGGAGATCGGCTTCTGCCGCGAAACACTGCCCATAAACAGCTCGATGCGCGGCCACTAGCCGCTGTACCTCTTCTTGGATATGGGGGATATCAATCACGTCCTCCGGCTTGACCGGAGCTCCCTGCCGGGTTGGTAACCAAGCCACACAGTAAAGATTGTCAGAAACAGAGCTACCTCCGACCTGCACTAGGGCATCCAAAATGGTTCGCCAGTGCCTGGAAGGCTCAGGGACCGCAAGGGCGATCTTGATCCTGGCGCGGTCGTTGAAAGGTTCGAGCCATTTCTTCTGCTGGGCTGCCACCAGAGGATGACCGCTTGGTGCAATGAGCGTCACCTCACAGCTCAATGCATCGTCGGGGTATCCGTTCTTAGGAGCACAATAGGTACGCTCCCCGTTGAGCGACACCAGTTTTCCGTCGCGTGTCCTGTGCAGCGGCAGGTGTTTCCAGAGGTTCTCATCCTCGATTCTGGAGAGGATTTCGTCCCGTTCGTCGCTACTAAAATCGCTAGGGTCGCCGATATTCATACCGGCTCGTTGGAGCTCTCCAATTAGGTTTCCCGCGTCGACTTCCTTGATGCCCGCCAGACTCCAGCGGCTGCGCGGCATGGTATCGGCCAGACTTCCATCGAGTAGGCCCCACTGCGGGTCCTCGCCCTGAACCTTTTTCCACAGTTTGGCCCACGCAGAATGCTGCTCGTGACCAGGAATCCACAGTGTCGCCTCGTCGTCGGCCCGATGGGCCGGCGAGCCATGCAACAGATAACGCAGCCCTCGCCTCGCATCAGTGTCGGCACCTGGGTTGTTCGCCTTCTCCAGGAGCGCTTGGCGGTCGGCAAGGAGTCCGAGTCGGTCAGTGGCATCCTTACCCACGGAGATAAGACAGGCGAGTCCATCGTCAGCCCGGGGCAGCTCCGGTTGGCCCGGAAACAGATCCCGGTAGGTCTCGGTGCGCACCAAGTAAACTTCTGCATCCGGCAGCGCCAGGGCCAGCAAAGGCGTAAGTCCGAGACGGTTCACTTCACTTGCGCCAGAGGCGAAACCGAACAGAGTTCCCGCGTTTCGCACCCGCTCGATATCCTCTCCTGAAACCGCCAGGTCGCTGCGGGTGCGAACATTACGCACTGCGAGTACTCGTAAATTGCGATGGGTCCGCAAAAATTTCCCACGCGCTTCATTGTCGAAGGATTTGAGCAGCCCTTGAGCAAAGTCGAGGATGGCGGGCATCTCGTTGGAGACAAGAGACGCGTCCAACGCTTGATCGACGATACCTAACCACCTGGCCAGGGTTTCCCCGTCAGGTACTGCATTGCCCGGAGAATCCTCGGAGTCCAACTCTTTGGGTACCAGGAGAATTGGTGACGCGATAGACCAAAGGCGGGTGACGAGATCAGCCGGGAGTTTTGCCGTGAAGGAACTACGAGAAAGGCAGGGTATGAACTCCACTAACCGTCGAATGTCAGCGCCGTGCCGCGTCAGGTTCTGTAGGCCAACGTCCCGGAAGCCCTCCCGTATGAGCGTAATAATTCGATTTCGCAGTTTTTCGGTGCCTTTGTATGGACCAGCGCAGGCGCTCAGAAATTTGGCGAGGTACTGGATCCGCGGCGCTTCGCTGAAGGCATTAGGAACAGCGGACAGCAAGTCGTGGATCTCTTCCTCCTGCCATCCGGGCTTCCCCGCTATCAACGGAGTGGCCTCCTGATCAAAAGGCAAGATCTGCATCCGTTCGAGGTGTGGGAAAACGTACCATGGGCGTTGGGTGTCAGACATAGGCGGAGTCGGTAGGGGGCGCAGTTGACTTACTCGATCAGTTTCGATGCGTCGCCACGCTGGCTTAGTCCTGCGCTCCAGCATTCGCACCCAGGCACCACTGCCGCAGATTAAGCTGCGGAAGCGGATGAACCAGTGCGTGTTGGCGAGAGCGTTCGTCAGGTCCTCGCACTGCTTATCGGCAAGCAGGGATGAGACAACGTAATGTTCCAAGGCCGGGAGAACCAGCGGCAGCAGCACACTCTGGGTGAGATATTGGTTCCATGTCGTGCGTAGGATGGCATCGTCCATGGTCTCTTCAGCGAGTAGCTTCGGCTTCTCGTGGAGATGCTCGAAACCATGAATGCCCTTGCGCCCAGCGTCGATGAAGAACTGTCCATGCAGCACCAGGCGATGATGTCGCGTCCCTGGCTTGTGGTGATGTGTTTCTCGATCATGCTCCAGCGGCAGAAACACTGCCCATTCGATGTCCAATCCTCCGCTGGAATCATTGTCATCGCAAAACATGGCCGCTGCCTCGGCGCGAGCTTTATCTAGGGTCACGCATTCGCGCCCTAGGTCGTTACGGTACCTTGCCCGCGGCCACTCGGAACGGCTCTTGAGCCTTGAGAAGATGTCGTCGCTGTCTTGACTCTCGCGTCGAACACCCGCGAACCCATGTACACCATCGCCCCCTCCTAGGTCCACGAATCCAGCGGCCTTGCTGTTGGTTTCGCAAATGGGGGGCAATGAGTTTTGGGGGGACAGCAATCGCCGATCGGCTTTGAGTTGCACGATAAAGGGGCAAGTATCGGTACGGTGCTCGATCCGCTCCAGATGATGCAGCAGAGGCAGGATCTGCGCCAATTCTACCTTTAGGTTGGACCCATCGAGAAAGGCGAGATCTCGGCTGGGATTATCCCCGGGAAAGTGAGCGATAATCGGGTCGGTTTCTCCTCCCTGGGAATTGAACAAGTGACGCGTCTGCCGCAGCGGGATCCACAATAGGAAACATCCCGAAGCACTGTCCGCGTCTATACTTGGCCGCATTTCCTGTACAACTGCCTCCAATCTCCTCCTGTCGGCGGCGTCCAACTTGTCCCACTCCGGATGAGGAGTACGCCCATCGCTCTTCCAAGGCGTTAATCCCTCCAAGTGGATGTGCTGGCCGTCCCAGGCTACGTAGAAAAGTGCCTCACAAAGATGAAAGACACTCTTCATGCCCAGACCGAACTTGCCTATGCTCGCGCTGTCGCCTGCCTTAGTGTTGATGCCGAATGAGCGCAATGCCTCTGAATCGCTCTCCTTGAAATTCCCGTCGTTGTAGAACCACAGCGCGGGCCCTTGCAAGAGAGGGTGTATTGCTTCCGGGAAACCAGGATGGCTCCCGAAGACGAATTCCCTCGCCTCGGCATCGTCGGCGTTTTGGATTAGCTCTTTCAGGATAGGGAAACCGCTGTCGTAGCGATCACGCAAGTTGTCTGCAATCAGGTTGACGAAGTTTGTAGTGAACCCCTTCATATCGTCCTTCCCTAGCTCTGCATAGCCGGAGCGAAGCGGCATGTACCTTCTATTTATTTTCACGCTAGCTTCCGCCGCCTTCGCTCCTCCGGCGGTGATACCCATAGCAACGGGGGGCACGAGAATATCTAAAGCCCCAGCAAATGATGGCCCCATGGATGCTTGGTTTGCTCTGCCAGTATCAGACGCCAATGTGCGGAGTGTAGTGTCGATTCCGAGAATAGGCGCCCAACCTTGGTCTAACACCGTTGACTGACGCACTTGAAGACGATGCTCTACCTGAGCGACTCATTGGCCCGGGGTTATCGGATTTGCTTCTAGCCGCGAGGAAATGAACTCGTCATTTTTTTGTGCGGTGGTGATAAAAGCAGCCAGAGTTGTGAATCGAACCCCTATTTGGTTATGGCCCCGTGTAGGCACTCAGCGACCCAGAGGTTATCGATGTCTTCCTAGAGGGGGCTTTTGAGACTGGGGAAGCGGCCTATATTGCCAAGGCAATGGGCGCTGTTGCCCGTGTCAAAGGCATGACTGAGCTGGCCCGTGAGTCGGGACTTTCTTGAGAACAGCATTATTCTCATTCAGCGAATAGGGAAACCCGACCTTGAAGACCATGTGGGCAGTGCTGCATGCCATAAGCGTGACCGATCAAGCGCATTTAGGGGCGCGACGGCCTAGGCAGGTACGGACGTAGCATACTGCGCCCACAGCGCCATCAGCTCTCGACGTTTATCGAAGAAATCGGAGCGGGAATACGCACTCTCTGTTTCACCTCGCTCATCATGAGCCAGCGCAAGCTCACAGATTTCTCGAGGAATATTGGTCTGCTCGCCCGCCCAGTCGCGGAAGGTTGAGCGAAACCCGTGGCGAGTGATGCTTTTATAGCCGAGACCGTGCAACAGGTTACGAATACCGTTGGCATGCATGACACCGCTTCGGCCGCGACCTGGAAACACGTATGGGCTCTCGCGGCCGAGCCTCGGGAGATTCTTTAACAGTGAGACGACCTCGGGGGCGAGTGGGATCGCGAAGGCCTGACGGGTTTTCATTCGTTCGTCGGGTAAAGACCAGCGGCCTGCCTCAAGGTCGAATTCATCCCAACGTGCGAATCGGACCATGTGTGAGCGGGCGCCGGTTAGGATCAATAACTGAGCCGCGACAGAAACGTGGCAGGTGTCCTTACGCAAGGTTTCCATGAGCTTTGGAAGGTCCTGCCATTTCAGTGCCGGGTGATGTTGGCGTTTACGAGCTTTCTTCTTCTCATGGCGGCTGAGGAGATTTTCCAGATGACCGCGCCAGCGAGCTGGATTTTCGCCTGTCCTGAGCCCCCGTGCTCTTGCGGCATCGAGTATCTGTTCGATTTGCCCTCGAACCTCGTCTGCGGTCCGAGTTTTGTTTGACCAGAGTGGCTGCAACGCCTTGATCAGATGTTTGGTCTCGATCTGGTCGGCTGACAGCTTCCCTATGGTGGGAAAAGCATAGAGCTCAAGTTTTCTCAGCCAGCCCTTACGCCATTTCGCCGACCAGCTTGATCCATGGGCGTCTCGGTACTCAGAGGCCAGCTTCTCGAAGGTAATCAGCTGCGCCAGTTCTCGGCGTGCGGCTTCCCGCTGAGCGGCTTGTTCAGCCTGTCGTTTCGCGAGTGGATCAGTGCCATTGAGGATCTGGACTTTGTTTTCATAGGCGGCGGCGCGAGCTTTTTTCAGGTCGAGCTGAGGATAGCTCCCCAGCCCCATCTCCCTACGTTTGCCGTTCATTTGAAAGCGGAGTACCCAGGTTTTTCGTCCGGAGGGTTTCACCAAAAGACGAAGCCCTTCACCGTCTTCGTACGTCCCAGACTCAACCAAATTTTTGACTTGATTGGCGGTTAGTTTGCCCATTTTTTCGCCCTCTGTTCCCCCACTTGTTCCCCCACTTACGCGTGGAACGCCTCGGATCAAAACGGAAGTCACAGGAACGAAAATAGGCTGAAACCATTGATCTAGCAAGGCTGTCGCGGTTTTCAGTAGATGAGGCTGGCTTTCAAAAAGACATTAAAAAGCCGGCTTGTGGCCGGCTTCTCGGGGACTGGCTTGGTTTATTTTTGGTAAACCGCGCCAGCCTTCAAAACGTACACCCGGATCTTGCGTCCGGCTGTGGGACTTGGCGAGAAAGTCATCTGCCTTGTCGGTGCGATCTGAGCCTGAAGAAGGGGCGATGCGCAAATGTGGGGCGCAGCATACTGATTTTTTTGAGAAATTCCCAGCTTGGTATGCGAGGTAGAAGGATTGCGCTGTGTAGCAGCTGCCGAAGGCTGCGTTCGGCTGCGAAGCAGTCGTAAACCCGGTAACCATGGACTGTCTGCCACAGTGAATGGTTTGCGACTGCTGCGCAGTCGAACGGGGCGATGCGGCGTTCCGACAAGCCCCCTCGCCACAGTGGATCACAGGGTGCGTGCTTACAGGAAGGGCACGGAAGGTCTGCGTTTATTGAGCGTCGACCACCAGAATACCCATCCCAATACCCTGATGTTTTGCTTGTCGATCTGCTCGGCACTGAAGATCTCGTCTGGATACTCGGCTTTGTTATAGCTGCGCAACCGCAGCGCATTCCCCGGCATTCGATGCAGGTATTTGATCCGTAACATCCCGTCATGCTCGATCGCATAAATCTCCCCATCAATAACCTGAGTCAGCCCGCGGTCGATCGCGAGTGTCGAACCGTCTTCAATCTTTTCGCCCATGCTGTTGCCGATCATGTGGGTACAAATGGCGTCGGCGTGGTTGATTTCCAGGGAGTCCAGATGGCTGCGGGGCAGGCGGATGGATTGGCTAGGGTCTTTGACGACGTGAGTTTTGTTGGAGCCCGGGGCGGTGGCTGTTTCTTTGTAGAAGGGCAGCTCGACGTCGATGGGCTCGATCACCGTGTAGATGCCGCGGATGGCCTGTGCGTCGAAGGTGTTGCCGGACTCGTCGAGTACGCGCAGGCGTGAGGATTCTTTCGGGCCTTCGCCGGTTTTCAGCCAGTCGCTGTTTACAGACAGTAGTCTGGCGACCTCTTCCATGCGGTAGGCGGGCACACCGCGGGTGTACCAGTTATGGATATTTTGCGCTTCCGTGTCGAAGAAAGCGGCAAATCCTGTGGTTGTGATTTTCGCTGCTTCAAGGAGCGCTTTAAACCGTGGGCCGCTAGTGTTCTTTTTCATAAACACGAGTTTACTGGCGCGGGATGGGGGTTTGAATAAACGACCTGTTCAAATTTCGAGGGAAATTTAAGACTGGATGTAAGGCGCTTTTAGTGGAATTTAAACAGGCAAAAACCAGAGCCAATAAGCGTTCCACGTACCGTTAAAGGTGAGTGTCTGAGCGGAGCGCCCACAAAAAACCCCGGATCAACCGGGGTTCTTCTTCAAACGTCGCAGCTAGAAGCTTACCGCGGCTTCTCAGCCTTTATAGGCAGCAACCGACTTGGTGATCGCGTCGCGGGCGGCATCTGCGCCGGCCCAGCCTTCGATCTTCACCCATTTGCCTTTTTCGAGATCTTTGTAGTTCGCGAAGAAGTGCTCGATCTGCTGAATCAGCAGCGGAGGCAGATCGGTGTATTCCTTCACATCGACGTACAGCTGGGACAGCTTGTCGTGTGGAACCGCGATCACTTTGGCATCGCCGCCGCCGTCGTCGGTCATGTTCAGGATGCCGACTGGACGCGCGCGGATTACCGAACCTGGAGCAACCGGGTAAGGGGTCACGACCAGCACGTCGAGGGGATCACCGTCGTCGGCCAGGGTGTTCGGGATGTAACCGTAGTTGGCCGGGTAGAACATCGGGGTGGCCATGAAACGATCAACGAACAGGCAATCGCTGTCTTTGTCGATTTCGTATTTGATCGGAGCGTGGTTGGCCGGGATCTCGATCGCGACGTAGATGTCGTTCGGCAGGTCTTTGCCAGCCGGAATCTTGCTGTAGCTCATTGGGCGGTGCCCCCGTTAGTTGACCAAAAACACTTGGCCGGATTGACCAAAAAGTGGCGGCGATTATAGGCATATTCCGCCACCGTTGCTATGTGCCAGAGGTCGTGTAGACCTTAGTCGTGTGCCTGATAGACAGGGTTCTCTGCCAGAAGTTGCCGCAGTCGGGCCAATGGATCCTGCCGATAAAACAGCTTCAGCTGCTCATAGACCTGTGGATAAGCCTCGTGCAGCAAATCCGGGGCGCTGAAGAAGTATTCGCTGGTGACCGCGAAGAACTCGGCGGGGTTTTCCGCTGCGTACGGGTCGATGGCGGTTTGCGCGTCAGGGTTGCGGTCCAGTTGCCGATCGAGGTCGTCATAGGCTTCTTGCATGACTTTGGCCCAGTCGCTGACGCGCATATCGGCATGCAGCGGAGGCAGGCCATTGGCGTCGCCGTTGAGCATGTCGAGTTTGTGCGCGAGTTCGTGGATGACCAGGTTGTAGCCTTCCCAGCCACCGCTGGCCATCACGCCGGGCCAGGCGAGGATGATCGGGCCTTGCTGCCAGGCTTCGCCGCTGTGTTCGCCGTCCCATTCGTGTTCAACGCCGCTGGCATCGCGATGGCGCTGGGGGCTGAGGAAATCGTCGGGGTAGAGGATGATTTCGTGAAAGCCCTGATACCAGTTCAGATCGCCCAGATGCAGCAGCGGCAATTGGGCCTGGGCGGCGAGTAGCAGGCGTTGCTCCTGGTGAAGCTCGACGCCGGGCAGGGCGGTCAGGTGCTTGGCTTGCAGGAACAGCACGCAGGCTTCTCGCAGCCACTGGTCTTCGGCTGCGCTGAGGCCATCGAGAAAGCTCAGGTGATGGCGCACCCGTTGCCACATGTCGTCGGCAATCGGATGCCTGGTCAGGGTGCGCTGGCGTCGCCAGGCGCTAAGGGACCACATCGTGTCAGCGGGGTTCGGCTTTGGATGCGGCATTAGCGAGGCGGCTGCGGATCACGCCGATGATCATCGGTAGCAGCGAAACCAGGATGATACCCACCACCAGCAGCGACAGGTTTTTCTTGATGAACGGTACGTTGCCGAAGAAGTAACCGAGGGTTACCAGCCCGCCCACCCAGAGGATGGTGCCGAGGACGCTGAAGGCAAAGAACCGTGGGTAAGGCATTTTGCCAACGCCGGCGACGAACGGGGCAAAGGTACGGATGATTGGCATGAAGCGCGCCAGGGTCACGGTTTTGCCGCCGTGTTTGTCGTAGAAGTCATGGGTTTGTTGCAGGTAGTCGCGGCGGAAAATTTTCGAGTTCGGGTTGCTGAACAGCCGTTCGCCGGCGGTGCGGCCGATCACGTAGTTGGTGCTGTCACCGAGAATCGCCGCCAGCATCAGCAAGCCGCCCAGCAGCACCGGGTCCATGCCGCCACCGGCCGCCACGGCGCCCGCGATGAACAGCAGAGAATCGCCCGGCAGGAATGGCATCACCACCAGACCGGTTTCGCAGAAGATCACCAGAAACAGAATGGCGTAAATCCATGCCCCGTAGTTGGTCACCAGCAGGTCGAGGTAAACATCGAGATGCAGGATAAGGTCGATCGGGTTGAAATCCATGGAAAGCACCTGTGGTGATGGCCCGACTCTGCAGGCCTGTGCGGATGGCTGGGCGTAAGACTACAGCTAAGTGTGATTTTTCTTACGAGCCGGAAGAATGGGCATTATACGGGGTGACAAGTGAAAAACGCGTCGAGTTTGTAGCGGGGGATGTCGATGGGTCGATCAGAGGTATTTTGCCCTTGCGCATTACCTCGTGGCGAGGGGGCTCGCCCCCGTTGGGTTGTGAAGCAACCCCAAAACCAGTCACCTCGATTTCCCGGATATACCGCGTACACAGGATTTACGACTGCTGCGCAGCCGAACGGGGCGATGCGGCGTTCCGACAAGCCCCCTCGCCACAGGAGTCTACCTCGCTGCCAAGGTGCTTATAGCTCCTCACTGATCGGCAACACGTAGTTCTTGAACTCAGTATCTTCCTTGAACCCAATGGATTCGTAGGTTTTCTGCGCGACATCGTTATTGCTGCTGGTGGAAACGCGCATGCGCACGGCATTGGTCTCCTTGGCCATTTTTTTCGCGGTGCGGATCAGGTTATCGGCCACCAACTGGCGGCGGGCGTCTTCGGCGACGTAGATGTCGTTGAGGATCCACACGCGTTTAAGCGAAAGAGACGAAAAGCTGGGGTACAACTGACAAAAACCCATCAGCTTTTTGTCGTCGTCATCGGCCAGGGCCAGGTAGATCACCGACTCCTTGCGCCGCAGGCGTTTCTCGAGGAACGCCCGGGACGAGTCCGGATACGGCAGGGAACCGTAAAACTCACGATATTTGACGAACAACGGGGTCAGCAGGTCGAGGTGTTCGAGGGTCGCTTGAATAATCCGCATGGTAGGTCTCGTCTTCAAGTGGCTGTCTTACGTGGTGACGGCGACGGGAAACCCTGGCGGCCGTGCATCGATCCTGCCTGAAACCTGAATAGAAACGCAATGCGGAAACGGTTCAGGTATCCGACGGGCTCAGTAGGAAATTACCTTTCATATCTGCACCAATGTCCGACTCCAGCGTCTGAACCTGGGCTTCGTCCTTCAGACTGACCCCTGATAACTGCCGCCGACAGGCTTCGCGCATCAAATACAGCAAGCGGTGTGCCGCCATGCCGTAACTCAAGCCTTCGAGCCGAACATTCGAGATGCAGTTGCGATAGGCATCTGTCAGTCCGACTTTGGGATTATAGGTGAAATACAACCCCAGGCTGTCTGGCGAGCTCAAGCCGGGGCGTTCGCCGATCAATATGACCACCATCTTCGCGCCCAGCAGCTCGCCGATCTCGTCGGCCACCGCGACTCGGCCCTGTTCCACCAGAATCACCGGCGACAGGGACCAACCCTCAGCGGCTGTCTGTTCTTCCATGCGCGCTAGAAACGGTAAGGTGTGGCGATGAACGGCCAATGCCGAGAGGCCGTCGGCCACCACAACGGCCAGATCCACCCCGCCAGGATGGCTCAGCGCGTAGTCGCGCAGGGTCTGCGCCGACTGATCACTCAGCTTGCGCCCCAAATCGGGGCGCTGCAGATAGCTGTTCCGGTCCGTGGCGGCGCTGTGCAGCAGCAAACTCTCACGTCCACGCTCGGCCAGTTGTGAGCTAAGCCCCAGGTGGTCGAACGGCAGGTGCACCGCATCCCGGGCCTGTGCATGGGCGTACTGAAAATCCAGCTGCGCGCTGGTCGGCATGCTGGTGCCTGTACGACCGAGGGCGATACGTGCCGGGGTCAGGCGACGCAGTTCCAGCAATGGGTTTTGCGGATCGACAGGTGGTTTATCCATCTCAATACTCATCCCAGTTGCGCCATGGCCTGACGGAAGGCCGGCGGCAGGTTGTCGCCGAAGTGAATTTTGCCGTCTGCCTGGGTGAAGATGCCCATGTTCGCCAGCCACTGTTCAAACTCCGGCGCCGGTTTCAGGCCCAAGGTTTTCCGGGTGTAGAGGGCATCGTGAAATGATGTGGTCTGGTAATTGAGCATGATGTCGTCGGAACCGGGAATGCCCATGATGAAGTTGATCCCGGCCACGCCCAGCAGGGTCAGCAGGGTGTCCATGTCGTCCTGATCGGCCTCGGCGTGATTGGTGTAACAGATGTCGCAACCCATGGGCACGCCCAGCAGCTTGCCGCAGAAGTGGTCTTCGAGACCGGCGCGGATGATCTGTTTGCCGTTGTAGAGGTATTCCGGGCCGATGAAGCCTACGACGGTGTTCACCAGAAACGGTTTGAAATGGCGTGCCACGGCGTAGGCGCGGGTTTCGCAGGTCTGTTGATCGATGCCGTGGTGGGCGTTGGCAGACAGGGCGCTGCCCTGGCCTGTCTCGAAATACATCAGATTCTGGCCCAACGTGCCGCGATTCAGGCTCAAACCCGCGTCATAGCCTTCCTGCAAGACGTTCAGGTTGATACCGAAACTGGCGTTGGCCGCTTCAGTGCCGGCGATCGACTGGAACACCAGGTCCAGCGGAACACCGCGATTCACCGCCTCGATGGAGGTGGTGACGTGGGTCAGCACGCAGGCCTGTGTAGGAATTTCGTAGCGCTGGATGATCGCATCAAGCATTTCCAGCATGGCGCAGATCGAAGCGATGCTGTCGGTGGCCGGGTTGATGCCGATCATTGCGTCCCCGTTGCCGTACAGCAGACCGTCGAGAATGCTCGCGGCGATCCCGGCCGGTTCGTCGGTGGGGTGATTGGGTTGCAGGCGCGTAGAGAGCCGGCCGCGCAGGCCCAGAGTGCCGCGGAATTTCGTGACCACGCGGATTTTCTGCGCCACCAGCACCAGGTCCTGCACGCGCATGATCTTTGACACGGCGGCGGCCATTTCCGGGATCAGGCCCGGAGCGAGAGCGCGCAGGCTCTGTTCGTCGGCGGCGTCGCTTAGCAGCCAATCGCGAAAGCCACCGACAGTGAGGTGGCTGACCGCTTTAAAAGCCTGTTTATCGTGAGTGTCGATGATTAGTCGGGTGACTTCATCGGTCTCGTAAGGAATCAGTACTTCCTGCAGGAAGTGAGTCAGCGGGATGTCAGCCAGGGCCATCTGCGCAGCCACTCGCTCGCCATCGTTGAGGGCGGCAACGCCGGCCAGAAAGTCCCCGGAGCGCGCCGGGCTGGCTTTGGCCATGACGTCTTTCAGACTGTCGAAGCGGTAAGTCTGGGCGCCGACGGTATGGGCAAATACGGCCATGGGACGGTGTCCTCCTGATGAATACAAGTCTTGATAACACTGAGCATCCAATGTGGGAGCGGGCTTGCCCGCGATGCAAACAACTCGGTTCAACAGTTGCACCGCGGTGATGCAATCGCGGGCAAGCCCGCTCCCACAGGGTTTGCGCTGTATCAGGGCAGGCGCCGGGAATCAGCCCGGCGCCGGTGCAACTCAGACGCCTTCGAGCATCGCATCCGCCGGCGCGTCGGAACGCTGCTTGGCGGTCATTTGGAAGTACAGGTAACCGGCCGCCATGAACCCGAGGAACACACACCCGATCAACGTGTTGAACCACGCCATCGCCACCAGGCACACCACGGCCAGAAACAGCGCGATCCCCGGTACGATCGGGTAGCCCGGTGCACGGAAGGTGCGTTCCAGGTTCGGCTCGGTTTTACGCAACTTGAACAGGCTCAGCATACTGATGATGTACATCACGATGGCGCCGAATACCGACATGGTGATCATCGCAGCCGTCAGCGTCATGCCCTGCAGATTGACCAGACCGTCGCTGTAGATCGCCGCGATGCCGATCACGCCGCCCGCCAGAATTGCCCGGTGCGGAGTCTGGAAGCGCGACAGTTTGGCCAGCCCTTTGGGCAGGTAGCCGGCGCGAGCCAGGGCGAAGAACTGTCGCGAATAGCCAAGAATGATCCCGTGGAAACTCGCCACCAGGCCGAACAGGCCGATCCACACCAGCATGTGCATCCAGGTCGAATTATTGCCGACCACGGCTTTCATCGCCTGAGGCAGCGGATCGTTGATATTCGACAATTGGCGCCAGTCGCCAACACCGCCAGCCATCACCATGACGCCGATGGCCAGGAACACCAGGGTCAGAATGCCACTGACGTAAGCCCTGGGAATCGTGCGTTTCGGGTCCTTGGCTTCCTCGGCGGCCATGGCGGCGCCTTCAATGGCGAGGAAGAACCAGATCGCGAAAGGGATTGCCGCAAAGATGCCGGGGATCGAGGCCATGGTGAATTCGTTGGAACCCGACCAGCCGTTGAGTACGAAATTGCTGAAGCTGAAGCCCGGTGCGACCACGCCCATGAACACCAGCAATTCGGCGACCGCCAGCACGGTGACCACCAATTCGAACGTGGCAGCGATGCTCACGCCGAGGATATTCAAGCCCATAAACACGAAATAGGCGCCAACAGCGGCGATCTTCGGGTTCAGTTCCGGGTATTGCACGTTGAGGTAGGCGCCGATGGCCATGGCAATTGCCGGTGGCGCAAAGACGAATTCGATCAGGGTCGCAATGCCGGCGATCAGTCCGCCTTTTTCACCGAAGGCCCGACGGCTGTAGGCAAACGGCCCGCCAGCGTGGGGAATAGCGGTGGTTAATTCGGTGAAACTGAAGATGAAACAGGTGTACATCGTCGCCACCATCAGGGCGGTGACGAGAAAACCCAGGGTGCCTGCGGTGCCCCAGCCGTAACTCCAGCCGAAATACTCGCCGGAAATCACCAGGCCGACGGCAATGCCCCATAGATGCAGGGTGCCGAGTGTGGGTTTGAGCTGTGTAATAGAAGTCATAAGTCCTCTCTGTCTTTTTTATTGTTTGATCTGTTGGACTTTCGGGTATGGCGTTTTCGAGTAATGCGGGCACGCAAAGCCCGTGCCAGACAAGCAGGGCGATGATTTACGGTGCGTTTAAGGACGCCATCGCGGGCAAGCCCGCTCCCACAGGGTTATGGGATAAATTCACCTATTGGGGTTGACCCAAAACACTGTGGGAGCGGGTTTGCCCGCGATGACCATCTGAAGGGCGATACAGAACTACCTGCATCGCCCCCGGTTTTTAGAAGAAGCCCAACGGATTGATGTCGTAGCTCACCAGCAGGTTTTTGGTCTGCTGATAGTGATCGAGCATCATTTTGTGGGTTTCACGACCGACGCCGGACTTTTTGTAGCCACCGAACGCGGCGTGCGCCGGGTACAGGTGGTAGCAGTTGGTCCACACGCGACCGGCCTTGATGGCGCGGCCCATGCGGTAGGCGCGGTTGATGTCGCGGGTCCAGAGGCCGGCACCCAGGCCGAACTCCGTGTCGTTGGCGATGGCCAGGGCTTCGGCTTCGTCCTTGAAGGTGGTGATGCTTACCACCGGGCCAAAGATTTCTTCCTGGAACACGCGCATTTTGTTGGTGCCCTTGAGCAGGGTCGGCTGGATGTAATACCCGGTCGCCAGGCTGCCCTCGAGTTTTTCCACCTTGCCGCCGGTCAGCAGCTCGGCGCCTTCGCCCTTGGCGATTTCCAGGTACGAGAGGATTTTGTCGAATTGCTGCTCGGACGCCTGGGCGCCGACCATGGTGTCAGTGTCCAGAGGGTCGCCACGTTTGATCGACAGCACTTTCTTCATCACGACTTTCATGAAGTCGTCGTAGATCGACTCTTGCACCAATGCACGGGATGGGCAGGTGCAGACTTCGCCCTGGTTGAAGAACGCCAGCACCAGGCCTTCGGCGGCTTTTTCGATGAAGGTTTCTTCGGCTTGCATGATGTCGGCGAAGAAGATGTTTGGCGACTTGCCACCCAGCTCCACGGTGGACGGGATGATGTTTTCAGCGGCGCATTTCATGATGTGCGAGCCGACCGGCGTCGAGCCGGTGAAGGCGATCTTGGCGATGCGCTTGCTGGTGGCCAGGGCTTCCCCGGCTTCTTTGCCGAAACCTTGCACCACGTTGAGCACGCCGGGTGGCAACAGGTCGCCGATCAGCTCCATCAGCACGGTGATGCCCAGCGGGGTCTGCTCGGCCGGTTTAAGGACCACGCAGTTACCGGCGGCGAGGGCCGGGGCGAGTTTCCAGGCGGCCATCAGAATCGGGAAGTTCCACGGAATGATCTGCCCGACCACGCCCAGCGGTTCATGGATGTGATAGGCCACGGTGTTGCCGTCGATCTCGGCGGCGCTGCCTTCCTGGGCGCGGATGCAACCGGCGAAGTAACGGAAATGGTCGGCGGCCAGCGGGATGTCGGCGTTGAGGGTTTCGCGAACGGCCTTGCCGTTGTCCCAGGATTCGGTGATCGCCAGCACTTCGAGGTTCTGTTCGATGCGATCGGCGATTTTCAGCAGGACCAGCGAGCGTGCCTGGGCGGACGTGGCGCCCCAGGCATCGGCGGCGGCATGGGCAGCGTCCAGGGCCTTTTCGATGTCTTCGGCTGTGGAACGCGGGAATTCGGCAATAGGTTGGCCGTTGACCGGCGATGTATTGGTGAAGTACTGACCTTTGACAGGCGCGACGAACTCGCCGCCGATGTAGTTACCGTATTTGCTCTTGAACGAAACGATAGCGCCTTCAGTACCGGGGTGAGCGTAACGCATGATGGGTTTCTCCTTGGCTTTTGTGCTTATAAGGGAGGACGCGCTAAAGCGCTGCATTAAGCGTAGAGCAAAGGTCGGGCCAGCGCCTTGCAGGTCAGGTAAATCAAGGCCTTGCGTGTTTTTTGTCGGACGGATGGGCGGCGTTTGTGACGCTTGCGGTACAGCCCCTGTGACACTTTGTACCGTTTGTGGCGCAGCCTGTGACGGGCAGGTCTTGCCAGCATTGCAATGCGTCGATGGCTGGAGGATGCTGGGCCTCAAATTGCCACGCAGGTAATCCTCTGTGGTGAGGGAGCTTGCCCCCGTTGGGCAGCGAAGCAGCCCCTAAACCATTCACCTCGATTACCTGGATACACCGCATACACAGGATTTACGACTGCTGCGCAGCCGAACGGGGGCAAGCCCCCTCGCCACAGGAAGTGGCTATAGGTAAGCACTCACCTATCGGGGAGAATAATAAGAAATGCACGACAACCATTTGAGTCGCCATGCCCAGCAAGTGCTGACCGTAACCCAAGGCAAATCCCACCTGCACGGTCCTGGCAGCGATCCATCCATTGCCCGTTCCTGGCTGCGTTGTCTTGAGGACTATCACCTCGACCCGGCCCTGACCATGGCGCCGACGGTGCTGGAACATGGTCGCGTGCTGGAAAGCCGTGAACGCTTGCAGCAAGTGCTGCAGATCGCCGGCAACGAAATGACCAGCCTCCACCAGCAACTTTCCGGCGCCGGTCACGCGGTGCTGCTGACCGACGCCCGCGGGGTGATCCTCAACTGCGTCACCGCGCCCGCAGAACGGAAAATTTTCGAGCGCGCCGGCCTTTGGCTCGGCGCCGACTGGAGCGAAGCCTGCGAAGGCACCAATGGCATCGGCACCTGCCTGGTGGAGCGCCAGTCCCTGACCATCCATCAAGACGAACATTTTCGTGGCCGTCACACCGGCCTGACTTGCTCGGCGAGCCCGGTGTTTGATCCTCACGGCGAGCTGCTGGCGGTGCTCGACGTGTCTTCGGCGCGTCATGAGGTTTCGCGTCAGAGCCAGTTCCACACCATGGCCCTGGTCAATCTGTCGGCGAAGATGATCGAGAGCTGCTATTTCCTGCGTTACTTCGACAATCAATGGTTGCTGCGTTTTCACTTGCAGGCCGAATCCGTCGGGCTGTTCAGCGAAGGGTTGCTGGCGTTCGACGGGGAAGGGCGGATTAGTGCGGTGAACCAGAGTGCGCTGAATTTGCTGGGGCATATTCGTGGTGGGCTGTTGGGTAAACCGGTGGAGGCGTTTTTCGACTGCTCGCTGGATGAATTGCTCGGCCGCGCGAGCCCTAGTGCCAGCGCCAGTTGGCCATTGCGCACCCGTGACGGGCGGCGGCTGTTTGCCGTGTTGCGCGGGCAGCCGCGCAGTATTCCGGTGCCGGTGGTGCAAAGCCCGATGGTTGCCGAGCGTCCGCGCTTGTCAGGCATTTGCCTGGGCGATGCCGCGTTGCAGGCCGATTTTCGCAAGGCCCTGCGGGTATTCGAGCGTGATGTGCCGTTGCTGATCAATGGCGAAACCGGCTCAGGCAAGGAGGCCTTCGCCAAAGCTGTGCATCAGGCCAGTCAACGGGCAGCAAAATCTTTCGTTGCACTCAATTGCGCGGCGATTCCCGAAAGCCTGATCGAAAGCGAACTGTTCGGCTATCGCGGCGGCAGCTTCACCGGTGCCCGCAAGGAAGGCATGCGCGGCAAGTTGCAGCAGGCCGATGGCGGGACGTTGTTCCTCGATGAAATCGGTGACATGCCGCTGAGCATGCAGACCCGGCTATTAAGGGTGCTGGAAGACCGTCAGGTGGTGCCGATTGGTGGCGAGCCGGAATCGGTCAATGTGCGGATCATCAGTGCCACTCACCGCAATCTGCTTGAAAGGGTGCAGGACGGCAGTTTCCGCGAGGATTTGTATTACCGGCTCAATGGGCTGGAGGTCGCATTGCCGGCGCTGCGTGAGCGCGCTGACAAATCACAGTTGCTCGACTTTTTGCTGGCCGAAGAGGCGGGTGGGGAGACGGTATTGATCGACGGGCCGGCGCGGCAGGCCTTGCTGGATTTTGCCTGGCCGGGGAATGTGCGGCAGTTGCGCAATGTGCTGCGAACCCTGGCGGCGCTGTGTGACGGCGGGCGGATCGGGCTGGGGGATTTGCCGGCGATGATTCGCCAGGCCCGGCAGGTACCGGCGTCGGCAGTTGAAGAACCGTCCGAGTATCCGCTGGACGATGCCGAGCGGCTGGCGTTGCTGACGGTGCTGGAGCAGCAGCGCTGGCACATGACGCACACGGCTGAGCAGCTGGGCGTCAGCCGCAATACCCTTTACAGAAAGCTGCGCAAACACGGTATCGCCCGGTAAACCGCGTCGCGGCCAATCGCGGGCAAGCCCGCTCCCACAGGGTCTGCGCTGCCCTTGTGGGAGCGGGCTTGCCAGCGATGGCGTCAGTGTGGGCGAAACACAAGGTGCGATTTTCCCCTCCCTACGCTAACCTGCGGCCATGTTTTACGAGGTCGACTATGCACATTCATATTCTTGGTATTTGCGGCACTTTCATGGGTTCGATGGCGGTTCTGGCCAAAGAGCTGGGCCATCACGTGACGGGCTCCGATGCCAACGTCTATCCGCCAATGAGCACGCAGCTGCAAGCCCAGGGCATTGAGTTGACCCAAGGTTACGACCCGGCGCAGCTCGATCCGGCCCCGGACCTGGTGGTGATAGGCAATGCCATGTCCCGTGGCAACCCGGCCGTCGAGTACGTGCTGAACAAAGGCCTGCCGTACGTCTCCGGTCCGCAATGGCTGGCGGATCACGTATTGCAAGGTCGCTGGGTGCTGGCGGTTGCCGGCACTCACGGCAAAACCACCACCAGCAGCATGCTCGCCTGGGTTCTGGAACACGCCGGGATGAGCCCGGGTTTCCTGATCGGCGGCGTGCCGCAGAATTTCTCGGTGTCGGCGCGTCTGGGTGATACGCCGTTCTTCGTGATCGAAGCCGACGAATACGACAGTGCATTCTTCGACAAGCGCTCGAAATTCGTTCACTACCGCCCGCGCACGGCGATCCTGAACAATCTTGAGTTCGATCATGCCGACATCTTCCCTGATCTTCCGGCGATCGAGCGTCAGTTCCACCACTTGGTGCGGACCATCCCGAGCGAAGGCCTGGTGATCCATCCGACCACCGAGCCGGCATTGCTGCGCGTGATCGAAATGGGCTGCTGGACCCCGGTGCAAACCACCGGTGCCGGCGGTCAGTGGCAAGTCAAACTGCTCAGTGAAGACGGCTCGAAATTCGAAGTGATGTTCGAAGGCGCCGTTCAAGGCGTGGTCGAGTGGGACATGACCGGTCAGCACAACGTCGCCAACGCCTTGGCCACCTTGGCTGCTGCGCGTCACGTCGGCGTAGTACCGTCGATGGGCATCGCTGCACTGAGCGCGTTCAAAAGCGTGAAGCGCCGGATGGAAAAAGTCGCGGAAGTCCGTGGTATCACCATTTACGACGACTTCGCTCACCACCCGACCGCCATCGCCACCACCCTCGACGGTCTGCGCAAACGCATTGGCGACGCGCCGTTGATCGCGATCATCGAGCCGCGCTCCAACTCCATGAAGCTCGGCGCTCACCGCGATGGCTTGCCGGAAAGTGTGGTCGATGCCGATCAGGTGATCTGGTATTCGCCAGCCAACCTCGGTTGGGATCTGGGTGCCACTGCAGCGTTGTGCACCGTGCCGTCGATTGTCAGCGACTCGCTGGAAGGCATCATCGAGCGTGTGAAGAGCCAGGCGCAGCCCGGCACTCACGTGGTGATCATGAGCAACGGCGGCTTCGGCGGCCTGCACGGCAAACTGGCCGAGGCGCTGCAATGAACAACGGCCCGGAACGCATCACGCTGGCGATGACCGGCGCTTCGGGCGCCCAATACGGCTTGCGCCTGCTCGACTGCCTGGTGCGTGAAGACCGCGAGGTGCACTTCCTGATCTCCAAGGCCGCGCAACTGGTGATGGCCACCGAGACCGATGTCTCGCTGCCGTCCAAACCGCAAATGATGCAGGCCTTCCTCACTGAATACACTGGCGCTGCCGCTGGGCAGATTCGGGTGTACGGCAAGGAAGACTGGATGTCGCCGGTGGCTTCGGGGTCTGGCTCGCCAGCGGCGATGGTGGTGGTGCCGTGTTCCACCGGAACCTTGTCGGCTATCGCGACCGGGGCCTGCAACAACTTGATCGAACGGGCTGCCGACGTGACGTTGAAGGAGCGCCGCCAGCTGATTCTGGTGCCGCGCGAGGCGCCATATTCGAGCATTCATCTGGAGAACATGCTCAAGCTGTCGAACATGGGCGTGACCATTCTGCCGGCGTCACCGGGCTTCTATCACCAGCCGCAGACCATCGATGACTTGATCGACTTCGTCGTGGCGCGAATTCTCAACTGTTTAAACATCCCGCAAGACATGCTGCCGCGCTGGGGCGAACACCATTTGAGCAGCGATGAATAAGCTGCTGATTATCCTGCTGGCTTTGCAATTGGCGGGCTGCGCCACGGCGCGCACGCTCGATGCCGCCAAGCCTGGAGCGCCGGTGGTGTATTCGGGGACTCGTCTGGATTTGTATGCGATGAATGGCGGGTGCTGCGCCATGGACCGATTCGGTGCAGAAGCGCCGAGTTATCCGGGTGTTGACCTGCCGGCCAGTGCGTTGCTCGACACGTTGCTGTTGCCGCTGTCGTTGTTGACGGTGATTGGCGTGAGTTTTCAAGCGACGGGTGGTTTGTAACCTGCGACCCCTGTGGCGAGGGGGGCTTGCCCCCGTTCGGCTGCGAAGCAGTCGTAAATCCAGGCGACGCGGTGACGCTGAAGAAACGGAGGGCCGCTACGCGATCCAACGGGGCAAGCCCCCTCGCCACAGGTCCGCGGTAGGCCTGAAATTATTTGCCTAACTTGCGCAACTCATCCGACTCGACAATCCGCACGCCATCCTGCTCTTCCAGCGCCAGGCGCCACATGGCGCGGGCCAGTTGGCAGGCTTCGATGCCGTGGTACTTGCCCGGAATCAATCGCGACAACGGACCGGCGACTTTCTCGCCCAGTCGTGGCTCGACGCGATCGCCCAGCAACAGCGAAGGCCGGCAAATGGTCAGCTGCGGCCAATTCTGCGCGCGCAATGCGTGCTCCATCTCGCCTTTAACCCGGTTGTAGAAAATCGAGGAGCGTCGATCGGCACCCAGAGCGCTGATCACGATCAAGTGCCGCGCACCCATTTCCCGTGCACGTTTGGCGAAAGCCACCACCATGTCCAGGTCCACCGCGCGAAACGCTTGCTCGGAGCCGGCCTGTTTGATCGTGGTGCCGAGGCAGCAGTAGGCAATGTCGACGCGACCGTTCAATTGCGGCAAAAACACCGCCGGGTCGCCGACCGGGTTTTCCAGGTGCGGATGCTCTGCCAGTGGCCGGCGTGAGGGGGCCAATACTCGTGTAATCGTTGGCTCGTTGAGCAGACGGTCAAGCAAATGTTCACCGGTTAACCCGGTAGCTCCGGCAAGCAATACATGCTGAGGCGTCAAGTACATAGTAATTCCCCCTTGATACTATTCAGCTTAGTTGCTCTTTTCATCCTTGCTGATAGAGACACTTTGCAGTGCTTTTCGTGCCTGTTGTTTACGCAACAGTTGCCAGTGGCTGAGAACGGTTTTCGGCGCCCAGATCTGTGGCTCGGAAGCTTCGAAGCTGTCGGCCAGTTCACGCTCGGCCACGGTGGCGCTGGCCAGTTTGAAGGCTTGCTCCAGATCGTCGGTCTGGTTCAGCGCCTGGGCGAACAACGCGTCGCCGAAATAAGTGAAGTTGGCTTCTTCCGAACACCCAAAGGACACTCGATCGGCGCGTGAGGCGGTCATGATCAGGGTGCGTTCGTCCTTGAGGGCGGGGATGAAGCCGCCGGAATAGCAAGACGAAATCACAATGATCTTGTCGCGCTTCTTCAGGGGCGCGAGGACGGCGGCGAGTTCGTCGGCCGGCAAGTCGGCCAGTTCCATGCGCGGCTGGTCGAGCACCAGTTCGTGTTCACTGGAGCCATGGCTGGTCAGATAAATGAACAGCAAGTCTTCCGGGCCGCTGCGCTCAGCCAGGGTCTGGGCGGCGCGGCGCAGGTTTTCCCGGGTGGCCATCGGCCTGTCGCCGAGGTGATCGCGATGGTTGACCAGGCGGATCTGGCCGAAGGCGCCGAAACGGCTGGCGAGCATGTTGGCGACGTAGTCGGACTCGCGCAGGAACACGCTCTGCTTGCCGTCGCCGCCCAGGGTCAAGGTGTACAGTTCGACCGCCGGGGTCGAGGCCGGCACGTTGGCCAGCGCATCGTCGAGTAAGCGACCTTGAGCCAGCAAGCCGAGTTCGAGAGGGTCGGGCAGCAGCTTGCCGTCGGCGTCGCGCACGCGCTGACTATTGACCCAGGTGCCGCTCTGTACCGTGCCATCGGTCAGCACCAAAGTACCTTTGCCCTGATAGTTGTCGCCGTCGAACTGGCCGATATAGAAGCTGCCATCGGCCAGGTTCAAGCGCCCCTGGCCGGTGAAACGCCAGTCGCTGAACTGACCGATGTAATGACTGCCGTCAGCGCCGATCAACTCGCCCTTGCCGCTTAGCACGCCTTCCTTGAAGTGACCCAGCCAGACATCGCCATCGGCGTTTTCGTAGCGGCCCTTGCCGTGCAGTTGATTGTTCTTGAAGCCGCCGACATAGATATCGCCATCGGCGCTGTTGAAGGTGCCATTGCCTTCCAGCTGGCCGTCGGCGAAATGCCCGGTGAACTGATTACCGCTGGCATCGCTGCGCTGGCCTTCGCCGTTGGGTTTGCCGTGGGCGAATTGACCTTGGTACTGGCTGCCGTCTTCGAGTTCCAGACGACCGAGCCCTGAATATTGATCGGCCTTGAATTCGCCGCGGTAGGTCATGGCATTTTCTTTGAGGGTGCCTTCACCCTCGCGTCGACCTGCCTTGAAACCGCCGGTATAGCTGCTGCCAGTGGTGGTCAGCGTGCCTTGGCCGTCGAATAGCCCTTGCTGGAATTGCCCGCGATAGACCTCGCCGTTGCTGCCATGCCATTCGCCTTGGCCATGCCATTGGCCTTTGTCGAACTGGCCGGCGTACCAGCTGCCGTTCGGGTAATCGATGCGGCCTTCACCCTGCAGCAAACCATTGACCAGATCACCGCGATAGCGTCCGCCGTCCGGCAGGCGGGCATCGGGAGGCAACACCGATTCGCCGTCGCCGCAAGCGGTGAGCAACAGGGTCAGAGCAAGGAGTGCAAGTGGGCGCATAGCGGGATCCGGGCAATTAGACGACCGAGTATGCCGCAGCTATGTGTCGCATTTATAGAGACACGGCAGAGACACGGCGCGAAACAGCGTGGCTGCTTCGCATCCGGGATGCTTTACACGAAGCAGAGGGACAGTGGCTCGGCGATATACGCCGGTTTGTCCGACCCTTCGATTTCAAGCGTGGCGGTGGCCTTGAGTAACCATTGGCCGGGTTTCTTCTCGATGACCTCGTTCATGTCGACCTTGAGTCGCACCCTGGAATTGACCTTCACAGGCTGGATGAAACGCACGCTGTCCAGACCGTAGTTGACCACCATCTTCGCGCCTTCGGGCAGGATGAGGATGTCTTCCATCAGTTTGGGGATCAGTGACAACGACAGGAAACCATGGGCAATGGTGCTGCCAAAAGGTGTTTGCGCAGCTTTGACCGGGTCGACATGGATGAACTGATAATCGCCTGTGGCTTCTGCGAACAGGTTGATGCGTTCCTGATCGATGGTGAGCCACTGGGAACGTCCGAGTTCCTTGCCGACATAATCTTTGAGCTCCGCAACTGGAACATAGGGCATTGAGACTCTCCTTGGGTTCATCGGTTTTTTAGTTTTTCGAGCGGGGGGATGACCTCCCTTGCGAACCACTTTAGATCAACATGACAAATTGTTCCGGTCAACTATCCATGCTTTTGGCGAATGCCGATTCATAGCGTTGGCGTGCTTATAATGTCGGGCCCCTTCTTTGTGGGGAGAGCGCGTGGGAGATGATGGATGTTGTTACGTGGCCTGACCTGGCTGGTGCTTTTTCAATTGCTCGGCACCGCCCTCAATCATCTGTTTTTGCCGGTACTGCCGGGGCCGATCATTGGCCTATTGTTGCTGCTGGGATATCTGATTATCCGCGGTCAAGTCGGTGAGCCCCTGAACCTCGCCGCCAGCAGCCTGCTGCGTTATCTGCCGTTGCTGCTGGTGCCGCCGGCCGTGGGCGTGATGGTTTACGCCGCCGACATTGCTGCGGATTTCTGGGCGATCACCGGAGCGCTGGTGCTGTCGCTGCTGTTGTCGATGGCCTTCGCCGGCGTGCTGATGCAGCGCATGGTCAAGCCTCACGCTCATCGCGAGGACGGCCAATGATTTTCGATTGGCACGGCGCCTGGGCGTCGGTGATTCATCATCCATTGTTCGGTATTGGTATTACGCTGGGGGCGTATCAGTTGGTGCTGGCAGCGTTCGAGAAAACCCGCTGGGTTTTTCTGCAGCCGGTACTGGTTTCCATGTTGCTGGTCATCGCTGTGCTGGTCGGTTGCGGCCTGAGTTACGCCGAGTACCGCAAGAGCACCGAGATCCTCAGCATCTTGCTCGGCCCGGCCACTGTTGCGCTGGCGGTACCGCTGTACCTCAACCTGCGGCGGATCCGGCAGTTATTCTGGCCGATATTTACTACGCTGGTGATAGGTGGTGTGGTCGCCACGGGCATGGGTGTGCTGCTGGGCTGGTGGTTCGGCGCCGAACACATGATCCTGATGACCATGGCACCCAAATCGGTGACCTCGCCGATTGCCATGCTGGTGGCGGAGCAGATTGGTGGCGTCGCGGCGCTGGCGGCGGTATTCGTATTGATTACCGGGGTGATCGGGGCGATCTTCGGACCGAGTCTTTTGACCCGTCTCGGTGTCCACAGCCCAGAGGCCCGCGGCATGGCCCTGGGCATGACCGCCCACGCGGTTGGCACTTCGGTGGCTTTGCAGGAAAGTGAAGAGTGCGGTGCCTTCGCGGCACTGGCGATGAGTCTGATGGGCGTGGCCACGGCGGTATTCCTGCCGTTGGCGGTGTCGATGGTGGTGTAAGGAAATGTCTATGAGTCTGCCGCTTTTTCCGCTGAACACGGTGCTGTTTCCGGGCTGCATCCTCGACTTGCAGATCTTCGAGGCGCGCTACCTGGACATGATCGGTCGCTGCATGAAACAGGGTGGCGGCTTCGGCGTGGTGTGCATCCTCGACGGTGAAGAAGTCGGCATCGCCCCTGAAGGCTACGCGCGGGTGGGGTGCGAGGCGCTGATCACCGACTTCCACCAGCAGGACAATGGCCTGCTGGGTATTCGGGTGAAGGGCGGGCGGCGTTTCCACGTTGTGCGCACCGAGGTGCAGCGCAACCAGTTGATCGTCGCCGAAGTCGAGTGGTTGGAAGACGAGCCCGAGCAACCGCTACAGGATGAGGACGCCGACCTGGTCGCGCTGCTCAAGGCTTTGGCGGAACACCCGATGGTCGAAGCACTGAGCATGGGTACCGAAGCGACAGGGCAACAGTCGCTGGCCAACCAGTTGGCGTATCTATTGCCGTTTGCCGAGGTGGACAAGATAGACCTGCTGCAACTTGATGATCCGCAGCAGCGGCTGGATGCGATTCAGGCGTTGCTGGATGAGTTGCAGGGTGAGTTGTTTGCCTGACGTCCGCTAGAAGATCGCAGCCCGTAGCAGCTGTCGAGCCTGCGAGGCGGCGTTCGGCGGCGAAGCCGCCGCAAAACCGACAATGCCGTCTTTCAGGCAAACCGCATAAGCAGGATTTGCGAGGACTTCGTCCTCGAACGCCGCCTCGCAGGCTCGGCAGCTGCTACAGGGTTACGGCATCAATACGCATACCTCAACATCGCATGCGGCATGTGCCTCAACACAAAGAAACCGAACAACGCTACCAATGAAGGCAGCACCAGCCACCAGATTTTCGGCGGCATGGCGTTGAGCGAGGTCTGGCGTTGAGTCAGCCAAAGGCTGGCCGCACACACGCATGCCGCCAGCATCGCGCCGGCCAGTACATCGGTCGGCCAGTGCGCGCCCAGGTACACCCGTGAAAAGGAAATCGTCAGCGCCGGCAAGCAGCCCACCAATAACCAGGTCAGGCGCATGCGCGGCGGTTGTCCGCGACCCGCCAGCACCGCGAGCGTCAAGAACAGCGCGAAAGAGCCCGAGGCATGACCGCTGGGCATGCTGTAGCTGGTCAGTGGATCACTCAGCACTTCCGGGCGCACGCGGGCGAAAAAGTGCTTGGTCGCGGTGTTGCCCAGCGCGGTGAACAGCAGGGTGCCGCCGGCGAAGATCGCGTGTCGCCATTGTCGTGTCAGTAACAGCAAGACTGTCAGCAGCGCGCTGAGCATAAACATGTTGCGGAATTCGCCAAT
This sequence comes from Pseudomonas sp. TH37, assembly GCF_016650735.1. Taxonomy (NCBI): domain Bacteria; kingdom Pseudomonadati; phylum Pseudomonadota; class Gammaproteobacteria; order Pseudomonadales; family Pseudomonadaceae; genus Pseudomonas; species Pseudomonas sp. TH37. The sequence continues at coordinate 139,349 of NZ_JAEKFD010000009.1, forward strand.
CAACGTGAACACCACAGCCACTTCATCGAGCACCGGGCTGCGGTGTTCCTGTATCAGGGTCATCAATCCTTGGTCGAGGGCGGTCAGGTGCGGGTAGCCGATGAACAGGCCGATCAGGATCAACAGGCTCATGCTGCTGATCCAGATGGTCGCCCGGCGATGGCGGCGCAGGCTGCTGTTTGCGCTCAGACCGACCATCACCGCAATGCTGCCGGCGACAATCCCGGCTTCAAGCCAGAAACCTTCCGGCAATGGCAAGCGGATCGCCGCCCCGGTGGCCCAGCCCGGCAGGAGATAGGCGAGGCTCCAGCCCGCGGCAGCCAACAGGCTGACGACGGCGAAGCGCGGGAAGGGCATGTCGAACATCCCGGCGACCATTGGCAGCATTGGCCGCAGCGGGCCGATAAAGCGTCCGACCAACAGGCTGGCGATGCCATAACGCTGGAAATAAGCCTCGGCCCCGGCCATCCATTCCGGATGATGGCGCAACCCCGGCAAGCGACGGATGTTCTGGTGGAAATGTCGCCCTAAAAAGTACGAAACGATGTCGCCCAGCACGCCGCCGAGGAAACCCAGCAGCAGCGTTTCACCCAATGACAACGCGCCACTGCCGGCCAGCACCGTCACGGCAAACAGCAACACCGTGCCAGGCACGATCAGTCCGACAATCGCCAGGCATTCCATACAAGCCACTACGAACACTGCCGCGGCCAGCCATTGCGGATTGACTGTCAACCAACCGGTCACGCTATCGAGCCATGGGCCCATAAAAACAACTCCATCTGATTCAATTGGCCCTTGGTGGGCGAGCACAATTTAAACAACACCATAAAACCCTGTGGGAGCGGGCTTGCCCGCGATGGCGCCGTGACAGTCAGCCTTAATGTCGACCGGTATGGCCCTATCGCGGGCAAGCCCGCTCCCACAGGGATCTCCTTTGCATCAAGATTCAGCAGGTATCAGGACAACAAAAAATAATCGCGACCTTCGACTTGCCCCCGGCGCAGCGGGTTGCGCGTGCAGTAAAGTGCGTAAGCCGCATCAACAAAACGGTACATCAAATGTTCGTCGCGCCCGTGGGGAATGCCCAGGCGTGTGGTCTGGATGATGTGCCCGGGCGCCGGCCCGACATCTTCCACCAGCAGCACTTCATGGTCGAAGCGCTTGGCATCCCAGACCGGCACCTTCAGCCCCAGCGCCTTGCAGAGCAGCGTCTGCCCGGCACACAGTTTTTGCGAGGGGCGAGGGCGGCCTTGGGCATCGGGATTGTTCAATAGCATCTGCGCCAGGCTCGCCGGCCCGCTCAGTTCGTCGACCCATGGATAGGCGGATTTGATCAGCACTGCATTGCCTGGCCCCTGAGCGCTGAAGTTCAGGGAATCGCCGCCGCGGGCGTAATACATATAGATGTGGCCGCCATCCAGAAACAAAGCCTTACGCTTTTCTGTGTAGCCAAGGGAGGCGTGGCTGCCTTTTTCTTCGCAGTAATAGGCTTCGGTCTCGATAATCCGGGCACTGAGCCACAGGTCGCCGACCCGATGACGGATGATTTTGCCCAGTAAATCCCGGGCCAGCGTTTGGGCATCGCGATCGAAAAATGCATCCGGCAGCCCCTTGGGCTGGCGCGTAGTGGATGCAGAAACAGGCAGGTTGGTCATGATGAACAGCGTTTATCAGGGCTGATTGAGTCGTGATGATAACAATATGCAGCTTAATCCCGGCTGAACATCGGCAAATTGCGCTCCATTTCGACCATCCGCCTGTCACCGCTGTTAGTCCCGGGACGCGACAGCTATAATCTGCCGCTTTACTCTTTACCAAGACCTTAGCAAAGACCATTGCAGACCATGACTGAGTCCGTTCTTGACTACATGACCCGTTTGGGTCGCGCCGCCCGCGAAGCTTCCCGCGTGATCGGCCGTGCCAGCACCGCGCAGAAAAACCGCGCCTTGCAGGCGGCTGCCAATGCGCTGGACGCGGCACGCGCCGAGCTGACGGCAGCCAATGAGCTGGATTTGGCCGCCGGCCGCGCCAACGGTCTCGAGCCTGCTCTGCTTGAACGCCTGGCACTGACCCCTGCGCGCATCGACGGCATGATCGTCGGTTTACGCCAGGTCGCGGCATTGCCGGACCCGGTTGGGGCAATCCGCGACATGAGTTATCGCCCGTCTGGCATCCAGGTCGGCAAGATGCGCGTGCCATTGGGCGTGATCGGGATCATCTACGAATCACGGCCGAACGTGACCATCGATGCCGCCAGCCTGTGCCTGAAGTCCGGCAACGCGACCATCCTGCGTGGCGGCTCCGAGGCGATTCATTCCAACCGTGCGATTGCCGCCTGCATCCAGCGGGGCCTGGCCGAGGCCGGTCTGCCGGCCGCGGTGGTGCAAGTAGTCGAAACCACCGACCGTGCCGCCGTCGGCGCACTGATCACCATGCCGGAATACGTCGACGTTATCGTGCCCCGTGGTGGCCGTGGCTTGATCGAACGGGTCAGTCGCGATGCCCGCGTGCCCGTCATCAAGCACCTGGACGGCATCTGTCACGTCTACGTCAGTGCCCATGCCGATCTGCCGAAAGCCCAGCGCATTGCGTTCAACGCCAAGACTTATCGTTATGGCATCTGTGGCGCCATGGAAACCTTGCTGGTGGATGAATCGGTTGCCAAGGAGTTCCTGCCATCGATGGCTGCCCAGTTCCGCGAAAAAGGCGTCGAACTGCGCGGTTGCGAGCGCACTCGGGCGATCATTGAGGCCGTAGCGGCCACTGAAGAAGACTGGCACACCGAATACCTGGCGCCGATCCTCTCGATCCGTGTGGTCGACGGTCTGGATCAGGCCATCGAGCACATTAATAAGTACGGCTCCCATCACACCGATTCGATCGTCAGCGAAAACCTGGCCGACACCCGGCGTTTCGTGGCCGAAGTCGATTCGTCTTCGGTCATGATCAACACCCCGACGTGCTTCGCCGATGGCTTCGAATACGGATTGGGTGCCGAGATTGGCATTTCTACTGATAAGCTGCACGCCCGCGGCCCGGTGGGCCTCGAAGGGCTGACCTGCGAGAAGTACATCGTGGTCGGTGACGGTCAGTTGCGCGGCCAGGAGTCGGTCTGACTTGGGCGACTTCGACCCGTCAGCCCAAGTGACCGCCAGCGAGCCCCAGCCTCGACGCATTGGCGTACTGGGCGGGACCTTCGATCCGGTGCACATCGGCCATTTGCGTGGTGCGCTGGAAGTCGCCGAATCGCTGGCGCTTGATGAGTTGCGTCTGACACCCAGTGCCAGGCCGCCTCATCGCGGTACGCCGCAAGTGTCGGCGAAGGACCGTCTGGCGATGGTCAAGTGCGCGGTGGCCGGTGTGCCACCGTTGGTGGTGGACGCTCGCGAATTGCAGCGGGACAAACCGTCCTACACTATCGATACCCTGGAACTGATGCGTGCCGAATTGGCCGCCCCAGACCAGGTTTTTCTACTTTTGGGCTGGGACGCATTTTGCGGCCTGCCCACTTGGCACCGCTGGGAAGAGTTGCTCCAGCATTGCCACATCCTGGTGCTGCAACGCCCGGATGCCGACAGCGAACCGCCGGATGCCTTGCGCAACCTGCTGGCAGCGCGCTCGGTGAGCGACCCGCTGGCCCTCAAAGGGCCGAGCGGACAGATTGCATTCGTCTGGCAGACGCCGCTCGCGGTATCCGCCACCCAGATCCGTCAACTGCTGGCCAGCGGTAAGTCGGTACGTTTCCTGGTGCCCGACGCGGTCCTGGCCTACATCGATGCGCACGGGCTTTACCGTGCGTCGAACTGAAAAAGGGCGCGCTTCAAGGCACGTGAATGCGTGTATCGAAGCGCCCGAACATACGAGCAAAACGAGTTTTATATGACTGACAAAGACGTAAACAAAGTAAAGCGCAAGGGCACATTCAAGAGCGCTCCGCTGCCAGTAGTGGCTAATACCGGGCCGGAGCTGCGCGGCGAAGAGCTGGTCAAGGTCGCCGTAGCGGCCCTGGAAGACGTCAAAGCCCAGGATGTTCTGGTGATCGACGTTCGTGAAAAGCAGAGCATCACTGATTTCATGATCATCGCTACCGGTACTTCCAACCGTCAGATCGGCGCGATGCTGGATAAGGTCCGCGAGGCGGTCAAGGCCCAGGGCGTCAAGCCGTTGGGTGAAGAAGGCAAGGGCGACAGCGACTGGGTGTTGCTGGATATGGACGATGTCATCGTGCACATGATGACTGCCAGCGCTCGCCAGTTCTATGACCTGGAGCGTTTGTGGCAGGGTGCCGAGCAGAGCCGTGCCGGCAGCGCCGCGCACCACAGCCCGGAAAACACCCATGAGCATTTCATCAAGCTCAACAAAGACCAGCAATAAGGGACCGCTGTGCGACTGCGACTGATCGCCGTCGGTTCACGCATGCCCAAATGGGTGGAAGAAGGCTGGCATGAATATGCCAAGCGTCTTCCGTCCGAGTTGGCGCTGGAACTGGTGGAAATTCCGCTCAACACCCGCGGCAAGAACGCCGACGTGGCGCGCTTTATCCGTCAGGAAGGCGAAGCCATGCTGGCCAAGGTCGGGCCGAACGAGCGCGTTGTCACCCTCGAAGTCCACGGCAAGCCCTGGAGCACCGAGCAACTGGCGGTCGAACTCGATCGCTGGCGGCTGGACTCGCGCACGGTGAATTTCATGGTCGGCGGCCCCGAGGGGCTGGCGCCGGAAGTCTGTGCCCGGGCGGATCAACGCTGGTCGTTGTCGCCGTTGACGTTGCCGCACCCATTGGTGCGGATTCTGATCGGCGAACAGCTGTATCGTGCCTGGACAGTCCTGTCCGGCCACCCTTATCACAAGTAGTTCTGCCCTCATGCCCCAGCCGATCCGCATCAAGGACCACGAAAAAGACGCCCGTCTAGTGCGTGGCCGCGTCGTGTTCGGGGCCATTGCAGTGGTGGCGCTGATTGGCGTGCTGATCGCGCGGCTGTATTTCCTTCAGGTGATCCAGTACGAGTACCACTCGACCCTGTCGGAAAACAACCGCGTCCATGTGCAGCCGATTCCGCCGACTCGCGGGTTGATTTTCGACCGCAATGGCGTCGTAGTGGCCGACAACCGGCCGAGCTTCAGCCTGAGCATGACCCGCGAACGCTCCGGCAACTGGCAGCAAGTGCTCGACGTGATCGTCGAGGTGCTGGAGCTGACGCCCGAGGACCGGGTGATCTTCGAGAAGCGCATGCGTCAGGGGCGCCGGCCGTTTGAGCCGGTGCCTATCCTGTTCGAACTGACCGAAGAGCAGATCGCCCGCATCGCGGTGAACCAGTTCCGCCTGCCTGGTGTGGAAGTGGTCGCGCAGCTGGTGCGGCATTACCCGCAGGGCGCGCACTTTGCGCACTCGGTGGGTTACATGGGGCGGATCAACGAGAAAGAGCTGAAGTCGCTCGATCCGGTCAACTACAGCGGCACCCACCACATTGGCAAGACCGGCATCGAGCGTTTTTATGAGCCCGAATTGCACGGCCAGGTGGGTTACGAGGAAGTCGAAACCAACGCACGAGGCCGTGTATTGCGCGTGCTCAAGCGTACTGATCCGATTCCCGGCAAGGACATAGTCCTGAGCCTGGACATCAAATTGCAGGAAGCCGCCGAAGCCGCACTGGGCGGTCGCCGTGGCGCGGTGGTGGCGCTGGACCCGAAAACCGGCGAAGTGCTGGCGATGGTCAGTCAGCCGAGTTTCGACCCGAACCTGTTCGTCACCGGCATCAGCTTCAAAGCCTATTCCGAGTTGCGCGATTCCATCGACCGGCCACTGTTCAACCGCGTGTTGCGCGGTCTGTACCCGCCGGGCTCGACGATTAAACCGGCGGTGGCGATTGCCGGTCTGGATGCGGGCGTGGTTACGGCGTCGAGCCGGGTCTACGATCCCGGTTACTACCAATTGCCCAACTACGATCACAAATACCGTAACTGGAACCGTACCGGCGACGGGTACGTGGATCTGGACACGGCGATCATGCGTTCCAACGACACCTACTTCTATGACCTGGCCCACAAGCTGGGGATCGATCGGTTGTCGGCGTACATGAGCAAATTCGGCATTGGCCAGAAGGTCTCCCTGGACATGTTCGAAGAGTCGCCGGGGTTGATGCCGACCCGGGAATGGAAGCGCGCGACCCGTCGTCAGGCCTGGTTCCCGGGCGAGACGCTGATTCTGGGGATCGGTCAAGGCTATATGCAATCGACTCCGTTGCAACTGGCGCAGGCCACAGCGCTGGTGGCCAACAAAGGCGTCTGGAACCGTCCGCACCTGGCGAAGACTGTCGAAGGCGAGCGGCCGAAGGACGAAAACCCCATGCCGGACATCGTCCTGCGTGACCCGTCGGACTGGACCAAGGTCAACCACGGCATGCAGCAGGTGATGCACGGTGCCCGCGGTACGGCGCGCAAGGCCTCCATCGGTGCTCAATACCGGATTGCCGGCAAGAGTGGTACGGCTCAGGTGGTCGCGATCAAGCAGGGTGAAAAGTACGACCGCTCCAAGGTTCAGGAGCGTCACCGCGACCACGCCTTGTTCGTCGGCTTCGCGCCGGCCGACAACCCGCAAATCGTAGTGTCGGTGATGGTCGAGAACGGCGAGTCCGGTTCCGGCGTCGCCGCACCAGTGGTGCGTCAAATCATGGACGCCTGGCTCCTGGACCAGGACGGCCGACTGAAAGCCGAATACGCCAGCCCTATCAGTGCGGAGGCTACGGCCCGTGAAGAGTAATTTCGATCGCATCCTCTCCAGCGAGGATGTGATGCGTCGCCGTGCGACGCTGCTGCAACGCATGCACATCGACGGCCCGTTGCTGATTCTGCTGCTGACCCTGGCTGCCGGCAGCCTGTTCGTGCTGTATTCGGCCAGTGGCAAAAGCTGGGATCTGCTGGCCAAGCAAGCCACTTCCTTCGGCATCGGTCTGGTATCGATGATCGTCATCGCCCAGTTCGAGCCGCGCTTCATGGCCCGTTGGGTGCCGGTCGGTTATGTGATTGGCGTGCTGTTGCTGGTGGTGGTGGATGTCATGGGCCACAACGCCATGGGCGCCACGCGCTGGATCAACATTCCGGGGGTGATCCGCTTCCAGCCCTCGGAATTCATGAAGATCCTGATGCCGGCAACCATCGCCTGGTACCTGGCCAAGCGCTCCTTGCCGCCACAACTCAAGCATGTGGGCATCAGCCTGTTTCTGATCGGATTGCCGTTCATTCTGATCGTGCGTCAGCCCGACCTTGGCACTTCGTTGTTGATCCTGGCGGGTGGCGCGTTCGTATTGTTTATGGGCGGCCTGCGCTGGCGCTGGATTCTCAGCGTGATTGCTGCCGCCGTGCCGGTGTCTGTAGCCATGTGGTACTTCGTGATGCACGACTACCAGAAGCAACGCGTCCTGACGTTCCTCGACCCGGAGAGCGATCCGCTGGGTACCGGCTGGAACATCATTCAGTCGAAAGCCGCCATCGGTTCCGGCGGAGTGTTTGGTAAAGGCTGGTTGCTCGGCACCCAGTCGCACCTGGACTTCCTGCCGGAAAGCCACACCGACTTTATTATTGCGGTGATGGGCGAAGAGTTCGGCCTGGTGGGCATCTGCGCATTGTTGCTGATTTACCTGCTGTTGATCGGTCGCGGGTTGGTGATTACCGCCCAGGCTCAGACATTGTTCGGCAAATTGCTCGCGGGCAGCCTGACCATGACGTTTTTTGTTTACGTTTTCGTCAACATCGGTATGGTCAGTGGCCTGTTGCCGGTTGTGGGGGTGCCGTTGCCGTTCATTAGCTACGGAGGAACTTCGCTGGTGACGCTACTGTCAGCGTTTGGGGTTTTGATGTCGATCCATACCCATCGTAAGTGGATCGCACAGGTTTGAATAAGGTGAAGATTTCAATGCAAGTAATGCGTGGCTGGGCGGCTCGGTACGCGCCATGGGTCGGCCTGGTAAGCATCCTTGGCACAGCGCAGCAAGCGTTGGCCGGCGATTACGAAGGCTCACCCCAGGTGGCCGAGTTCGTCGGTGAAATGACCCGCGACTATGGCTTTGCCGGTGAACAGCTGATGGGCGTGTTCCGCGAAGCCGAGCGCAAACAGTCGATTCTGGACGCGATCTCCAAACCCGCCGAACGGGTTAAACAGTGGAAAGAATATCGCCCGATGTTCATCACCGATGCGCGCATCGCCCGTGGTGTGGACTTCTGGCGTCAGCACGAAGCGGTCCTGGCTCGTGCCGAGCAGGAATACGGCGTGCCGGCGCAGGTGATCGTCTCGATTATCGGCGTCGAGACCTTTTTTGGTCGAAATACCGGTAATTTCCGGGTAATCGATGCCTTGTCGACCCTGGGTTTCGACTATCCTCCCCGTGCCGAATTCTTCCGCAAGGAATTGCGTGAGTTCCTGCTGCTGGCCCGCGAAGAGCAGGTGGACCCGTTGACCCTCAAAGGCTCCTACGCCGGGGCCATGGGCTTGCCGCAGTTCATGCCGAGCAGTTTTCGCGCCTATGCTGTGGATTTCGACGGTGACGGCCACATTAATATCTGGAACAACCCGGACGATGCCATCGGCAGCGTCGCCAGTTATTTCAAGCGTCACGGCTGGGTCGCCGGCGAACCTGTGGTCAGCCGCGCCGATGTGCGTGGCGATCAGGTAGACGAGGGTTTGACCGCAGGCATTGAACCGACGAAAACCGTCGGGGAGTTGCGGGCGCTGGGCTGGTCGAGTCATGATGCGCTGCGCGATGATATGCCGGTCACGGCTTTCCGCCTGGAAGGTGACAATGGCCCCGAATACTGGATGGGCCTGACGAATTTTTACGCGATCACGCGTTATAACCGCAGCGTGATGTACGCCATGGCCGTACATCAACTGTCTGAACAGCTGGTCCAAGCACGGGGCGTCAAGTAATGCGGGCATTGCCTATGAGTAAACCCCTGAAGCTCATGGCATTCGCCGCGTTGACGGTTCTGGTCGCCAGTTGTTCGACCAGCCGTGCGCCGGCTCAGAAGTCTCCGACCGCCGCTCGTTCGGCACCTGGCCTGGATATCAACCGGGCTCACAAGGATGGCGCACCCTGGTGGGACGTCGACGTATCGCGCATCCCGGATGCCACGCCGACCCTGCACAGCGGCCCTTATAAAGCCAACCCGTACACCGTGCTGGGCAAGACTTATTTCCCGTTGCAAGAATCCAAGACCTACGTGGCCTCGGGTACTGCGTCCTGGTACGGCACCAAGTTCCATGGTCAGAACACCGCCAACGGCGAGGTGTATGACTTGTATGGCATGAGCGCCGCGCACAAGACCTTGCCACTGCCAAGTTACGTTCGGGTGACCAACCTGGACAACAACAAGAGCGTGATTCTGCGGGTCAACGATCGTGGGCCGTTCTACTCGGACCGGATCATCGACTTGTCCTATGCAGCGGCCAAGAAGCTCGGCTATGCCGAAACCGGTACCGCGCGGGTCAAGGTCGAAGGCATCGACCCGCAGCAATGGTGGGCACAGAAGGGCCGTCCGGCGCCGTTGATGCTTAATGAGCCGCAAGTGGCGCAAAGTGCCGCGCCGACTGTGACGGCCTCCACCGGCACCGTCGAGCAGTGGACGCCACCGCCGCAGCAGCACGCCGCGGCCGTTGTGCCTGTGCAGATCGATGCAAAAAAAAACGCTTCTGTACCAGCCTCTGGCCAGTATCTGCAGGTGGGCGCGTTCGCCAACCCGGACGCTGCAGAACTCCTGAGATCGAAGCTCAGCGGGATGGTGAGCGCTCCGGTGTTCATCAGTTCGATCGTGCGTAACCAGCAGACCCTGCATCGGGTGCGCCTGGGGCCGATCGGCTCGCCGGGTGAAATCCAGCAGGTGCAGAACAGCGTGCGGCTGGCCAACCTCGGTTCGCCGAGCCTGGTCAGCGCCGAGTAGTACCTGGTACTTGATTGACGGTTCGCCTGCGGTTTGGGGGGGCGAACCGGGTTGTTGGCTCGTTGAAGAATAAAAGCCCGGCAAGGGTTGCAGAGTGAGCAACTGAACACGCGACAACTTTTTAGAGAGTTGTCTGATTAGTTTTGCCCTAGGGCAGTTTCCATTAGCGATTTCGAGAGACGGATGAATATCACCACCTTTGCCAAACGCCTGTGCCTGCTAGTCCCGCTGCTCCTCTCGCCTGCCGCTTTTGCGGTCGAGATGATGCCGTCGCCACCGCAACTGGCCGCCAAAGCCTACGTACTCATGGACGCCAGCAGCGGCAACGTGCTGGTAGAGAACAACGGTGACCAGCGTCTGCCGCCGGCCAGCCTGACCAAGCTGATGACCGCTTACATCGCGACCCTGGAAATCCGTCGCGGCCAGATCGGCGAGAACGACCCGGTGACCGTCAGCGAGAACGCCTGGCGTACCGGCGGTTCGCGGATGTTCATCAAGGTGGGTTCGCAAGTCACCGTCAGTGATCTGCTGCACGGCATCATCATTCAGTCGGGTAACGACGCCAGTGTTGCGCTCGCCGAGCATATCGCCGGCAGCGAGGATGCCTTCGCCGATCTGATGAACAAAACCGGCGCCGAACTGGGCCTGACCAACACCCACTTCATGAACCCGACCGGCTTGCCAAACCCTGAGCACTACTCGTCGGCTCACGACATGGCAGTGCTGGCTCGCGCGATCATCCACGAAGACCCGGCTCACTACGCGATCTACTCGCAGAAAGAGTTCTTCTGGAACGGCATCAAGCAGCCTAACCGCAACCTGCTGCTGTGGCGCGACAAGACCGTCGACGGTCTGAAAACCGGTCACACCGACGAAGCCGGCTACTGCATGGTGTCTTCGGCCGTACGTGATGGCATGCGCCTGATCGCCGTGGTGTTCGGCACCAACAGCGATGTAGCCCGCGCTGCTGAAACCCAGAAGCTGCTGACTTACGGTTTCCGCTTCTTCGAAACCCAGACCTTCTATCAGAAAGGCGCCGAGCTGGCTCAGGCACCTGTCTGGAAAGGCACTACCAATCAAGTCAAGGCCGGCCTGGCTCAAGACCTGACCATGACCCTGCCAAAAGGCCAGCTGAAAAAGCTCGCCGCCAGCATGACCATGACCCCGCAACTGGTCGCGCCAATCGCCAAGGGCGATGTGATCGGTAAAGTTGAAGTGAAACTGGATGACAAGGTGGTGCACAGCGCCGACCTGATCGCTCTGGACGCAGTCGACGAGGGTGGTATCTTCCGCCGCATGTGGGATAGCATCCGTCTATTCTTCTACGGCTTGTTCAACTGAATTAGTGTGGACCTGCATGGCCCCGTTCCAATCCGGAGCGGGGCCATGTCCGTTGCCACGGCTTACGAGGCCGTTACGCCATGACAGACACTGAAGTAAAGGCGCCAAAAATCGAATTCCCCTGCGCGGATTACCCGATCAAGGTAATCGGCGACACCGGCGTGGGTTTCAGGGACAAGATCATCGCGATCCTTGAGAAACACGCCACCGTTGACCACAACACCTTTGCCGAACGGCAGAGTACCAACGGCAAATACACGACCATCCAGTTGCACATCATCGCCACCGGCCAGGAACAGCTGTACGACATCAACAGCGAGTTGCGGGCTACCGGTTTCGTGCACATGGTGCTGTGATGTCTGGCACGCTGGGCTTTCGCGAACTTGGTCAGATGGCTTACGAGCCGGTCTGGCATGCCATGCAGCGCTTCACCAACGAACGCGGCAGCGATGCCGCCGACGAAATCTGGCTGGTGGAACATCCGCCGGTATTCACCCAGGGCCAGGCCGGCAAGGCTGAGCATCTGTTGCTGCCGGGGGATATTCCGGTGGTGAAGGTCGATCGTGGTGGTCAGGTGACTTACCACGGTCCCGGCCAATTGGTGGCCTACCTGTTGCTGGACGTGCGCAAGCTGGGGTTCGGCGTGCGTGACCTGGTCAGCCGCATGGAGCGATGCCTGATCGAGCTGCTGGCCAGCTACGGCGTCACCGCAGTGGCCAAGCCGGATGCGCCGGGTGTCTATGTCGATGGCGCGAAAATCGCTTCTCTGGGTCTGCGGATCCGCCACGGTTGCTCCTTTCATGGCCTGGCCTTGAATGTGGATATGAACCTGGAACCGTTTCGACGGATTAATCCCTGCGGCTATGCCGGGCTGGCAATGACCCAGCTGCGCGATCACGCAGGATCGATTGAATTTGCCGAGGTAAGTGCCCGGCTGCGCGCGCAGCTCGTCAGACACCTCGACTATGCTGAGCAGACGACCCTAACGGGCGGAATCGACTGATATGACTACTGATGCAGTGCAAACCATGATCCCGACGCTCGATGTCACCGAGCGTCCGGCCCCGCGTGCCAAGGTTGAAGCCGGCGTCAAGCTGCGCGGCGCCGAGAAGGTTGCACGCATCCCGGTGAAGATCATCCCGACCACCGAACTGCCGAAGAAACCCGACTGGATTCGCGTGCGCATCCCGGTTTCCCCGGAAGTCGACCGCATCAAGGCCCTGCTGCGTAAACACAAGCTGCACAGCGTTTGCGAAGAGGCGTCCTGCCCGAACCTGGGCGAGTGCTTCTCCGGCGGCACCGCGACCTTCATGATCATGGGTGACATCTGCACCCGTCGCTGCCCATTCTGCGACGTCGGCCACGGTCGTCCGAAACCACTGGACGTCAACGAGCCGGAAAGCCTGGCCATTGCCATCGCCGACCTGAAACTCAAGTACGTCGTAATCACTTCGGTAGACCGCGACGACCTGCGTGACGGCGGTGCCCAGCACTTTGCCGACTGCATCCGCGAAATCCGCAAGCTGTCGCCGAACGTGCAGCTCGAGACCCTGGTCCCGGACTACCGTGGCCGCATGGACGTCGCACTGGAAATCACCGCCGCCGAGCCACCGGATGTGTTCAACCACAACCTGGAAACCGTGCCGCGCCTGTACAAGGCTGCGCGTCCGGGTTCGGATTACCAGTGGTCGCTGACCCTGCTGCAACGCTTCAAGCAGATGATGCCGCACATTCCGACCAAGTCCGGCCTGATGCTGGGTCTGGGCGAGACCGACGAAGAAGTCATCGAAGTCATGAAGCGCATGCGCGAACACGACATCGACATGCTGACCCTGGGCCAATACCTGCAACCGTCCCGCAGCCACTTGCCGGTCCAGCGCTTCGTGCACCCGGATACCTTCGCCTGGTTTGCCGAGGAAGGTTACAAGATGGGCTTCAAGAACGTCGCTTCCGGCCCGTTGGTACGTTCCTCGTACCACGCTGACGAGCAGGCGAAACTGGTCAAGGCCGAGCTGATGTCGTCCTGATCCCGTTTTGAGAGCAAAAAAAGGCCCGCAAGGCTTCTCAGGCCTTGCGGGCCTTTTTTTAGCAGTGCCCACGGCGATTACAGTCTTTTCCTGCAAACCGTGGTGCGATTGACCCTCTTCTGTTTATTCCCGTTCCTGACTACTGTGTGCTGAAGCGTTCACAGGGAGAATCATGGATGACTGCTCGACCGACCCACACCCTTTGTCCTCATGCTCCCGTTTCGGCCTTGCCACCTGCAGGGCTGATCGGCGTGATTGCGCCCGCCGGCCCCGCGGCGCTGGACACCGATAAAGCCATTGCCTGGATGCGCACTCGCGGCTATTCGCTGCGCGTGTTTCCCGGCGTTTATGAGCAAGAGGGTTATCTGGCCGGCAGCGATGATGTGCGGCTCAATGACTTGCATGGCGCATTCGCCGACAGCGAGGTCGATGCCATCATCTGTCTGCGTGGTGGTTACGGTACGCCGCGTTTGCTCGATCGCATCGATTTCGAATTACTACGCAACAACGCCAAGCCGTTTATCGGCTACAGCGACGTCACTGCACTGCACTCGGCCATCAGTCGCTATGCAGGGTTCGTGACCTTCCATGGCCCCATGCTCAACGCTGACCTGCTGGGTGACAAGCAGCAACCCACCGAGTTTTCGTTTTTCAACATGCTGCGCGGGCAGGTGAAGGCGGGCAGTGTGCTTTCTCACCCGGTGGCCTGGCCGTTGACCACCATCGAGCCCGGTATCGCTCACGGGCGTTTGCTGGGGGGCAATCTGTCGATGATTGCCGCGACCATGGGCACGCCTTACGAGATTGATGCCGAGGGTGTCATTCTGTTCATCGAGGACATTAACGAGCGGCTGTATCGCATCGACCGGCTGCTGACTCATTTGCGTCTGGCTGGCACGCTGCACAAGCTGCGTGGGGTTCTGGTGGGGGATGTGGCGGGGGTTGATGCGATTGCGCTGGAGAGATTGCTCAAACAGACCTTTGCTCCTTTGCGGATACCGGTGCTATCCGGATGGCGCAGCGGGCACTGTGATCCGAATTTGACGCTGCCGATGGGCGCGCTGGTCAGGCTGGATGCGGGGGACAAGACGTTGGTGTTGGAGCAGGATGTAGTCATCAGGCGGTAGAGTTCGTCGCCTGTTAGTCAGTCATCGCGGGCAAGCCCGCTCCCACAGGGTTTAAGGTGTACGCAATGTTGTGATCACCTATGAACCTGTGGGAGCGGGCTTACCCGCGATGCTTTTAGCGGCTACGCAACCCTTCCAGCAACTTGTGCGTCGGATAGCCATCCGCCGGCCAGCCGAAGAACTGCTGGGCGGCGCGGATCGCTTTGCGGGTATTGGCGCCGATAATCCCGTCGGCGGTCCCTGCGTCGTAGTTCTGGGCGCTCAGCAGGTTTTGCAGTTCGATTCGCTCGGTACGGCTCAGCGGCAAGTCATCTTTTGGCCATAGACCGCTGATCAAGCCGCCGCCATTGAAACGCTCGGACAACAGACTCACGGCCAAGGCGTAGGACGAAGAGTTGTTGTACTTGAGAATCGCGCGGAAGTTATCGAGGACCAGGAACGCCGGGCCGCGATAGCCTGCAGGCAGCAACAGGGCGGCCGACAGGTGTTCGGAACCTGCTGGAACCTGGCCGCCATTGGGCAGGGTCACCCCCAGTTGTCGCCATTCGGCAACGCTCTTGCGAAGCGTGCCATCGGCCAGGGCGTAATTGAAGCCGCTCGGCAATTGCGCTTCGAAACCCCAGGGCTGGCCTTTCTGCCAGCCGGAGCTTTGCAGGTAGTGCGCGGTCGAGGCCAATGCATCTGCGGAGCTGTTCCAGATATCGCGGCGGCCATCGCCGTCGAAGTCCACAGCGTGGGTATTGTAGGTGGTCGGAATGAACTGGGTCTGGCCCATGGCGCCGGCCCAGGAGCCGAGCATTTTCTCAGGTTCGATATCGCCCTGTTGCAGGATTTGCAGGGCAGCGATCAATTGCGCATGGGCAAAGCCTGGACGTCGACCTTCATAAGCCAGGGTCGCCAGGGAATTGATCACCGACTTGGTGCCCTGGAACTGACCGAAGTTACTTTCCATGCCCCACACCGCGACCAATGCCTGACGGTCGACGCCGTAGCGCTGCTCAATGCTTTGCAGGATGTCGGCGTACTGGCTGACCAGTGCCTGACCTTTGCGCACCCGCAGCGGCGACAGCGCGCCATCGAGGTATTCCCACACCGGGCGAGTAAATTCCGGTTGGCTGCGATCGGCACGGATCACGCTGTCGTCCATGCTGACATTGGCAAAAGCACGATCGAACAGGTCGGCGCGAATACCGGCGGCGAGGGCGTCTTTTCGGAAACCCGCCTGCCATTCGGCAAAGGTCTGGGTAGGCTGGATGTCGAGATTTTCACCGGTTGGAACCACCGGCGGAATGATCGCAGGGGCCGTCGCAACGGTGCGGGTCTGAAGCGGTTGGGCGTCGGCGGCGGTGGGTTTTTCCGCGCAGGCGACAAGCAGAACGAGGCTGGAGGCAGCTATCAGTTGGCGAAGGTGCCAACGACGGGAAAGACAAAGGGGCATGCACAGGTCCAGAGGATACGAATCAGGTGCAGACCTTAACATGTTGAGCGATGGCTTGCCTTTCAGGCCGCCAGAAAGTAAGAAGCCTCCCAGCTATTAGACTGGAAGGCTTCGCGGCGGTAGCTGCCTTTGCCTTTGCCGGCTCGTTCCTGACGGCTGCGGAACAGTGGCTGGGCGATGATGGATTTGGCCTTGTTGGGGCCATGCTTCGATGGCTTTTTGCTCATGATGATTTCTCGCAACTGAGTGGGTTTTGCGGGGGGAATAATCTGCCGAAGTAGGGGTTCTGTCTATAGGGCAAATGCAGGTGTGATTTGTAGGAAACGAGATCAAAAGATCGCAGCCTTCGGCAGCTCCTACATGGGTCGCGTTCATCTGTAGGAGCTGCCGAAGGCTGCGATCTTTTGATTTTGCTTTTACTCGGCAGGCAACGACAATCTCTGACCGGCCATCAACAGCGTCAACCGACTAAGGCTCATCCACGGCGAACCCGCCGCCTGACCTTTGATTTGCGCATCGATGCGCTGTGCTTCGAGCAGCAACTGCGCCCAGCGTTGCGCAGAGTAACGTTGCAGCGCCTTGCTCATCAGCGGTTTGCGTTTGTCCCAGATCGGCGGTCGGGCCTGGCTGAAAGCTTTGTCCAGCGGCACGCCCTGGCTGTATTGCAGCGACAGGTTGGCCAGCAGACGCA
Organism: Pseudomonas sp. TH37; assembly: GCF_016650735.1. Taxonomy (NCBI): domain Bacteria; kingdom Pseudomonadati; phylum Pseudomonadota; class Gammaproteobacteria; order Pseudomonadales; family Pseudomonadaceae; genus Pseudomonas; species Pseudomonas sp. TH37. Next base: position 155,906 of record NZ_JAEKFD010000009.1, read on the forward strand.
GCTCTCGGGCCAGCGCCCAGAGAATCACCGGCGGTTCGACGCCTTCGCCGCGCAACCCTTCGAGCATGCGCAGGGCGTGAGCAGCCTCGCCATTAAGAATCGCATCGGTCAGGCCGAAGACATCGAAACGCGCGCTGTCGGCCACCGCCGCTTGCACGGTTTCGACGGTGATCTGGCCACCCTCGGCCATCAGTTTGAGCTTTTCGATTTCCTGGGCGGCAGCCAGCAGGTTGCCTTCGACTCGAGCGGCGATCAGTTCGACGGCGTCCTGGCTGGCGGAAAGCCCAGCCTGGGACAGGCGTTGACGGATCCAGCTCGGCAACTGGTTGGTGTCCACGGGCCAGATCTGCACGAACTGAGTCTGCGGACCTTCGATCAGTGCCTTGCCCCACTTGGTCTTTTGCGCGCTGCCGTCAAGCTTGGGCAGGCTGATCAATAGCACCGTGTCTTCAGCCGGGCGCGAGCAATACTCGATGAATGCCGCAGCGCCTTTGTCTCCGGGTTTGCCGGAGGGCAGACGCAGTTCCAGAAGACGTTTTTCGGCGAACAGCGACATGCTGGCACCGGCCTGCAGCAGCGTACCCCAGTCGAAACTGGCGTCGGCGGCGAAGACCTGGCGTTCATCGAAACCTTGTTGGCGGGCAGCCGCGCGAATGGCGTCGGCGGCTTCCTGACACAGCAGCGGGTCATCGCCACTGATGACGTAGACCGGCGCGAGGGCGCCTTGCAGGTGTTTACCGAGTTGGGCGGGGACGAGTTTCATAAGAAGAGGCGTACGGGGCGCCTGAGCGCCCCGTAAGGCTTATTGCTGCGGCAGTTCGACAGGCGACTGACGCGGCGTCTGCGCTTCAGCCTTCTGCGCCGCTTCCAGTGCGTCGGCTTCAGCCTTGGCCCTGGCGTCAGCGGTCTGTTGCATCTGTTCCAACTGAGTCGGGGTCAGCTGTTGCAGGCGCAGCATCATGCGTTGAACCAGTTCACGACGCATTTCCTTGCGGGCATCGTTGGCTTCCTGGTCAGAACCCACCAGGTTGTTGCCGTCATGGATGAAGACTTTCTGTACTTCGAGCTTGTCGCTCAGCAGTGGCAGGTTGCCCTGACCCCGGATGTCGTAGCTCAGCACCGTGCTCATCTGGTACTCGCCAGTACGGCCGGCGCCCGCGTAACTGAGGATGCGCTGGCTTTCCTGCTCATCGGCCAGAAACAGCTTGTAAGGCGCGCCGCTGTAGACCTTGACGCCACTGCTTTCCAGCACCTGACGCAGTTGCGTCACGGTTTCGCCGTAGGCATTGCGGGCACTCAGATCGAGTTCCTTGATTGCCAGTTCAGTGGTGCCGGTGCCGCGCAGCTGGAAACCGCAGGCGCTCAGCAGGACTGCAAGGCCCATCACCAGCAAATTGCGTTTGATCATCTTGTTGCTCCCCTTGAAACCATGTGGGCCGGTCAAGCGGCCCGAAAGGTTTTACTCGGCGCCAGGCATGACCTGGCGCCCGATCCAATTTAGCTGGCGACGATATTGACCAGTTTCCCGGGCACTACGATCACTTTGCGAATAGTCAGGCCATCGACGAAGCGCAGGACATTTTCGTTGGCCCGTGCGGCAGCTTCGACTTCTTCACGGCTGGCGCTGGCCGGCATTTCGATGTGGCCGCGTAATTTGCCATTCACTTGAATGACAAGCTGCAGGCTGTCTTGCACCAGGGCGTTTTCGTCCAGTACCGGCCAACCGGCGTCGATTACCGGGTCAGCATGGCCCAGTCGATGCCACAGTTCGTGGCTGATGTGCGGGGTGATCGGTGCCAGCAGCAGGACTACGGTTTCCAGACCTTCGTGAATCAGTGCGCGATCCTGTTCGGTGCCTTGCGCGGCTTTCTCCAGCACGTTCATCAGCGTCATCACCTGGGCGATGGCGGTGTTGAATTTGTGGTTCTGGCCGACGTCGTGGCTGGCCTGCTTGATGGCCTGGTGGATCGAACGGCGAATGGCTTTCTGCTCGTCGTTCAGGCTGGCGATGTCCAGTTTGCCCGGCAGGCCCTGAATGACGTGCGCTTGAGCCAGGCGCCAGACGCGTTTGAGGAAGCGGTGCGAGCCCTCTACGCCGGAGTCGGACCATTCCGCGCTCATGTCGGGCGGGGAGGCAAACATCATGAACAGGCGGCAGGTGTCTGCGCCGAACTGGTCAATCATCGACTGTGGGTCAACGCCGTTGTTCTTTGACTTGGCCATCTTCTCGGTGCCACCGATTTCCACCGGCAGGCCGTCTGCGATCAGCTTGGCGCTAATAACCTTAGCCTTGCTGTCGCGCTCGAGTTCCACGTCCGCCGGGTTGAACCAGGTGTAAGCACCATTGGCTTCGCGACGATAGTAAGTCTCGGCGATTACCATGCCTTGGGTCAGCAGGTTCTTGAACGGCTCGTTGGAGCTCACCAGGCCTTCGTCGCGCATCAACTTGTGGAAGAAGCGCGCGTAGAGCAGGTGAAGAATCGCGTGTTCGATGCCGCCGATGTACTGATCCACCGGCAACCAATGGTCGGCCGCCGCTTTTTCCACCAGACCACCTTCATAGTGTGGCGAGGCGTAGCGGGCGTAGTACCACGAGGACTCGACAAAGGTGTCCATGGTGTCGGTTTCACGCTTGGCCGGTGCCCCGCATTTCGGGCAGCTGCACTCGTAAAACTCAGGCATGCGTGCCAGTGGCGAGCCGGCGCCATCGGGCACGACGTCTTCTGGCAGCACAACCGGCAGTTGATCTTCCGGGACCGGCACATCACCGCAGGTGTCGCAGTGGATGATCGGGATCGGGCAGCCCCAGTAGCGCTGACGGCTGATGCCCCAGTCGCGCAGGCGGAACTGGGTGCGCGAGGCACCGAGGTTTTTCTTGATCAGCGCCACTTCAATGGCGTCGAAGGCGCCGGCGAAGTCGAGGCCGTCGAATTCGCCGGAGTTGATCAGCGTGCCGTGCTCGCCGTACGCATCCTGCCAAGGGGCCGGGTTGGTCTCACCGGAACTTGTGCGCACCACGGATTTGATCGGCAGGTTGTACTTGGTGGCGAACTCGAAATCACGTTCATCGTGAGCCGGAACAGCCATCACCGCGCCATCGCCGTAATGCATCAGCACGTAGTTGGCGACCCATACCGGGAGCTTCTCACCGGTCAGTGGGTGTTCGACGAACAGCGAGGTCGGCAGACCTTTCTTCTCTTGAGTGGCGACATCGGCTTCGGCGACGCTGCCGCCCTTGCATTCAGCGATGAACGCTTGCAGCTCAGGGTTGTTCTGCGCGGCCAGGGTAGCCAAATGGTGTTCGGCGGCCACGGCAACGTAGGTCGCGCCCATCAGGGTGTCTGGACGGGTGGTGAATACTTTCAATGCGCCGGTTTCGCCGATGGAGGCGACGTCGAACGGGAACTGCACTTCCATGCCGCGGGATTTGCCAATCCAGTTGCGCTGCATGGTCTTGACCTGCTCAGGCCAGCCCGTCAGTTCGTCGAGGCTTTCCAGCAGCTCATCCGCGTAGGCGGTGATCTTGAAGTAGTACATCGGGATTTCGCGCTTTTCGATCAGCGCGCCGGAACGCCAGCCGCGACCGTCGATCACCTGTTCGTTGGCCAGAACGGTCTGGTCGACCGGGTCCCAGTTCACGGTGCCGCTTTTTTTGTAAATCACGCCTTTTTCGAACAGGCGAGTGAACAGCCATTGTTCCCAGCGGTAGTAATCGGGCTTGCAGGTGGTCACTTCGCGCGACCAGTCCACCGCCAGACCCAGGCTGCGCAGCTGGCTTTTCATGTAGGCGATGTTTTCGTAGGTCCACTTGGCGGGCGCTACGTTGTTCTTCATCGCGGCGTTTTCTGCCGGCATGCCGAAGGCGTCCCAACCCATGGGTTGCAGGACGTTCTTGCCTTGCATGCGCTGATAGCGGGAGATCACGTCGCCGATGGTGTAGTTGCGCACGTGCCCCATGTGTAGCTTGCCGCTGGGGTAAGGGAACATCGACAGGCAGTAGAACGTCTCCTTGCCTGGCTGTTCACTGACTTCAAAGGACTTTTGCTCGTCCCAGAACGACTGGGCGGCGGCTTCGATTTCACGGGGCTGATATTGTTCGTGCATGGCTACTTTTGAACTGAATAGGGGTGGCCTAATCCTCTTCAATGCAACGCTGGACGGTGAGAACGTCAAATCGACGTTTCGGTGCCCAGGCGAGCTGGAAGTGGAGTTACAGGAAGCGCCGTAGCATACATGACCGCACTCTACCGAGGGAAACCCTGATTACACGCAAGGACGCGGCCAATGACCGCTCCGAGGGCCGTTGGTCGCGGCACTCAGCCGGTTTTTTCAGCGAGGCTAAGCTCTAAAAGGGGAGTGAGTCTTATCTTCAATGAGGTGATGGATGGTTGAGTCACAGCAAAAAGCTACAAAACCGGAGCTGTACGAAAGACTGATAGACCGTCTCGCAATGGCCCTGGATGTGGCCAAAACCGCCGGTCGGCTTCGCGATGAGCGTCCCCTGGAGCTGGAGCTGCGTGGTTTGAGCCCCGCAGAGTTTGAACTGGTCAAGGCCTATCTGGACCGTAGTGAGCGTGAGTCGCACGGATGCTTGTCAGCAGCAATGAAGCAACTCGAGGCACCACGTTCGGCCAAGATCATCTGGCTCAAGGATAAGGCACCCGGCAAAGGCGCGGTAAAGGTCCGGTCTTTGCAATTCAAGTAAGGGCACTTGAATCCGTGGGATATGCTTTTTTGAAGCAAAGTCCTTACACATTTGTTGTCGCGTTGCGTCAATCCACTTAGGCTTCGGGCATCTATGGAGATGCCCGATGCCTTTTCGTTATTTCATTAAACAACTTCTACTGCCGCCCGGCATTTTATTGCTGCTGCTGATACTTGCCTGGTGGTGGCGCCGCTCAAGGCCGAGGCTGGCGGGGTTGTGTTTCATCTTGGGCGTGGGCGGCTTCTGGTTGATGAGCCTGCCGGTGGTGGTGGAGTGGAGTGCCAAGGCCCTGGAGCGCGAGCCGCCGCTGGCGCGCGAAGAATGGGCAACCCTGGGCCAGCGCGCTGATGCGATCGTGTTGCTGGGTTCAGGGCGTGAGCGTGGCGACCCGGCCTGGGGTGTTGACCAACCGACGGGTGTAGGCCTGGAGCGCGAACGCTATGCCGCGCGCCTGGCCAAGGCGTCCGGCTTGCCGATTCTGACCAGTGGCGGCCTGCACTACGGCACACCACCGACCGAAGCGAAGCTGATGGCGGACTCATTGCTCGATGATTTTGGCGTGACAGTGCGCTGGCAGGAAGGGGACAGCCGCACGACCTGGGAAAATGCGCAATTCAGTGCCCAGGTGTTGTTGCCGGAGGGGATCAAACGGGTGGTGGTCGTGACTCAAGCCTGGCACATGCCGCGAGCGGTCTGGAGTTTCCAGCAGTCCGGATTTGAGGTGGTTCCCGCGCCAGTGGGGTTTTTAGGCGTGGACAATGCCCGGCCGCTGGGCGGCTGGATGCCGGAATTCAAATCGATCTGGCAGAGTGGGCAGTTGATGAATGAGGCGGTGGGGCAGATAGGGTATTCGTTGTTTTATCGCTGATCTGTGGCGAGGGGGTAAGCCCCCTCGCCACAGAAGGTCAGACGGTCTTCGCCATCCGGTTGGCCACCAGCGCCCAACCAAATAACAACACGCAAACGATGATCAACGGCCACGAACGCCATTGCAGGTACGGCGTCAGGTTGTGCATCGGCACCACTTCGCCATACAGAATGCCTTGTTCGAACTGCGGGATCTGCGCAGTGATCTGGCCAAACGGGTTGATCAGGCCGGTCACGCCGTTGTTGGTAGCGCGGATCATCCAGCGGCCGGCTTCAAGTGCGCGCATCTGCGCCATCTGCAAATGCTGCAGAGGGCCGATCGAGGTGCCGAACCAGGTGTCATTGCTGATAGTCAGCAGCAAATCGCTGCGGGCGGCGAGGCCTGCGGCGAATTCCGGGTAGACCACTTCGTAGCAGATGAACGGCGCAATCTGATAACCCTTGGCTTGCAGCAGTGCTTGATCGGCCGGCCCACGGGCAAAGTCGGACATCGGTAGGTCGAAGAAGGCGATCAGGCCGCGCAAGACTTCCTGCAATGGAACGTATTCGCCGAATGGCACCAGTTTCTGCTTCAGGTAAGTGCCATCGCCTTCACCGACAACGGTAATGCCGTTGAAGAAGCGCTTCTCGTGATGGACTTCCTGGCGAATCGGCACGCCGGTAATCAGCGCCGATTTACGCTCGGCGGCGAAACTTCCCATCATGTTCAGGTAGCCCTCGGCGGACTCCTTGAGCACAGGGACCGCCGTTTCCGGCCAGATCAGCAGGTCGACGCGTTTGGAGCTGAAGCTCATGTCGCGGTACAGCGCCAGCTGCGCATTGAGCTGCGACGGGTCCCACTTCATGCTTTGTTCAATGTTGCCCTGAAGCGCCGCGACGCTCAGTGGTGCGCCCGCCGGGCTGGTCCAGGCATGTTCCTTGAGCGCCATGCCGGCCACCCATGGGCCAGCCAGCAGCAACACGCCGACAGCGATGAAGCCTTTGCGGCCAGTGCGCACCAGCCGCATAGCGTTGTAGATCAGTGCAGCCGTCAGGGCCAGGGTGAAGGAAATCAGCCACATTCCGCCGACCGGCGCGAGCCCGGCCAGTGGGCCATCGAGCTGGCTATAGCCGGAATAGAGCCACGGGAAGCCGGTAAGGAACCAGCCGCGAAAGGCTTCCTGTCCCACCCATAGCGCTGCAAACGCCAAGGCATCGGCCAGCGGCGCTTCGTTACGGCGCAACCAGCGCGCCCAAATCCAGGCGGGCAGGGCGAAGAACCAGGCAATTGCGGCGGTGAAGAGCAGCATCAAGAACCCGGCCAGCAGCACCGAAGCGCCGCCGAAGTTGTGAATGCTGTAGTAGATCCAGCTGGTGCCTGCGGCAAACAGGCCGAAACCGAAACACCAGCCACGGCCCAGAGCCTGGCGGGGGCTCAGTTCACGCAAACCGGCGTAAAAGAAACCGACCGCCAGCAATGCCAGCGGCCAGATATCGAACGGCGCCAGGGCCAGAGTGGTGAGTGCACCGGCCGCCACGGCCAGCAGGTTACCGGGCCAGCCGGGGCGGGTCATACGACGCATTTCAATCCTTAGAATTACCGGGCGATAGGTGTCAGACGCAGCAAGTGAATCCGACGGCTGTCGGCGTTCAGGATGCGGAAGCGATAGGCGCCGATTTCAGTGATTTCGTTGCGTTTTGGCAAGTGCCCGAATGCGCTCATCACCAAGCCACCGACGGTGTCGAATTCATCGTCGGAGAATTCGCTGTCGAAGAACTCGTTGAAGTTATCGATTGGCGTCAGGGCCTTGATCAGGAAGTCACCGCTGGGCAGTGGCTTGATGTAGCTGTCTTCTTCGACGTCGTGCTCGTCTTCGATGTCGCCGACGATCTGTTCCAGCACGTCTTCGATGGTCACCAGACCGGCCACGCCGCCGTATTCGTCAATGACGATGGCCATGTGGTTATGGTTGGCGCGAAACTCGCGCAGCAGCACATTCAGGCGCTTGGACTCGGGTACGAACGTGGCCGGGCGCAGCAGATCCTTGATGTTGAAGCTGTCGCCGTTTTCCTTGAGGATCAACGGCAGCAAGTCCTTGGCCAGCAACACGCCCATCACGTCATCGTGGCTTTCGCCGATCACCGGGTAGCGGGAGTGGGCCGAGTCGACCACGGCCGGCAGGAACTCGCGAGGTGTCTGGGTCGCCTTGATGCTGATCATCTGCGAGCGCGGGACCATGATGTCCCGCACCTGCAGGTCCGCAACCTGGATGGCGCCTTCGACGATGGCCAGCGCTTCGCTGTCCAGCAACTTGTTTTGATGTGCGTCGCGCAGCAGCTCCAGCAGCTCCTGGCGGTTCTTCGGCTCGTGGGCAAAAGCCTGGGTGAGCTTACCCAGCCATGACTTCTGCCCGTTGCTCGATCGATCTTCGCTCATAGCGATTACTCTGAATCCTTTGTTGTTACGATTGGGGATATGTCTGTTTCGTCGTCCGCATAAGGGTCCGGATGACCCAACTCTGCAAGCAACGTTCGTTCCAGTGCTTCCATTTCTTCGGCTTCGTCATCATCTATATGGTCGTAACCAAGCAGATGCAAGCAGCCGTGAATGACCAGATGCGCCCAGTGGGCCGTTAATTCCTTGCCTTGTTCCGCCGCTTCGCGCTCGACCACTGCTACGCAGATCACCAGATCGCCAAGCAAGGGAATGTCGAGAAACTCATCGGGGACATCGGCCGGAAACGACAAAACGTTGGTGGCGTAGTCTTTCTGACGCCAGGTGAAGTTCAGTTCACGGGCTTCCTCCTCGTCGACCAAACGGATGGTCATTTCGGAGTCGGCAGTACGCTGGCGCAGGGCCAGTTCGCACCATTGACGGAATTCGGCTTCGCTTGGGGCAGACGCTTCGGTAGCCAGTTGCAGATCAAGCTCAAGCATCGGGGCGAGTGTCCTTGGGAGAGAACTTCGCCGGTTCGTCGGCTGTGCGATTTTCGAAGCGCTCGTAGGCTTCGACAATTCGCTGCACCAGCGGATGGCGCACCACGTCCTTGGGCATGAAGTGGGTGAAGCTGATGCCCGGTACGTCTTTCAACACCTCGATCACATGATGCAGCCCGGACTTGGTGCCTTTCGGCAGGTCGACCTGGGTGATGTCACCAGTGATGACGGCGGTGGAGCCGAAGCCGATCCGGGTCAGGAACATTTTCATCTGCTCGACGGTGGTGTTCTGGCTTTCGTCGAGGATGATGAAGCTGTTGTTCAGCGTACGACCGCGCATGTAGGCCAGCGGCGCGACTTCGATCACTTGACGCTCGATCAGCTTGGCGACGTATTCGAAACCGAGCATTTCGTAGAGTGCGTCATAGAGCGGGCGCAGGTACGGGTCGATTTTCTGGGACAGGTCGCCGGGCAGGAAGCCGAGCTTTTCGCCCGCTTCAACCGCCGGACGGACCAGCAGAATGCGGCGAATTTGCTCGCGCTCCAGCGCGTCTACCGCGCAGGCAACGGCCAGATAAGTCTTGCCGGTACCGGCCGGGCCGATGCCGAAGTTGATGTCGTTACCGAGGATTTCCTTCACATAGCGCACCTGATTCAAGCCGCGAGGGCGAATCATGCCTTTCTTGGTGCGCAAGGCGACGGACGGTTCGGCGGGGGAGTGGTTGTCCAGTTCCTCGACAGCCGATTCCTGCAGGAACAGGTGAACCATGTCCGGCGACAGCTCGGTACCTTTGGTTTCCCGGTACAGGCGGCGCAGCAGGTTTTCCGCGGAGGTGGTGTGCTTGGGCTCGCCGATCAGTTCGAACTGGTTTCCGCGGTTGCGGATCTCGATAGCGAGGCGCTGTTCGATCAAGCGCAGATGCTCGTCGAATTGCCCGCACAGATTGGCGAAGCGGCGAGCCTCAAAAGGCTCGAGGATAAAACGATGTGGTTCTATGGGTGCGTTCAAGGTCGTATTTAGCCGCCCAGGGGCAATTATGATGAATCAAGGATAGCGCCAGTCGCCTGGGTGCGAAAGCTCTTAAATAAGATGCCGGTTGGCGCTTGATCTGTGGCGAGGGGGCTTGCCCCCGTTCGGCTGCGAAGCAGTCGCAAGATATTCGGGACCGCTTCGCGATCCAACGGGGGCAAGCCCCCTCGCCACAAAAGCCCGGCTCCCAAAGGTGACGAGGTGTTATTGGATCAGCGAGCCCCGCAGCGAGTGCGGTTGCGCGGCATCGATGTGCACGTCGGCGAACTGGCCGATCAGGGTCGGATTGTCGCAGCGGAAGTTGACGATACGGTTATTCTCGGTCCGGCCTTGCAATTCACCGGGGTCTTTTTTCGAATAATCGGTTACCAGAATCCGCTGAATGGAGCCCACCATTTGTCGGCTGATCTCGAAACCTTGCTGGTTCAGGCGATGTTGCAGGGCATTCAGGCGTTCTTTTTTCAGTTCTTCCGGTGTTTCGTCAGCCAGATCGGCGGCCGGCGTGCCTGGGCGCTGGCTATAAACGAACGAGTAGGAGAAGTCGAAACCGACGTCTTCGATCAGCTTCATGGTCTGTTCGAAGTCTTTCTCGGTCTCGCCCGGGAAGCCCACGATAAAGTCAGAGCTGATGCAGATCCCCGGCACGGCGGCCCGCAACTTGCGCAGTTTGGATTTGTACTCCAGCGCGGTGTGGTTGCGCTTCATCGCCGCGAGGATCCGGTCGGAACCCGATTGCACCGGCAAATGCAGGTGTTTCACCAGTTCCGGTACGTCGGCGTGGGCCTGGATCAGACTGTCGGAGAATTCCAGCGGGTGCGAAGTGGTGTAGCGAATCCGGTCGATGCCATCGACGGCTGCCACTACGCGGATCAGTTCCGCCAGATCAGCCAGGCGACCATCATGAGTGGTGCCGCGATAACCGTTGACGTTCTGCCCCAGCAAGGTCACTTCGCGCACGCCGTTTTCTGCCAGGTGAATGATCTCGGCAATCACGTCGTCGAATGGTCGGCTGACTTCTTCACCGCGCGTATAAGGCACTACGCAGAATGTGCAGTACTTGCTGCAGCCTTCCATGACCGACACGTAAGCGCTCGGCCCGTCGATGCGTGGCTCGGGCAAGTGGTCGAATTTTTCGATTTCCGGGAACGAGACGTCGACTTGCGGCAGTTTGGTCAGGCGCGCGGCGTCGATCATTTCCGGCAGGCGGTGCAGGGTCTGCGGGCCGAATACCACGTCCACGTACGGAGCGCGATCACGGATGGCCGCGCCTTCCTGGCTGGCCACGCAACCGCCGACGGCGATGACCATGTCCGGGTTAGCCAGCTTCAATTCGCGCCAGCGGCCCAGCTGGGAATACACCCGGTCCTGGGCGCGTTCGCGGATCGAGCAGGTGTTGAGCAGGATCACGTCGGCGTCTTCAGCACGAGCGGTGACTTCCAGGGCCTGATGTTCACCCAGCAGATCGACCATGCGCGAGCTGTCGTACTCGTTCATCTGGCAACCGTGGGTTTCGATGTAAAGCTTCTTGGCCATGGACAGAGTCATCACGTGATTCAAAGAACCGCGCATTATAGGGAACATGCACCAAGGTTCCTACCGTTGCGCGTCCGGCGGCTATGCTATAGTTCGCGCCCTCATTTTTATCCCCGATGTGTTACCCGCCCACCATGACCAAACGTGAAGCTCCAATCTACAAGGTGATTTTCCTCAATCAGGGCCAGGTGTACGAAATGTATGCCAAGCAGATCTATCAAAGTGATCTGTGGGGCTTCCTGGAAGTGGAAGAGTTCGTCTTTGGCGAGCGCACGCAAGTGGTCGTCGATCCGAGCGAAGAGAAGCTCAAGGCTCAGTTCGAAGGCGTTGTGCGCAGTTTTGTGCCGATGCATTCGATCGTGCGCATCGACGAGGTCGAGCGCCTAGGCACCCCGAAAATCAGCGAAGCCCGCGGTGCGGTCGGCAATGTCATGCCGTTTCCGATGCCGATGCCTGAGAAGTAAGCCACGGATTGAGTGGCCGGGCTTGTTGTGGCTAGTGGTGCTTGTTGTGGCGAGGGAGCTTGCTCCCGTTGGGCTGCGAAGCGGCCCTGAAATCAGCCTCCGCTACCTCCCAGACAGACCGCGTGTGCTGATTTTACGACTGCTACGCAGCCGAGCGGGAGCAAGCTCCCTCGCCACAGGGGCCAGCGTCAATTCAAGGCAGTGGCGAAAACGGCGTACGCCCATCGGCGCTCTGCAATTCCATCAGGTATTTACGGAAAATTTGCCCCAGCACCTGGGTAGCGACTTCCAGATCTTCGCGGGGCATTTTCTCGGCGACTTCGTCGGCGGTGTCCAGCGCCTCTTCGGCACCGTTGACCGCGGCCATTTTCAGCACGATATACGCCTGAACGTTATTGGCCGGTACGCCTTCGCCGTGGAAGAACATGGTGCCGAGTTTGAATTGCGCCTGGGCGTGGCCTTGCAGCGAGGCTTTTTCGAAGTAGCTCAGGGCTTGATTGAGGTCGCGCGGCGCGTTTTTGCCGTCGTAGTAGAACTCACCCAACTCGTATTGCGCTTGCGCATCCCCTTCATCCGACGCTTTCTGACAGGCGGCGAGCGCTTGCGTCAGGTCTTGTGGCTGAGTATTGAGGGTGCAACGACCCATCGCCGGGATCAACAACGAGTTGCCGCCTGCTTGTGCGAGCGCGAGCAGGGGCTGAAGGAGCAACAGGCAGCCCAGTGCAAGGGTGCGGCCGGTGCGGTTCATGGGAATCGACTTACCTCTGAGGGGCGCGCGGACCCGTCGAGGGATCCAATAAGCGCGCATTATGAAATAAGCGGGGCCAACCTTACAAAGTCTTTACTCGTTTTTCTGCTGCGCGGGGAATATATCGCCCACTTTGCGGAGAATTATTGGCAGATGAGTAGGAAAAAGGACGCGAATGTAGGTGAAAGCTGACGCTGGCAATCGCCAACGTCAGCGTCGCAGCTTTATTTCAGTGCGGCGAATGCACGCTCGGCGGCGTCCAGTGTCAGCTTTAACTCGGTTTCGCCGTGGGCGATCGAGGTGAAACCGGCTTCGAAGGCGCTTGGCGCCAGGTACACGCCGCCTTCGAGCATCAGGTGGAAGAAACGCCCGAACAGACCGGCATCGCTGGCCATCACATCTTCAAAGGTCACGATGTCGTCGGCACCGCTGAAGTACAGGCCGAACATGCCGCCGGCCTGAGTGGTCACGAACGGAATACCGGCGGCGTCGGCGCGCTGCTGCAGGCCATCGAGCAGACGGCTGGTGTAGTCGCTCAGCTCGGCGTGGAACCCAGGACGACTGATCAGGCGCAGAGTGGTCAGGCCAGCCGCCATCGCCAGAGGGTTACCCGACAATGTGCCAGCCTGGTAGACCGGCCCCAGTGGGGCGATTTGCTCCATGATCTTGCGTTTGCCGCCGAAGCAGCCAACCGGCATGCCGCCACCGATGATCTTGCCGAAGGTGCTCAGGTCCGGCGTGACGCCGTAATGAGCTTGGGCACCGCCGAGGGCAACGCGGAAACCGGTCATCACTTCGTCGAAAATCAGCACCACGCCGTGCTTGTCGCACAGGGTCCGCAGGCCTTCGAGGAAGCCCGGTGCCGGCGGTACGCAGTTCATATTGCCCGCCACTGGCTCGACAATGATGCAGGCCACGTCCTGGCCGACTTCGGCGAGCATGGTTTCTACCGCGTCGATGTCGTTGAACGGCAGGGTCAGGGTGTGTTTGGCGAACGCCGCCGGTACACCGGCCGAACTCGGCACGCCTTGGGTCAGGGCGCCGGAACCGGCCTTGACCAGCAGGCTGTCGGAGTGACCGTGGTAGCAACCTTCGAATTTGATGATGCTGTCACGGCCGGTGAAACCACGGGCCAGGCGGATGGCACTCATCGTCGCTTCGGTGCCGGAGCTGACCATGCGCACCATTTCCATCGACGGCACGATCGAGCAGACCAGATCGGCCATTTCGGTTTCCATCGCGGTCGGGGCGCCGTAGGACAGGCCGTGTTCCAACTGTTTGCGCACCGCGTCCAGCACGTCCGGGTGGCTGTGGCCGAGAATCATCGGCCCCCAGGAACCGACGTAGTCCACATAACGCTTGTCGTCTTCGTCGGTGACGTAGGCGCCTTCGGCGTGTTTGAAGAACAGCGGCGTGCCGCCAACACTCTTGAACGCACGAACAGGCGAGTTCACGCCTCCGGGAATGTGTTTCTGGGCATTGGCAAACAGGGTTTCGGAACGAGACATGATCGGGCTCTCAGAAAATCAGGATTTGAACAATTCATTAAAGGCGCGGGCGCGGCGCGTTACTTCAGCCGTGCTCTCGGCGCCAAACAGACCATGCACCACCGCCAGCAAGTCGACCCCGTGGGCAACCAGTGGCGCAGCGTTGTCCAGAGTGATGCCGCCAATCGCACAGATCGGCAGGTGCAGTTTGCTGCGGGCCTGATCAAGCAGTTCGAGGCTGCAGGCCGGTGCGCCGGGCTTGGTGTTGGAGTTGAAGAAGCGGCCGAAGGCGACATAACTGGCGCCTTCTTTGGCGGCTTGTTCGGCGAGTTCGAGTTGCGCGTGGCAGGTCGAACCGATGATCGCCTGACGACCGAGCAATGCCCGAACCGGCATCAACGGGCCATCGGTCTGGCCCAGGTGCACGCCGACGTTCAGGCGCGCAGCCAGTTCGGCGTCGTCGTTGATGATCAGATGGGTCTTGTAGCGTTCGCACAGATCGCGCAGGGCTTCGGCCTCACGCAGGCGGCGGGCCTCGTCGTTGCTCTTGTCGCGGTATTGCAGCAGGGTGACGCCGCCTTCAAGCGCCGCCTCCACGTACGAAAGAAATTTCCCGGCCAGTAACTGGCTGTCGGTAATGGCGTACAGGCCACGTAGTTTCATCGGACAAGCCTCACCGCAATACTAATAAAAAGTTACGAACAGAAGTCCAGTGGCAAGCGGCGCGGCACGAACTGGCCTTTGCCCAGCTGCTCCGCATCACGCAAGGTGCGCCAAGTGTAGTCAAGCGCGCTCTGTACGGCACTGGCGAGGTGTTCACCCTGGGCCAGGCGACCGGCGAGGGCGCTGGCCAGCGTGCAACCGGAACCGTGATAGCTGCCGGGCAAGCGCTGGCAGGTAAAGGTTTCGCGGCGACCGTCGCGGCTGTACAGGCGATTGTGTATCTCGTGTTCGTCGCCATGACCGCCGGTGATCAGCAGGTGTTTGACGAACGGCAGGAGTTTTTCAGCGCACTCGTCTGCGGTGCCTTCGGGCAGTTCGGCGAGGATGCGGGCTTCGGGAAGGTTGGGGGTGGCAATGATCGACAGCGGCAACAGGCGTTCGCGCATGGCGTAGCCGACTTCGTCCTTGCCCAGTCGTCCGCCGCCGCCAGCACGCAGCACCGGGTCGCAGACCACCGGCAAATGCGGGTGCGCTGAAAGCAGTTCGACCACGGTGTCGACCATTTCCAGGGAACCGAGCATGCCCAGTTTGACGGCGGCGACTTCTGAGTCGTTGAGCACGGCGTTGGCCTGGGCCAACACCCACTCGCGATCGAGAACGCGGAAGTCAGTGACGTTGACGGTGTCTTGCACGGTCAGGGCGGTGACGGCCGGAGCCGCATGACAACCCTGAGCGAGCAGGGCTTCGATATCTGCCTGCAAGCCGGCGCCACCACTAGGGTCGTGGCCGGAGAGACAGAGGACAACGGGGCGAGAGCTGTAGATATTCATGGTGCGCGAGCTTACCACCAAACATGTTTTTTCGGGTGTTGTGGCAGCCATCGCGGCCGATACATTGTGGTTGGGGGCTTGCCCCCGTTTGGCTGCGAAGCGGTCGTAAACCGGCCGATGCGGTGTTCCAGGCAGAAGGCAAAGGGGGCGCTTCGCACCCCAACGGGGGCAAGCCCCCTCGCCACAAGGAATCGCTATGCACTGAGGCATTGTCACAACCTGACCAAGCCAACAGCTCTAACTCAATGTATAGAGCTGGAACGCTTGTTCTAGAGCCTTTGTAGGAAAAATTTCAATGGTGTTCAATGGCCATCAACGGCTATGCTAGAGTGGATCCAAACCAATAACAGGTATACCGGTTTTACGTCTACTCAAAAGGAATGGGGGGCTTCCTGACAGAACCGGACAGGCCACGCTGGGGCTTAAATGCGCTATTTGCTGATGTTGCTGTTGTGCTTGCCCCTCCTGGCGAGCGCCGTCGAATTCGACGAGTTCACCCAGAGCCTTCCCCTGGGCCGAACGATGCAGGTTTATGAAGACGCGGGCGGTCAGGCGACCATCGCCGATGTCCGTGCGCAAGCGGCGGCCGGGCAGTTCAAACCCCACGATAAAGCTACGCTCAACGCCGGTTATTCGCGTTCGGTGTTCTGGCTGAAAATCGACCTGCAGTACCGCCCGACCAACCCGTCGGCACAACAGACCTGGTTGCTGGAGTTGGCCTATCCGCCCCTCGATCACCTTGATCTCTACTTGCCCGATGCTGTCGGTGACTATCAATTGGTCCGACAGACTGGCGATGCATTGCCGTTTGCCACTCGCGAGATCCGTCAGAACAACTATCTGTTCGATCTGAACTTCGCGCCTGGGCAGGCGCAAACCGTGTACCTGCGCCTGCAAAGCGAAGGGTCGGTTCAGGCGCCCGTCACCTTGTGGTCGAGCACCGCTTACCTCGAACAGCAGCCGGTCCGGCTCTATGTGCTAGGGCTGATTTACGGTGTGTTGCTGGGGATGCTGGTCTACAACCTGTTCATCTATCTCAGCGTGCGCGACACCAGCTACCTCTATTACATCGTTTATATCGCCTCGTTCGGCTTGTATCAGCTGTCGGTGAATGGCGCGGCCGTGGAGTATTTCTGGCCGAACAATCCGTGGTGGGCCAACGCCGCGACGCCGTTCTTCATTGGCTGTTCAGGATTGTTCGGCAGCCAGTTCGCCCGCAGCTTCTTGCAGACGGCCACCCACAGTCGCTGGCTCGACCGCTTGCTGCTGGCGTTGATTGCGTTCAGTGCGCTGGTGGTCGGGTTGTCATTGATGACCAGTTACGCCCTGGCCCTGCGTCTGGCGACGCTGCTGGCGTTGGTCTTCACCGTGGTGATTTTCGCCGCCGGGATTTTCGCCTGGTGGCGTGGCCTGCGGGTCGCACGGTATTTCATCATTGCCTGGTCGGCGTTCCTGCTCGGTGGCATCGTCAACACCCTGATGGTGTTGGGTTACTTGCCCAACGTATTCCTGACCATGTACGCCAGCCAGATCGGCTCGGCGATCGAAGTGGCGCTGCTGTCCCTGGCCTTGGCCGATCGCATCAACGCCATGCGCGAGCAACAGGCGCAGACGCTGTTCGATGCCGGCCAGAAGCTCGAAGTGCTGAACCAGCAACTAGCCCACAGTAACAAGCTCAAGGACGAATTCCTCGCCACCCTGACCCACGAACTGCGCACACCCATGAACGGTGTGATTGGTTCATTGGAGCTGATGCAGACCGTCGAGATGAACCCTGAGCTGGAGCAATATCAGCAAACGGCTGCCGGTTCGGCGCGGGACATGATGCGCATGGTCAATGGCATCCTCACACTGACCGAATTACAGGCCGGCAAGCTCAAGGTCTACCCGGACACATTCAGTTTGCGCGGTGTGGTCGAGGCCTTGCGCCTGCAGTTCGATGGCAATGCATCGAGCAAGTCGCTGGACTTCAAGGTCGAGGTTGCACCGGGGCTGCCGGATCGCTTGCACGGCGACAGCGGCAAGCTGACGCAATGTCTGGAATGCCTGCTGGATAACGCGATCAAATTCACCCGGATCGGAGGATTGGCGCTGCGGGTGACGGGCAAACCGGTGGCGCCCGATCGGCTGGCACTGTCCTTTGCAGTGATCGACACCGGCATTGGTTTTACCGATTTGGACGAGGCAACGCTGTATCAACGCTTCTTCCAGCTCGACGGCTCGATGACCCGTGAATACGGTGGTTTGGGCGTTGGCCTGGCCATTTGTCGGCAACTGGTCGAATTGCTCGGCGGGCGCCTGAGCCACCGCTCGGAACCGGGACGCGGCAGTCGCTTCCAGCTGGACGTCGAATTCGAGCTGCCGATGGAATCTGCGCCTTCGATTATCCGGCAAACCTCCCACCTGCGTTTGCCCCAGGACTGCACGGTGTTGCTGGTCGACGACAACAGCATCAATCAATTGGTGATGCGTGGCATGTTGCTCAAGCTTGGGTTCCGCGTGCGCACCGCCGACAGTGGCATCGCTGCGCTTGATCACTTGCAGCGTGAAACCGTTGATGCGGTGCTGCTCGATTGTCAGCTGCCGCCACTGGATGGCGCCTCGATCTGCAGCCGGATCCGCGCCTTGCCGGGTTGCGCCGAATTACCCGTGTTCATGATTGCCCTGAGTGCGGACCGGGCCTATTGCCCGAGCGACACCTTGGTCGACTATCTGAGCAAACCGGTGAAATTCGCGGATCTGCAGGCGGCGCTTTATCGGCGGGTGCTCTGTCCGGGGCAAGGCGAAAGCGCCGACAGTTAGGCAGATATGCCACTTTGTTCAACCTCGGGGCGGTGCTTAACTGAAGTCCCTTGGCTGACCAAAGGAGCCCCGTCATGAACCTGCATCAGTTCGCCGAAACCCACGAAGTCACCAACCAGCCTCCATCGCTGGACGGCACCAACCTCTATCGCATCGACCTGCCTTTGCAGGAGTGGTCGCGGCGTTTCGATGCCGGTTGGGCCGAGTCGCGGATCGACGCTTACGGCGCATTGGCCGGCGGGCCGCTGATGGACGCGGGGTTTGCGGCCAATCAGAACAAACCGGTGTTCGTCAGCCATGACCGCTACGGCCATCGCGTCGACCTGGTGGAATTTCACCCGGCCTACCACGAGTTGATGCGTACGGCGGTGGAGCATGGCCTGACTGGCTTGCCCTGGACCGACCCACAACCGGGCGCCCACGTTGCCCGCGCGTCCATGACCTATTTGCACAGTCAGGCTGAAGCCGGCAGCGGTTGCCCGCTGACCATGACCTTCGCCAGCGTCCCGGCGATGCGCCTGCAACCGGATCTGGCCGAACAATGGTTGCCGAAAATCCTCGCCACCGAATACGACCCACGCAATGTCGGCATGGCCCACAAGGTCGGGGTCACCATCGGCATGGCCATGACCGAGAAACAGGGCGGCACCGATGTGCGGGCCAACACCACCAAGGCGTATCCGGTCGGCGCCAGTGGTCCCGGTCAGGCGTATGAACTGGTGGGTCACAAGTGGTTCTGCTCGGCGCCGATGTGCGACGCCTTTCTGACCTTGGCCCAGACCGACAAAGGCTTGACCTGTTTCCTGCTGCCGCGTCATCGCCCGGACGACACACGCAATCAGTTCTACATCCAGCGGCTGAAGAACAAACTCGGCAACTGGTCCAATGCCTCCAGCGAGGTGGAATTCCGTGGGGCCCTGGCCTGGATGGTCGGCGAAGAGGGGCGGGGTGTTCCGACCATCATCGAAATGGTCGCTATGACCCGCTTCGATTGCATGGTCGGCTCCAGCGCGCTGATGCGCCAGGCGTTGACCCAGGCCAGCCATCACTGCGCCCACCGCAAGGTTGGTGGCAAGTTGCTGAGCGAGCAACCCTTGATGCAAAACGTACTGGCCGACCTGGCCCTGGAAAGCGAAGCGGCGTTGGCCTTGAGTTTGCGCATGGGGCGGGCGCTGGATCATCTGGATGACGAGCACGAAGCGAAATTCGCCCGACTGGTGACAGCGGTGGGCAAGTACTGGATCTGCAAGCGCGCGCCCGCGATGATCAATGAGGCTGCCGAATGCATGGGCGGCGCCGGTTATGTCGAAGAAAGCATCCTGCCGCGTTTGTATCGTGAGGCACCGGTCAATTCGACGTGGGAAGGTTCCGGCAACGTGCAATGCCTCGACGTATTGCGCGCATTGTCGAAAGAGCCGGGCGTGCTTGATGTGCTGTTCAGCGAGTTGGGCGACGGTCATGGCGACAAACGCCTGGCCGCGCACATCAGCCAATTGCAGGCCGCGTTCAAGGACACCGCTGATATTCAATACCGCGCCCGCCAGCTTACCGAAGACATCGCCTTGGGGCTTCAGGCCAAGCTGTTGCTGGAGGCGGGGAATGCGGCGGTCAGTGATGCCTTCATTGCCAGTCGCCTCGGTTCGGCCGGTCGGGTGTATGGAACGTTGCCGCGCGGGCTGGATGTGGAAGCGATTGTGGCCCGGTCGACCCCGCAAGGTTTCTGACAACAATTTGATCAACATCACTGAAACCTGTGGGAGCGGGCTTGCCCGCTCCCACAGGGTTTATCTGTGTCTCAGAATTGATGTGCAGCCAACACGCCACTGTTCCCGTGAAGCGACGATGCAGGCAAGATGAAGGTCTGCAAGTCAGAACACAGGAAGCTGATCGTGACCGAAGCGTTTATTGTCGTTCAAACCGCCGAGCAAGCCGTGGATCGGCTTGCTGCCTTGCACGAGCGTGCAACCACCGCGCTGAATCAGGCGCTCAAGCGTTATCTCAAGGATCGTGTCGAGCCGGACGCAGAGCAGCGTGCTCTGTTTCGTTATCCCGAGTTGCGTCTGACCTACCTTTGCCAGGGCGAAGTCCCACAGACCACTCGCGCCTATGCCAAGGTTCAACTGCCGGGAACCTACAGCGTTACCGTCACCCATCCCCGCGCTTTCCGCAAATACCTGCTGGAACAACTTGTCCCGTTGATGCACGACTTCACCGTGACCGTGGAAGTCGGCGTCAGTCAGCAGAACATTCCGTATCCGTATGTGGTTGAGCAGGGCGATGAACTGGCCGGCTCCGGTGTCACGGCGGCGGTGCTGGCGCGAGTGTTCCCGAGTACGGATTTGTCGGCCGCGACCGATGGCATTGCCGATGGCTTGTACGATTGGGAAAACACCGACCCGCTGCCGCTGGCCCTGTTCGACGCCGCGCGGGTGGATTTCTCCCTGCGCCGACTGGTGCATTACACCGGCAGCGACTGGCGCCATGTGCAGCCGTGGATTCTGCTGACCAACTACCACCGCTACGTCGACCAGTTCATTGTTCATGGCCTGGAGCAACTGCGCAACGATCCGCGTTTTGTGCGCATGGTGCTGCCGGGCAACGTGATCATCGAAAAGGGCATGGACCATGGCGAAGCGTCGGCGATTGCCGCGGGCGTGGTCTGGCATCGTTACCAGATGCCGGCCTATCACCTGATCGCCAGCGACGGCCATGGCGTGACTCTTGTGAACATCGGCGTCGGCCCGTCCAACGCCAAGAACATCACCGACCACCTGGCGGTACTGCGTCCGCATTGCTGGCTGATGATTGGTCACTGTGGCGGCTTGCGCCAGTCGCAGACCATTGGCGACTACGTGCTGGCCCACGCCTACATGCGCCGCGACGGGATTCTTGACCGGGTTGTGCCGCCGAACATTCCGATTCCGGCCTTGGCCGAAGTGCAGATGGCGTTGCAGCAAGCGGCGGCCAACATCACCGGTGAGAAGGGCGACGAGCTGAAGAAGCGCCTGCGTACCGGCACCGTGTTGACCTACGACGACCGTAACTGGGAACTGCGCTGGGCACAGGAGCGTCCGCTGATCAACCTGTCCCGCGCCGTGGCGGTGGACATGGAAAGCGGCACCATCGCCGCGCAGGGTTACCGCTTGCGGGTGCCATACGGCACGTTGCTCTGCGTATCGGATAAACCGTTGCATAGCGAAATCAAACTGCCGGGTTCGGCCAACGCCTTCTATGAACGCGCGGTCAGCCAGCACTTGAAGATCGGCATTGAAGCGGTGGATCTGTTGCGCACCGAGCTCAACTCGCTGCACTCGCGCAAACTGCGCAGCTTCGACGAGCCGCCGTTCCGCTGATTGTTCTCATGGTCATTTGATGGTTGGGGCACTAGCATTAGCAGCCCTGACCGTTAGATGTTCCTTTTCCCATGTCTCGTCCACAACGTCCCGTCTCTCGCCGCCCTGGCGCGAACAACCCGCAATCAGCCCCGCGCCGTGTCGCCAAAGCGCCGCCGGCCGAGCCGAAGCTGATTCTGTTCAACAAACCTTTCGATGTGCTGACGCAATTCAGCGACGGCGAAGGGCGGGCGACGCTCAAGGATTTCATCGAGATTCCGGGGATTTACCCGGCAGGGCGGCTGGACCGCGATAGCGAAGGCTTGCTGTTGCTGACCAATGACGGTCAGCTTCAGGCGCGAATTGCCGACCCGAAACACAAATTGGCCAAGACTTACTGGGTACAAGTGGAAGGTGAGCCAACCGCTGAGCAGTTGCAGCGCTTGCGCGATGGCGTCGAGCTGAACGACGGCATGACGTTGCCGGCCGAAGCGCGACAGCTGGATGAGCCTGAGCTGTGGCCACGTAACCCGCCAGTGCGCTTTCGTAAAAGCGTGCCGACCAGTTGGCTGGAACTGGTGATTCGCGAAGGCCGCAACCGTCAGGTACGGCGCATGACCGCGGCGGTCGGCTTGCCGACGTTGCGCCTGGTGCGGGTCAGGATCGGTGACTGGTCGATCGAAGGGCTCGATCAGGGCCAGTGGAAGGAAGTGCCAGCGCGCTTATAGAGTGCCGGATTCGATCATGCCGATCACCACGCCTTTGATCACGAATGCGGCCACACCCAGCCCCAGTACGAAGAACAGAATGAACGAGCCGAAGCGCCCGGCCTTGGATTTTTTCGCCAGATCCCAGACGATGAAACCCATGAAAATGATCAGAATGCTGACCAGTCCAGTCATCATCCACTCTTCGAGTACTGCAGGATCCATTGAACATCTCCAGCGTGGGTGGGGCTAAAAGGCGCTGGAGTATACGCCATGGGGGATTGGCGGAGCATTGACCTGCGGCAGTGTGCCGCAGCTATTCGTCGCCCAGAGCACTCTTGTAGGAGCTGTCGAGTGAAACGAGGCTGCGATCTTTTGATCTTGTTTTTAAAAAGCAAAATCAAAAGATCGCAGCCTCGTTTCACTCGACAGCTCCTACAGAAACGGGTCTCAGCTGCGCAAATGAGTCAGCGGCAACTCGGTGCTGTTGAGCACCTGATTCAACACAAAACTCGATCGCACACTCGTCACCCCTTCAATCCGGGTCAGATGCCCTAGCAGCAGTTTCTGATAGTGATCCATGTCCGGCACCACTACCTTGAGCTGATAATCCGCATCCATCCCCGTCACCAGGCTGCATTCCAGCACCTGCGGCAAGGTGCGAATGGCGGCTTCGAAGTTCTCGAAACGCTCGGGAGTATGGCGGTCCATGCCGATCAGCACATAGGCTGTCAGGCTCAGGCCAAGCATCTTGCGGTCCAGCAAGGCGACCTGGCGGGTGATGTAACCGTCGTCTTCCAGTTGCTTGACCCGCCGCGAGCAAGGCGAAGGCGACAGGCCGATGCGTTCGGCCAACTCCTGATTGGAGATGCGTGCGTCGCGCTGTAATTCCGCCAAAATGCTCAAGTCGTATCGGTCGAGTTTGCTCATCAATCTGGCCTTTGTCATAACTATTGCGGAGGATTATCTATCCTGAGTTAAAAATTGCGCAAGTGATGTTTATTTGAGCAATCTTCGCAATCCTCTGTCGTCGCTCCGGGCCTATTCTTATCACCAGAATCACTGCTCGGACAAACAGTCCAGTGCGGCTCGCCCAATCAGGCCAGCTGCGGTCGCCACCCCCACCGGGGATGTGTCGGCCCCCGAGCTACACACTGTCCAGAAGACGGCGTGAGGTGAGCCGACGTCATAAGCGTCGAGCACGGACGAAGTTCTCAAAGGGAGGCCGACGGGTCTCCCTTTTTTATTGCCCGGAATTTGGCAGCGAACCCTCAATAAATAAATTGTGTGACTGATAACCTGTTGCAGAACCGGCCTGTGCTTTTCCCAGTCTTATGTACAGGCCCTAACCCGCAGTGAGGAAAAGCATGAAGTCGCGCATCTGGCGTTTGACCGGTGTTGGTTTGCTGTGTGTGAGTGTCACTGCGCAATCGCTGGCCGATGAGCCGCAATATCGTGGTCCCGATAGCGGGGAGCGTGGGGCGGATCATCAGGGCAAAGGTCAGGGTCATGACGGTAACAATCAGCCTCGCCAGCAGAGCAACGAAATCATTCGTGGCGATAACAGCCGCAAGTTCGAGCTCCACGACCAGAATCAGGGCGGCGAGCGTCAGAACCGTCCCTCGCACGATCCCAATACTCAGGGTGGCCAGTGGCAGAACCGTGTACAGCACGACTCCAGTGTTCAGGAGCGAGCGCCGCAACAACCCGGTAACAATCTGCCGATCCAGGGCCGGCCCGACACCGTGCGCCAGACCCAGGAGCCCCGGCGTGGCTACTATCAGGACGAACCGCGGCGCAACAATGACAACCGGAATTGGCAGACTGGCGGTCAGGGCTCGCGTCATGATGACCGTCGCTGGCCCGGTCGCCCGGATGGGCACGGCAATGGCTGGGGCCCCGGCCCGCAGTATCGTCCGGGGTACGTGATCGATCGCTTCCCGGAGCGCAACTACCGCGTGCCGTATCGTGGCCAGGATTATTTCTATTCCGGCGGTTACTGGTATCGCCCGCAAGGCCCGCGTTATGTGGTGGTTCAACCGCCTCGCGGGATTCGTGTCCGCTACTTGCCCGATTACGCCCGTGAAGTGTGGATCGGCGGGGCACTGTTGTTCCTGGCGGCCGGCGCGTATTACGCCTACCAGGCGAGCACGCAGGAGTACGTCGTGGTCGAACCACCCGTGCAGCCGCAACCGGTGAGCAGTGGTTATGACGTGGTGGCGTATCCGGCCAACGGCCAGTCGCCAGAGGAGGTCAGTCGGGACGGTTACGAGTGTTATCGCTGGGCTGTGGAGCAGAGCGGTTTCGATCCGCGCGCCGTCACCTATCAACCGGATCCGTCGGTGGTGCAAGCCTACCGACAGGCACAGGGCAACTGCCTGAGCAGTCGCGGTTATCAGGTGAGTTACTGAGCCCTGGCGGCGTTCACCACTTCCTGCGGGTCGGCGTGCACCAGCACTTCGGCTCGCGGGTAGGCGGCGTGAATCGCATCGGCGGCTTGATCGCTGATGCCGTGGGCGACTGACAGGGTCAATTCCCCCGGCAATTCCAGATGCAACTGTACGAACCAATGGTTGCCGGAGATCCGTGTGCGCAGATCGTGGGCGCCCAGAACCCCCGGCACGCTGCAGGCCAGTTCAAGCATATGGCGGCTGACATCCGGTGGCAGTTCTTCATCCATCAGCACTGCAAAACTTTCCCGGGCGATGTGAATGGCGCTCCAGAGGATGTAAGCGGCGATCCCCAGGCCGAACCAAGGGTCGACTTGAGGCCAGCCAAAGCCGGCCAGCACCAGGGCCACCAGGATGCTTCCGTTGAGCAGCAGGTCCGAGCGGTAATGCAAAGAGTCGGCGCGCACGGCGTTGGAGCCGGTTGCCTTGATCACCCGATGCTGCAATATCAGCAGGGCGATGGTCAGCACGAGGGAAAACACAATGACCCCGATGCTGAGCCACGGCGCACCCACCGGCTCTGGATGTTTCAACCGTTCGATCGCCTGCAAGGTAATCAACACCGCGCTGCCGCCGATGAACAGTGCCTGAGCCATGCCGGCTAATGATTCAGCTTTGCCATGCCCATAACGATGATCGTCGTCGGCCGGGCGCAAGGCATAGTGCACGGCCAACAGGTTGAGCAGCGAAGTGATGCCGTCGAGGGCCGAGTCGGTCAGCCCGGCGAGCATGCTCACCGAACCACTCAGCCACCAGGCGATGGCTTTGGCGACGATCAATATGCACGCCACCGCCACCGAGGCGCGCGTCGCCAACCGCAGCAGGCGGGCGTGTTCGGTACTGGTGGTCATAGGTGCGGCGTTTCCTTTAAGTGTCCCTTCGAACGCATGAATTATGCGGCCGGTTGCAGGCCGAACATGGCCAGTTGCTGGGTGCTGCCCTTGTGCTGGATCAGGCGTGGATCGTCCAGCGGGAAGCTGCGGCCCAACTCAGCTTCGAGAATAGTCTGCAACTTATGGTTATCGACCTTGCCGTCGGCACCGATGGCTTCCTTGAGTTTTTCCGGAGCCACCTGGGCGGTCCGGCCAGGCTCGAAGTAAATGGCGCCCGTAGCGAAGTCCACCGCAAAGGCGATCAGGCCGGGGATGATGTAAAACAGCAGACCCACGGCATCCAGCGCGGCGATGGCCGGGTCGATCTTGCCGTCGATCTGGCCGCGACGATCCGGGTAGAAAATCGAGCCGCAGGCCGTTACCTGGGTCAGCAAGGTCGCGACCAATACACCGCCGATCAAGCGAAAGGGAGCACGCATGTGAAATCTCCTGAGTCATCTGGAAACGAAGGGGCGTCTGTATGAATTAGGACCGCGACAAACACCGAGCAGTTCGCCGTTATACTCGCCGCGGCAGGACGTGCCCACAGTAAATTGCGGCCGCGTCTCACCCCCACCGGGATAGTTGAGTATTGAAGTTGTTTTTTCCAGATCGACCACGCGTGACGGCTAATAAATTTTATAGGGGTTCGGCCCTCCGGGCTGAAGCTGTGGACGCGCCATGCTGCGTTGCGGGACTTGGTAAGGAAACGACCCTTACCGGCGTCCCGCGCCTTGCCTGGCACGCCCACAGCTTCAACGCGACTCGCAATTTACTGTGGGCACGCCCTGGGGAGCCAGCATGATTTCTTTGCCGATTGATGAAGTTTTACCTGCCCTGCGTGAAGCCCTCGCTACACGCCACGAAGCCGTGCTCGAAGCACCGCCCGGCGCCGGTAAAACTACCCGCGTGCCCTTGGCCTTGCTCAATGAGCCGTGGCTGGCCGGGCAGACCATTCTGATGCTCGAACCGCGCCGGTTGGCCGCGCGGGCGGCGGCGGAGCGGTTGGCCAGTGAACTGGGCGAGAAGGTTGGTGAAACCGTTGGCTACCGGATTCGTCTCGACAGCA
Organism: Pseudomonas sp. TH37; assembly: GCF_016650735.1. Classification (NCBI taxonomy): domain Bacteria; kingdom Pseudomonadati; phylum Pseudomonadota; class Gammaproteobacteria; order Pseudomonadales; family Pseudomonadaceae; genus Pseudomonas; species Pseudomonas sp. TH37. The sequence goes on from NZ_JAEKFD010000009.1 coordinate 182,381, forward strand.
AAGTCGGCCCCAACACCCGCATCGAAGTGGTCACCGAAGGCATCCTCACCCGGCGCTTGCAGGATGACCCGGCGCTGGAAGGCGTGGGCTTGCTGATTTTCGATGAGTTCCACGAACGCAGTCTCGACGCCGACCTGGCGTTGGCCCTGAGCCTCAATGGTCGGGAGCTGTTTCGTGACGATCAGCCACTGAAAATTCTGTTGATGTCGGCAACCCTGGAAGGCGAACGCCTGGCCGGATTGCTGGACGATGCGCCGATTCTGCGCAGCGAAGGTCGCATGTACCCGGTGGCGATGCGCTGGGGTCGACCGTTTCAACCCGGTGAATTCATCGAGCCAAGGGTGGTGCAGACCATCCTCGACGCGCTGAACGATGAGACCGGTAGCCTGCTGGTGTTCCTGCCGGGGCAGGCGGAAATCCGTCGGGTGCATCAGCAACTCGCCGATGCACTGGGCGAGAGCACACAGGTTTTGCTCTGCCCGTTGCATGGTGAATTGGACCTCGCCGCCCAACGCGCCGCGATCGATCCGGCGCCCGCCGGCAAACGCAAAGTGGTGCTGGCCACCAACATCGCCGAGACCAGCCTGACCATCAACGGTGTGCGCGTGGTGATCGATGCCGGGCTGGCGCGAGTGCCGCGTTTCGACCCCGGCAGCGGTATGACTCGCCTGGATACTCAGCGCATTTCCAAAGCGAGTGCCACGCAGCGCGCGGGCCGGGCAGGGCGGTTGGAGCCCGGGGTGTGTTATCGGTTGTGGTCGCAGGATCAGCACGAGCAACTGGCGGCTTACGCCAGTGCGGAAATTCTCTCGGCGGATCTGGCCGGGCTGGCCTTGCAACTGGGGCGTTGGGGCGTGACGCCGAGTCAATTGGTGTGGCTCGATGTTCCTCCGGCAGCGGCTTATGCACAGGCTCAGGATCTGCTTGAACGTTTGGGCGCGCTGGAGGGGGACGCCCTGACTCGGCACGGTCAGGCTATGGCCGAACTGCCGGCGCATCCACGGATCGCTCATTTGCTGTTACGTGGTCAGGCGCTCGGCCTGTCGAACATGGCCTGCGATGTCGCGGCACTGCTCGGTGAACGGGATATTTTGCGTGGCGCTGGCGCGGATCTGCACAGCCGATTGGTGCTGTTGTCCGGCGAAGAACGGGTCGCACGCGGCGCTCAGGGTGGTGTTCAACGGGCCCGGCAACTGGCGCGGCAGTATCGCGGTTACCTGCGGGGCAAAGCGTCGGAACCGGTCGGCGATCCGGATCATCCGCGCTGGCTCGGCGCGTTGCTGGCGTTGGCTTATCCCGACCGAGTCGCCCAACAACGGCGGGCCGGTGGCGCTGAATATCGATTGGCCAACGGTCGTGCGGCGCTGTTTGCTGAAGCGGACAGCTTGATGAAGCAACCGTGGCTGGTGATTGCCGATCTCGGCAGTCGTCAGGGCCAGCGTGAAGAACGGATTTATCTGGCGACGGATTTCGATCCGGTGCTGTTTGATTCGGTGCTGGCCGAGCAGGTGCGTTGCGTCGATCAACTGGATTGGGATGAGCGCGAAGGCGTGCTGCGGGCCGAGCGTCAGCGCAAGGTTGGCGAGTTGATCATCAGTCGCGAACCGCTGACCGGGCTCGACGAAAGCGCCCGCAGTCAGGCGCTGGTGAACCTGGTGCGACGCAAAGGTCTGGAGCTGTTGCCGTGGACTCCGGAACTGCGTCAGTGGCAGGCACGAGTTGCGTTATTGCGGCAGTTGGACCTTGGCAGCAAGGGTGAGAGTGAGTGGCCGGATGTCAGCGACACCGCTCTGCTCAAAAGTCTCGAACACTGGTTGATGCCCTATCTGGGCAAAGTCTCGCGGCTCAGTCATTTCGCCAATCTGGACCTGTCGAGCATCGTTCACAACCTGCTGCCCTGGCCGCTGCCGCAACGGCTCGAGGAGCTGGCGCCACATCATTTGAGCGTGCCGTCGGGCTCATCGATTCGTCTGGATTACAGCGAACAGCCGCCGATTCTGGCGGTGCGTTTGCAGGAGCTGTTCGGCCTGGCCGAGACGCCGCGCATTGCCGGTGGCCGGCAAGTGGTGAAACTGCATCTGCTGTCTCCGGCGCGTCGGCCGGTGCAGGTGACTCAGGACCTGGCGAACTTCTGGCGCAGTACGTATGCCGAGGTGAAGAAGGATTTGAAGGGGCGTTATCCGAAGCACTACTGGCCGGATGATCCGCTGGTGGCCGAGGCGACGGCGCGGATCAAGCCTCGTAAAAGCTGAAGATCAAAAGATCGCAGCCTTCGGCAGCTCCTACATTGGAATGCGATCCCTTGTAGGAGCTGCCGAAGGCTGCGATCTTTTTCACTAACGCCGCAAATCTAAGGCGCTGCCGGCAACAGAAACCGTGCAATCACTGGTAAGTGATCGGAAATCCGTAACGTATCGTCCTGTCTCACCCGCGCTTCGACCCGTTTGATGTGCGGGCTGTAAAACAGGTAATCGACGGTCCGGTCCGGGCCGTTCAAGCCCGGGTCATTCGGGTAATGGGTCAGCCATTGCGCCCGGTCGATACCGCTGGCTTCGTTGTTGGTGGGGATCATCGGGTATTTGTCCCACAGCACATGCAGCGCGCTGTCGGCGGAGTAGGGCGTGCGTTGTTCAGCGGACAGGCGTCGATACTGGCCCAGCGGCAACAGGTTGAAGTCACCACCGATCAGCCACGGCGTGCCGCGGCTTTCATATTTGTCGAGGACCTTGGCCACGGCTGTCACCTGGCTTTGCAAGGTTTCGTCGAGCGCGGTGGTGGCACGGTCCAGATGGGTGTTGAACACGGCCATTTGGCCGCCGTTGCTTAATGGCAGGTGAGTGACCAGCAAGGCGTTTTTCGGCTTGAACAGACGGCTGATGAAATGGGTCGGTGCGACCGGTAATTGCAGGCGTTCGGCGTGTTCGATCTGGTAGCGGCTCAGGGTTGCCAATTGCCGGCCAACACTGCCGTAGATGTGCGGTTCAGGTACGAAGTCGGCTTTCCAGTCGAAGGCCTGCGTGCTGCACGGATACAGGTCGGTGACTCGATCCTGAAGCAATTTGAACTGGTTCTGGTAGTCACTGGCCTTGGCACCGTCATCGAGCTCCTGCAACAGCACGATGTCCGGTTGCTCGTCGCGAATCACCCGCGCCACTTCGTCGAGGCTGAAGGCCATGTCTTCAGGTGTAGGGCTCTCGTCGTTCCCGGCGGCCAGGTCGTTCCAGAACACGTAGCGCTTGCCTGCCAGATACTGGACGTTCCAGGTCATCACCTTCAGCGCCTGGCCGGGCACCAGCGTCGGCGCCTGGGCGTTGCAACTGACCGGCAGCACTTCCTTGGCCTGGGGGCGCCAGGTCAGGCTGTAGATCAGCAATGCAATCAGGCCAATGGCAATCAGCAGGCCCAGCAGGGTGTAGCGCAGTAGACGGGTCATGGCTCGGCTTATAGCGTTACAAAATTGACCCCGAGCATAACCGAGAGCAGCGCCCAAGCCCAAGGGTAGAGCGCTTAGAGCGCTCCGTCAGCTTTCTCGGGTGCATCGGCGATCAGCATGAACAAACGGAACACCACCACGCTGGTGAACAGTTGCAGAAAGCTGTGGGCGCTGTCGATCAGCAGTGAGATCACCGGGTTCTGCGGATCAGGGTAAACCGCCAGCGTCGCCCCCTTGAGTACCCACAGCGGGCCCATCACGCACAGAATGCACACCAGAATGCGCAGGAAGTTTCCGCGGGTCAGGCGCAGGCTTTCCTTCATCGCCGCCAGCGGTGCCAAGCCGCGCAGCACCAGCAGGTACTCGCCGAACGCCAGCGTCACCATCAACCAGATGCCCGGCAGGAAATACAGCGACAGGCCGATCAGGATCAGCAGCGTATTGAGGGCGGTCAGCAGGGCGAAGCGCGGCCACAGGGTCGCGGAGGTCGCCAGCAAGTCGCGGGTGCGCGGCGATTCGCCCCGGCTGCGGGCATCGAGAAACAGGATCAGTGCGGCGGTGTACAGCGGATACACCAGCAGGCCGACCAATACACTGATGCCGGGGAAACTGTCCGGCTCGGTGGAGTGGTCGACCACTTGTTGCAGCAGCGCCTCGACAATCACCAGCGGCAGGCACAGCTGCACGATCTGGCGCAGATTGCGCTTGAAGAAATACAGAGAGTCACGCAGTACGTCGAACGGATTCATCAGTCGGTATCGCAGGTTGAAAGCAGTGCCTCACTTTAACCGATGAAACCCTTTGGGGCGCAAACGTAAACGTTCGGTAAAGGTCATTGAAACATCCTGTATCAGCCCCATTACTGGTGAGCACCTTATCCACCGTGGATGAGGGCGACGATTTTCCCGGCAATCTATGAGGTCGCCATGAACAGCGAAGAACAAACCCTGATCGATGGACTGTTTTCCCGGCTGCAACAGGCCGAAACGGATTCAGCCCCGCGCGACGCCCAGGCCGAAGCGCGGATCAAGGAACACCTGACTCGCCAGCCAGCGGCGGGCTATTTCATGACCCAGGCGATTCTGGTGCAAGAGGCAGCCATCAAGAGCCTCGACGAACAGAACAAGCAACTCACCCGACAAGTCCAGCAATTGCAAGCTGAACTGCAATCGGCCAAGGCGCAGACGGCCGCTCCAGCGGCGACCGGCGGTGGCTTTTTGTCGAGCATCTTCGGTGGTGGCTCCCGTGATCCGCAGCCTGCACCGACTCAAAGCGCAGCCCCGTCGAATACTGGCGGCTGGCGTGAACCGGCGCGGCCATCGTTCAATGCCCAGCCGCCACAGCAGAATTTCGGTGCCGCACCGCAGCCAAATTACGCACCACAACAGGCGGCCGGCAGCGGTTTCCTCAGCGGTGCATTGAAAACGGCAGCGGGCGTGGCCGGTGGCGTGATGCTCGCGCAGGGCATCAGCAGCCTGTTCCAGCACAATCAGCAGCCGGAAGTGGTTGAAGTCATCAAGGAAGAACCGGCTCAGGTCAACGATCAGAGCGGTGACAATGGCTCGGGCGAAGATCAGCGCGTGGCTGACAACTCCTATGATCAGGGCGGTTTTACCGACGCCGACTACAGCGATGACAGCTCATCGTTCTTCGGTGGCGACGACGACTCCTTCGTCTGATGATATCTGTGGCGAGGGGGCTTGCCCCCGTTCGGCTGCGAAGCAGTCGTAAAACCGGCACGCTCGGTTTGTCTGATACACCGAGGTGGCGTCTGTTTTTAGGGGCCGCTTCGCAGCCCAACGGGGGCAAGCCCCCTCGCCACAGCAAGCACCCTCGCCACATGGCCGATTATTCGCGGAACAATCCTTCGGGCTGGCATACTGGGCAACTTTTCGGGCCTGGTGCCTGATCCTGCCCGCGCTTCGGCACGCTAATGAGGATGTACGGTGAAAAAAATCGCAGTGTTCGCCGATGTCCAGAACCTCTATTACACCGTGCGTCAGGCTTATGGTTGCCACTTCAACTACGCCGCGCTGTGGGCTGACGTCAGTAAAGAAGGGCAGATCGTCGAGGCCTATGCCTATGCGATCGATCGTGGCGACAGCAAGCAGCAGCAGTTTCAGCAGATCCTGCGCAATCTCGGTTTCATCGTGAAGCTCAAGCCCTACATCCAGCGCAGCGACGGTTCTGCCAAAGGTGACTGGGACGTGGGCATCACCCTCGACATCATGGACGCCGCCGACCATGTCGACGAAGTGGTGCTGGCCTCCGGCGACGGTGATTTCGACATGCTGCTGGAGCGCATCATCAGTAAGCACGGTGTGCAAGCGGTGGCCTATGGCGTACCCGGTCTCACCGCCAATTCGCTGATCCGCGCCGCCAGTCGTTATGTGCCGATCGAAGGCGCGTTGCTGCTCAAGAATTGATTTTTACGGAGTTGAAACAGGTTTGGAACGCATAGCAGTCATCGACTTTGAAACCACCGGACTCTCCCCGAGCAGCAGCTGCCGGGCCACGGAAATTGCCGTGGTGATTCTTGAACAGGGGCGCATTGTCGAGCGTTACCAAAGCCTGATGAACGCTGGCGTGCGGGTGCCGGCCTTTATTGAGCAACTCACCGGCATCAGCAACGCCATGCTGCGCACCGCGCCCTCGGCCGAGCAGGTGATGAACGAGGTCAATGAATTCGTCGGCATCACACCGCTGCTGGCGCACAACGCTGCGTTCGACCAGAAGTTCTGGGACTACGAGCTCGGGCGAATCAAACGCACACGCTTGCAGAACTTTGCCTGCTCGCTGTTACTCGCCCGCCGCCTGATGCCCGCCGCGCCGGACCACAAACTCGGCACCCTCACCACTTTCGCCAGCCTGCCCAATACCGGCAAGGCTCACCGGGCCATGGCCGATGCCGAAATGGCGGCCAACCTGACGGCGCATTTGGCCGAAGAGTTGCGGCGCAAGCATGGGCTGCGGGAGTTGTCCCATGACCTGCTCGTCAGTTTGCAGAAAGTGCCGGCGGCGAAGATCAATGAGCATTTGAAGCGGTATCGTGGGTTCTGAGTACGCCGCAGATTGAGTGTGGGAGCGGGCTTGCTCGCGAAAGCGGTGTGTCAGTCGACATTAATGTTGAATGATAAATCGTGGGTTTTAAGACCAACCACAAATCCTGTGGGAGCGGGCTTGCCCGCGATGAGGCCATCACATTCAACATCTTTGTTGACTGACAGTCCGCTATCGCGGGCAAGCCCGCTCCCACAGGGGCCGTGCAACATCACGATTTGCCATTCCCTTCCAACTGCCCCAGCGGCACACGCTTCTCGATGGCGCTGGACAGCACGATCGAGGTCTTGCTGAATCCGAACGTGGCAATCCGGTTGATCAACTCCTCCAGCTCCGGCATCGAGCCCACCGCCGCTTGCATGATCACGCACGGGTCGCCGGTGACGCGATGGCATTCGGTGAGTTGTGGGATTTTGATCAGTTCGTCGTAGGTTTTCTGGTTGCCGTGCTGATTCAGGCGCAGTTCGATGACGCACTGGATCGGCAGACCGAGTTTGGCCATGTCGACTTTCGCCTGGTAGCCGGTGATCACCCCGCAGCCCTCAAGTTTGGCCACGCGCTCGGCCACCGCCGGAGCGGACAGGTTCACCTTGCGCGCCAACTCGGCGTAGGACGCACGACCGTTTTCCAACAGGGCGCTGAGGAGCATGCGGTCGTATTTGTCCATCATGGCATTCCTGAAAAAAGGCTGACTTTCGAAAGCATGGTTTATAGCGCTGAACTCCGTGTTTTGAAAAGTGTACCGGTGCGATAAACAGGTTTTGTAACTTATTTTCTGCCGTTGGCCTTTCTAGAATAGCTGCTCTCTTTGTCTTGTTCTCGAGCTGCCCATGCCTGGCATACGCCGTTTTTCCTTACCGCTGATCGCTGCTTTTTTCGCGCTGTACGTGATTTGGGGATCGACCTACCTGGTGATTCGAATCGGCGTGCAGTACTGGCCGCCGTTGTTGCTCGCCGGTATCCGCTTCGTGATCGCCGGTACATTGATGTACGCGTTCCTGCGCTGGCGCGGGGCGCCGGCACCGACGTGGGCGCAGTGGAAAGCGGCGGGGATTATCGGGATTTTGCTGCTCACGTGCGGTAACGGTGCAGTGAGCGTGGCTGAACACACCGGTGTCGCCTCCGGCGTTGCCGCGTTGGCGGTGGCGACGGTGCCACTGTTCACTTTGTTGTGTGGATATTTCTGGGGCGCGCGTAATACCCGTCTCGAATGGGCCGGGATTGTGCTCGGGCTGATCGGTATCGCCATGCTCAACCTCGGTTCCAATTTGCAATCGAGCCCGTTGGGCGCGGCATTGCTGGTGTTCGCGGCAGCGTCATGGGCTTTCGGTTCGGTGTGGAGCAAACACTTGCCGTTACCGCAGGGTGCGATGGCCAGCGCGGTGGAAATGCTGGTGGGCGGCGTGGTGTTGTTGATCGGCAGCGCGGTGAGCGGTGAGCATCTTGAGGCCATGCCGCCGATCGAAGGCTGGGCGGCGCTGGCGTACCTGACCATCTTCGGTTCGATCATCGCCTTCAACGCCTACATGTACCTGTTGAAACATGTGCGTCCGGCGGCGGCCACCAGTTATGCCTACGTCAACCCGGCGGTGGCGGTGTTGCTGGGTATCGTATTTGTTGGCGAGACCATTGGTATTGAAGAAGCGCTGGCCATGACAGTGATCATCAGTGCCGTGGTGTTGATCGGGTTGCCGCAGTGGCGCCGAGGTGCCGATCGGCCTGCGGTAGTTGTGCCGACAGAATCCCGAGCGAATTAGGGTAAACTGCGCGCCATTGCACACTCGTTTTGCACACTCTTTGCACAATCGCGCTGAATTTTCCTACGGTACTCCCATGACTTTCGCCACCCTTGGCCTGATCGAACCTTTGCTGCGCGCTCTCGAGACGCTCGGCTACCAGACCCCTACGCCGGTGCAGACACAAGCGATTCCGGCGGTGCTGGCCGGTCGTGACCTGATGGCCGCAGCCCAGACCGGCACCGGCAAGACCGCCGGTTTCGCCTTGCCGCTGCTGCAATTGCTGGCCATGGAAGGGCCGAAAGTCAGCGCCAACTCGGTGCGCGCACTGATCCTGGTGCCAACCCGCGAGTTGGCTGAGCAGGTTCACGAAAGCGTGCGTCAGTACGCCGAGAATCTGCCGTTGAGCACGTACGCGGTGTACGGCGGCGTCAGCATCAACCCGCAAATGATGAAGCTACGCAAAGGCGTCGACCTGTTGGTGGCGACCCCGGGCCGCTTGCTCGACCTGTTCCGCCAGAACGCGCTCAAGTTCAACCAGTTGCAAACCCTGGTGCTGGACGAAGCCGATCGCATGCTCGATCTGGGTTTTTCCGAAGAGCTGGGGAATATCTATAAAGCGCTGCCGAAGAAACGTCAGACGCTGTTGTTCTCTGCGACCTTCTCCGACGCTATCCGCACGCTGGCCGGGCAAATGCTCAACGACCCGCTGAGCATCGAAGTCAGTCCGCGCAACGTCGCTGCCAACACCGTCAAGCAATGGGTGGTGACGGTGGACAAGAAGCGCAAGTCGGAGCTGTTTGTTCACTTGATGCGCAAGGGCAAATGGAAGCAGGTGCTGGTATTCGCCAAGACCCGTAACGGCGTAGACGCGCTGGTGGAAAAACTCCAGGGCCTGGGTATCAACGCCGACGGCATCCACGGCGACAAACCTCAAGCGACCCGTCAGCGGGCACTGGATCGTTTCAAGGCCAGCGAAGTGCAGATCCTTGTAGCCACCGACGTTGCCGCCCGTGGTCTGGATATCGAAGATTTGCCATTGGTGGTCAATTTCGACCTGCCGATCGTGGCGGAGGACTACATCCACCGCATCGGTCGTACTGGTCGTGCGGGCGCAACCGGGCAGGCTATTTCGCTGGTGTGCGCCGATGAGGTGAATCAGCTGTCAGCCATCGAGATGTTGACCCGTCAGACGTTGACTCGCCAGATGGAACAGGACTTCGAGCCTGAGCACCGCGTGCCGGATACTGATGCCAGCGGTCAGGTTGTAAAGAAGCCGAAAAAACCGAAGAAGCCCAAGACCTCCAGTGGCGGCAAGCGCAATTTGGGCAAGTGGGTTGAGAGCGGGGATGCTTCGGCGCCGGAGCCTTCGATCAAGCCTGTGCGAAAAGTGCCGGTGTTTAATACCGGGCCGCGTAAGCGTAAGCCTTGATTAGCTGCGGCGCCTGTTAAGCCGTCATCGCGAGCAGGCTCGCTCCCACTTTGATCTGCGCTACATGAAGATCCAGTGTGGGAGCGAGTTCTTTCAGAAAGAATGCGATCAGTGTGGGAGCGAGCCTGCTCGCGATGGACGCGCCTCGGTCTTCAATCCTTGCGCCGCAACCACTCCACCATCCCCAACCCAGCCGCTCGCCCACTGGCGAAACACGCGGTCAGCAGATAGCCGCCGGTCGGCGCTTCCCAATCGAGCATTTCACCCGCGCAGAACACGCCGGGCAGTTGCTTGAGCATCAAACGTTCATCCATCGACTCGAACATCACGCCCCCCGCACTGCTGATGGCCTCGTCCAATGGCCGGGTTTTCACCAGCGTCAGTGGCAATGCCTTGATCGCCTTGGCCAGCAATGCCGGATCGGTAAAGTAGTCGGCCGGTGTCAGCTCTCGCAGCAACGCCGCTTTCACGCCATCAAGCCCAAGCTGACTGTGCAGGTGTTTGGCCATGGAGCGGGAGCCGCGAGGCTTGCTCAGTGCAGTTTGAATTTTATCCACAGGCTTGCCCGGCAACAGGTCTAGGTGAATGGTTGCCGAACCATCTTGATTGATCGCTTCGCGGATCGGTGCCGACAGGGCGTAGATCAAACTGCCTTCAATCCCGGTGGCGGTGATCACGCATTCTCCGAGTCGCGGCACATCGTCATTGAGGCCAATGGCGATGTTTTTCAGCGGACTGCCTGCGAATTTGCTGACCATCAATTCGCTCCACGCCTGCACCTCGAAGCCGCAATTGCTCGGTTGCAACGGCGCCAGTCCGACACCACGCTGTTCCATTGGCAGCATCCAGGCACCGTCCGAACCGAGGCGCGACCAACTGCCGCCGCCGAGCGCCAACAGGGTCGCGTCGGGTTGAACAGTTTTTTCGCCTTCGGGACTGTCGATGCGCAAGTCACTGTTGTCATCCCAGCCGAGCCAGCGATGGCGGGTGTGGATAACTACGCCGGCATCGCGCAGGCGTTTGAGCCAGGCACGCAACAGGGGTGCGGCTTTCATGTCTGTGGGAAACACCCGGCCGGAGCTGCCGACAAAGGTTTCGATGCCCAGGTCATGAATCCATTGGCACAACGCTTCGGCGCCGAAGGACCGTAACAGCGGCGCAATCTGCGGTGCCCGTTCGGCATAGCGTGAGAGGAACGCCGGGTAGGCCTCGGAGTGGGTGATGTTCATGCCGCCGACCCCGGCGAGGAGGAATTTTCGCCCCACTGAAGGCATGCCGTCGTACAGGTCGACTTTGATCCCGGCCTGGCTCAGCACTTCAGCCGCCATCAAACCGGCGGGGCCACCGCCGATGATGGCGACGTGAGGGGGGAGGGAAGTGGAGGGCTGGGTCATGGCGAGAGCTGCGGTATGGCGGAGTAGCCGCGCATTCTAGCAGTACACAATAACTGTGGGAGCGGGCTTGCCCGCGATAGCGGACTGTCAGGCAACAATGATGTTGAATGTACCGGCCTCATCGCGGGCAAGCCCGCTCCCACAGGGATCATTGGTGTGTTCAAGAGCTGATCAAAAAACAACCACTCCGTTGCACGCTATAGGCAGCATGGCCTGCAGACCCTTTCACTCAGGTTATCCACAGGCGGTTCCACAGGCATTGTGGGTAAAGCCCACAAATCAATGACAACCTGATGACTGCCAGACCCGTTGGGCGCTGTGATGGAGGATTCCATGGCGGCGCGCCAGGGCTTTGCGGTCCTTGCTGTAGCCGCCGCCGATCACGCCGACAACCGGAATATCCCGGCCCAGGCAATGGCGCATCACGCTTTCATCGCGAGCGGCGACGCCTTCGTCTGTCAGCTTCAGATAACCCAGTGCGTCATCCTTATGCACGTCGACACCAGCGTCGTACAGCACCAGGTCCGGTTGGTAGAGCGGCAGCAAATAGTTGAGTGCGTCGTCCACCACCTTCAGGTAATCGGCATCGCCCATGCCCATCGGCAACGGAATGTCCCAATCACTTTCGGCTTTGCGTGCAGGAAAATTCTTTTCGCAGTGCAGGGAAACGGTCACTGCCTCCGGAGTGTTGTGCAGAATCCGTGCAGTCCCGTCACCCTGATGCACATCGCAGTCGAAGATCAGCACGCGATTTACTCGGCCACTTTCCAGAAGGTAATGGCTGATCACCGCCAGGTCATTGAAGATGCAGAACCCGGCGGGATGATCGTAATGTGCGTGATGAGTGCCGCCGGCCAAGTGACAGGCCAAACCATGCTCCAGTGCCTGTTCGGCTGCCAGCAATGAGCCGCCGACCGCTCGCACCGTGCGCCGGGCCAGCGCTTCGCTCCAGGGCAAGCCGAGGCGTCGCTGATCTTCGCGGGACAATTCGCCGTCCATGTAGCGTTCGATATACGCAGGGTCATGAGCGAGGGCGAGAATCTCCGCTGGGCAGAGGTCCGGGCGCAGTAAGTCGGTGTCGCGGGTCAGGCCACTGTCCACCAGGTGATCGCGCAGCAGGCGAAACTTGTCCATGGGGAAGCGGTGATCCGCCGGGAACTCGGGGCTGTAGTCTTCGTGGTAGATCAATGGCAGGGGCATGGCTGATTTATACAGGAAGGCATGTAGGAATGAGTGAAGGATCCTAGGGTCTGTATGAAAACTCGCCGAGCGGCGATCAGGCAAGGCAAAAACAGGCGAGGACGCGGAGTTTAGGGGACCTAAATGAGCATTCCGAGCCTGTTTTTAACGCAGCATGATCGTCGCGCAGGCAGTTTTCGTGCAGTGCCTACCAGCGATGTAGACTTGCGGGATAGGAAAGGGGGACGAGATGGAGCCGATACTGGAGCTCGAAAGCGCACGACTGTTGTTACGGCAGTGGCGTGACGAGGATTTACCGGCGTTTGCGGCGATGTGCGCCGATCCACAAGTGATGCGTTATTTTCCGGCACCCTTGAGTCGACTGGAAAGTGCCTCGTTGATCGGGCGGATTCGCGGGCATTTTGCCGAGCACGGTTTCGGCCTCTGGGCACTGGAGCGCAAGGACACCGGGGCGTTCATCGGGTTTACCGGGCTGGGTGTGGTCGGCTTCGATGCGCCATTCACGCCGGCCATCGAAATCGGCTGGCGCCTGGCGCGTGAGCACTGGGGGCTGGGTTATGCCGGCGAAGCGGCGTGGACCGCTCTGCGCTGCGGGTTTGACCGGTTGGCGCTACAAGAGGTCGTCGCATTCACCACCAAGACCAATCTGCCATCCGAGAAAGTCATGCAAGCAATCGGCATGCACCATGCCCCTGCCGATGACTTCGAGCACCCGCGGCTTGCAGCCGATCATCCGCTGCGCCCGCACGTGTTGTACCGCATCACCCGTGAGCAATGGCTGCAAACCTTGCATGGATAAGCAGGCGCGGACGTTTACAATGGCCCTCATGTTGAACCGGGCCATAAACTGAATCGACCGCCGCAGCCAAGACTGCGCGGCATTGCGTTGTGTGAGGAGAGTCTGAATGAGCCAAGTGTTGGAAGATCTGGTAGACCTGCTGACCCTGGAACCGATTGAAGAAAACCTGTTCCGTGGCCGCAGCCAGGACCTGGGTTTTCGTCAGTTGTTCGGCGGCCAGGTACTCGGCCAGTCCCTGTCGGCGGCCAGTCAGACCGTCGAGCCGGCGCGCCATGTGCATTCGATGCACGGTTATTTCCTGCGCCCGGGCGACGCCAAATTGCCGGTGGTGTATCAGGTCGATCGGGTGCGTGATGGCGGCAGTTTCAGCACGCGTCGGGTGACGGCGATCCAGAAGGGCAATCCGATTTTCACCTGCAGCGCCTCGTTCCAGTACGACGAAGAAGGCTTTCAGCACCAGACTGAGATGCCGCAAGTGGTCGGCCCGGAAAACCTGCCGTCGGAGCTGGAGCTCACCCAGCAGCGCGCGCACCTGATCCCTGAGCACATGCGCGAAAAACTGCTGTGCCCGAAACCGATCGAAGTCCGACCGGTGACCGAAAAAGACCCTTACAACCCGCAGCCTGCCGATCCCATCAAATACGTCTGGTTCCGTGCCGACGGTGCCTTGGCTGACACCCCTGCGCTACACAAATACCTGCTGGCCTACGCTTCGGACTTCGGTCTGCTGACCACCTCGATGCTGCCCCACGGCAAATCGGTCTGGCAGAAAGACATGCAGGTCGCCAGCCTTGATCACGCATTGTGGTTCCACGCCGACCTGCGCGCCGATGACTGGTTGCTGTATGCCATGGACAGTCCGTGGGCCGGCAATTCGCGCGGATTCTCCCGTGGTAGCGTGTTCAACCGTGCCGGGCAACTGGTGGCTTCGGTCACTCAGGAAGGCCTGATTCGTCATCGCAAGGATTGGGCATGAGCCTGGCTGAGGTGCGGCACTGGGTGTTCGACATGGACGGCACCCTGACGGTGGCCGTGCATGACTTCGCGGCGATTCGCGTGGCGTTGGCGATTCCCGCCGAAGACGACATCCTTACCCATCTCGCGGCACTGCCGGCTGATGAAGCGGCGGCCAAACACGCGTGGCTGCTGGAGCACGAGCGGGATCTGGCATTGGGTTCGAAGCCGGCACCGGGCGCGGTGGAACTGGTGCGTGAGTTGGCCGGGCGCGGTTATCGTCTGGGCATTCTCACGCGCAATGCCCGCGAGCTGGCGCATGTCACGCTGGAGGCCATCGGCCTGGCCGACTGCTTTGCGGTGGAGGATGTACTGGGCCGCGATGAAGCACCGCCCAAGCCGCATCCTGGTGGATTGCTGAAACTGGCCGAAGCCTGGCAAGTGCCGGCGAGCGAAATGGTGATGGTTGGTGATTACCGCTTCGATCTGGATTGCGGGCGTGCGGCGGGGACGCGGACGGTGCTGGTGAATCTGCCGGATAATCCGTGGCCGGAATTGACTGATTGGCATGCAGCCGATTGCGTGGCGTTGCGAGAAATGTTGCTGGCTTGAAGGCCCCATCGCGAGCAGGCTCGCTCCCACATTTTAATCTCCATGAAATGCAAATTTGCATCCGGCGCAGATCTACTGTGGGAGCGAGCCTGCTCGCGAAGGTGTCAGATCAGACACCACAAACACTCACTGACCGAACAACGCCTTCTGCCCCTCAGGCGACGTAAACATCCCGTCCCCATTGTGCCCGACCCCAGGCACTTCGATCAGCTGCTGACTCAACCCTTGAGAATGGCGTCGCTTCAGATAATTGAAATAGTTGCGCCCACGAATCAATCGAGAAGCACCCTGGGCTTTAGCCTCACAACTTTTATCCAGCGCCGGATGATTCGGGTCGATGTCCTGCTGCCCGAGTAAATAAACGATGTCACGTTTGACGTAGCTTTCTTCAAGTTGCGCAGGTGTTTGCCCATTGGCATAAGCGGGCAGATCCGCCAGCCCGTACTTCCAGCGATTGAAATTCGGACACCCCGCGTGACTGAACGCCACTGGCCGTTGCTCATTGAAGTAGGCGTATGACGAAGGGTTGGCGATCACATAGCGCACTTTCACGCCCTCGGTATCGAGGGCTGGCTGAGGGTGACCCAGCAAGGCATAACGCTGAACCACCTGAGCGCCACCGGAGTGACCGGCGATGACGATTTGCTTCACGTCCGGAAACTGTCGCCGATCACCCAGCCGAGCGATGATTTCGTCGAGCGCCGCATAGGAGCTCAGCGTAAACGGCGCAGTGGATAAGCCGCCGGCCATCCAGTCATTGCCTTGCCAGCGTAAAACGCTGTCAGACACCGGTTGGCTCGCAATGTCGGTTTCGTTGAGAAACTGCGGGGCGAGTACCAAGGTGTTCGCGCTTTGCCCGGCCTGCTCGGCTGCGTGTTCGGCGCTTTTGCGGTAGGTTTCCGCATTGCGTAATCGACCATGGACGATGATCAGTACGCGTTCGATTTTCGCCGGCGTCGGGCCAATGCTCACCGCAATTTCCCCGGCGCTCAGCAGCAAGCGCCCGGAACTGATCGCCTTGACCCCTTGCTCGGCAGCCTGAGTGCTTGCGCAGGTGATTAACAGAGCCAGCAGCCACTTACGCATCACAGATTCTTCGCTGCAAAGGTGTCGCACTGGCCAACCTGGCCTTGTGCGAATCCGGCCTTGAACCAGCGTACTCGCTGGGCCGAAGTGCCGTGGGTGAAGGAGTCCGGCACCACGCGGCCCTGACCTTGCTGTTGCAAGCGGTCGTCGCCGATGGCGTTGGCGGCGTTCAAGGCTTCTTCGATGTCACCGGGTTCCAGCCAGTTCAGACGTTTTTGCGCATTGTTGGCCCAGACGCCGGCCAGGCAATCGGCCTGCAACTCCTGGCGCACCAGCAAACCATTGTCGCCTTCCATCTGCCGGCCCTGTTGGCGAGCGGTCTCAATCTTCGCTGAAACACCGAGCAAGGTCTGCACATGGTGTCCGATTTCGTGAGCGATCACGTAGGCCTGGGCGAAGTCTCCCGCGGCGGAAAAACGTTGGGACATCTCTTGGAAAAAACTCATGTCGAGGTAGACCTTCTGGTCAGCGGGGCAATAGAAGGGGCCTGTCGCCGAAGTCGCCAGGCCGCAGGCCGAGTTGACGCGATTGCTGAACAGCACCAGGGTCGGATCTTTGTATTGCCGATCCGCCTGCTGGAAAATCTGGCGCCAGGTGTCTTCGGTATCGCCAAGGATCGAGCGCACGAATTCGGCCCCTTCATCATTGGCCGGTGGCGCCTTGCGGGTTTGGGTGGGGGCCGGAGCTGATTGCTCGCTCATCTGCCCGGTCAGTTGGCCGAGGATCTGCATCGGGTCCTGGCCGGTGATCCAGCCGATCCCGACGATCAACAGGATCGCCGTCAGGCTCAGGCCCTTGCCTCCGCCGAAGCGCATCCCACCGCCACCCCCACCGACATCATCGCCACGAGCATCAACCACGTTGTCGCTGCGTCGGCCTTTTTTCCAAAGCATGGGGGAATCCTCGTTGAACATGGTGATGAGTGTTGCTGGTGAGTGAGAGCGGCGCCAGTCCGGTCGTCTGACAGCCCTAAGCGACGCCGGTTCTATACCGCTGGGGAGATTAGCGATTTACATTGCAAGGCGTGCACTACAGTTGCGTGGCCGCGAAGGTATCGCAGGCGTCGATCCGGCCTGCGGCGAAGCCGGCCGAGAACCAGGTCACCCGTTGTGCGGAGGTGCCGTGACTGAACGTCTCTGGCCGTATCACGTTGGTTTTGGCGTGTTGCAGTTGGTCGTCACCGAAGACCGTAGCGGCCTGCAGCGCCGCGTCGATATCACCGGCCTCAAGCCACAGCAGGCGTCTTTGCGCATGGTGCGCCCACACACCGGCCAGGCAATCGGCTTGCAGTTCGGCGCGAACTTCCAGACCCCCATCGCCGGTGACTGGTTGACGGTGTGTCTGGGCTTTCTCGAGCGGGGCGGAGAGTCCCAGTTCCAGCTGCACGTGATGTCCGATTTCGTGAGCGATGATGTAGGACTGTGCGAAGTCGCCGATCACCGAAAACTGCTGGGCCATGACGCGAAAGAATTCCAGGTCCAGATACACCTGGCGATTGGTCGGGCAATAGAACGGGCCGCTGGCTGTGTTTGCGAAGCCACATGCAGAGGTCACTCTTTCACTGAACAGGGTCAGTGTGGGTTCCGGGTAATGCCGGCCGGTTTGCGCAAAAAGTTGTTTCCAGGTGTCTTCGGTATCGCCCAGCACGGACTGAATGAACATCAGCTGGGAATCTTCAGCAACCCTGGCAGCGGATTGATGAGGCGGTGTATCTGGCAGGGTGGGAACGTCATCCGGCGTCGTACTCACCGTTGAGTAAAGTCCTGCGCCTGTCAGGGTGGCGACGGCCACTGTGGCGCCAATCATTTTCCCTGTGGTTTTGCGGGCATCCTTGCCCTCCCGAGTGTCATTTACGTTGTCGCTGCGTCTTGCTCTGTTCCATAACATGTTTGTGGTCTCTCATAGATTGGGGCGTGTATCGCCGCGTCTATGAATAACCGCACTGGCAAAGAGGCGTGGATGAAATGTGTAAGGGGTCGTGAAACCCACATGCTTTTGGCGTGCAAAGGGGGCGGTCATCGGACATGGGTTCCAGATTTCGCATTCAGCGAGTTGTCTTCTAGAATCGGGCAAATTTCATGTGGAACCTCCCATGGCCGGCAGTCAGATCGAACGTGTTTTCAGCGTATTGGAAAGCCTCACCAGTGAACCTCGTGGCCTGCCGATGCAGACGCTGGCAGAGCAACTGGATATCCCCAAAAGCGCGACCCATCGCTTGCTCGCCGAGCTGATTCGGCTGGGCTACGTGCGGCAGAACCCAGAGAATTTGCGGTATCACCTGTCGACCAAGTTGGTGGCCCTGGGTTTCCGCTACCTGTCGAGTAGCGGCGCGGATATCGTTCAACCGGTGCTTGATCGCCTCGCCCATGAAACCGGTGAGCTGGTGCGCCTTGGAGTGATCGAAGGGGAGCGGCAGATCTGGATCGCCAAGTCCCAGGGCGCCCGATCCGGCTTGCGTTATGACCCGGACATGGGCCGCGATGCACCGTTGTTTTACACTGCGTCGGGGCATGCGTGGCTGGCGTGCATGAGCGATGCCGAGGCCTTGTCGCTGGTGGAACACCAGGGCATTGAGCGGCCCAAGGACCTCGGGCCGAATGCACCGCGCTCCAACATCGAATTGCTCGAGCGCCTGCGTCTGGCCAGGGAGCAGGGCTATGCCTGGGTCGAGGAAAGTTCGGCGGTAGGCACGTCGGCGATTGCAGCAGTGGTGCGGCATCCGGGTGATGGCCGGGTGATCGGTGTACTCAGCATCGCCGGGCCGAGTGCGCGGATGCCGGGGGCGCGGTTGCATGAACTGGCGCCGCTGTTGTTGAAGTTTGCAGAGGAGTTGTCGGCGGCGAGTCTGGCGTCGGAGTTGTTCGTTTAATTCAGCCCCAGTCCATTGTGGGAGTGGGCTTGCTCGCGAAAGCGGTGCGTCCGGTACGTTGATGTCGACTGACACACCGTCTTCGCGAGCAAGCCCGCTCCCACATTTGATTTGTGTTTGGCGATACGAATCTGTGCGCTGTTCGAACACTATTTGCGTTTACTAATGTGAGAATCTGGAACCAGGTTCTAAATTGTTGGAATCTATCCAGCCAACAACCGCACCTTGGGCCAACAGCATTACCAGCATCTGCAATCCATGGCTGACGGTGCTGGAGTTATCGCCGCTTTTGATCTCAAGACACCAAGGGATACCCCATGACCCTCAGCACTCCGCTTTCCGGTGTCAATCAGCCCTTCAAAGGGATTCTGCTGATCGTCGTTGCCACCTTTCTGTTTTCCAGTCACGACGCTTTGTCGAAATATCTCTCGGGGTTCTATCCGGTGATCATGGTGGTCTGGGCCCGCTATGTGGTTCACACGTTACTGATGGCGGGGATTTTTCTGCCGCAGTCCGGGTTGCGTGTCCTACGGACCAAACGGCCATTGCTGCAACTGTTGCGGGCGTTGTGCCTGCTGGGGACCAGTTTGCTGTTCACGACCGGTTTGCTGTTCATCCCGTTGGCCGAAGCCACGGCGGTCAATTTTCTCGCACCGGTATTGGTGACGGCGCTGTCGGTGCCACTGCTCGGTGAACAGGTGACGCGCGGCCAATGGCTGGCGGTGATTTGCGGGTTCATCGGGGTGTTGATCATCGTCCATCCCGGCGGCGAGCTGTTCACGCCTGCGGTGTTGCTGCCGTTCTGCTCGGCCTTGTTTTTCTGCTTCTATCAGCTGCTCACCCGTAAGCTCAGCGAAATCGACAGCCCGACCACCAGCAATTTTTTCGCCGGGCTCTGCAACACGTTAGTGATGAGCGCGCTGGTGCCGTTCTTCTGGCAAGTCCCAAGCTTGGGTCATGGGTTTTTGATGGTGGCGCTGGGGGCGTGCGGAATGACGGCGCATCTGTTTCTGACCCAGGCCTTCCGTCACGCCGCGCCCGCGTTGTTGGCGCCGTTCGGCTATTGCCAGATTGTCTTTGCCGGTTTGCTGGGCTGGTTGCTGTTTTCACACACACCGACCCTGACCACGGTGGTCGGGATCGCGGTGATTTGTTGCAGCGGGTTGGCGGCGGCGTGGCAACAACGGCGTCGACAAGAGGAGGGAGGCAGGCCTGGAATCAGGCCTGCCGGAGGAAGGGAGTTTACTCGGTGACGGTAGGAATCTTGCGCGGTGCCATGAAGTACATCCAGGTCAGCGCGATGAAGTACATCGCCGGAATCATAGTGAACAGCACGGTGTAGTTGTTGTTGGTGACCGTCAGAATGTGGCCGACCAACTGGGTCATGAACATCCCGCCGATTGCCGCGCACATCCCGCCGAAGCCGAACACCGTACTCATCATGTGCTTGGGCGTGTAGTCCATCACCAGGCTCCAGATGTTCGCGGTCCAGGCCTGGTGAGCACCGATGGCCAGGGAGATGGCAAACACCGCGAGCCACAGGCTGCTTGAGCCGGCGGCCATGACCACGCCGATGATGCAGCAGGCGAACAGGAACATGGACATCAGTCGTGCCTTGATCGGGTTGACCCCGCGGCCGATCAGGAACGAGGACAGAATCCCGCCACCGACACTGCCGAAGTCAGCGGTGAGGTAGATGATGATCAGCGGGATACCCATCTGGGTCACGTTGATCCCCAGGTTGTATTGCTGATTGAGAAATGGCGGCAGCCAGTACAGGTAGAACCAGAACACCGGCGCGGTGATCGAGTAGGCCAGGGCGAAGGCCCAGGTGCCACGCATGCGCAGGATTCGCGAGAACGGTACGCGGGATTGTTCCGGCTCGACTTCCTTCTGGATGTAGTCCAGTTCCGATTGTTTAACGCTTGGGTGATCTTCCGGGTTGAAGTACTTCAGGCCCCAGAACAGCAACCAGATGCCGCCCAGAGCCGCCATGCACAGGAACGCGGCTTGCCAGCCCCAGGCGTGGAGGATCAGCGGCAACAGCATCGGCGTGAACATCGCGCCGACGTTGGTCCCGGCGTTGAAGATGCCGGTGGCCACGGCACGCTCGCCGGCGGGGAACCACAACCGGGTGGTTTTCACGCAGGCCGGGTAATTTGCCGCTTCGGTCAGACCGAGAATGAACCGACAGACCATGAAGCCTACCGCCGAAGTGGCCAGGCCGTGAGCACCGGTGGCCAGGCTCCAGAGCAGCACCGCGCAGAAGAACACGCGCTTGACGCCGACCCGGTCGATCAACCGGCCCTGCAGCACAAAGCCGATGGCGTAGCCGACCTGAAACCAGAAGTTGATGTTGGCGTAGTCCATCGCCGTCCAGCTCATTTCCTTGGCCAGGATCGGCTGCATGACGCCCAGGGCGGCGCGGTCGATGTAGTTCAGAGTGGTGGCGAAAAACACCAGCGCCAGCATCCCCCAACGGGTTTTGCCGACTGCCATGGCGCCGCGGATTTTGTCGCCGATACCGCCAGTGGCGACGCCCATGGCCGGAGCCACGCGAGAGCTTTGAGAAGGAAACATGTATGTGCCATCCGTTCAATGACTGACAAGCGAGGCTTGTCGGGACTTCAAGGGCGCGTGATCAATCGACGGCGACAGGCGCGGGTGTGATTGATCGGCTGAGGTGTTTTCGTCGAACTGACGACAACGGTTATTCAGCGAGCGGCACGGTTCGGCCGAGGGGGCGCAAGGTTCGGATGGATGCCAGGTACGGCGGGAGGGCGATGGAGCAAGCAAACAAGGCGTTGAATGAGCGCATGAGCGTGTACCCGTTTTTTGAAATTTTTATGTGGTGTTCAGGGTCTTTGGTAACCGAGTCCATGGGGTTTGGCCGGACTCAATGTGGTGTCGATGTTGCGCAGTGGACGAAAAATCGTCAATTCGCCAACCGCCATTGTGTTCGATAATCGCCCGCAAAACTAACCGGGTAGTACACTTTGAATTGCTGTGTGGATTCGTCAAGCCAATAATTTGCCCAAGACAAACGCTACCCCTGTAGGAGCTGCCGAAGGCTGCGATCTTTTGATCTTGATTCCGGCGCCTGACCTATCGCTGAAGGCAAAGTCAAAAGATCGCAGCCTTCGGCAGCTCCTACGCCCTGACAAGAAATTTCCCTACCACCGGGAGTCCATACATGCAGCGTTCCATTGCCACCGTTTCCTTGAGCGGCACCCTGCCGGAAAAACTCGAAGCCATCGCCGCCGCCGGTTTTGACGGGGTGGAGATTTTCGAGAATGACCTTCTCTACTACGACGGCAGCCCGCGGGAAATCAGACAGATGTGTGCAGATCTCGGGATCGCGATTACGCTGTTTCAACCCTTTCGGGATTTCGAAGGTTGCCGCCGCGATCGTCTGCCCCGCAATCTGGAGCGGGCCGAGCGCAAGTTCGATTTGATGCAGGAACTGGGCACCGACCTGGTGCTGGTATGCAGTAACGCCTCGGCCGATTCGATCGGTGATGAACAGATTCTGATTGATGATTTGCTCCAGCTCGCAGAGCGGGCCCGCATTCGTGGCCTACGGATCGGCTATGAAGCGCTGGCCTGGGGCCGGCATGTGAACACGTATCAGCAGGTGTGGAACATCGTTCGCCAGGCCGATCATCCAAGCCTCGGCGTATTGCTGGACAGTTTTCATACGCTGTCGCTCAAGGGCGACCCGAGCTCCATCGCCGAGATTCCCGGCGACAAGATCTTCTTCGTGCAAATGGCCGACGCGCCGATCCTGGCCATGGATGTGCTGGAGTGGAGCCGGCACTTCCGCTGTTTCCCGGGCCAGGGCGAATTCGATCTGCCGGGGTTCCTTGCACCGATCATCAAGAGTGGCTACACCGGGCCGCTGTCGCTGGAGATCTTCAACGACGGCTTTCGCGCCGCACCGCCACGGGCCAACGCCGCCGATGGTTTGCGTTCGTTGCTGTATCTGGAAGAGAAAACCCGCCAACGTCTGGAGCAGGAAGCCACGCCCGCGACCAATCGCGACATTCTGTTCGACACCCCTAGCGCCAGCGAATACAACGGCATCGAGTTTCTTGAATTCGCAGTGGACGAAAGCCTCGGTGCCAAACTGTCCCATTGGCTGGAGCGGCTGGGTTTCGTCAAGGCCGGTCAGCACCGTTCCAAGAGTGTCAGCCTGTTGCGTCAGGGCGATATCAACCTGATCCTCAACTCTGAGCCTTATTCCTTCGCCCACAGTTTTTTCGAGGCTCACGGCCCATCACTGTGCGCCACCGCCGTGCGGGTCAAGGACAGCGCCAGTGCGCTGGCCCGTGCGGTAGCTTATAAAGGCCAGCCGTATCGCGGACTCGTAGGCCCCAATGAGCTTGAACTGGCAGCGGTGCGTGCACCGGATGGCAGTCTGATTTACCTGGTAGACCAGAACGCCGATGTCTACGGCACCGACTTCAATCTGCAACCGACGGCCGTTGCCAGCGGTGGCCTCAAGCGTATCGACCACATGGCGATGGCGCTGCCGGCCGACAGCCTCGACAGTTGGGTGCTGTTCTATAAAAGCCTGCTGGATTTCGAAGCCGACGATGAAGTGGTGCTGCCCGACCCGTATGGTTTGGTGAAGAGCCGCGCATTGCGCAGCCGTTGCAGTTCGATCCGCCTGCCGCTGAACATTTCCGAGAACCGCAACACCGCCATCTCACACGCACTGTCGAGTTATCGCGGTTCCGGCGTGCATCACATCGCTTTCGATTGCGACGACATTTTCGCCGAAGTCAGCCGCGCCAAGGAGGCGGGCGTACCGCTGCTGGATATCCCGCTCAACTACTACGATGACCTCGCCGCGCGGTTCGATTTCGACGATGAGTTCCTCAGCGAGCTGGCCTATTTCAACGTGCTCTATGACCGCGATGCTCAGGGCGGCGAGCTGTTTCATGTGTACACCGAGCCGTTCGAAGGGCGGTTCTTCTTTGAAATCATCCAGCGCAAAAACGGCTACGCGGGTTACGGCGCGGCCAACGTGGCGGTGCGACTGGCGGCCATGGCTAAATCGCGAAGTGGTGGCGTACGTCAGGCAAAGTTGTAGGAAAATCGTAAACACGGGTACAAAACCGCTGCCTCGCGGCTTCCTTCACCGCGCGCGGCAGCCCATAATCGCCTGCTTGTGCAGTGATGGCCGTGAGCCCGCAATGACAATAATTACAGAACTCTCCGTAGCGCCCGAAAAGCCAATTGCCGAGCCTCGCAAGAGTCGCAAGAACAATCCGGAAAAGACCCGCGAGAACATCCTTCAAGAGGCCATTGTCGAGTTCGTTCAGCAAGGGCTTTCCGGTGCGCGCGTCGATGCAATCGCCGAACGCATCCACACCTCCAAACGCATGATCTATTACTACTTCGGCAGTAAGGAACAGCTCTACGTCGAGGTGCTGGAGAAACTCTACGGGGATATCCGCAGCACCGAAAACCGTCTGCACCTGGCCGAACTGGCGCCGGTGGAAGCGATTCGGCGGTTGGTGGAATTCACTTTCGATCACCATGACCGCAACGTCGATTTCGTGCGTATCGTCAGCATCGAGAACATTCACAACGCCGAGTATGTGAAGCGCTCCGATGCGATCAAGGCGATGAACAACACCATCCTCGATTCACTGGGCGAGATTTTGCGTCGCGGCTCCGAAGAAGGTGTATTCCGCACCGACCTCGATCCATTGGATGTGCATCTGCTGATCAGCTCGTTTTGCTTCTATCGGGTGTCGAACCGTCATACCTTCGGTGAGATCTTTCAGATCGACTTGCCGGACGAAAGCATCAAGCAGCGTCATCGGGAGATGATCTGCGAGTCGGTTTTGCGATACCTGCAGGCCTGATTTGTAGGTCCCTTAAAAGATCGCAGCCTGCGGCAGCTCCTATAAGGTAATCGGCGTTTAACCAATCCTGTAGGAGCTGCCGAAGGCTGCGATCTTTTAATCATCAACCATTCATGCTCTGAAAATGCGCCAGCATCCGCTGAGCATCCGGCACCACGCCGCTGAACAGTTCAAACGCCTTCACCGCCTGAAACACTGCCATGTTGCCGCCATCCAGCGTTCGGCAACCCAACGCACGAGCGTTGCGCAGTAGTTCGGTTTCCAGCGGGAAGTAAACGATCTCCGCGACCCACAACTGCGCCCGAAGCAACTCCACCGGCACTGGCATGCCCGGCAGCTTTTTCATGCCCATCGGCGTGGTATTCACCAAGCCATCAGCCTGACCCAGCGTGCCTGGCAAATCCTGCCCGGCCACGGCGCGACCGAAACCGAAATGCTGATTGAGGTTGTTCGCCAGCGACTGAGCGCGACGTTGATCCACATCGAAAATGCTCAGCAGCTGTACGCCTTCGCTCAATAGCGCGTGGGCCACTGCCGCGCCTGCGCCACCGGCGCCCATTTGCACCACACGCTCACGGGCAACGTCCTTCAAGCCACGGCGAAAGCCTTCGGCAAAACCCAGGCAATCGGTGTTGTGGCCGATGCGTTTACCGTCCTTCAGCACCACCGTATTCACCGCGCCAATACCGCGGGCTTCCGGCGACAATTCGTCAAGCAACGGGATGATCGTCTGCTTGCACGGGAAGGTGATGTTCAGCCCGGTGAAATTCATCCGTTCGGCGGCCATCAGCAGGTCGGGCAGGGCGCTGCTGTCGAGTTTCAATTGATCCAGATCGATCAACCGATACAG
Source organism: Pseudomonas sp. TH37 (assembly GCF_016650735.1). Lineage (NCBI taxonomy): Bacteria > Pseudomonadati > Pseudomonadota > Gammaproteobacteria > Pseudomonadales > Pseudomonadaceae > Pseudomonas > Pseudomonas sp. TH37. The sequence goes on from NZ_JAEKFD010000009.1 coordinate 207,682, forward strand.
ATAACGCAAACCCTGCGCATCGCCTTCATGCTCGTGCAGCGCCGGAGTGCGGGAAGCCTGAATGCCGGCACCGATCAGCCCGGCCAATACCACGGTGTTCTGTGTCATGACGCTTAACCTTCCAAACGTTGGCTGAAATGCTCCAGCGCCAAACGATAGCCGTGGCTGCCGAAACCGCACATGACCGCGGTGGCGATGGACGAAACAAAGGAGTGATGCCGGAAGGGTTCGCGGGCATGGACGTTGGACAGGTGTACTTCGATCACCGGCAGTTCGCTGGCGACCAAGGCATCGCGAATGGCAACCGAGGTGTGAGTCCACGCGGCCGGGTTGATGACGATCCCGGCGCAGCGGCCACGGGCGGCGTGAATCCAGTCAAGCAGTTCGCCTTCATGGTTGGTCTGGCGAAATTCCACTGTCAGGCCGAACTCTTCGGCAGCGCGACCGCACAGCGCTGAAATGTCCGCCAGGGTTTCGTGGCCATAAGTCGCCGGTTCACGGGTGCCCAGCAGGTTCAGGTTCGGGCCGTTGAGCACCAGAACGATAGGGGACATGGGTCTCTCCACATATTATTTTTGGCATTGGCCGAGGTTTTCAGCCTGTGGGGAGAAATTGTACTAACTGGTTAATAAGGTCAATTGAAGAGGGCGTCAGGTCTGGATTATTTGTGCGGTGATCGGACAGATACAAAAAGATCGCAGCCTTCGGCAGCTCCCGCAGATGCGATTTTTCAGCGCGGCAGATGCTCGACCAGAAAATCGATAAACGCTCTTAGCCGCAACGGCACATGGCGGCTTTGCGGATACAGCAGAGTGAAGGGGCGGGAGCGTCCGCCATAGGGCTTGAGCACTTCCATCAGCGAACCGTCCGCCAGTTCGTTTTCGACGATGAAGCGGTAGGTTTGAAAGATCCCGGCGCCGCTTTTTGCCAGCGTCACGCCACCCAATACGTCATCGGAACAGCAGTAGTTGCCCTCGGCCAGAATCTCCAGCGGCACACCGTTGTCGTTGAACAGCCAGGCAATCCGTCTGCCGCTGCTGGGCAGTTCGTACTGGATGCATTCGTGCTGAGCCAAGTCATCCAGGGTCTGCGGAGTGCCGGCACGCTTCAGGTAATCAGGGCTGGCAATCATCACCAGCGCGGCGTCTTCCAAGGGCCGGGCAATCAACCCGGAGTCGGGAATGGCCCGCACACGGATTGCCATGTCATAGCCTTCGCCGACGAAATCGATGTTGCGATTGCTGATATGCGCCTCGACCTTCACGGCAGGGAAGCGAGCCCGAAACGCAGGCAGCAAGGGCAGGATTCGATGATGGGCATAGGTCGTGGGAATGCTGATGCGCAAGGTGCCGGAAGGTTCTTGCTGTTGCCCCATCACCTCGCGCTGGGCCTCGACCAATTGTGCGAGAGCCTCACGACACTCCTCGAAATAACGCCGGCCACTATCAGTCAGCTTGACGCTGCGGGTGGTACGCGCAAACAACCGCACACCCAAACGTTCTTCCATGCGCGACACCGAGCGGCTGACGGCGGCCGGGGTCACGCCCGCTACAAGTGCTGCTGCGGTAAAGCTGCCGGCCTCTGCGGCCAGGCAAAACAGTTCGATGCTGCCCAATTGAAGATCGTCGAAATGTCGCTGCATGATTGATTACACCGGGAATCAAATGAAGTGCCAGTGGCTGTATTTATCAAATCAGGACGCACAAATACAGGGCGTTTCAATCGCCCACAAAAAAGCCGTCCTGTGGACGGCTGATTTGTATATGGAGGCTGCAATCAACGACGGGTCAACAACACCCCGGATTCCATGTGATGGGTCCACGGAAACTGGTCGAACATCGCGCATTGGGTAATGCGGTGAGTGTCGTGCAGTTGGGCGATGTTGGCCGCGAGGGTTTCCGGGTTGCAGGAAATGTAGAGGATGTTGTCGAAGCGCCGGGTCAGTTCGCAAGTGTCCGGGTCCATGCCGGCGCGGGGCGGGTCGACGAACACGCTACCGAACTCGTAGCTCTTGAGGTCGATGCCGTGCAGGCGGCGGAACGGGCGAACTTCGTTCAGGGCTTCGGTCAGTTCTTCGGCAGACAAACGCACCAGCGTGACGTTATCCACCGCGTTTTCACTCAGGTTGCTGAGTGCTGCGTTGACCGAGGTCTTGCTGATTTCGGTGGCCAGCACTTTGCGCACGCGGGTCGCGAGCGGCAGGGTGAAGTTGCCGTTGCCGCAATACAGCTCCAGCAAATCATCGGAACGATCGCCGAGGGCGTCGTACGCCCAGTTGAGCATTTTCTGGTTCACCGTGCCGTTGGGTTGGGTGAACGCGCCTTCCGGCTGGCGATAGCTGAAAGTGCGGCCGCCAACTTCGAGTTTCTCGACCACGTAATCGTGACCGATCACTTCGCGTTTGCCCTTCGAGCGACCGATGATGCTGACGTTCAGGTCGGCCGCCAGTTTCGACGCCGCTGCGTGCCAGTGCTCGTCCAGCGGGCGGTGATAGCACAGGGTAATCATCGCATCGCCAGCCAGTGTGGTGAGGAACTCCACCTGAAACAGCTTGTGGCTCAGGGCCGCGCTCGCTTGCCACGCCGCCTTGAGCTGCGGCATCAATTGGTTGATGCGCAGGCTTGCGATCGGGAACTCTTCGATCAGGATTGGCGTGCGTTTGTCTTCCTGGGAAAACATCGCGTAATGGCGCTCGCCGGCTTCGCGCCACAGGCGGAATTCGGCACGCAGGCGGAAGTTTTTCAGCGGCGAATCGAACACCGCAGGTTCGGGCGCACCGAACGGGGCCAGCAGGTCACGCAGGCGCGTGACCTTTTCTTCGAGCTGAACGGCGTAAGCCTGGGAATCAAAAGTCATGCGTTGAACCAACCCAACTTGATCACGAACAGGATCGACAGAATCACCAGCGCCGAATTCAACTCACGGCCGCGACCGGACAACAACTTGATGGCAGTCCAGGAGATGAAACCGAAGGCGATGCCGTTGGCGATGGAATAAGTGAATGGCATGGCCAGGGCAGTGACCACGACCGGTGCGGCGACGGTGATGTCGTCCCAGTCTATTTCCGCCAGGCCGGATGTCATCAGTACGGCGACGAACAGCAAGGCAGGCGCGGTGGCGAAGGCTGGAACGCTGGCCGCCAATGGCGAGAAGAACAGCGCCAGCAGGAACAGAATCGCGACCACGATGGCAGTCAAGCCGGTGCGGCCACCGGCACTCACGCCGGCTGCGGATTCGATGTAGCTGGTGGTGGTCGAGGTACCCAGCAAAGAACCGGCCATGGCCGCGGTGCTGTCGGCGATCAGGGCGCGGCCCATTTTCGGCATGTGGCCGTCCTTGCCCATCAGGCCGGCACGCTTGGCGACGCCGATCAGGGTGCCGGAGTTGTCGAACAGATCGACAAACAGGAAGGCGAAGATCACGCTGACCAGACCGATGTCCAGTGCGCCTTTGATGTCCAGTTGCAGGAAGGTCGGTGCCAGCGACGGCGGCATCGACATCACGCCACCGAACGGGGTGAAGCCCATCACGATCGAAGCGATGGTCACCGCGAGAATACCGATCAGCACCGCACCGCGTACTTTCAGGGCCTCTAGGGCGACGATCAGGGCAAAACCGAGGGTCGCGAGAATCGGCGCCGGTTGCTTCAGGTCGCCGAGGCCGACCATGGTCGCCGGGTTGCTGACCACGATGCCGGCGTTGTGCAGGGCGATCAGTGCCAGGAACAGGCCGATACCGGCAGCAATCGCCGAGCGTAGCGCCAGCGGGATGCTGTTGATGATCCATTCGCGGATGCGGAAGATCGACAGCAGGAAAAACATCACCGCCGAGATGAACACCGCGCCCAGCGCCACTTGCCAGGTGTGGCCCATGTGCAGGACCACGGTGTAAGTAAAGAAGGCGTTCAAGCCCATGCCCGGAGCGAGGGCGATCGGGTAGTTGGCGATCAGGCCCATGGTCGCCGAGCCGATGGCGGCTGCCAGACAGGTGGCGACAAACACCGCACCCTTGTCCATGCCGGTCTCGCCGAGAATGCTCGGGTTGACGAACAGAATGTAGGCCATGGCCAAAAAGGTCGTGACGCCCGCCAGAATCTCGGTCCGCACGTTGGTGTTGTGTGCCTTGAGTTGAAACAGCCTTTCCAGCATGTCTGCTCCCCGTGGCGCGCCCGGCGCCGTGAATGTATCGACCTCAACAGCAAAGCACAGACCACTGCAGGCGCCTGGGTATTTTCTGTGGGTCGGAAAAAGCCGCGCATCATACCAGCCGCGTGGGGCTATGGCTGCTTATGGCTGCGATCGTCGTCGATGTTTTGCACAAAAGGGAACTGCGCCATACTGCGCGCTGTTTTTTTGGGGGAGGGAGGGGGTAGATATGTATTGCATTAATAAGCGTGTGATTGCGGCATTTGGATTGCTGTTCACCTGTTTCATCGGAGCGCAAACAGCCATTGCGGCCACGGCGCAACCGTTGAGCCAGGTGAAGGTGCTCAAAGTCGAATCGCCAGGCTGTGGCTTTGAAAATATCGCGGACGGCCAGGCACAAACCCGTTGCGACCACAAAGGGCCAAACATCAAGGTGTACGTGCTGGAAGTCGGCTACGGCCGTGCAGCCCATGTCGCACTGGACGGTTTCGAGGTGAACGGCACCCGCACCCCTGTCTGTGCTTTTGATACCGGCAACCTGACCGAGTGCTCCGCCGGGAAAAAAACCGTCGGCTATCTGTACATCTTCGACTTGGCGGGCAAGCAGGACGGCACCTTCACGTTCAGCAACACCTCGATCAACGCACCCGGCAATACGATGTCGACGCAGCTTTACATCAAGTAACGGCTGGGCTCGAACAAGGGTCAGGAAAGCTGACTACGCTTTAAAGATTATCCTGTGGACCGCGCCCATGACCTTTAGAGCCCTGATTACCCTCGCCGAGGGCATCGACGATCTGCAAACCGTGACCCTGATCGATGTGCTGCGCCGCGCCAAGGTTGAAGTGGTGGTGGCCAGCATCGAGGCACGGCGCATGCTTACCTGCGCTCGCGGCACCCGTTTGACCGCCGATGCGATGTTGGTGGATTTGCTCGCCCAACCCTTCGACCTGATCGTGCTGCCTGGCGGTGCCGTAGGGGCGCAGCATTTGGCGGCCCACCAACCCCTGCAACAATTGATCAAGGACCAGTCCGCCGCCGGGCGTCTGTTCGCCGGTATTGCCGAATCTCCGGCACTCGCGCTGCAAACCTTTGGCGTTTTGCGTCAGCGGCGCATGACTTGCCTGCCCACGGTCAGCAATCAACTGTCGGGCTGTAACTTCATCGATCAACCGGTGGTGGTCGATGGCAACTGCATCACTGCTCAGGGTTCAGGCGCCGCGTTGGAGTTTGCGCTGACGCTGGTGGAGCAACTCTGCGGCAAAGCCACGCGGTCGACGGTGGCGGGGGAGTTGGTGGTCTAAGAGTGCCCTGGACAACTACGTCAGACCCTGACCTCTTCCACCGGCACATGCATACGGTCGCGGTTGGCCAGGGTCGGGAACAGTTTGATCCAGGTCCCGGTCACCATCAGCGTGCCAATGCCGCCCATCACCACTGCCGGCACCGTGCCGAACCAGTGGGCCGTCAGGCCGGATTCGAACTCGCCGAGCTGGTTCGAAGCGCCGATGAACAAGCCATTCACAGCGCTGACCCGACCGCGCATTTCGTCGGGGGTTTCCAGTTGCACGAATGAGGCGCGGATCACCATGCTGATCATGTCCGCTGCGCCCAACACCACCAGTACGGCGAGAGAGAACCAGAACGAAGTCGACAGGCCGAAAGCGATGGTCGCCACGCCGAATACACCCACGGCCGTGAACATGACCCGCCCGACGTTGCGCTCCACGGCAAATCGCGCCAGAAACAGCGACATCAGCAGCGCACCGACCGCCGGGGCCGAACGTAGCAGGCCCAGACCCCACGGGCCGGTCAGCAGAATATCTTTGGCGAACACCGGCAGCAGCGCGGTTGCGCCACCCAGCAGGACCGCAAACAGATCCAGGGAAATCGCCCCGAGAATGTCCGGGCGACTGCGAATGAAGCGGATGCCCGCCAGCAGCGAATCCAGGGTGGCCTTGCCCTTGTTCAGCGGTGTCTGCCGGGCCGGAAGGTTGAGCATCAGCGCACAAGCGATGAGGTAAAGGATCACCGTCGGGCCATACACCCAGACGCTGCCGAAGGCATAGAGCAAACCGCCCAGCGCCGGGGCGACGATGGTTGCTGATTGTTGCGCAGATTGCGCGGCGGCAACGGCACGGGGGAATAACGCGCTGGGCACGATGCTCGGCAGCAATGCCTGAGTCGTCGGCATTTCGAAGGAGCGGGCGGCGCCGAGCAGGAACGCGAGGATGAAGATCATCTCTCGGGTGACATGGTCAGTCGCACTACCGATGGCTAGCGACAGGGCGATCAGCGCTTGCAGGAGCTGACAGATCGCCGCGACCTTGCGCCGGTCATAGCGGTCTGCGACATGCCCGGTGTGCAGCATGAACAACACTCGAGGGGCAAATTCCACCAGCCCCACCAGGCCCAGATCGAGCACATTGCCGGTCAGTTGATACAGATTCCAGCCAATGGCCACGGTCAACATCTGAAAACCGCTGGCGGTAAACACCCGAGCCAGCCAGAACGCGATAAACGGGCGGTGATGACGTAACAGCAGGGGCGCTTGGTTGGGCATCTGAAGGCAGGTCTGGGCGAGGGGAAGGGCGAGATTATCACCAACCTGTAACCAGAAGATGCAAGGCTAGGACATTTAGTTAGCTAGACACCGATATCCCTGTGGCGAGAGGGCTTGCCCCCGTTGGGCTGCGAAGCGGCCCCAGACCTAGGCAACTCATTTCTGCCAAGTACACCGCAGTAACCGGATTTACGACTGCTGCGCAGCCGAACGGGGGCAAGCCCCCTCGCCACAGTTAGTCCACCCATAAAAATGTATTGCAGCCCATGACCAAACCCATGAGGCAACCTGTCACGCGGCAAAAGACCACACCGTCCATCGGCAAAAATGCGACTACTCTTTCAACGTTGCTTGATCCAGATCAAGACCCTTCGTGGAGTTGATCCGGCGGCCAGATGGCCAGATTCCCTACGTTGTGATGATGGTAAAAAAAGAACGAATTCGAATTCGCCACACTCCATATCCGTGGGGGCAGTGGGTGTAGGCCGCAAGCCTTCAGCCGGTATTACCTGACAGAGGAAGACTTATGTTCGGTTTGGAGGCACTTGATCTCGCCCGGATTCAGTTCGCATTCACCATTTCGTTTCACATCCTGTTCCCGGCCATCACCATTGGCCTGGCGAGTTACCTGGCGGTGCTCGAAGGCCTGTGGCTGAAGACGCACAACGACACTTACCGCGATCTGTACCATTTCTGGTCGAAGATCTTTGCCGTCAACTTCGGCATGGGCGTGGTTTCTGGCTTGGTCATGGCCTACCAGTTCGGCACCAATTGGAGCCGTTTCTCGGACTTCGCCGGTTCGGTGACCGGGCCATTGCTGACCTATGAAGTGCTCACCGCGTTCTTCCTCGAAGCCGGTTTCCTCGGCGTCATGCTGTTCGGCTGGAACAAGGTCGGGCGCAAGCTGCACTTCTTCGCTACCGTCATGGTGGCCATCGGCACCCTTATTTCGACCTTCTGGATTCTGGCCTCCAACAGCTGGATGCAGACCCCGCAAGGTTACGAAATCGTCAATGGCCAGGTCATCCCGGTGGACTGGCTGGCGATTATCTTCAACCCGTCGTTCCCCTACCGTCTGATGCACATGGCCACGGCGGCGTTCGTTGCGACGGCCTTCTTCGTCGGTTCGTCGGCGGCCTGGCATTTGTTGCGCGGCAAGGACAACCCGGCGATCCGCACCATGCTCTCGATGGCGATGTGGATGGCACTGATCGTTGCCCCGATTCAGGCGGTTATCGGTGACTTCCATGGCCTCAATACCCTCAAGCATCAGCCGGCGAAAATCGCTGCGATCGAAGGCCACTGGGAAAACCACGGTGATGAACCGACCCCGCTGATCCTGTTCGGCTGGCCGGACATGAAAGCCGAAAAAACCAAATTCGCCGTCGAGATTCCATACTTGGGCAGCCTGATCCTGACCCACTCCCTGGACAAACAGGTGCCGGCGCTCAAGGAGTTCCCGCCTGAAGACCGGCCGAATTCGACCATCGTGTTCTGGTCGTTCCGGATCATGGTCGGTCTGGGCATGCTGATGATATTCACCGGTTTGTGGAGCCTGTGGCTGCGCAAGCGCGACAAGCTGTATACCTCGCGTCCATTCCTGTACCTGGCGCTGTGGATGGGCCCGTCCGGCCTGATCGCAATCCTCGCCGGCTGGTTCACCACTGAAATCGGCCGTCAGCCATGGGTGGTTTATGGGCTGATGCGCACGGCGGATGCGTCCTCCGGGCACAGCTTCGTGCAGATGAGCATCACCTTGATCATGTTCGTTGTGGTGTATTTCGCGCTGTTCGGTGCCGGTCTTGGCTACATGATGCGCCTGGTGCGCAAAGGGCCGAAGATCGACGAAGGCAAGGAAACCAACGAAGGTGGTCCTGGCCAACAACGCACACCGGCCCGTCCGCTGTCCGCAGCTGACGACGACAATGGTGAAGGCGAGCACAGTCGCAGCCTGAACAAGGAGATTTGAATCATGGGTATTGATCTTCCGCTGATCTGGGCCGTGATCATCATCTTCGGCATCATGATGTACGTGGTCATGGACGGCTTCGACCTGGGGATCGGGATTCTCTTCCCGTTCATCAAGGGCAAGAGTGATCGTGACGTCATGATGAACACCGTCGCCCCGGTCTGGGACGGCAACGAAACCTGGCTGGTATTGGGCGGCGCGGCATTGTTCGGCGCCTTCCCGCTGGCTTATTCGGTGGTGCTATCGGCGCTGTACCTGCCGCTGATTTTTATGCTGATCGGGTTGATTTTCCGCGGTGTGGCCTTCGAGTTCCGCTTCAAGGCCAAGGACGACAAGCGTCACCTCTGGGACAAGGCATTCATCGGTGGCTCGATCGCCGCTACCTTCTTCCAGGGCGTGGCATTGGGTGCGTTCATCGATGGGCTACCGGTAGTCAATCGTCAGTTTGCCGGCGGTTCACTTGACTGGCTGACACCGTTCACGATGTTCTGCGGCGCGGCGCTGGTGGTGGCTTACGCGCTGCTCGGTTGCACCTGGTTGATCATGAAGACCGAAGGCAAGCTGCAGGAACAGATGCATGATTTGGCGCGGCCATTGGCCTTCGTGGTGCTGGCGGTGATTGGCATCGTCAGCATCTGGACACCCTTGGCCCACGCCGAGATCGCCGCACGCTGGTTTACCCTGCCGAACCTGTTCTGGTTCTTGCCAGTGCCGATTCTGGTGCTGGTGACCATGTACGGTCTGATTCGCGCGGTGGCCCGCAATGCGCATTACACGCCATTCCTGCTGACCCTGGTGCTGATCTTCCTCGGCTACAGCGGTCTGGGTATCAGCTTGTGGCCGAACATCGTGCCGCCGTCGATTTCGATCTGGGACGCCGCCGCACCGCCGCAAAGCCAAGGCTTCATGCTGGTGGGCACGCTGTTCATCATCCCGTTCATCCTGGGTTACACCTTCTGGAGCTACTACGTGTTCCGCGGCAAGGTCACCCACGAAGATGGTTACCACTAGCCCACACGACTACGGCGCTGGATTGATACCGGCGCCATTCCAGAGGAGAAAGCGATGATGGCTGGCAAACCTACGTTGCAGGAAATCGAAGCTGCCGAGAAAAAGCCGCTCTGGCAGCGACTCGGCTGGCTGGCGATGATCTGGACCGGCAGCGTCGTGGCACTGTTCATCGTGGCCACGCTGATGCGCATGTTCATGAATGCCGCCGGTTTGAGCACCCACTGAAATTCCCATCCCGTTGCCTTGCGGCACGGATTTATAACCCTCCCGATGGAGGGTTTTTTTTCGCTTTTATTTACGTGCTTTGAGAATGACGAACTTGGGGGTGGCTGCTACTTGCTCGACGCCGCGGAACAACCGCGCCAGCTTGCTGTGATAACCCAAGTGACGGTTGCCGACGATGTACAGCGCGCCCCCCACCACCAACGATTCACGCGCCTGCTGGAACATCCGCCAAGCCAGGAAATCGCCGACCACTTGCTGTTGGTGAAATGGCGGATTGCACAGCACTACGTCCAGGGATTGAGGTTCCTGCTCTGCCAAGCCATCGCCGGCCCGCACGATCACGTCACGATCACCCAGCGCAGCGCGCCAGTTTTCAGCGGCCGATTGCACGGCCATGAACGATTCGTCCACCAGCGTGTAGTGGGCCTCAGGGTTTTGCAGGGCACTGGCAATCGCCAACACGCCGTTGCCACATCCGAGGTCGGCAACTCGCGCTGCGCCGAGGTTCTTCGGCAAGTGCGGCAAAAAGGCCCGCGTACCGATATCCAGCCCTTCGCGGCAGAACACGTTGGCGTGATTGAGCAGTTCGATTGCAGGGGCGTCGAGTCGATAGCGGGTCGGGTAGGGGGAGACAGCAGGGGCTTTGGCTTCGGCTGTGGCGATCAGCAGTCGAGCCTTCTTCACCGCCAGCGAGGCTTGCACCGGGCCGATGTAACGCTCCAGCAGATCGCCCGCAGCGCGTGGCAAATGCTTCACCATCGCAGCCGCAATCACTTGAGCGCCTGGAGCCAGTTGCCCTTGTAGCCGGATCAGTTGCTCTTCCAGCAGGGCCAGGGTTTTCGGTACCCGGATCAATACCCGGTCGAACGGCCCGATGAACGCTTCGCTGGCAGGCACCTTCGGCACTGCATCAAAGGCCTGACCGTTGCGTATCAGGTTTTTTTCCAGCCCCTGAAAAGCCAGAAACGAATCGCCGCTGCTGATCACCCGAACCTTGCCCACCAGGCTGGCAGCCAAAGCACCGAAGCTGTCGTTGAGCACCAGCACTCGGGTATCGGCTGCCGGTTGTTGCCCGGCCAGATGAGTCAGCAGGTATTCGTCTGCGGCATCAAACGCTTGTAATGGTTCGTTCTGCTGTTCTGGCTGGCGGATCAGATCGAGTTGAGCGAAGGGGGATTCGAGCAGAGGCATGAGGCGGGGGCTCTGGGTAGTCAACGGAAGATGAACAACGAGTGGCCCGGCGCTCAGGGGCGTTGTAGCGGGCGGAACCATCCGAGCGAACTGCGTCGTGGAACTTCACACGGCATCACTCAGGATGGATCGCAGATGGTACGTTTTTTTGGTCTGGATTACTCGCAGGGATTACCTGATTCGAGCAGTTTCAGATAATGCCCGCTCTCGCTGCTTTGATTACTGCGGACATTTTGTTGTTGGCGCCGAATTTGTGGATGGCGCCCCGTATATGGAACTGTACCGTGCTTTCACTCAGGCTGAGGATGATCGCGATCTCGCCTGCGGTCTTGCCGTCGGCTGAGTATTTCAATACCTCGACTTCTCGGGTTGATAAATGCACTGCGCCCGGTTTCGGGGGGGGAGGCAGATCTTTCGCGATAAGCCCGTGCAGGTGGCGGCTAATGAACAACGCGTAGCCCAGATTTTTGTACAGATCATGCGTAGTAACCGGGCAATGGCTTCTGGCCAGGCTCAGCATACTGCAAAGCCCATTCTGATCATGAACAGATTGGGACCAGCCATAGCGCAAACCTTGCTGTTTTTGTGCTTGCCACAATATCGGTGTCTTGGAGAAGAGCTCTTCCTGCCAAAGAATCGGCAGTTCGCAATGATTGCAATGGGCTAGTATCGGGTCGACTTCACTGAAATGCTCTTGTTCATATTTCGTGTTCCATTCGATGGGATAATTATTCAGGCTGATCGTATGGCGATGTATCCCTCTTGTTTGGGATGTTATTGAAAATGCACAGAAATTAAAGCCAAGATTCTTAACGAGATTTAGAGAAATCTCGTACGCGGTCTCTATTTTCTGAGCGTAAGAAAGCTGCGTTAACTGTGATTCCTTCCACACTTTCATTGGGTAACTCCATGCGGACTTACTTGCGTTGGTGCTGATTGGATCCAAGATCCGGCACGCCACGAGTGTAGGAGAATTCCTACTTGTATGCTGGATTTTTTTGCTCTTGAAAAAGCTTACAACTGCATAACCGGTTCTTAGGTTTGTTACTAGCGAAGAAACAGTATTGTATGGGTACTGTTAATGATAATGGCAAAAGCCATTACAAATCACCGGTGTTTATGTCATCTGCTTTGCGGGACACTGGGGTTATCTGTTGAATGGAGCGACCCATGACCGCCAGTGCAGAAAAATTCACGCGCCAGACGCTGCTTGACGTCCAGACGTTGACTCCAAACCTGTTCACCCTGCGTACCACCAGGGATCCGGGCTTTCGTTTTCGCGCAGGGCAATTCGCCCGGCTGGGCGTTACCAAGGCGGACGGCAGTACGGTGTGGCGGGCTTATTCGATGGTCTCGTCACCCTATGACGAGTTTCTGGAGTTCTTCTCCATTGTCGTGCCGGGAGGGGAATTCACCAGTGAACTGAGTCGGCTGGAAGTCGGCGATACGCTGCTGGTCGACCGGCAGGCCTTTGGCTATCTGACGCTGGATCGCTTCGTCGATGGCCGTGACCTCTGGTTGTTATCCACAGGCACCGGGCTGGCGCCGTTTCTGTCGATCTTGCAGGACTTCGAGGTTTGGGAAAAATTCGAACGAATTATCCTGGTCTACAGCGTGCGTGAAGCGCGGGAGCTGGCGTATCAGGAGCTGATTGCAGGGCTGGCCCAGCGCGACTATCTGGCGGAGTACGCGCACAAGCTGCAGTTCATCGCCACCGTCACCCGCGAGCAGCATCCGGGTGCCCTGAATGGGCGGATCACGACACTCATGGAGAGTGGCGAGCTAGAGCGGACGGCCGGTGTAGCGCTGACAGCCGAGCATTCGCGGGTGATGCTCTGTGGTAATCCACAGATGATCGATGACACGCGCAAGTTGCTCAAACAACGGGACATGCACCTGAGCCTCAGTCGACGACCCGGCCAGGTGGCAGTGGAAAACTACTGGTAAACAAACGGCGCCAAAGGCGCCGTTTCTTGGGGCAATCAGTTATCAGGGCTGATTGTTCTGAGCCTTGAGCAGATCGCGAATCTCTTCCAGCAGCTCTTCTTCCTTGGTCGGAACCGGCGGCAGGGTTGGCGCAACGGCCTCTTCGCGTTTCAGACGGTTGATGGCCTTGACGCCCATGAAAATCGCGAAAGCGACGATGATGAAATCGATCAAGCTCTGGATGAACTTACCGTACGCCAGCGCCACCGCCGGGACGTCACCGTTGGCGTCCTTGAGCGTAATGGCCAGGTCACTGAAGTCCACCCCACCGATCAGTAAGCCGATTGGCGGCATCACCACGTCGCCGACAAACGACGAAACGATTTTGCCGAAGGCCGCGCCGATGATGATACCCACGGCCATGTCGACCACATTACCTTTGACCGCGAAGGCCTTGAACTCACTTATCACGCCCATAGGTTATTTCCTTGTTACAGATGAGGTTGGTGAACGCAGTGTAAATCAGCAAAACGGCTCATGCTCGAAACACCGTCTTACAATGCTCGCTCTTATCGACACATCTTCCGGCAATTAGTTTACAAAGTGCCACCAGTCGCGCGCGATTACCCGCTCTAGACCGGGCTTTCCAGAACCTTTTCGCTATCGGCTCGGTACGGGATTTCTATTTATGTTTTGGCCTTTGGGTCACTAGCCTCTGAGGGGCGCACCTGGATGCGCCTTATAAAATCAGAGGAAACTTCCATGACAACTCCCCTCGGCCTCGGGGCTTTGCCCCTCCGTCGTACGTTTGGCGTTCTGACCGCCAGCCTGCTGTCCTTCTCCGTCAGCGCGGCGACGTTGACCCGCGATAACGGCGCCGCCGTCGGCGACAACCAGAACTCGCAAACCGCTGGTGCGACCGGGCCGGTGCTGTTGCAAGACATACAACTGATCCAGAAACTCCAGCGTTTTGACCGTGAACGCATTCCCGAACGCGTGGTACATGCCCGTGGCACTGGCGCTCATGGCACGTTCACCGTGACCGACGACCTCAGTGACCTGACCAAAGCCAAGGTATTTGCCAGCGGGCAGAGCACGCCGGTATTTGTGCGTTTCTCCGCTGTGGTCCATGGCAACCATTCGCCGGAAACCTTGCGTGATCCGCGGGGGTTCGCCACCAAGTTCTACACCGCAGACGGCAACTGGGACCTGGTCGGCAACAATTTTCCGACCTTCTTCATCCGTGACGCGATCAAGTTTCCAGACATGGTCCACGCCTTCAAGCCAGACCCGCGCACCAATCTTGACGACGATTCCCGTCGTTTCGACTTTTTCTCCCATGTTCCGGAAGCCACTCGTACCTTGACCGAGTTGTATTCCAACTCCGGCACGCCAGCCAGTTATCGGGAAATGGACGGTAATGGTGTACATGCCTACAAGTTAGTTAATGCCAAAGGCGATGTGCACTATGTAAAGTTTCACTGGAAAAGTTTGCAGGGAATAAAAAATCTCGACCCCAAAGAAGTGACGGGTGTTCAAGGTCAAGACTACAGTCATATGACTAACGACTTGGTTTCACATATTAACAAGGGTGACTTTCCGAAATGGGACTTGTACATCCAGGTTCTAAATCCTCAAGACTTGTCCAAGTTTGATTTCGATCCATTGGACGCGACCAAAATCTGGCCAGGTGTGCCAGAGCGGAAAGTTGGACAAATGGTGTTGAACCGTAATCCAGCGAATGTTTTCCAGGAAACCGAACAAGTGGCCATGGCTCCGGCCAATTTAGTTCCGGGTATCGAACCTTCGGAAGATCGCTTATTGCAAGGACGAGTGTTCTCGTATGCCGATACCCAACTGTATCGTCTGGGGGCCAACGCTCTGCAGTTGCCGATCAACGCACCTAAAGTCGCGGTGAATAACGGTAATCAGGATGGCGCAATGAACATCGGCGCCAGCAGCACAGGCGTGAATTACCAGCCAAGTCGCCTGCTGGCCCGTGAAGAGCCGCAAACCGCGCGTTACAGCCAGTCGACCCTGTCGGGCAGCACGGAGCAGGCGAAGATTCAGCGTGAGCAGAACTTCAAGCAGGCCGGTGATCTTTATCGCTCGTTCAACCAAAAGGAACGTCAGGACCTGATCGACAGTTTTGGTGGCTCACTGGCCACCACCGATGACGAGAGCAAGCACATCATCCTGTCCTTCCTTTACAAGGCCGATCCGGAATACGGGACCGGGGTGGCCAAAGTAGCCAAGGGTGATCTGGCTCGGGTCAAGGCGTTGGCGGCCAAACTGGTCGACTGATCCATATGCCTGAAGCGGGGCCTCATGCGAGGTCCCGTCTGATCAAGGAGTTGCGCCATGCGTTTTTATCTGTCTGTGTTTCTGGCGTGCTGGTCACTCAGTGTGTTCGCCGGGCCCGACGTGCAAACCTCGAAGAACCCCCAAGCGCTGAAAGCCCAATTACAGGATTTCTACTTCGATGCCGCTCGACGCGGTGACGTGCCCATGCTCGATACCTTCATCGAGGCCGGCTATTCCCTCGATACCCGCGACAGCAAGGGTTACACCGCACTGATTCTGGCCGCCTATCACGGCCAGAGCGCCGCTGTGCAGCGTTTACTCGCTGCCGGGGCGGACGCCTGTGCTCAGGATCAACGCGGCAATACTGCGTTGATGGGCGCGATTTTCAAAGGCGAAGTACAAATCGCCAGGACCTTACTGGCCGCCCAGTGCAGCCCCGACCAACGCAACGGCGCGGGGCAGACTGCTGCGATGTACGCCGGCTTGTTCAAGCGCGTCGAGTTGCTGGACGCACTCAAGGCCAACGGGGCGGACATGAACGCCGAAGATCCGCTGGGCAATAGTGCCGCGCGTCTGGCCAGCGGTGAAATCCGTACGGCGCCGCCGCGCTGATCCGCGCGAGCTGAGCTATCATCGCGTTTTTTGCCGGGAGTTCAGATGGCCAAGGCCAAGCGCATGTACGGCTGCACCGAGTGTGGCTCAACCTTCCCCAAGTGGGCCGGCCAGTGCGGCGAATGCGGGGCCTGGAACACGCTGACCGAAACCATGGTCGAGAGCGGCGGCGCCGCAGCCCCCAGCGGGCGCACCGGTTGGACCGGCCAGCAGGCGCAGATCAAGACCCTGGCCGAAGTCAGCGTTGAAGAGATTCCGCGTTTCTCCACGGCGTCCAGCGAGCTGGATCGCGTTCTGGGCGGCGGCTTGGTGGATGGCTCGGTGGTGTTGATCGGTGGCGATCCCGGCATCGGCAAGTCGACCATTCTGTTGCAAACTTTGTGCAACCTCGCCAAGAGCATGCCAGCGCTGTATGTCACCGGCGAAGAGTCCCAGCAACAAGTGGCCATGCGTGCCCGGCGCTTGGGCTTGCCTCAGGACCAGCTGCGGGTGATGACCGAAACCTGCATCGAAACCATCATCGCCACGGCCCGGCAGGAAAAGCCCAAGGTAATGGTGATCGACTCGATCCAGACGATTTTCACCGAGCAACTGCAATCGGCACCGGGGGGCGTTTCCCAGGTTCGCGAAAGTGCGGCGTTGCTGGTGCGTTATGCCAAACAAAGCGGCACGGCGATTTTCCTCGTGGGCCATGTCACCAAAGAAGGCGCGCTGGCCGGCCCCCGAGTACTGGAACATATGGTCGACACCGTTCTGTATTTCGAAGGCGAATCCGATGGGCGCCTGCGTTTGTTGCGGGCGGTAAAAAACCGTTTCGGCGCGGTGAATGAATTGGGCGTGTTCGGCATGACCGACAAGGGCCTGAAAGAAGTCTCTAACCCATCGGCGATTTTTCTGACCCGCGCCCAGGAAGAAGTCCCGGGCAGTGTGGTCATGGCCACGTGGGAAGGCACCCGGCCGATGCTGGTGGAAGTCCAGGCGTTGGTGGACGACAGCCATCTGGCCAACCCACGCCGGGTGACGCTCGGTCTGGATCAGAATCGCTTGGCTATGTTGTTGGCGGTTTTGCACCGCCATGGCGGCATTCCGACTCACGATCAGGACGTGTTCCTCAACGTGGTCGGCGGAGTTAAGGTGCTGGAAACCGCTTCCGACCTAGCCTTGATGGCGGCGGTCATGTCCAGTTTGCGCAACCGACCGCTGCCCCATGATCTGCTGGTGTTCGGCGAAGTCGGCTTGTCGGGTGAAGTGCGCCCGGTGCCGAGTGGCCAGGAACGCTTGAAAGAGGCGGCCAAGCACGGCTTCAAGCGCGCCATCGTGCCCAAG
Organism: Pseudomonas sp. TH37; assembly: GCF_016650735.1. Taxonomy (NCBI): domain Bacteria; kingdom Pseudomonadati; phylum Pseudomonadota; class Gammaproteobacteria; order Pseudomonadales; family Pseudomonadaceae; genus Pseudomonas; species Pseudomonas sp. TH37. The sequence goes on from NZ_JAEKFD010000009.1 coordinate 224,954, forward strand.
GGCAACGCGCCGAAAGAGGCGCCGCCGGGGTTGCAGATTATTGCTGTGACGCGTCTCGAACAGGCGCTCGATGCGTTGTTCGAATAGCTGTAGGCAACACACAATCCTGTGGGAGCCGGGCTTGCCCGCGATAGCGGTAAGTCAGTCGACATTTGTGGTGGGATTAAAATCGCCATCGCGGGCAAGCCCGGCTCCCACAGGTATTGCGTCGTGTCTTCAGATTTCGATGAGTGCGCCCAGTTCACGCTCCAGCTCTTGCGGATCGCCCAGGTTGAACTCGATCAACCGCCGCAGGCGTTCAATCGATTCCAGACTGATGTGTTTGCAGACAAACCCGAGTTGACCATGGTCATCGTGGGTCAACATCACATCCATCTTGATCTCGACGTCTTCGTTAAGATGAATATCAACCAGGAAATGCCAGTCTGGATTACCCAGCCACGGCTCGGGCTTCTCGATAAGCAGCCCCTTGAGCGACAGGTCGATCAACTTCACCGGCCAGATGAATTCCCCTTGGCTCAGCTCGGTTCGGGCATCGAACGCAATACGTTTGAAGCGGCGGCGATCAGCAGGGCGGTCACTCATGGCGCAATCCTCTGAATGTCCGCTGACTATAGACCCGCATTGTTAAAGCCCGCCAGCAAAGACAGGCTCTGGATCAATGTCGGGGTATGGCCTTTGCCGTCAGTAGCGCTAAACTCCGGATGGCTGTCTTTCTTGTCCACTCTGGCTGGAATCATAAAATGAAAAATAATAATAGCCTGCTACGCCACCTACCCTGGCTGCTGCTGGCAATCCTGGGAGCGTGCGCCCTGGGCGTAGTGGCATTGCGCCGAGGCGAGGCGATCAACGCCTTGTGGATTGTGGTCGCCGCCGTGGCCATTTATCTGGTCGCGTACCGCTACTACAGCCTGTTCATCGCTAACAATGTGATGCAACTCGATCCGCGTCGGGCTACACCTGCCGTGCTCAACAATGACGGTCTGGACTACGTGCCGACCAACAAACACATCCTCTTCGGTCACCACTTCGCAGCCATCGCTGGCGCAGGGCCTCTGGTCGGTCCGGTATTGGCGGCGCAGATGGGCTACCTGCCCGGTACGCTGTGGCTGATTGCCGGGGTGGTGCTGGCCGGGGCGGTTCAGGACTTCATGGTCCTGTTCATGTCCACCCGCCGTAACGGCCGCTCTTTGGGCGACATGGTCCGTGAAGAAATGGGCCGCATCCCCGGGACCATCGCGCTGTTTGGCTGCTTCCTGATCATGATCATCATCCTCGCGGTGCTGGCGCTGATCGTGGTCAAGGCCTTGGCCGAAAGCCCGTGGGGTATTTTCACGGTGATGGCGACCATCCCGATCGCGATGTTCATGGGCATTTACATGCGCTACATCCGCCCGGGCCGTATCGGTGAAATTTCGGTGATCGGCGTGGCGTTGCTGCTGGGTTCGATCTGGCTGGGCGGGCAGATTGCCGCCGACCCGGTGTGGGCCAAGGCGTTCAGCTTTACCGGGATCCAGATCACCTGGATGCTGATTGGCTACGGTTTTGTGGCGGCAGTGTTGCCGGTGTGGCTGATTCTGGCGCCACGTGACTACCTGTCCACCTTCCTCAAAATCGGCACCATCGTTGCGCTGGCGATCGGCATTCTGATCACCATGCCCGAGCTGAAAATGCCGGCATTGACTCAGTTCATCGACGGCACCGGGCCGGTGTGGAAGGGCGGTCTGTTCCCGTTCCTGTTCATCACCATTGCCTGTGGCGCGGTGTCGGGTTTCCACGCACTGATCTCCTCCGGCACCACGCCGAAGTTGCTGGATAACGAGGTGAACGCCCGTTACATCGGTTATGGCGGCATGCTGATGGAGTCCTTCGTGGCGATCATGGCGATGGTGGCCGCTTCGGTGATCGAGCCGGGCGTGTACTTCGCCATGAACAGCCCGGCGGCGGTCGTCGGCGGTGACGTGGTGGCTGTGGCACAAGCTGTCAGCGGCTGGGGTTTCGCAATTACCCCGGAAGCGCTGCAAGCGGTGGCCAAGGACATCGGTGAAACCACCATCCTGGCCCGTGCCGGTGGTGCGCCGACCCTGGCGGTCGGTATCGCGCAGATCCTGCACAGTGTGCTGCCGGGTGAAAACACCATGGCGTTCTGGTACCACTTCGCGATCCTGTTCGAAGCGCTGTTCATCCTGACCGCCGTCGATGCTGGCACCCGAGCCGGCCGTTTCATGCTGCAGGACTTGCTCGGTTCCTTCGTGCCTGCGCTGAAACGCACCGAGTCCTGGACTGCCAACCTGATCGCAACGGCCGGTTGCGTGGCGATGTGGGGTTACCTGCTGTACCAAGGCGTGATCGACCCGCTGGGTGGCATCAACACCTTGTGGCCGCTGTTCGGTATCTCCAACCAGATGCTGGCTGGTATCGCGCTGATGCTGGCGACCGTCGTGCTGATCAAAATGAAACGCCAACGCTACGTCTGGGTGACCATGCTGCCAGCCGTGTGGCTGTTGATTTGCACCACCACCGCAGGCTTCATCAAGCTGTTCGACGCCAACCCGGCAATCGGCTTCCTGTCGCTGGCGAAGAAATACAGCGATGCGTTGGCCAACGGGCAGATTCTGGCCCCGGCCAAGAGCATCGAGCAGATGCAGCATGTAATCTATAACGCCTACACCAACGCAACGCTGACCGCGCTGTTCCTGTTCGTGGTGTTCAGCATCCTGTTCTATGCGCTCAAGGTCGGCATTGCCGCCTGGGGTACCAAAGAACGTACGGATAAAGAATCGCCGTTCCAGGCTCAGCCGGATGCGTAATCGAGGATTGCACCATGTTCAATGACCTGAGTCGCCTCGGTAAATACCTCGGTCAGGCTGCGCGCCTGATGGTCGGCATGCCCGACTACGACAACTACGTCGAGCATATGCAAACCAAGCACCCGGACAAACCGGTGATGAGCTACGAGATGTTCTTTCGCGAACGTCAGGAAGCCCGTTACGGTGGCAAGGGTGGGCCGAAGTGCTGTTGATGCAACAGCCTGGCTGATGCAATCCCTGTGGGAGCGGGCTTGCTCGCGAAAGCGGTGTGTCATTCAACATTAATGTCGACTGACACGACCTCTTCGCGAGAAAGCCCGCTCCCACATTTGTTTTGTGTTGTTTCTTAACTTTGTGAAACAGGAGAACCCGTTTGTCCTCTCCCATTCCAGTAACAATCCTCAGTGGCTTTCTCGGCGCGGGAAAAACCACGCTGCTGCGCTATCTGCTCAAAGCCGAGCACGGCCTGAAAATCGCCGTGATCGAAAACGAATTCAGTGACGCCGGTATCGACACCCAACTGTTGGGCGATGAGCCGGTACAAGTGATGACGCTGTCCAACGGCTGCGTCTGCTGCACCATCCACACCGATTTGACCAAGGCGCTGTACCTGCTGCTCGAACGCCTGGACAGCGGCGAAATAGCCTTCGATCGCTTGGTGATCGAATGCACCGGTCTGGCCGATCCTGCCCCTGTAGCGCAAACCTTCTTCATCGACGAAGAGCTGCGCGAGCGCTACATCCTCGACGGCATCATCACCCTGGTCGACGCCAAGCATGCCGAACATCACCTGACCCAGACCATCGCCCAGGCGCAGATCGGCTTTGCCGACCGTTTGCTGGTGAGCAAACGGGATCTGGTGGACGAGCCTGCCTTCACCGCTCTCAGCGAGCGTCTGACCCGCATCAACCGCCGCGCGCCGATTCGCTTGGTCGAGCACGGCAAGATCGACCTGGCAGAACTGCTCGACGTGCGCGGTTTCAACCTCAATGCCGATCTCGGCGGTGGAGTGAGTCTGCGTCCAGTGAGCAAGGCGCCGTCCATCGACCGTATCTCCAGCCTGGTGTTGCGCACCGACAAGCCGCTGGATATCGATAAGCTCAGTGAGTTCATGAACGAACTGCTGGAAGACCATGGCAAGCAATTGCTGCGATACAAAGGTGTTTTGAACATCCTTGGCGAACCGCGGCGCATGGTGTTTCAGGGGGTCTTGAAGCTGTACGGATTCGACTGGGATACGGAATGGGCTGATGATGAAACACGCGAAAGCGTGATCGTGTTCATTGCCGATGATTTACCGGAAGAGAAGATTCGTGAGGGGTTTGCGCGGGTGGCGGCAGGCTGAAACGTTTGTAGGGTCAGTGTTGACACCATCGCGGGCAAGCCCGCTCCCACAAGGTCAGCGGTGAACCTGTGGGAGCGGGCTTGCCCGCGATGGCGATTTAACCGGCAACATAACAATCCGGGCTGGGGATATCACCGGAGTTCAGCAATATTCGTTCAAGATGATCCGAATGCCGGCTCATTAACATGATCGCCTTCGCAGCATCCCTACGCTCTACCGCATCGACAATTGTCAGATGCTCCTGCCACGCGCAACAACTGCGCGTCTTCTCGCCAGATCGCGCAATCACCAATGAGGTCAGCGGCACCAGAGTGCCAAGAAAATGCGCCAACGGTGCGTTCCCCGCCATTTCGGCCAGTTGCAGATGAAATTCCCCTGACAATCGAATGGCCGGACCACGCGCCGTGCATTGGCGTTCGCTGTCGATCAAGGCGCGCAGGCGTTTCAGGTCCTGTGGGCGAGGTTGCTGGCAGGCCAGCCGAACCAGCGTGATTTCGGTCAGTCGTCGGGCATGCAGCGTCTGCCGGGTCTGCTCGACATCGGGTGCGGCGACTCGGGGACGATGATTGGTCCGAAGGACAATGATCTGCTGATGAGACAACTGCGTCAGCACGCCACGAATGTCACTGCGTCGAGCGCTGAACATCTGCGCCAGGCTGTCTTCGGTAAAACGACTGGCTGCATGGATGCGCTGTTCGAGAATAGCGTCGAAGATCCGTGAATAGAGATCATCCGCTGGCGGTTTCCCGGTGTCGGTTCGGGAGAAGGGCAGGGCAGTGAATATCTGTGGCGAGGCGAAGCTGTTCATGGCCTGTCTCCAGTTCGAAGAGGGGTTCAACTGCCGAGGTGGTCGTCCGGGATGTTCAATTCGATGCCCATCCGCTGACCTTCCCGAAGGATGTGCCGACGCATCTCGGCGCTGGCTTGGGCGCTGTTCTTGCTGCGAATAGCTCGTACGACGGCTTCGTTTTCTTCAAGTCGTTCAGCCAGATGCTCCGGCGAATTGCGCAGCACGTCGGCGCTTTGCTTGAGGGCGTTGCTGGTCTGCTGCACCACGCTCTGGAAAATCGGGTTCGAGGTCAGGGCGAACAGCTCCTCGTGAAACGCGATGTAGGCGTTCACGCCGGCCTCGCTGTCATTGGCCTCAAGGGCTTCGCGCATGTCCATCAGGGTCAGACGCAGCTGCCCGACTTCCTTGCTGCTGATGGACTGCGCCACCAGACCAACGATGAACGGTTCGAGGGTGTAGCGCAGTTGCAGCACGTCTTCCAGGCTGGCCCCGGCAACCGCGCTGTCGTGGCTTTGGCTGTCGCTGAGATTGGCCTCCAGCACCACCACGCCTTTACCCGGCATGGAACGCACCAGCCCGAGGGTTTCCAGCACGATGACCGCTTCGCGCAGGCTCGGGCGGCTGATGCCCAGTTGTTCAGCCAGTTCACGCTGGCCCGGCAACATTTCGCCGGAGCGCCACTGACCGCGGGCCAGCGCGGCCCGAAGTTTTTCTACGACTGAATTTACGACGGTTGACGAGGTAATCACTGTTCGCTCCATGAGCATCCATAACGATTGATGACCGTGCCTGCCCTCGGGCAGGCACGGCGATTATTCAAAACTCCTGCTGGTGCGCCGGGGCAACCGGTTTTCTCGGCTGGAAGGTATAACCCTGCTGGCCGGACAGCACCTTGTTTGCCCGTTGGATATCGATGTCTTTTTCCCAGCGGGCGATGGCCACGGTGGCGACGCAGTTGCCGATCAGGTTGGTCAGCGCACGGCCGATGCCCATGAACCAGTCCACTGCCAATACAAGCACCAGGCCGACTACCGGAATCGCCGGGATCGCCGTCAGTGTCGCCGCGAGAATCACCAGCGCCGAACCGGGAATCCCGTGGGCACCTTTGGAGGTGATCAGCGACACCAGCAGAATCGTCAGCAGGTCAGTCATGGCCAGCGGAGTGCCGGTGGCATTGGCGATGAACACGATGGCCAGGGTCAGGTAGATCGAAAAACCATCAAGGTTGAACGAGTACCCGGTCGGAATCACCAGCCCGACCGTGGAGCTGCCGATGCCCAGATGCTCAAGCTTGCGCATGATTTGTGGCAGCACGGCGTCGGAAGAGGCGGTGCCCATGACGATCAGCAGTTCTTCGCGCAGGTACTTGAGCAACGGCCACATCTTCAGGCCCGAAAAGCGCATCACCAGGCCGAGAATCAATGTCACGAAGGCCACACAGGTCAGATAAAACAGGCCGACCAGGCTGCCCAAGTGCTGCAGCGAATCGAGGCCATATTTGCTGGTGGTGAAAGCGATGGCGCCGAACACGCCGATCGGCGCCAGGCGCACGATCATGCCCATGATGCGGAAGATCACGTGGCTCAGTTCATTGATCAACCGGGAAATACCCGACGCCGCTTCGCCCACCAGATTCAGCGCGCTGCCGAACAGCACCGAAAACAGCAGGACTTGCAGAATGTTGTTTTCCGCGAAGGCGCCGATCACCGAAGTCGGGATCAGGTTCATCAGGAACTGGGTGGTGGTTTGCATGTGCTGACCGCGCTGGGCGATGTCGCCAATGTCGGCGGCGGAGAGCTGGTCCAGATGAATGTTCGCGCCGCTGCCGATGCCGGTCGTGAAGGCAAACACCAGGCCGATCACCAAGGCGATGGTGGTCAGGATTTCGAAGTAGATCACCGATTTCAGGCCGATGCGTCCGACCTTCTTCAAGTCGCCGGCACCGCTGATGCCGCTGACCACTACGCAGAACACGATCAAGCCAATGAGCATCTTGATCAGTTTGATGAAACCGTCGCCGAGGGGTTTGAGTTGCGCGGAGTATTCAGGAAGGGCCAGCCCACAGACGATGCCGAGCACCAGTCCGAGAACCACTTGAAGGAAGATTGAACGCGAGCACCATCTGAGCATGGGAGGAATCCTGGTCGGTGTCCTGGCTGCCGTGCGCGATGCGCATCAGATTCAGGACTTAATTATTGTGGTCTTACCGGTATGTCCAGTGCAGGCTCAGTCTACGCTGGGTTTTTTTAGGATTACAAGTGGAAATAGAAAAATTGGCATGACCGGTCTGACCAGTTGAGCTGATCCCGTTGAAAATCAAAAGATCGCAGCCTTCGGCAGCTCCTACAGAAACCGGGTACACCCGTGATTTCGCAGCCTTTGTAGGAGCTGCCGAAGGCTGCGATCTTTTGATCTCCATGGCCTTTATGGCGGACGAAAAAAAAACCGGCCATCACTGGCCGGTTTTTTCATTGCTGCGGTTTAGCGGGGCAATTAAGCGCCGTATACCGGCAGCTTCTTGCAGATGGCCTTGACCTTCTCACGAACGGCGTCGATCACCGCTTCGTTGTTCAGGTCCGCCAGGATGTCGCAGATCCAGCCGGCCAGCTCTTTGCACTCAGCTTCCTTGAAGCCGCGAGTGGTCACAGCCGGAGTACCGAAACGCAGACCGGAGGTGACGAACGGGGAGCGTGGATCGTTCGGTACAGAGTTCTTGTTCACGGTGATGAACGCTTTGCCCAGTGCGGCGTCGGCGTCTTTACCGGAGATCTCCTGCTTGATCAGCGACAGCAGGAACAGGTGGTTCTGAGTACCGCCCGACACCACGTCGAAACCGCGCTCGATGAACACGCCGGCCATGGCCTGGGCGTTTTTCACCACTTGTTGCTGGTAGGTCTTGAACTCAGGCTGCAGCGCTTCCTTGAAGCAGATCGCCTTGGCAGCGATCACGTGCTCCAGCGGGCCACCCTGGGCGCCCGGGAATACCGCGGAGTTCAGCTTCTTCTCGATGTCGGCGTTGGCGCGAGCCAGAATCAGGCCGCCACGTGGACCGCGCAGGGTCTTGTGCGTGGTGGTGGTCACGACGTCAGCGAATGGAACCGGGTTCGGGTAGACGCCAGCGGCGACCAGACCGGCCACGTGAGCCATGTCGACGAACAGGTAGGCACCGACTTTGTCAGCGATTTCGCGGAAACGCGGGAAGTCGAGGATCTGCGAGTAGGCAGAGAAACCGGCCACGATCATTTTTGGCTTGTGCTCAACCGCCAGACGCTCGACTTCGTCGTAGTCGATCAGGCCGTTGGCATCGATGCCGTACTGAACAGCGTTGTACAGCTTGCCGGAGGACGAAACGCTGGCACCGTGGGTCAAGTGACCGCCGTGGGCCAGGCTCATGCCCAGGATGGTGTCGCCAGCTTGCAGCAGGGCCAGGTAAACGGCGCTGTTGGCTTGGGAACCGGCGTGTGGCTGAACGTTGGCGTAATCGGCGCCGAACAGTTCTTTTGCTCGATCAATTGCAAGCTGCTCAACAATGTCGACGAACTCGCAACCACCGTAGTAGCGCTTGCCTGGGTAACCTTCGGCGTACTTGTTGGTCAGTACCGAGCCTTGAGCTTCCATCACCGCTGGGCTGGTGTAGTTTTCCGAAGCGATCAGCTCGATGTGTTCTTCCTGGCGCTGAGCTTCTTGCTCCATGGCGGCAAAAAGGTCGGCGTCGTACTTGGCAATAGTCAAATCACGGCTGAACATGGCGGTCCTCAAGGATCGGGGCAGAAAAGGGGAGCATTCTAACTCAATGGGTTTTAGATGGCATATGAAAGGACATCATGTCGCAGACAAGTGGGCTTCATGACCAGATATGCGGTGCCTGTACGGGCCTCATCGCAGGCTAGCCCGCTCCCACAAGAGTCGGTGTCAGCCAAAGATATCTGATTATCCGCAAATCCCTGTGGGAGCGGGCTTGCCCGCGATGAGGCCTGCAGCCTCACCACATAGCTTCAGTCAAACATGAACAACGCATCATTGCTGAACTGCGCCTCAAACCGACTCGCCGGCATTGGCCGGCCAAACAGATACCCCTGAACCTCATCGCAACCGTGCTCACGCAGGAAGTCGAGTTGCTCGTGGGTTTCCACGCCTTCGGCGATCACCGCCAGATTCAGGCTGTGGGCCATGGCGATGATCGCCCGGGCAATTTGCGCATCCTGTTCACCCGAGGGCAGGCCATCGACGAAGGTGCGGTCGATTTTCAGCACGTCGATCGGGAATTGCTTGAGGTAGTTGAGCGATGAATAACCGGTGCCGAAGTCATCGACCGCAATGCTCAGGCCGAGGTTTTTCAGCCCGGCGAGGATCTGCATCGCCTCGCTGACTTCGCGCATCAGGATACTTTCAGTCAGTTCAAGCTCCAGGCACGCCGGTGGCAGGCCGGTTTCCTTGAGGATGTTGGCGATCCGCGTGCCCAGTTGCCCGTCGGAGAACTGCCGGGCGGAAATGTTCACCGAGACCTTCGGCACCCGCACCTTGGCCTGGTGCCAGGCCTTGAGCTGACGGCAGGCTTCGCTGATCACCCAGTCGCCGACATCCACCACCAGCCCGAGCTCCTCGAGCACCGGAATGAAATCCGCCGGCGGCACCAGGCCGCGTCGCGGGTGGCGCCAGCGCAGCAGGGCTTCGGCACCGGTCAGGCGTTTACCGTCGCCGCTGAATTGCGGCTGGTAGTACAGCACGAATTCGTTTTGCTCCAGGGCATGACGCAAGTCGCTTTCCAGCTCCAGACGCTCCAGGGCGCTGGCGTTCATGTCGGCCTGATAGAACTGGAAGTTGTTCTTGCCGCGCTCCTTGGCATGGTACATCGCGGTGTCGGCGTTCTTCATCAATTGACTGAGTTCGCTGCCGTCCTGAGGGCTCAGGGCGATGCCGATACTGGCAGTGACAAAGAACTCGCGGCCTTCCAGCACGAACGGTTTCACCAGGCTGGCGAGGATCTGTTCGGCCACATGAATCGCCCGGTTCAGCGCGATCTCCCGGTTGACCCTCGGTTGCAGCAGCAACGTGAACTCATCGCCGCCCATGCGCGCCACGGTGTCGTCATCGTCGACGCAACCGAGCAGGCGCGTGGCCATTTCCTTGAGCATGCGGTCGCCGGCGGCGTGGCCCAGGGAGTCGTTGATCGGTTTGAAACGGTCGAGGTCGAGGAACATCAACACCACCCAGGACTTCTGCCGCTCAGCCGATTGCAGCGCGGTGTGCAGACGATCCTGGAACAGCGTGCGGTTGGGCAGGTGGGTCAGGGCGTCGTAATAGGCGAGGCGGTGAATCCGTTGCTCACTGGCCTTGCGCTCGCTGATGTCGCTGAAGAAACACACGTAGCTGGCCAGATCGCCTTCATCGTCAAGCACCGCGGTAATCCCGACCCAGGCCGGGTAATGCTCGCCATTGCGTCGCTTGAGCCAGACTTCGCCTTCCCAAGTGCTGTGTTGATGCAATTGCTTGAGCACATAGCGCAGATGGGCTTCCTGCTGCTCGTCGACGGTGAGCATGTTCGGCAACTGGTCGAGGACCTGGGCCACCGCATAGCCGCTGACGCGACTGAAAGCCTCGTTGGCCTGGACGATGTAGCCCGCCGGGTCAGTGATCAGAATCGCCGAGGTCGAGTGCTCGAATACCGTAGCCGCCATGCGCAGGTCTTTCTCGGCTCGACGTTGCTGGCTGATGTCGCGGCCGACCCCGAGCACACCTTCGAAGGCGCCGTGTTCGTCCCAGACCAGCACCAGACGCAACTCGATAGGGATCTTGCGTCCGTCGGCCCGCAGGCAGTCGAACAGAAACAGCTGGGTCTGCACCTGACTGCGCAGCAGCGCCAGTTGTTCGGGTTTATCCAGCGCTTTGCTGACCCGGTCCATCAGGCTGTAGATGCCGGTCAGTTGTTGCGGGTTGGCGATGGTCGATTGCCAGCCGTTCTGGAATATCCAGTCGGCGTCGAAGCCCAGCACGGCTTGCACCGAGGGGCTGACGTAGTTGAGCGCCATCTTGCTGTCGGTGGAGAAAATCACGTCGCTGATGCTTTCGGCGAGCATCCGGTAGCGCTGCTCACTGTCGCGCAGGGACTCGCTGGCTTCGATCTGCTCGGTGATGTCCTTGGCCACGCCGATGATGCGCGTGACCTGATCGTGTTTGTCCCGTGCCAGGGCCTGTTCGCGAATGTCGAAGCGCCGCCATTTACCATCGCGATGGCGGAAACGCAGCTGGCATTGCATCAGTTGGGTGTAACCCGCGTGACGTTGGGACTGGCGTGATCGGTGGTAGTAGTCGGCATCCTCGGGGTTCAAGAGGATTTCCCAGAAATACTCGCCCATCTGGTGCAGTTCGGTGCGGTTGTAACCCAGTGTTTGCCCCAGGTGATGGTTGCTGAAGATCATCCGCTGGCTGACCACATCCTGCACATACAGATGATCCGGTACGGTGCGCACCACGTCGGACCAGAACCCTTCACGCTCCAGCAGCGACAATTCGACGAGCTTGCGACTGGTGATGTCGCTGATGCTCAAGATCACGGCCTTGTAGTCGGCCTGATCTTCCGGCAGACGCAGCACCAGCCACAAATGTTGGTCGCGGCCATTGGCGTCCTGGAGTTTGATTTCCAGCTCAAGCTGTTTCTGTTGATGGAGCACTGCTTCGAGCACTTGATTGCCGACGGCCGTGCAGTCCAATGGGCAGCCGTCGATCAGCAGTTTCCAGGCTTGATCGCAGGAATTGACGTTGAGCAATTGCAGGGCGACCTGGTTGACCTCGGTGATGCGCAGTTCCTGCAGCAGTTGCTGGCGTTGCTCCGGTGTCTCGAGCCAGGCCTTCAACTGCTCGCTGCTGCTGAGTTGAGCCTTGTCGAAAAAACTTTTGAGCCCGGACAGGTCGAGCACGCACAGCGCAACGCCGGTGCCTTCGAAAATGTCCTGATAGCGTCGACGGCCCTCATGCAATTGGCGTTGACGGCGACGAATGTTCAGCAGAGCGATGAACGGCAACAAGGAGAGGGCCAGACCCAGCAAGCATTTGCCGATGAACGCCGGCAACAATTGTTCGATCACCCGTTGCCGGTCGAACAGCCCGCGCAGTTGCCAATCGCTGCTGCTCAGGGGGACTGTCAGCACGCTGTTGGCCAGTTCGTCTGCTGTCAGCACGGCTGGTTTGGCCGAGGGCTGGGCGTCATCGCGGCTGATGATTTGATGATTGATGCGGTTCTCCACCAGCCACTGGGGGCGGATGCCGACCTCGCCCTGTTTGGTCAGTGAGGAGAAAAACGTTGGCGTCAGGCGCAGGACCCAATAGCCGCGGCTGCTGCCGCTGGCCTGATGCAGGAGCAGGTGCACCACCGAACCGTCATCGGCATTGCTGAAATAGTGGGCCTGGGCACGGCTGCGCTGCACCAGTTCGCTCAGGTAATGGGCGTCCGGGCTGTCGGCGGCACTGTCGCTGAGGATTTTTCCGGAGGGACTGAGCAGCGCCAGGCTGCGCAGATCGGGCAGCGATTGCCGCAGTTTGCGCAGCAACGCCTGCTGTTCGTCGGGGCTTTGTGGTTGTTCGATGATCGGTAGCAGATTAAGGGCGATCTGGGCATTGAGTGCCATGTTGAGGCTGACTTGCGAAGCCAGATCGGCGGAGTAGTCGATGGTGTATTGGCGCTGGTTTTTCTGGGTTTCGCGAAGCTGATCCAGCAGCTGCCAGAACAGCAGTGCGAGCAGCAACAGCACGAGGGTCGCCAGCGCGCCCTTCAAGGTCCCGCGCAGGGGCGAGCCGGTCGCAGGATTGAGTGCGCTCACGGACGATGGCGGAGAGACATTAGACAAACTGTAATCCTGCGGTTTGGCTGGACTGGCGCGACGTGCACTATAAGCCGGACGCCCGAAGCGCGGCTAGCATGCCTTGAGTTGTGGCTAAGTGCCAGTCCCGCTCGGCTGGACTGCCTCCTGTCAATAAGGTAGCTTTGCCGGTTACGCGGGAGCGTTCCAGCTCCTAGAATCAGGTTTTTTTCAGCGCGCACGCTTTGATACCCATCAAACGAACGACGCGCATGGCCTGGCCGGGCATCGCCTGCGCTCCAATCATTCATCAGTCACTGACCCAAGGTTCTCCATGGCTCAATACGTCTTCACCATGCATCGGCTGGGCAAAGTTGTTCCGCCGAAGCGGGAAATCCTGAAAAACATTTCGCTGTCGTTCTTCCCTGGCGCCAAAATCGGCGTACTCGGTCTCAACGGTTCGGGTAAGTCCACGCTGCTGAAAATCATGGCTGGCGTCGATACCGAGTTCGACGGTGAAGCCCGTCCGATGCCGGACCTGAACATTGGCTACCTGCCGCAAGAACCGATCCTGGATCCGACCAAAACCGTTCGTGAAGTGGTCGAGGAAGCGGTCAGCGTGATCAAGGACGCTCAGGCGCGCCTGGACGAGGTTTACGCGGCCTACGCTGAACCGGATGCAGACTTCGACAAGCTGGCCGCCGAACAGGCCAAGCTTGAATCCATCCTGCAAGCCAGCGACGGTCACAATCTGGATCGCCAACTGGAAGTCGCCGCCGATGCGCTGCGTCTGCCAGCGTGGGATGCCAAGGTCGAATTCCTGTCCGGTGGTGAAAAGCGTCGTGTGGCCCTGTGCCGCCTGCTGCTGTCTGCACCAGACATGCTGCTGCTCGACGAACCAACCAACCACCTGGACGCCGATTCTGTCGCCTGGCTGGAGCACTTCCTGCACGATTTCCCGGGCACCGTGGTTGCGATCACGCACGACCGTTACTTCCTGGACAACGTCGCCGGCTGGATCCTCGAGCTCGACCGCGGCGCCGGTATCCCGTACGAGGGCAACTATTCGGGTTGGCTCGAAGCCAAGTCCGATCGTCTGGCGGCCGAATCCAAGCAGCAATCGGCTCACGAAAAGGCCATGAAGGAAGAGCTGGAGTGGGTGCGCAAAGGCGCCAAGGCCCGCCAGTCCAAATCCAAGGCTCGTCTGCAACGCTTCGAAGAAATGCAATCGCAGGAATTCCAGAAGCGCAGCGAAACCAACGAGATCTACATCCCGGCCGGTCCGCGCCTGGGTGATAAGGTCATCGAGTTCAAGAACGTCAGCAAGGGCTACGGCGATCGCGTGTTGATCGACAACCTGTCGTTCTCCATGCCTAAAGGCGCCATTGTTGGCGTGATCGGCGGTAACGGTGCCGGTAAATCGACCCTGTTCCGCATGCTGATGGGCAAGGAAACACCGGATTCGGGTTCCATCGAAGTCGGTGAAACCGTGCAACTGGCGTGCGTCGATCAGAGCCGTGAAGACCTGGATGGCAGCAAGACTGTGTTCCAGCAGATCTCCGACGGTTCCGATCAGATTCGCATCGGCAACTACGAGATCCCGTCGCGCACCTACGTTGGTCGCTTCAACTTCAAGGGCGGCGATCAGCAGAAGTTCGTCAAGGACCTGTCTGGTGGTGAGCGTGGTCGCTTGCACCTGGCCCTGACCCTGAAAGAGGGCGGCAACGTCCTGCTGCTCGACGAACCTTCCAACGACCTCGACGTTGAAACCCTGCGTTCCCTGGAAGAAGCCTTGCTGGACTTCCCGGGCGCCGCCATTGTGATCTCTCACGATCGGTGGTTCCTTGACCGCGTCGCGACTCACATCCTGGCGTACGAAGACGACTCGCAAGCGGTGTTCTTCGAAGGCAACTACACCGAGTACGAAGCCGATCGCAAGAAACGCCTCGGCGAAGCGGCTTCCCAGCCGCACCGCGTACGGCACAAGAAACTGGCCTGATTTCAGGTTGGTCGCATAGAAAAAACGGAGCCTTCGGGGCTCCGTTTTTTGTTTTTCTGTAGGAGCTGTCGAGTGAAACGAGGCTGCGATCTTTTGATCTTCCGCTTGGGATTGGAGCGGGTCTGAAAAGGCCTCGTTTCACTCGACAGCTCCTACAGGCGAGATCGCGACGTCATCGAACTTACCCGGCCTCTATTGCCAACACCTCAATCACCAAATCCCCCGCTGGTCGCTTCCACAACACTTCATCGCCCACCTGCGCCCCGAGCAACGCCCGCCCCAGCGGCGAGCTCCAATTGATCAAGCCATGGGCGGCATCCGCCTGGTCTTCTCCGACCAATTGCACGCGTTGCTCATGATCGTGTTCGTCGGCAAAGGTCACCCAGTTGCCGATCTGCACTTTATCGGCCGAGGAGGCCTGTGCGACCACTTGGGCGCTTTGCAAGCGCTGCTTGAAGTAGCGCCAGTCGCGATCGAGGTCAGCCTGGCGCTGCTTGTCGGCCAGCTCGCCTTTGGCGCTTTCCTCATCAAGCAGTTTTTGCAGTTCGGCGACTTTCGCCTGAAGCTGCGCCAGGCCCACTGGCGTGACGTAATTGGGCTGCGCGCTGACCTGCCGTTCGACTGGCTGATCGGCTTGCGCGGCGGCGTTATCTTCATTGACGAAGGCGCGACTCATGCTGTTCTCCCGTTATAGGGTTTGGGCCATGGTCGCAGGCTTTAAGTTTCGACGAATGTCTGTAAACGACTTATTGCGAGCGATAGGCTCGCGCGGCGTCCCTGTCTTTCTCTTGTTGCCAGGCCCGTTCGCGCTCGTCCCAATGGCGGTCCTTGTACTCGTTACGATCCTCGTTTTCACGCATGGCCTGGCACTGACGGAAGCCATCAGTCCAGCCTTCGGCGTATTGCTTGTCCTTGAGGTAACGCGGGACATTTTTGCGAAACTCGCCGGTGATCGCCCCGGCGGCTTGCCGGCCACTGATGCAACCGTCATCGAAGCCATCAGCGAACGCCGGCGGATAGCCCTTGGCGATCAGATCCTCGTGGGTCGACTGGCACCCCGTGATCACTACCAACAACCCCAACACACCCACGCAACGCCACATCTCGGACTCCTGGACCGTTCAACGGCCTATAAGGGAAGTCTAGAAGCGGATTTGTCAGCTGGGAGTGAAAGAAAGATCAAAAGATCGCAGCCTTCGGCAGCTCCTACAAAAGCGCGGTTATATGCGGTCCTGTAGGAGCTGCCGAAGGCTGCGATCTTTTGCGGTTAAGCAACGATCAATAGTGATACCACTTCACCTCAAGCATCACTTCGTTTTCGGGCGAAGCCAGGTGGCTGAATTCACGCTGGGCACTCAGGCGCACGCCCAGATTGCGCGACAGTTCCCATTGCTGATTCAGGCTCACACTCCGGCGCACCTCGCCATTGGTGAAGTAATCGCCCTTGGCTTCCAGGCTGAAGTTACCCAGGGGGTTTTTCCACAGCAGGCCGCTGTTGAAGCCCGCCGCCGGAGCGATGAAGCCCGCGAAGTCGTTGTTATGCTCCACACGCACGGTGCCCAAGGCGAAACCGAGCATGTCGTCACCCAGTTGCCAGGTCCCGCCGCCACCGCCGTTGACATGGCTGACCAGGGTTTCGTCATCATGCTTGCCCGGTACGCGCTCCAGGCCGCCGGTGACTTGCCATGACAGCGGCTGCAACAATTCATTGCGAGGCGTCAGCGAGCGGATGGTCGCCAGGTCCAGTTGCTGCAACTGCCAGTCATTGCCTTCGTATTGACGCAGCTTCATCTGCAGAATTTCGATCTGCGCACCGAGGGGGAAGCTTTCCATGTTGTCATTGAGATCGTGATAGGCCATGCGCAGGCCATATTCGCCGAAGGCCTTGTCGCCCCGGGTGCCGATGCCGGCCTGCCAGGTGCGGGATTCGTGACCGTCCTCGGGCAAGCCTGGTTGCGGAATTTCCAGCTCCGGGGGCGGGTTTTGATTGATTGCGCGTAGCAATTCGAAACTGCGTTGAGCCCGTTGCGGGTCACGCTCCTGACCATTGGCGCGATAACGCTCCAGACGATAAGCCGCATCGATGATCAACGCCTGACGGTCGCGAGGTAGAGCCTTGAACGCCGGGGTCTGTAATTGCTTCTGATCGGCGCTGACTTTCAGTACCCATTGCTGTTCTTCGGAGGTTAATGGCTCGGCACGGCTTAGCAGTTCACGCTCACGGGACGGGCGATACTCGATCGATTCCACCAGCCCGGCTTCTTTCACCGCTTTGACCGTGTCGGTAGGGATTGCGGTCAACGGGAATTGCTCGGTCAAATGCAGGCTCGGCCGCGCTACTTGCAGCAGTTCAAGCAGGCGGTAGGAGCAGTTTTCGTCGAAGAAGAAGTAGTCGAACTGGATCTGCTTGAGCTCCCAGACGTGCTCGACCATGCGCTCGGTTTCCTGCTGGGTCAGGTTCAGGCGGTATTCCCACAGGTCGCGGTTCTCGAGGCTGCGGTATTCCGAGAGTTTTTCCTGATACGGCACCAGCGCAAACAGCCCTGGATAGCCGCCCATCAAACCTTTCCAGGCGTACAGAATGCTGTTGTCCGAACCTTCGATGTAGGCGCCGAAGTTGATCGCGTAACTGAGCAGCGACGTCTTGTCGCTCTGCACATTGGCCTGATCGATACGCAGCAAGGTGTGGCCAAACATCGACGATGGGCTGTTCAGGTAGGCCGCCGGGAAAATCATCACCGCGCTGTGGGGCGAAACATCCTTGAACCATTGCTTGAACTCAGCACAGTCAGGTGTTGGCAGACCGTTCAGCTCAAGTTGCGCCTTGAGCCAGCGGGTGCGGGCCGGATAGACGCATTGTGCATGCTGCTCGCCGGCACTGGCCGGGGCATACAGTGCCTGCACGGTCGCCGCCAGTTCGCGGTCGGGGTGTTCGTTGCCATCGGGAGCGAGAAAGAATTTCTTGTCGCTGACATAGCTACGCCAGCCACCGAGCTTGGCGGTTTCGTAATGCCCCAGGGAAATCCAGAAGGGGTCGTTGGCCAGTTGCTGCAAACGTTGATTGTCGATATGTGGCGCGGCGGACAGCGGGGCGCAGACACAGAGCGCCAGCCAGGCAAGGCGTTTGAACATAGTGAGCAACTTAAGCCGAAAGAAACAAAGACCCGAAGGGGCAGGCCAAAAGGGCCAGGTTCAAAAAATAAAACCCGCTCCCCAAAGAGAGCGGGCCGGTCGAGCTTAAGCTTGAGTAGCGTACTTGGCCAGACGAGGGTCGCTTTTCAGCACGGCCAGGGTGTTGGTATGCACGTCATCAGCGGTCACGTCAGCTTTGCTGAAGATCTGCTGGAAGTGCTGATGAGTCACAGCGGCGAAGTGCGCACGGTCTTCCGGCGCCACGCCCAGTACCACGGCGTAAGTGGTCAGCGCTTCGCCCTGACCTTTAGCCATGTCTTCGGACAGCTCGTTCATCATGCCATTCATGGCGATCCAGGATTTGCCGCCATAGGTCAGCGACGCGTTGGTCGAGCAACCGTTGGTGCCGGAGGTCATACCGAACGTTGCATTACCGGAAGTGCCGTTGGTGGTGGATGCCAGGAAGTGTGCCGGGGTGCCACGCTGACCTTCGAACAGCAGGTTGCCCCAACCACAGTCCGGACCGCCTGGCGCCTGTGCCATGGCGTTGAGGGATACAGCGGTGAAGAGAGTACCGAGAAGAATCCGTTTCATAGCTATGTTCTCTTTGTGTGCATACCAATGGACAGGGTGCTGGCCCCTAATGGTGCCAGTGGGCCGGTTATTCGTTCCAGCCGCGCAGTTTGGAGTTTAGGCACGTTCCGGGGGTTCCGTTACTTTTTGCGAAACATTCGTTGAAAAACCCTGATTTTGAGCAGCTCGGCCCCAGGCGGAGGGTTTGTCTGAGCTTTGGCTTGAGGCGCGCCTTGCCAGTGAGGTACGGGCAGCGCCAGAATGCCGCTATCTGCCCCGCCTGATGTAAGGAAGCCCGATGCCTGATCCTGTTGCTGCCAGCTTGCGTCTAGCGCCTGAAGCGCTGACCCGTCCGTTTTCCGCTGAACAGTTCAGCTTCTCTACCACCAATGATCTGGAGCCCTTCCGCGGTGTGCTTGGCCAGGAGCGCGCGGTCGAAGCCTTGCAGTTCGGTGTGGCCATGCCACGCCCCGGTTACAACGTATTTGTCATGGGTGAGCCCGGCACCGGCCGGTTTTCGTTCGTCAAACGCTACCTCAAGGCCGAAGGCAAACGCCTGCAGACCCCGGCGGACTGGGTCTACGTCAATAATTTCGATGAACCGCGCGAGCCTCGTGCGTTGGAGTTGCCGTCGGGCACCGCCGGTGCTTTCATCGGTGACATCAACGGTTTGATCGACAACCTGCTGGCGACCTTTCCGGCCGTGTTCGAGCACCCGTCCTATCAGCAGAAGAAAAGCGCCATCGACCGCGCTTTCAACCAGCGTTATGACCGTGCACTGGATGTGATCGAGCGTCTGGCGCTGGAGAAAGAGGTTGCGCTCTACCGCGACAGCAGCAACATCGCCTTCACCCCGATGAGCGAAGGCAAGGCGCTGGATGAGGCTGAGTTCGCCCAGTTGCCGGAAGCCGAGCGCGAACGCTTTCATGACGACATTTCCGGGCTGGAAGAGCGGCTGAACGAAGAACTCGCCAGCCTGCCGCAATGGAAGCGCGAGTCGAGCAATCAACTGCGTCAGCTCAACGAAGAAACCATCACCCTGGCCTTGCAGCCATTGCTCGCGCCGCTGTCGGAAAAGTACGCGGAAAACGCAGGCGTTTGCGGTTACCTGCAAGCGATGCAGGTTTACCTGCTCAAGACGGTGGTCGAGCAACTGGTGGACGACGGCAAGACCGACGCCATCGCCCGTAAAATGCTCGAAGAGCAATACGCCCCGAGTCTGGTGGTCGGTCATCCGGCCAACGGCGGCGCGCCCGTGGTGTTCGAGCCGCACCCGACCTACGACAACCTGTTCGGCCGCATCGAATACAGCACCGATCAGGGCGCGCTCTACACCACCTATCGACAGCTGCGACCGGGTGCGTTGCACCGGGCCAACGGCGGTTTCCTGATCCTCGAAGCGGAAAAAATGCTCAGTGAACCGTTCGTGTGGGATGCGCTCAAGCGCGCCTTGCAATCGCGCAAGCTGAAAATGGAATCGCCGCTGGGTGAGTTGGGCCGTCTGGCCACCGTGACGCTGTCACCGCAACACATTCCGTTGCAGGTCAAAGTCGTCATCATCGGTGCCCGGCAGCTCTACTACACGTTGCAAGACCTCGATCCGGACTTCCAGGAGATGTTCCGTGTCCTGGTGGATTTTGATGAAGACATCCCGATGGTCGACGAGAGTCTGGAGCAGTTCGCCCAGTTGCTCAAAACCCGTACGTCCGAGGAAGGCATGGCGCCGCTGACCGCCGATGCGGTGGCGCGTCTAGCGACTTACAGCGCGCGTCTGGCAGAACATCAGGGGCGTCTGTCGGCGCGGATCGGCGATTTGTTCCAACTGGTCAGCGAGGCGGATTTCATTCGCGATCTGGCGGGTGACGACATGACCGACGCCGGACACATCGAGCGTGCGCTCAAGGCCAAGGCGACCCGCACCGGGCGCGTTTCGGCACGGATTCTCGATGACATGCTGGCCGGGATCATTCTGATCGACACCGATGGCGCAGCTGTCGGCAAGTGCAACGGGCTGACGGTATTGGAAGTCGGTGATTCGGCCTTCGGGATACCGGCGCGGATTTCCGCCACGGTTTATCCAGGTGGTAGCGGCATCGTCGACATCGAGCGCGAGGTCAACCTCGGCCAGCCGATCCACTCCAAAGGCGTGATGATCCTCACCGGGTATCTGGGCAGCCGTTATGCCCAGGAATTCCCGCTGGCGATTTCCGCGAGCATCGCCCTGGAGCAGTCCTACGGTTATGTCGACGGTGACAGCGCGTCTCTGGGTGAGGCGTGCACGCTGATCTCGGCCTTGTCGAAGACCCCGCTCAAGCAGTGCTTTGCGATTACCGGTTCGATCAACCAGTTCGGTGAAGTGCAGGCGGTGGGTGGGGTCAACGAGAAGATCGAAGGTTTCTTCCGACTCTGCGAAGCCCGTGGTCTGACGGGGGAGCAAGGGGCGATCATTCCTCAGGCCAACGTCGCCACGCTAATGCTCGACGAGAAGGTACTGGCGGCGGTGCGGGCGGGGCAGTTCCATGTCTACGCAGTGCGCCAGGCCGACGAGGCCCTGAGCCTGTTGGTCGGCGAGCCGGCCGGTGCGCCGAATGAGAATGGCGAATTCCCTGAAGGCAGCATCAATGCGCGGGTAGTGGAACGCTTGCGGGTGATCGCGGAAATGATCAGCGAGGAAGATCTCAAGGAAGCCGAAAAGGAGTTGGCGCAGGAAGCAATGCTGGAAATCAAACCGGCCTGAATAGTCGACCAAAAGAAGCAAGCTCTCTGTGGCGAGGGGGCTTGCCTCCGTTCGGCTGCGAAGCAGTCGTAAAATCGACTGATACGGTCTTTCTGATAAACCGCTTCAGCCGCTTTAAGGGCCGCTTCGCGGCCCAACGGGGGTAAGCCCATTCGCCACAATTCTGGCGTCAATATTCACACAGTGACCACTCGGCACCTTCTGGTCTTGGTTCGCGTGCGAACCAGACTTTTCTTCTATTATCTGCTCAAGGATATCGACAGTAATCACTGGATCGAGACAGCCTTCCCGTGGAGGCTGAAGACCGGATCTACCGAGGGTCGCCGCCATGTCGCGCAACCTCTGCCTCACCCGTCAATGCCTGGGTCTTGTGACCCGTATCGAATGTGCTATCCGCCCGCTGGCGGGAGATACGGGCATGTGGACCTTACTCTTCGCCGCCGGAATGGCCGGCGAGCAGCCTTCTGCCATCAAAGCCCAAGGCCCGTTTCGTGGGCCTGTCGTGGCTGAATCGATCCTCGACACTATTGTTGAAAGTCTGACCTTGCATGGCTACGAGCTGGCCGACGACCCGCAAATCTGGTGCCTGCATCTGCAAGCCCAGTTGCGAGAGATCAATGGCGGTCGTTACCGCAACCTTAGCGGTCCCGAGTTTCGACCCGAGCACTGAACAGACTATTGATCAAGGTTGCCTGGCTCAGCCTTGTCGAGTTTGACCTCGAACCCATATTGCACAGTGGTGAGGTTGGTTCGCTGATAAGTTTCCAGACGTGTGGGCTGGCCATAGAAGTAATGCACTGCAAATAACGCCGGGCCTTGCGCGCTGGCGTCGTGACTGACCGAAAGAATCTCCTTCAAATAGTTGCCACTGTCGTCCTTGGCGAAAAAACGCCAGTCCTGGGCTGGAAACAGCTTCAAATCCACCACCAACGCATTCCCTTTGAGCTCAAGGCCTTTGGGCAATTGGCGAGCGTCGTACATTTGCTGGTCGACAGTCGCCAGGAACTGCGGCATGGAGCCCACGGCGTAGGCCGGTGTTTCCGGAAACAGGTTCAGATCATAGGTGATGGCGCCGCGTATCGGATCGACCTGATACGCCTCCGGCGGCAGCTCTATCGGCCCATCGCGCTGGCCGTTGCGGTCTTGGGTAAAGAACGTCACCGGGCTTTCGCCGGGATTGAAAGAGGTGCCGAGCAGTTCGTCATTGAAGCTTCTGGGGTGATCGAATTCGATGCGCGCGGCACTCGGGTCATCCACCGACTGACTGATGCTGATGCTTTTTTTCAGTTGTTCCTCGCCCAGCGTTGCGCCTTTGAGCCAGGTCGCGGCCTGGTCGTCATACACCACCACCGGCAAGGTCAGTGGCTGGATGGTTTTTTCCGTAGTGTGCGGGTCGAAGCGGCGTATCGGCAGGTTCAGGTCCTTGTGGGTCACCGTAACCGCCGAGAAGTCCAGCAGGCTGACTTCGACGGTGTCGATCGGCCCGTTGAAGTAGACCTTGGTGTAATGCCGGGTTTGTTGCTTTTCAAACGCACGCTGCTCGTCATCGAGCTGTTTTTCGAACGCTTCGCTCCAGGCCTTCTGCTGTTGCATCTGTGTCAGTTGTTTTTGATAAAACGCAATTTGCGCGGCGGTTTCGTTGATCGCCCCTGAGCGAGAGATGAATTGCCCGGTGGCGTCCCTGGCCTGAACGATCAATGGGTTGAGTGATATGTCGCGTACCTCGGGGGCCAGCGGCGCGCTGTTATTGAATTCGATTTCGGCGTAGTTATTGCCCAGTTTCAATAAGGTGACGTTGAGATTGTCGATAGTGCGAGTCTGGCCGACGTCCTTTTTCGTCAGGTCGAAGTTGTAGAGCCGGCGCGGGGCGATGACTTCCACCTTGCCTTGCAGGCTCACCGGTTGTGGTTGGCTCGTCTTATCCACATCCAGGCCTTCGATGAAGGGGTAGGTCACCGTCAAATCATCGGGGTTGGTCAGGTTGGAGCTCGACGGGCTCAGCTGAATGCCGGGATCGGTTTCCGACCATTCCGGCTGGAACGGGATGACGCGCTTGTTGCTCAGGGTCACCGATTGCCATTCCAGGCCATGAGGAAAAAGGAACGCGCCCGGAATGTTGAAGTTGAAGGGGAATACCGGCTGCAGGTCGGTCAGGTAATCCGAGCTGGACTCCTTGTGCAGTACAAACAGACCGTTGATGTAGGTGTCGACCAGCTCCTGGGGTGTGGGGTAGTGCTTGAGCACGGCGAGGGCGTCTTCGCCGTATTCGGTGACTACTGGTTTGGTGTCGAGCTTCAGTTGCGCGCGCTCGAGTAATAACAGCGAACCGCCTAACTCGGCCACGGCATCCTTGAGCTTGGGGTCCTCAATCGCCTCCAGGGATTGTTCGAACTGTGCGATCTTTTCTTCGAGGCTGACCTGACGTTTCTCATCGCTGGGTGAACAACCACCCAGCAGTAACGTGAGGCAAAGTCCGGCACTCGTTAAAGGCAATCGCACATCCATTTCCAGTCTTCCTGTCCGACGTCGCTGACCGTTCAATGATCTGGACACTAGCAGAAAAACTTTGTCACACACACGCAGGTTGCGGATTTTCCGGCGGTTTCTGGGTGTAACAGGTGGCTGTTATACTCGCCGCCATTTCCAGCCCCTTGTGTGAGATTCAATGGAACGCTTTATCGAAAATGCAATGTACGCCTCCCGCTGGTTACTGGCGCCGATCTATTTCGGTTTGTCTCTGGGCTTGCTGGCGTTGGCACTGAAATTCTTCCAGGAAGTCTTCCACGTCATTCCTAACGTGTTCTCGATGGCCGAGTCGGATCTGATTCTGGTCCTGCTGTCGCTGATCGACATGGCGCTGGTGGGCGGCTTGCTGGTGATGGTGATGATCTCCGGTTACGAGAACTTCGTTTCTCAGCTGGATATCGACGACAGCAAGGAAAAGCTCAACTGGCTGGGTACCATGGATTCGTCTTCGTTGAAGATGAAGGTCGCGGCTTCCATCGTGGCGATTTCGTCGATCCACCTACTACGGATCTTCATGGACGCCAAGAACGTCGATCCCGAGCATTTGAAGTGGT
This sequence comes from Pseudomonas sp. TH37, assembly GCF_016650735.1. NCBI lineage: Bacteria > Pseudomonadati > Pseudomonadota > Gammaproteobacteria > Pseudomonadales > Pseudomonadaceae > Pseudomonas > Pseudomonas sp. TH37. The sequence goes on from NZ_JAEKFD010000009.1 coordinate 249,216, forward strand.
ACGTGGTCATTCACATGACCTTCGTGGTGTCGGCGTTTGCCATGGGCTATCTGGACAAGCTGACCAAGCACTGATCTGCATAGCACTTGTAGGAGCGAGGCTTGCCCGCGAAGGCGGCGTAACAGACAAACACTTATGTCGACTGACACGACCTCTTCGCGGGCAAGCCACGCTCCCACAGAGTTGCCAAAACAGACGGGCGGTGTCGCTTGTAGCTTGTACTTTGGCCCGTCGAGGCATATCCATGTAGAGATCCTGGCTCGCCACTGCGTGAGGTGCGTTCATGAACCTGCAAGAGTTGAATGCGTATGCCATCGCCGGAAAGGTCGATGAGCTGAACCTGATCTCGGTAGATGGCGTGATCTACGTGCTGGAGGCTCGTATGCATGGTTCGGCGTATCCATTGCGCGATACCCACGGCGAAATAATGCATCTGCGCTCGGTCGAGCATGCGCGTGACATGCTTCATGCCTTTCCCAAGTTGTCGTTCAACGTTATGCATGCGTCGGTCCATGACGAAATGTGCGGTGCCAGCACCGAGGAAAGCCTGAAAGTACCGATCACCTTCCGTTCTGTGTGACAGCGCTGGCGCCGCTCATCAACGACGGCATCTGTGCTAGTCTGCTCGCCCTTTTGATTCCGGGCGCGTTCCGGGACGCGCTGTGCACGCACGGCAAGTTCCAGGGCCGTCCGCACAGCGGAGCAGTGTCATGTCCGAAGTAAATCTGTCCACCGACGAAACCCGCGTCAGCTACGGCATTGGCCGTCAGTTGGGCGACCAGCTGCGTGACAACCCGCCACCGGGCGTTAGCCTGGACGCGATCCTGGCTGGTCTGACCGACGCGTTCGCCGGCAAGCCAAGCCGTGTGGGTCAGGAAGAAATGTCTGCCAGCTTCAAGGTGATCCGCGAAATCATGCAAGCCGAAGCTGCAGCCAAGGCTGAAGCCGCTGCTGGCGAAGGCCTGGCTTTCCTGGCTGAAAACGCCAAGCGCGAAGGCATCACCACTCTGGCTTCCGGCCTGCAATTCGAAGTGCTGACTCAAGGTGAAGGCGCCAAGCCAACCCGTGAAGATCAAGTGCGTACTCACTACCACGGCACCCTGATCGACGGCACTGTGTTCGACAGCTCCTACGATCGCGGTCAGCCTGCAGAATTCCCGGTTGGCGGCGTCATCGCTGGCTGGACCGAAGCCCTGCAACTGATGAACGCCGGCAGCAAATGGCGTCTGTACGTGCCGAGCGAACTGGCTTACGGCGCTCAAGGCGTTGGCAGCATTCCGCCGCACAGCGTACTGGTATTCGACGTCGAACTGCTCGACGTTCTGTAATGCCCGGCCTGTCGTTATGACGGGCTAATGTGGGAGCGAGCCTGCTCGCGATGCAGTCAACTCGGTTTTTCTGTGAAACCGAGGTGATGCCATCGCGAGCAGGCTCGCTCCCACAGTTTTTTGCGTTGTCTCATAGTTCGATCTTATGGTTCAGATCGTTGGTCGGGCGCAATGCCCGGGCATAGCAGAACAGAAACAGATTGCGTACCAGTTCCTTGAGCACCACCGGCTCGCTGGAACTTAAGCCGTTGACGTCCAGATCACCCTGATCCTGTAGCTCGTTCAAGGCTTCTTCTTCAAGCACCGCACAGACTTCCCCGGTTTCCCGATGCAGGATCCTGAGGTAGGGGTGTGGGCGGTCCAGCCAGGCATCGATCAAATAAGTCATGGGTCTCATCTCCATTGATGGGTTTCAATGAGAATAATTCTTATTCATCAAATAGCAAGGGTCTATTGGCGGTTTGTGTTTTTTTCTGCAGGGAAATTGCTGAGCATCAAAACGACTGGCGTTTGGCTACTGCGCGGGAATGCTGGGTGATGCGGGGAAGGGCAAAGCACCATCCCACGCCGGGCGCGGGATGGAATACAGCAGATTCAGACTTTTCTGACGAACTCGGATTTGAGTTTCATCGGACCAATGCCATCGATCTTGCAGTCGATGTCGTGGTCGCCGTCGCACAGGCGGATGTTCTTGACCTTGGTACCGACCTTGACCACCAGCGACGTGCCTTTGACCTTGAGGTCCTTGATCACGGTGATGGTATCGCCGTCCTGCAGGACATTGCCGACCGAATCCTTTTTCACGGTGTCATCGGAGGCCACTTCGGCTTCGCCACTGGCGGACCACTCGTGGGCGCACTCCGGGCAGATCAGCTGTGCGCCGTCTTCGTAGGTGTATTCGGAATTGCATTTCGGGCAGGGTGGCAACGTGCTCACTAAAGCTCCTTGGATTCAGGATGGCTAAAAAGCGCACATTATATAGGGTTTTAGGCGGGAGCGGGCAGGACGCTGATAGACCTGTGGGGGCGACCCGTGGCGAGGGGGCTTGCCCCCGTTGGGTTGCGAAGCGGCCCTGTATTTCAAAGATAAACCGCATGCAATGGGTTTACGACTGCTTCGCAGCCGAACGGGGGCAAGCCCCCTCGCCACAAGTTAGTGCGTGCGGGCGACCGCAAACTCGCTCAATTCCACCAATGCATCGCGGTATTCGCTGGCGGGCAGGGCGTCGAGGCACTTGATCGCACGGGCCACGTAGTCGCGGGCCAGTTGCGCGGTGTAGTCCAGCGAGCCGGAAGCTTCAACGGCCTCGCGAATGCGTTCCAGATCTTCGATACCACCTTTCTGGATCGCCTGACGAACCAGTGCGGCCTGCTCCGGAGTGCCTTCGCGCATGGTGTAGATCAGCGGCAGAGTCGGTTTGCCTTCGGCCAGATCGTCGCCGACGTTCTTGCCCAGGGTTTCGGCGTCGCCGCGGTAATCCAGCAGGTCGTCCACCAATTGGAAGGCTACCCCCAGGTGATCGCCAAAGGTGCGCAGCGCTTCGCTCTGTTCCGGCGAGGCACCGGCCAGGGCCGCGGCACTGTGAGTCGAGGCTTCGAAGAGCATCGCGGTTTTGCCGCGGATGACTTCCATGTAGGTTTCTTCGGTGGTGCTGGCGTCGCGGACCTTCGACAGCTGCAACACTTCGCCTTCAGCGATGATGCGCGTGGCTTGCGAAAGGATTTTCATCACCGGCATGGAGCCCAGTTCGACCATCATTTCGAAAGAACGCGAATACAGGAAGTCGCCCACCAGCACGCTCGGTGCGTTGCCCCACATGGCGTTGGCGGTCGAGCGGCCTCGGCGCATGCCGGACATGTCGACGACGTCGTCGTGCAGCAGGGTGGCGGTGTGCAGGAACTCGATGGTCGCAGCCAACAGGCGCAGGTCATCACCTTCGCGACCGAGTGCCTTGCCGCACAGCAGCACGAGCAACGGGCGCAGGCGTTTACCGCCAGCCGAGGTAATGTAGTCGCCGATTTTCGATACCAGCGGCACTCGGGAAGTCAGCTGTTTCTTGATGATGCCGTCGACGGCGCTAAAATCGTCCGCCACCGCGCGGTAGAAAGCTTGGGGTTGCATCAGCGACAGTTGCTCCAGAAGGGTTGCGCGGCATGCTAGGACCCACGTCCGGGCCTGTCAAGGCACGATGGACAGCCTCTTGCATCGCCCCGGCAGCTTGCGTACAATCGCGCACCCTGAACTTCCTGGGCAGCACCTGCCTTACGCAATTGCAAACAGGCCTTCCAGCCTTATGCAGCCATGCCAGCCAATACCTCTTCTTATAAAGAGCTGGGTGAGCAGGATTATCGGAGAAATACCATGTCTTATGCAGTAATCGTTACTGGTGGCAAGCAGTACAAAGTTGCTCCAGGTGAATACCTGAAGATCGAAAAACTGGAAATCGCTACCGGCGAATCCGTTACTTTTGATCGCGTTCTGTTGGTTGCCAATGGCGACGACGTGAATATCGGCGCTCCAGTTGTTCCTGGCGCTACCGTTGTGGCTGAAGTGATCTCCCAAGGTCGTCACGATAAAGTCCGCATCATCAAGTTCCGTCGCCGTAAGCACCACATGAAGCGTATGGGCCACCGCCAGTGGTACACCGAGATCAAAATCACCGGTATTCAGGCTTAATTTCAGCCTAATTCCTCACTAGGAGAATTGAACTCATGGCACACAAAAAAGCTGGTGGTAGTACCCGTAACGGTCGCGACTCAGAAGCCAAACGCCTTGGCGTGAAGATGTATGGCGGCCAGGTTATCATTCCGGGCAACATCATCGTGCGTCAGCGCGGCACCCAATTCCACGCTGGCTACGGCGTTGGCATGGGCAAAGATCACACTCTGTTCGCTAAAATCGACGGCGTGATCAAGTTCGAAGTAAAAGGCGCCTTCGGTCGTCGTTACGTAAGCATTGTCCCGAAGACTGACGTCGTCGCGGCATAATTACGTAGTTGCTGGAAAAGCCCTGTCTTGCGACGGGGCTTTTTCGTTTGTGGGGTGAGTCTCTTGCAAAGCTGTTTGTGATGGGCTCCAGCGCTGTATTGGCGGTCGTTGATTGAGGTCGCTGCGCTCATTTTTGCAAGAGTCTTATGTCTAGGTTTTTTCGGCTCGTCCGTATGGCGAGAGGCGTTTTGTTATGAAGTTTGTTGATGAAGTATCGATTCGAGTAAAGGCCGGGGACGGCGGCAACGGTTGCATGAGCTTCCGTCGCGAAAAATTCATTGAAAACGGTGGCCCGAACGGCGGTGACGGTGGTGATGGCGGCTCGGTCTACATGGTCGCCGACGAAAACCTCAACACCCTGGTGGACTACCGTTACACCCGGCACTTCGATGCCGAGCGTGGTTCCAACGGCGGCAGCACTGACTGCACCGGCAAGAAAGGTGAGGAGCTGGTGCTGCGCGTTCCGGTCGGCACTACTGTCATCGATTCCGCGACTCAGGAAGTGATCGGCGACCTGACCAAGGCCGGCCAGCGTCTGCTGGTGGCTCACGGCGGCTGGCACGGTCTGGGTAATACTCGTTTCAAATCCAGCACCAACCGGGCACCGCGCCAGACCACGCCGGGCAAGCCGGGTGAGCAGCGCGACCTGAAGCTGGAGATGAAGGTGTTGGCGGACGTCGGTCTGCTTGGTTTGCCGAACGCTGGCAAAAGTACCTTCATTCGCTCGGTATCGGCCGCCAAGCCGAAAGTCGCCGACTACCCGTTCACCACTCTGGTGCCGAACCTGGGTGTGGTCAGCGTCGATCGCTGGAAGAGCTTCGTGGTGGCGGACATTCCGGGTCTGATCGAAGGTGCTTCCGACGGCGCGGGCCTGGGGATTCGTTTCCTCAAGCACTTGTCGCGTACCCGTCTGCTGCTGCACCTCGTCGACATGGCGCCGCTGGATGACACCAGTGCTCCGGATGCCGCCGAAGTAATCGTCAGTGAGCTGACCAAGTTCAGCCCGTCCCTGGCTGAGCGTGATCGCTGGCTGGTGCTGAACAAGTGCGACCAGATCCTTGAAGAAGAGCACGATGCTCGCGTCAAGGAAATCGTTGATCGTCTGGAGTGGACCGGTCCGGTCTACGTGATCTCCGCAATCGCCAAGCAAGGCACTGAGCGTCTTTGCCATGACATCATGCGTTACCTGGAAGATCGTGCCGATCGTCTGGCTAACGACCCGGCCTACAAGGAAGAGTTGGCCGAGCTCGATCAGCGCATCGAAGATGAGGCGCGCGCCCAGTTGCAGGCGCTGGACGATCAGCGTGCCCTGCGTCGCAGTGGCGTGAAGTCGGTCCATGACATCGGTGAAGATGATTGGGACGAAGAAGATGTGGATGACGAAGACGGTCCGGAAATCATTTACGTGCGTGACTGATTCGTTGCGATAAACTTAAGCGCCGCTCACTAGAGCGGCGTTTTAGTATCTGGAAATCGGTAGTCACGAATAACGTTACGGGCAGCGCTGGGTCGTGCTGTCCTCAAGCTAAGGTTGAAGATGATGCGGAGCAAGGTGACAGGTGCGCAGCGTTGGGTCGTGAAGATCGGCAGCGCTTTGCTGACGGCGGACGGCAAAGGCCTGGATCGCGCGGCAATGGGTGTCTGGGTCGAGCAGATGGTTGCCCTGCACGAGGCGGGTGTTGAGCTAGTACTGGTGTCCTCCGGGGCAGTGGCGGCGGGTATGAGCCGTCTGGGCTGGACTGTACGACCCAGTGCAATGCACGAGTTGCAGGCCGCTGCCGCCATCGGTCAGATGGGGTTGGTGCAAGCCTGGGAGTCGAGCTTTGCCGAGCATGGCCGGCATACCGCGCAGATTCTCCTGACTCACGACGATTTGTCCGACCGCAAGCGCTACCTGAACGCTCGCAGTACGCTGCGCGCGCTGGTCGAGCTCAAGGTGATCCCGGTGATCAACGAGAACGACACCGTGGTCACTGACGAAATCCGTTTCGGCGACAACGACACGTTGGCGGCGCTGGTGGCGAACCTGGTCGAAGCCGATTTGCTGGTGATCCTCACCGATCGCGATGGCATGTTCGATGCCGATCCGCGCAACAATCCCGACGCCAAGCTGATTTACGAGGCGCGTGCCGATGATCCGGCACTGGATGCGGTGGCTGGCAGCACTGGCGGTGCGCTGGGTCGTGGCGGTATGCAGACCAAGTTGCGCGCTGCGCGTCTGGCGGCGCGTTCCGGTGCGCACACCATCATTGTCGGTGGGCGCATTGAGCGAGTGCTGGATCGTCTCAAGGCGGGCGAGCGCATCGGCACCTTGCTGTCACCTGAGCGCGGCATGCTGGCGGCACGCAAGCAATGGCTGGCCGGGCATCTGCAAACCCGCGGAACGCTGGTGCTGGATGCGGGGGCGGTGACGGCGTTGTCTCAAGGCAACAAAAGTTTGCTGCCGGTGGGTGTCAAACTGGTCCAGGGCAGTTTCCGTCGTGGCGAAATGGTGGTCTGCGTGGCGCCGGACGGTCGTGAAATCGCCCGTGGCCTGGCTAACTACAGCGCTCTGGAAGCACAAAAAATCATCGGTCAGTCGTCTGAGGCGATTGTCGGTCTGCTGGGTTACATGGCGGAGCCGGAACTGGTTCACCGCGATAACCTGATTCTGGTCTGAAGGAATACCTGAATGCGTGTGGCAAAAGGATTGTTGGGCTTGTTGTTGGCGATGCCGCTGTTGGCCTCGGCCGATGAAATTGGCCAGGTGTCGACGGTGTTCAAATTTGTTGGTCCGAACGACCGTATCGTTGTCGAAGCGTTTGATGATCCGAAGGTGGATGGCGTGACTTGCTACCTGTCGCGCGCCAAGACCGGCGGCGTAAAGGGTGGGTTGGGTCTGGCCGAGGATCGCGCAGAAGCATCTATTGCGTGTCGTCAGGTCGGGCCGATCAACTTCAAAGGTGAGCTCAAGGATGGCGAGGAGGTGTTCAAGGAGCGCACGTCCTTGGTGTTCAAGACCATGCAGGTGGTGCGATTCCTCGACAAGAAGCGTAATACGCTGGTGTACCTGGTTTATAGCGATCGTTTGATCGAGGGCAGTCCGCAGAATGCGGTGACGGCGATTCCGATTCTGCCGTGGGCGCACGCCCAATAAGCTAGCGAAGATCCAAATGTGGGAGCGGGCTTGCTCGCGAAGACTGACTGACATTCAGCGCCTATGCTGACTGTTGCGCCGCCTTCGCGAGCAAGCCCGCACACATTTTTTTGTGTGGCGTTTGCCAAATCGCAGGCAATAAAAAACCGACCCTGAGGTCGGTTTTTTAATGAGCGTGTCGCTTAGGCAGCAGCGGCAACGTTCAGGGCCTTTACGTGGCCATTCAGGCGGCTCTTATGACGAGCAGCTTTGTTCTTGTGGATGATGCCTTTATCGGCCATACGGTCGATAACTGGCACAGCCAGAACGTAAGCAGCTTGAGCTTTTTCAGCGTCTTTTGCGTCGATGGCTTTAACTACATTCTTGATGTAGGTACGAACCATGGAACGCAGGCTGGCGTTGTGGCTGCGACGCTTCTCAGCCTGTTTTGCACGTTTTTTGGCGGAAGGTGTGTTGGCCACCGTCGAGCTCCTCGAAAGACTTTTTAGGAAATAGCAAACAAAATAGGCCGCGAATCATGCCGATGAGTTGATGTCTTGTCAAGGGCGGTTGAAACGATCCGCTAAGTGGCAGGTATAGAACGTCGGGATATTTCTTTCCGGCGTGCGACCTGTAAACTCGCGAGCTTTGGCTCTGTGCTGTTGCGGCGCGGAGTATCGCATAAGTGGGCGCGTTGTTCGCCTGCTGTTTATCGACAGGCAAAAACTCTTTCAATGAATCTGCTCAAATCGTTGGCCGCTGTCAGCTCTATCACGATGCTCTCCCGGGTTTTGGGGTTTGTTCGCGACACCCTTATCGCTCGCGCATTTGGTGCGGGAATGGCGACCGACGCCTTCTTTATCGCCTTCAAACTGCCCAATCTGCTGCGGCGGATCTTCGCCGAGGGAGCATTTTCCCAGGCCTTCGTGCCGATTCTCGCCGAATACAAAAGTCAGCAGGGCGAGGAGGCGACGCGAACCTTCATTGCTTATGTCTCGGGCCTGCTGACGCTGGTGCTGGCGCTGGTCACTGCGCTGGGCATGCTCGCCGCGCCTTGGGTCATCTGGGCCACGGCACCGGGTTTCGTCACGACCCCGGAAAAATTCGAGCTGACCACCGATCTGCTACGGGTCACTTTTCCTTATATATTGCTGATCTCCCTGTCTTCATTGGCCGGAGCGATCCTCAATACCTGGAATCGCTTCTCGGTGCCAGCCTTCGTGCCGACCCTGCTCAATGTCAGCATGATCATTTTTGCGGTGTTCCTGACGCCGTATTTCGATCCGCCGGTAATGGCGCTGGGCTGGGCCGTTCTGGTGGGCGGTCTGGCGCAATTGCTGTTTCAGCTGCCGCACCTGAAGAAAATCGGCATGCTGGTGCTGCCGCGCCTGAATCTGCGCGATAGCGGCGTCTGGCGGGTCATGAAGCAGATGCTGCCAGCGATCATCGGCGTTTCGGTGAGCCAGATTTCGCTGATCATCAACACTATATTTGCTTCGTTTTTGGTGGCCGGTTCCGTTTCCTGGATGTATTACGCCGATCGCCTGATGGAATTGCCATCCGGCGTGCTGGGTGTGGCTCTGGGCACGATTCTGCTGCCGACGCTGGCCAGGACCTATGCCAGCCAGGATCGCCACGAATACTCGCGGATCCTCGATTGGGGGCTGCGCCTGTGCTTCATGCTGGTGTTGCCGTGCGCCCTGGCGCTGGGGATTCTGGCTGAGCCGCTAACGGTTTCGCTGTTCCAGTACGGTCAGTTCAGCGCTTTCGATGCGGCCATGACCCAGCGCGCGCTGATTGCCTATTCCGTCGGTTTGCTGGGGATTATCGTGATCAAAGTGTTGGCGCCGGGCTTTTATGCGCAACAAAACATCCGGACCCCGGTAAAAATCGCGATTTTCACCCTGATCGTTACTCAGCTGTTCAACCTGGTACTGATCGGTCCGCTGGCTCATGCCGGTCTGGCCCTGGCCATCAGCGCGGGCGCCTGCATCAATGCCGGGCTGTTGTTCTATCAGCTGCGCAAGCAGCAGATGTATCAGCCGCAACCGGGCTGGGCAAAGTTCGGGCTCAAACTGCTGGTGGCGGTGGCGGTGATGTCCGCGGTATTGCTGGGTGCAATGCACTTTATGCCGGCTTGGGCGGAAGGGCATATGCTGGAGCGTTTACTTCGACTGGGTGCATTGGTAATCGCCGGCGTGGTGGTCTATTTCGGCATGTTGCTGTTGATGGGCTTCCGTTTGCGCGACTTCAATCGCAAAGCGCTGAGCTGAGGCTTTTGTCTCGATAAACACGGGCGAGCCGGCGGTTTTGTCGGCTCGATCACTTTGGGTTACGGTGTTGCCTGTCGTCGGCCGCCGGGTGTGGTTATAATCGACCACTTTATGAGCAAGAAGCGCGTTATGCAGCTGGTTCGAGGCCTCCACAACCTGCGCCCCCAGCATCGGGGCTGTGTCGCCACTATTGGCAACTTTGACGGTGTTCACCGTGGTCACCAGGCTATCCTGGCCCGGCTGCGTGAGCGTGCGCTCGAGTTGGGCGTGCCCAGCTGCGTGGTGATTTTTGAGCCGCAGCCGCGAGAATTCTTCGCCCCGGACACCGCCCCGGCCCGTCTGGCCCGCCTGCGGGACAAACTGCAGCTGCTGGCCATGGAAGGTGTCGACCGGGTGCTGTGCCTGGCTTTCAATCAGCGCCTGAGCAAACTCAGCGCCAGCGAATTCGTCGATACTATTCTGGTGGACGGCCTCGGCGTACAGCATCTGGAAGTCGGCGACGATTTCCGTTTCGGCTGCGACCGGCTAGGGGATTTCGATTTCCTGCAGCAGGCTGGCGTCCTTCAGGGGTTTACCGTCGAAGCGGCGCAGACCGTCGAGCTGGACGGCATTCGTGTCAGCAGCACTCAGGTGCGTAACGCCCTGGCCGCTGCAGATTTTGCCTTGGCCGAGCGGCTACTCGGTCGTCCGTACCGGATTGCCGGGCGAGTCCTGCACGGCCAGAAGCTGGCGCGCCAGCTCGGTACGCCGACCGCCAACATACAACTCAAGCGTCGTCGTGTGCCGCTGTCCGGGGTTTATCTGGTCAACGTCGACATCGACGGCAAGACCTGGCCAGGCGTCGCCAATATCGGCGTGCGGCCAACGGTCCAAGGTGATGGCAAAGCCCACCTGGAAGTACATCTTTTAGATTTTGCCGGCGATCTGTATGACCGGCGTTTGACGGTGGTTTTCCACCACAAGCTGCGTGAAGAGCAGCGTTTCGCCTCTCTGGAGGCGCTTAAGACGGCGATCAATGCGGATGTCGCCGCCGCCCGTGCCCTGTCGCACCTAGCGCCAATCGCTAATGAAGAGCCTTAAATGACCGACTATAAAGCCACGCTAAACCTTCCGGACACCGCCTTCCCAATGAAGGCCGGCCTGCCTCAGCGCGAACCGCAGATTCTGCAGCGCTGGGACAGCATTGGCCTGTACGGTAAGTTGCGCGAGATTGGCAAGGATCGTCCGAAGTTCGTACTTCACGACGGTCCTCCGTACGCCAACGGCACGATTCACATCGGTCATGCGCTGAACAAGATTCTCAAGGACATGATTATCCGCTCGAAAACCCTGTCGGGTTTCGACGCGCCTTATGTTCCGGGCTGGGACTGCCACGGTCTGCCGATCGAGCACAAAGTCGAAGTGACCCACGGCAAGAACCTGGGCGCGGACAAGACCCGCGAACTGTGCCGTGCCTACGCCACCGAGCAAATCGAAGGTCAGAAGTCCGAATTCATTCGTCTGGGCGTGTTGGGCGACTTCGCCAACCCGTACAAGACCATGGACTTCAAAAACGAGGCCGGTGAAATCCGCGCCCTGGCGGAAATCGTCAAGGGTGGCTTCGTGTTCAAGGGCCTGAAGCCTGTGAACTGGTGCTTTGACTGCGGTTCGGCCCTGGCTGAAGCGGAAGTCGAGTACGAGAACAAAAAATCCGCGACCATCGACGTGGCCTTCCCGATCTCTGATGAAGCCAAACTGGCTGCCGCGTTCGGTCTGCCGTCTCTGGGCAAACCCGCCTCGATCGTGATCTGGACCACCACCCCGTGGACCATCCCGGCCAACCAGGCGTTGAACGTTCACCCGGAATTCAACTACGCCCTGGTCGACGTCGGCGACAAACTGCTGGTGCTGGCTGAAGAGCTGGTCGAGTCGTGCCTTGCCCGCTACAGCCTGGAAGGTTCGGTCATTGCGACCACCACCGGTAAAGAACTGGAACTGATTAACTTCCGTCACCCGTTCTACGATCGTCTGTCGCCGGTTTACCTGGCCGAATACGTCGAACTGGGCGCGGGCACCGGCGTGGTTCACTCCTCGCCAGCCTACGGTGTAGACGACTTCGTGACCTGCAAAGCCTATGGCATGGTCAACGACGACATCCTCAATCCGGTGCAAAGCAACGGCGTGTACGCGACGTCGCTGGAATTCTTCGGCGGCCAGTTTATCTGGAAGGCCAACCCGGCCATCGTCGACAAACTGTCGGAAGTCGGCGCGCTGCTGCACACCGAAACCATTGAACACAGCTACATGCATTGCTGGCGTCACAAGACTCCGCTGATCTACCGCGCCACCGCGCAGTGGTTCATCGGCATGGACAAAGAGCCTGCGACTGGCGAAACCCTGCGCAAGCGGGCGATCAAAGCCATTGAAGAGACCAAGTTCGTTCCGGCCTGGGGCCAGGCGCGGCTGCACTCGATGATCGCCAACCGTCCTGACTGGTGCATCTCCCGTCAGCGCAACTGGGGCGTGCCGATCCCGTTCTTCCTGAACAAGGAAAGCGGCGAGCTGCACCCACGCACCGTCGAGCTGATGGAAATCGTCGCCCAGCGCGTCGAAGTCGAAGGCATCGAAGCCTGGTTCAAGATGGACGCCGCCGAGTTGCTCGGTGAAGAAGCGCCGCTGTACGACAAGATCAGCGATACCCTGGACGTCTGGTTCGACTCGGGCACCACGCACTGGCACGTCCTGCGCGGCTCGCACTCGATGGGCCACGAGACCGGTCCACGCGCCGACCTGTACCTGGAAGGTTCGGACCAACACCGCGGCTGGTTCCACTCGTCGTTGCTGACCGGTTGCGCCATCGACGACCACGCCCCGTACCGCGAGCTGCTGACCCACGGTTTCACCGTTGACGAGTCCGGTCGCAAAATGTCCAAGTCTTTGGGCAACGTCATCGCGCCGCAGAAGGTCAACGACACCCTGGGTGCCGATATCATGCGTCTGTGGGTCGCTTCTACCGACTATTCGGGTGAAATGGCGGTTTCCGAGCAGATCCTGCAACGCAGTGCGGACGCCTACCGGCGCATCCGTAACACCGCGCGCTTCCTGCTTTCCAACCTGACCGGTTTCAACCCGGCCACCGACATCCTGCCGGCCGAAGAAATGCTGGCGCTGGACCGTTGGGCGGTGGATCGCACCCTGCTGCTGCAACGCGAGCTGCAAGAGCACTACGGCGAATACCGCTTCTGGAACGTCTACTCCAAGATCCACAACTTCTGCGTGCAGGAGCTGGGCGGTTTCTACCTCGATATCATCAAGGACCGTCAGTACACCACTGGCGCCAACAGCAAGGCCCGTCGTTCGGCGCAAACCGCGCTGTACCACATCAGCGAAGCGCTGGTGCGCTGGATCGCGCCGATCCTGGCGTTCACCGCCGACGAGCTGTGGCAGTACCTGCCGGGCGAGCGTAACGAGTCTGTGATGCTCAACACCTGGTACGAAGGCCTGACCGAATTGCCGGAAGGCTTCGAACTGGACCGCGCCTACTGGGAGCGGATCATGGCGGTGAAGGTGGCGGTCAACAAGGAAATGGAAATCCAGCGCGCGGCGAAGGCCGTCGGTGGCAACCTGCAAGCCGAAGTGACGCTGTTCGCCGAAGACGCGCTGAGCGCCGATCTGGCCAAACTGAGCAACGAACTGCGCTTCGTGTTGATTACCTCGACTGCTACCGTTGCGCCGTTCGTTCAGGCGCCGGGCGATGCCGTGGTCACCGAAGTCGGCGGTTTGAAACTGCAAGTGGTCAAGTCGAGCCATGCCAAGTGCGCCCGTTGCTGGCACTGCCGTGAAGACGTCGGCGTGAACCCGGAGCATCCGGAAATCTGCGGTCGTTGCGTAGACAACATCAGCGGCGCTGGCGAGGTTCGTCACTATGCCTAACGCCGTTGGCCGTTTCGGACGGCTGAGCTGGCTCTGGTTGAGTTTGCTGGTCCTGGTCATCGACCAGGCCAGCAAGTTCTACTTCGAAGGCTCGCTGAGCATGTACCAGCAAATCGTGGTAATCCCCGATTACTTCAGCTGGACCCTGGCCTACAACACCGGCGCGGCGTTCAGTTTCCTGGCTGACAGCTCGGGCTGGCAGCGCTGGCTGTTCGCCCTGATCGCGGTGGTGGTCAGTGCGGTGCTGGTGATCTGGCTCAAGCGCCTGGGGCGCAACGAAACCTGGCTGGCAGTCGCCTTGGCGCTGGTGCTGGGTGGCGCGTTGGGTAACCTGTACGACCGCATTGCCCTGGGCCATGTGATCGATTTCATTCTGGTGCATTGGCAGAACCGCTGGTACTTCCCGGCGTTCAACTTTGCCGACAGCGCAATTTCTGTCGGTGCCGTGATGCTTGCACTGGATATGTTCAAAAGTAAAAAGACCGGAGAAACCGTTCATGACTGAACAGGTATTGGCTGAGCAACGCATCGGCCAGAACACGGAAGTCACCTTGCACTTTGCATTGCGTCTGGAGAACGGCGACACCGTCGACAGTACCTTCGACAAAGCCCCGGCGACCTTCAAGGTTGGCGACGGCAACCTGTTGCCAGGTTTCGAAGCAGCGCTGTTCGGCTTTAAGGCCGGCGACAAACGCACCCTGACCATCGAGCCGGAAAACGCTTTTGGTCAACCGAACCCGCAAAATGTGCAGATCATCCCGCGCTCGCAGTTCAAGGATATGGAACTGTCGCCTGGCTTGCTGGTGATCTTCAACGATGCGGCCAATACTGAGCTGCCCGGTGTGGTGAAAGAATTCGATGACGCTCAGGTGACCATCGACTTCAACCACCCGCTGGCCGGTAAAACCTTGACCTTTGACGTCGAGATCTTCAACGTCAAAGCGCTGTAACTTGTGGGAGCGAGCCTGCTCGCGATGGCGTCATCACATTCAACATCAATGTTGACTGACGCACCGCTTTCGCGAGCAGGCTCGCTCCCACAGTAGTTTTTTCACTGTTTTCGCTATTTCTTGCGCGCAAGACACGAGGCACAGCATGCAAATCAAACTCGCCAACCCCCGTGGCTTCTGCGCCGGTGTGGACCGGGCGATCGAAATCGTCAACCGCGCCCTGGAAGTCTTCGGGCCGCCGATCTACGTGCGCCACGAAGTGGTCCACAACAAATTCGTCGTCGAAGACCTGCGCGCCCGTGGGGCGATCTTCGTCGAAGAGCTGGATCAGGTGCCGGATGACGTGATCGTGATCTTCAGCGCCCATGGCGTTTCCCAGGCCGTGCGCACCGAAGCCGCTGGCCGTGGCCTGAAGGTGTTCGACGCTACCTGCCCGCTGGTGACCAAGGTACACATCGAAGTCGCGCGCTACAGCCGCGACGGCCGTGAATGCATCCTCATCGGCCACGCCGGTCACCCGGAAGTCGAAGGCACCATGGGCCAGTACGATGGCAGCAATGGTGGCGCGATCTATCTGGTCGAGGACGAGAAAGACGTCGCCGCGTTGCAAGTAAACAACCCTGAAAAACTGGCCTTCGTCACCCAGACCACCCTATCCATGGACGATACCAGTCGCGTGATCGACGCCCTGCGTACTCGGTTCCCGGCCATCGGAGGTCCGCGCAAGGACGATATCTGCTACGCCACGCAAAACCGTCAGGACGCCGTCAAGCAGTTGGCAGACGAATGCGACGTGGTGCTGGTGGTCGGCAGCCCGAACAGTTCCAACTCCAATCGCCTGCGTGAACTGGCTGAACGCATGGCCACCCCGGCCTATCTGATCGACGGCGCCGAAGACCTGCAAAAGAGCTGGTTCGACGGTGTCGAGCGTATTGGCATCACGGCCGGTGCCTCCGCTCCGGAAGTACTGGTGCGTGGTGTGATCCAGCAATTGCAGGCCTGGGGCGCCACCGGGGCCGATGAACTGGCCGGCCGCGAGGAGAACATCACGTTCTCCATGCCTAAAGAATTGCGCGTGCGTTCGTTGCTTTAACGTTTTCCCCCCGGACACAACGCCTGCTCAGCCTTATGGCTGCGCAGGCTGACGCGGCCGGTCCGGGCCAGCACCACCTGGAGCTGACTCACCGGTTCGTGGCTTGCGCATAGATGCAATGTCCCCGCTTGAAAGGCTCGTCCGGGCATCAGCGGTTCGCCCAGACTGCTGAAACGCACGAAACGCCTGACCGCCCAATTGCCGACAATCGGCACCCGGGTGCTACTCGCGTGCTCAACCAGTAGTGGATTGCTGCTGTCCTCCGGGCCTTTGCCACTGACATCCAGAATGATCCGCCAGCCCTGACCCCAGTCGCCGTTGATGCCGTGTATCACAACACTCTGATTGCGTGTGATAGCAGCTGTTCTGGCATTACGCATACCACTGACAATCGACTGCGCCGCCTGCTCCCGATGGTTCGATTCTGTCAGTGCGGCGAACGCCGGGCTGACCAGTTGCAGAACAATCCCGAAAATTGTCAGTCCCATGAGCAGTTCGATCAGGCTGAAACCTTGCTGATGCATGTCATTTCCTTCCCTGGAGTGCTGCGGCCCGCACGATCCCTGCGCGAGTAATGGCAAAACAACCGTACATCTGCCGGTCGAATGTTCTAGCGTGTAGAAGCAGGTATAGCCGACGGCAACGGAGGGCACCGATGGATCATCGTACAAAAGGTTTCACGCTGATCGAGCTGCTGATCACGCTCGCCGTGTTTCTGATCCTGATCAGCCTGGCTGTTCCGGCGTTTACCCGCTCGGTGCAAAGCACCAAGGCCGACACCGAGATCGGCGACCTGCAACGCGCGCTCAATTACGCCCGGCTTGAGGCGATCGACCGGGGCATTACCACCCGGGTTCGTCCGACAGCAGGCGGGAGTGTCTGGACCGGCGATCTGACCGTTTATGACGGTACCGGCAATCCGGCCAATGTATTGCGGGTTGTTCCAGCGATGAGCAGTGGTGCAACTCTGACGCTAACCTCAGGAGTGACCGCTATTGATTTCAACAATCTGGGCGGTTTGTCGGCACCGTCCACGGCAGTCGTGATCAGCTATGTACTGGGGGCGCAGAGCCGGACGTTGAATGTGTGTTTGAACGGACGAATTCTATTGGGTGGAAGTTGCGGATGAGGGGTTGGAGCAAGCGTGCACAGGAGGGCATGACGCTGATCGAGGTACTGGTCGCGTTGTTGGTTCTGGCCGTGGGGTTGTTGGGCGCGGCGGCGATTCAGCTCAATGCGCTGAAATACACCGATAGCTCGCGGATGACCAGTCAGGCGAGTTTTATCGCCTACGACATGATGGACCGCATTCGCGCCAACTCCGGCGCCGATTACACCGTTACGCCACCGACCTCGGGCAACCTGAGCGTGGCCCGGGATCAGGATCTTTACGATTTCACCACCAACATCGTCAATTTCGGCGGCGCCACAGCGACCGGTAGCATCACCCGCAACCAGCGGGTGTACACCATTACCATTACCTGGGACGACTCGCGGGCCGCCAATACCGCCGACTCGCGCCGCAGCTTCGTCGTTGTCAGCCGCGCCACCGTTGATCCGGCGACGACACCATGATCAGAGCCAGCAAAGGTTTCGGCCTGATCGAGTTACTGATCGCCCTGGCGTTGAGTCTGGTCGTGGTTCTTGGCGTGGCGCAGATCTTCATCGCAGCTAAAAATACCTACGTCAGTCAGAACACTGCCGCCGGCATGCAGGAAGATGCACGGTTCGTCCTGAGCAAAATGATTCAGGAAATCCGCATGGTTGGCATGTTCGGTTGCCTGGGCACGATTATCGACTCCAGCTCGGCAGGGAATTTCAATGCCAGTCAAATCACGCCGATCAGTTGGGACAATGCCAACCTCAAATTAACGCTCGTCACCGCGGATGTCGGTGGCAGTGGCGGGGTGCCGACCTGGACGGTCATTTCCGATTGCCGCAATATCGCGACGGCCTACACCGGTGCACGCATCCCGGCATCGGGGCAGTTGGCATTTCCGATCCGGCGATTGGTCTACAGCTTCAGCAACAACCAGCTGCTGATGGGCTCTGGTGCCGGCACGCCGACGCAGCAGGTGCTGGTGAACAACGTCAGTGCCTTCAATGTGAGCTTCGGCCTCGCCAGTTCGGCCACGGATACGGCCGCCTCCACCTATAGCAGCAACCCATCCGATCCTGCACGAATCCGCAGTGTGCGACTGACGCTGACGCTAACCGACCCGAACGGCCGGGTACACGAACAAACCTTCAACGTGGTTGCCGCCTTGCGCAACCGGTTGCCATGAGGGGAGGGCCGATGAGTATTGCTCCCATGACCCCTCACGCCCAGCGCGGCATGGCGCTGTTGGTCAGCCTGGTGTTTCTCCTGGTGCTGACGTTGATCGGGCTTTCGTCGATGCAGAGCGCTACGTTGCAGGAAAAAATGGCCGGCAGCGTGATCCTGCGTAATCAGTCGTTCCAGGGCGCAGAAGCGGCATTGCGTGTCGGCGAAAGCGCGGTGCAACTGGACACCTATTCATTGCCGGTTTGCAGCGGTACCAGCCAATGCGCCCCGCCAGTCGAGGTGTCGGTCATTACCACCGCCGGGTTCAACTCCACCTCGGGGGTGACCTGGATCGCCTCCGGCAGCGGCTTTTACGGGGTGCAGAACATCGGCACCACCCTGACGGCCGTGAACGTGCCGAGCAACACGTCGGCAACGCTGTACCGGGTGACCGCCGTGGGCATCGCGGGCAATTCGCGCAGTGTGGTGGAGAGTATCTATGCGAAGTACTAAGACCCGTACAGGCTGGCGCCGTTGGTTGTTGCAGTTGTTCTGCGGCGCGGCGTTGAGTCTTTATCTGGCAGCGCCGACTTACGCCTTCACGCCCTCGGATTCGCCGCTGTTGAACGCCGCCGCCGTGGCGCCCAATGTAATGCTGTTACTCGACGACTCGAAGAGTATGAACAGCATTATCTGGGCGGCAGGCTTCGACCCGACGGTCGCGCGCACCCCGGTGACTATTTGCCTCTCCAATGGTTCGTGCAAGAAAGGCCGCGAGCTTGACATGACCGATACCAATATTGCTTTGTCGAGTTTGACTCGAGGAACATGTTCGAAGGATTGGTACGGTTTTTATAACAACAGCTCTACCGGTCTGGAGTCGCTTTGCCTCAAGCTTCCCGATCCGGTGGGGAGCGAGGACACGCTATATACGGCGAATTACCTGTCCTATCTGATAAGCCTGGCGAACAATGCCGACCGGGATTTCACCGATGGCTCGATCCCCAATGATTACCGGATGAATGTGGCGCGCAACGTTTCCAAGACGTTGGTGGCCAGCAACCGCTCGCTGCGCATCGGCCTCGCGACGTTCAACCTGGCGGTCGGCAACCATAAGAATGACGGCGGTTACATCGTCCGTTCGGTCAGTGATTTGTCGGCAGTCAGCGGCACCGTGACTCAGGCTCAGGCCGATACCAACTACAACGCATTGATCGCCGGAATCGACGAACTGAGCGCGGAGGCCAATACGCCCCTGGCGGAAGCCTATTACGAGATCACCCGCTATTTCCGTGGCATGGCGCCGTACAACAACTCGACGCCCACCACCTACACCAGTCCGATTCAGTATCGCTGCCAGAGAAATTACGGCGTGGTAATCACCGGCGGTCTGCCGACCTACGACCGAACCTTTCCGACCGACGATCCGGGTGGCAGCGCGTTACCGAACTGGGACGGTATCAGCAATAACGATGGCGCCAACCTCTTCGGCGATGATCAGGGCGACACCCTGTTCCTGGATGACATCGCCAAGTTCGCCTTCGACATCGACATGCGCTCCACGGGAACCGATGCTACGGGCAAAAGCTGGGATGCCCTGGATTTTTCCCGGCAGAACATGAATACCTATACCGTGGGTTTCACCGCGGCAAACCAGATGCTGGCGGACGCCGCGACCTACGGACAGGGAAGGTACTACCAGGCGACTGATGGCACGGGACTGAACAGCGCACTTTCTTCGGCTTTGAGCGACATCACCTCCAAGGCCGGATCAGGTGGCAGCGGCGTTGCCAGCGGTACGACCCTGACCAGCAACTCAGCCTACTTCCAGACCACCTACGACCCCAAGGACTGGCGGGGCACTATCAAGTCCTTTAGCTTCACATCGGCGGGCGCGGTGAACACGGCGGCGGTGCTGTGGACGACCGATACCACCATCGTGCCCGGTGCTACCGCGCCGACCTACCAGTCCTGGAATACCCTGACCAAAGCTGCTGTCACTCTGGCCTACAGCAACTTCTCCCCGGTCCAGCAGGATTCTCTCAACCAGGGGCTGCCCGTCGGCATCACCGGTAGTGATCTGGTGGAGTGGAGCAAGGGCACCAATAAAACCGGCTTGAAAACGCGCAGTGTATTGCTCGGCGATATCATCAATTCGCCTCTCGTGCTGGCCGCGCCCACGGACAAAACCGCGTCCGATCTGGTGGGTGACACCACCTACAGCACCTACCTCGCCACCAAAGCCGCCAACATGAACTCCAGCCTGGTGGTGAACGCCAACGACGGTTTTGTAAACGTCATCAACTCGACCAACGGTGTCAGACGCTACGGCTATATGCCCTCCAGTGTGCTGCCATCATTGCGCTACATCGCTGACCTCACTTACATCAACGGTGTAAGCCACAAGTTTTTGGTCGACGGTCAGGTCGGTGTGTTCGATGCTCAACTCGATAGCGCCTGGAAAACCCTGGCGATTGGTGGAACAGGGGCGGGCGGCAAAACCTTCTATGCGCTGCAGCTGTTCGACGCATCGGCCGGTAACGTGACCAGGGCGTTGTGGGAAATCAGTGCACCAGCCACGGCTGATGCGGCGAACGTTTTCAATGATCTGGGTTATGCCTATGCACGCCCCGAAGTGGCACGCTTGGCCGATGGTCGCTGGGCGGCGTTCATTTCCAACGGTTATGGCAGTCACTCCGGAGTGGCAGCGCTGTATGTGGTGGATATCCGCGACGGCTCACTGATCAAGAAGATCGTGGTCGACAGTACAGACACCACCAACGGCTTGTCGTCGGTGAAGCTCAGGGTCAACTCGCAGAACGTGGTGCAGGCCGCCTATGGGGGCGACTTGAAGGGACGGTTGTGGAAGTTCGATTTGAGTGGCACCACCACAGACACCTGGGGCGTGGCGTTTTCCGGCAAGCCGTTGTTCACCACGGCGGGAGGGGCGACCCAACCGATCACCGTACAACCATTGCTCGCCGATCACGCATCGGGCGGTAAGCAAGTGTTGTTCGGTACCGGCAAATTAAATGAGGCCGCCGACAAGACCAACAAGGATCTCCAGGCGTTCTACGCGGTATGGGATGCGGAGGGTGGCGCGGGGCAAATCACCACTTCCAGCTTGCAGGCGCAGGCGGTGACCGGCGTTTTTTCGGGCAGCTCCGGGCAATTCATCACCACCAGCCAGAACGAAGTGACCTACCCGGCAAAGAAAGGCTGGTACTTGCCGTTGGTGTACAACAACGTGCTGACGGGAGAGCGAGTGATCAATCAGGCCACTCTGGTATCGGGGCGAATCGTGTTTACCACGGCCAGTATGGATACCACGGACCCCTGTGCCGGCTTCGGCAGCGGCAAACTGATCGAACTCGATGCGTTCAGCGGTAAGATGCTCAATTACGCGGTGCTCGACACCAATGCCGACGGGACGGTCGACAGCACTGACACAATTTCCAGTGGGGTGATCTTCACTGGCGGCATCCCGACCCTGAACGCGGTCGTCAACGACGCCTCCCGCAAGATTGTGAACGACTCCGGTGGCGGCATCAGCACACTGGTGGAAAAATCCGGTGGCGGCAGCGGCCGTCGCATCATGTGGCGACAAATACAGTAAGTGAGAGTTGAGGCATGCGCAGATCCAACCGAGGTTTTACCCTGATCGAAATCATGATCGTGATTGCGATCATCGGGATCGTCATCACTATTGGCTATCCAAGCCTCACCGAGTATGTAAAAAAGGGCCGCCGTACTGAAGTGGCCGGGCTGCTTTCCGAACAGGCACAGATCCTCGAGCGCTTCTATTCGAAGAATAATGTCTACACCAATGCCATCGGTCTGAGCGCCGGCAATGATTTCTATACCATCACCCCGACCCTGACCGATCAGACCTTCCTGCTGACGGCAACACGCAAGGCCGGATCGAGCATGGCGAGCGACAAGTGTGGTGACTTCACGCTCACCAACACGGGCGTCAGAAGCATGGTCAATGCGACGGCCGGCCAGACCACCAAGAGTTGCTGGGGTCGCTGAGTTTATTTTTCGGGCGCCCTTTACGCCCTCTGTCTATTGAACGGTTGGATCAGAACATGAGCAGGCAACAGCAAGTGGTGATTGTCGGCGGCGGGGTGATTGGCCTGCTGACGGCGTTCAATCTCGCGTCCGAAGTACAGAGCGTCGTGCTGCTGGACCGCTCGAATGTCGGTCAGGAGTCGTCCTGGGCCGGTGGCGGGATCGTCTCGCCCCTCTATCCGTGGCGTTACAGCCCGGCGGTCACTGCGTTGGCTCATTGGTCCCAGGATTTTTATCCACAGCTGGCAGAACGTTTGTTCGCCGCCACGGGTGTCGATCCTGAAGTGCACACCACCGGGTTGTACTGGCTGGACCTGAATGACGAAGCCGAAGCGCTCGCCTGGGCCAAACGGGAAAATCGTCCGCTGCGGGCTGTGGATATCTCTGCGGCACACGATGCGGTGCCGGTATTGGGCGCCGGTTTTTCGCGGGCGATCTACATGGCCGATGTGGCCAATGTACGTAATCCACGGCTGGTGAAGTCCCTCAAGGCAGCGTTGCTGGCGCTGCCGAATGTGACGATTCATGAGCAGTGCGAGGTCAGCGGGTTTATCCGTGAAGGCGCTGCGGTGGTCGGGGTTCAGACTTCGATGGGGGCCATTGCGGGTGATCAGGTGATTTTGACGGCCGGGGCCTGGAGCGGTGACTTGCTGAAAAGCCTGGGCCTGGAGTTGCCGGTCGAGCCGGTCAAAGGCCAGATGATTCTTTACAAGTGCGCGGCGGACTTCCTTCCGAGCATGGTCCTGGCCAAGGGGCGTTATGCCATTCCTCGGCGTGACGGGCACATTCTGATCGGCAGTACGCTGGAGCATGAAGGCTTCGACAAGACGCCGACCGACACTGCGCTGGAAAGCCTGAAGGCCTCGGCGGTGGAGTTGATTCCGGCGCTGGCGGATGCCGAGGTGGTGGGGCATTGGGCCGGGTTGCGACCGGGGTCGCCGGAAGGGATTCCCTATATTGGCCGGGTGCCGGGTTTTGACGGGCTCTGGCTCAACTGCGGGCACTACCGTAATGGACTGGTGCTGGCGCCGGCGTCGTGTCAGTTGTTTGCGGATGTGATGCTGGGTAGGGCGCCGATCATTGATCCTGCGCCGTATGCGCCGGCCGGGCGGATCTGACCGAACGATCTTTGTTGTTTGTCAGATCGCCTTCGATGCCCTCAATCCAACCCCAATTTCTTGAGCCTGTAACGCATCGACCGAAACGACAGATTCAACCGCTGAGCCGCCGCCGTGCGGTTCCAGCGGGTTTCTTCCAGGGCCTGGAGGATGAGTTTGCGTTCGACGTTTTCCAGATAGGCTTCCAGGTTGTCGATTTGCGTCAGGTCCGGCACGTCGCCGTCCGAGTTGCAGTTACCTTCGGCCAAGCGCAGGTCGCTGGCTTCGATCTGTTTGTTCTCGCACAAGGTGTGGGCTCGTTCGAGCATGTTCTCCAATTCCCGCACGTTCCCTGGAAACCGATAACTTTTCAGTGCATCGAGGGCTTGCGGGTGGAGTTTTGCGGCGGGTTGGCCAGTGCCGGTCGCTAGTCGCTTGAGCATATTGTTGGCTAGAAGCTCAATGTCGTCGCGGCGTTCGCGCAAGGGCGGCACCCGCAACTCGATCACGTTCAGACGATAGTACAAGTCCTGGCGAAAGCGTTCGGCGGCGACTTCGGTATCGAGGTCTTTGTGGGTGGCGCAGAGTATGCGCACATCGACCACGGTTTCCTGCTGCCCACCGATGCTGCGCACGGCTTTCTCTTGAATGGCCCGCAATAGTTTGACCTGCATCGCCAGCGGCAGGTCTGCCACCTCATCGAGGAACAAAGTGCCGCCCTGTGCGGCCTGGAACAGCCCGGGTTTGTCTTCGATGGCGCCGCTGAAACTGCCTTTGCGATGGCCGAAAAATTCGCTTTCCATCAATTCCGACGGGATAGCCCCGCAGTTCACCGGTACGAATGGTCGGCTGGCGCGTGGGCCTTGATCGTGGATCAGTCGGGCGACCAGTTCCTTGCCACTGCCGGACTCGCCGCTGATGTACACCGGGGCCTGGCTGCGTGCCAGTTTGTCGATTTGTTTGCGCAGACTGCGCATCGGTAGTGAGTCGCCCAACAGGCGACGGTCGATGGCGCTGCTGGCACCGCCTGGTGCAGGCAAACTCAAGGCACTGGTGACCAGTTCGCGCAGGCGGGTGAGGTCGACCGGTTTGGTCAGAAAGTCGAAGGCTCCAGCCTTGAGGGCGTTGATTGCCGTCTCCAGGCTGCCATAGGCCGTGATCATCGCTACCGGCACTTGCGCATAGCGCTGCTGGATGTGCTGCACCAGCGCCAGACCGGTGCCGTCGGGCAGGCGCATGTCGGTCAGGCACAGGTCGAATGTCTCCCGTGCCAGCAGTGCTTGCGCTTCTGCGAGATTGCGGGCGCTGAAGGTGTCGAGTTTCATCCGTCCCAGGGTGATTTCCAGGAGTTCGCGAATATCCGGCTCGTCGTCGACGATCAGGATTTTTTGCCGTGGGCTCATGTTCAACTTTGTTTCCGTCCGTGAGCAAAAGTGATGCGAAAGCAGCCGCCGCCTTGGCGTGGTTTGAAGTCTAGGCGGGCCTGATTGCTTTCGCACAGCTCACGGGACAGATAAAGCCCCAGGCCAGTACCCTGGCTGCTGGTGGTGAAGAACGGTTCGAACAAGTGCGAGCGCTGCTCCGGCGCCACGCCGGGGCCATCGTCCAGGACTTCAAGGGTCGGCAACTGGCTCTCCGGGTCGAGATACAACTCAAGCCAGGCTTGAGCCTGAGCGTGTTTCAGCGCGCTATGGCGCCAGGCGTTGCGCAGCAGATTGTCGAGAATCTGGGTCAGCTGATTCGGGTCCATCAGGGTTTTGAAGTTTCCCGAGCCGATGCGCAGGTGAATTTGCTGACGTTCGGTCGCCCCTTCGCGGGTTTCAGCGACAAAATGCTCCAGCCACGGCCGTAGATCCAGCCGTTGCGGCACGGTTTGCTGGCGACGAGACAGTTGCAGGACGTTTTCGATTACCCGATTCATTCGCTGAGAGTGGTCTTGAATAATCTGTGTCAGACGCCGATCCGCGCCGTTCAGTTCCTCGGATTCCTGCAGTAACTGGGCGGCATGACTAATGGCACCCAGTGGATTGCGGATCTCATGGGCAATACCGGCGGTCAGGCGACCGAGGGCGGCGAGTTTCAGTTGCTGGGCCTGTTGGGCGATTTGGGCGAGGTCTTCGAGAAAAACCAGCGTCTGGTGGTGCGGGCTATGGTTCAGGGCAATGAAACTCGGTTGCAGCTCAAGGCCATTGCTGGCGATTTTCAGGCTTTGTGGGCGCAAAGTCGGATTGTTGAACCACAGTTGGAGCCGCTCGACCAACGGCATCGAATAGTCGTCGATCAACTGGCCATCGAGTTTTTCCTGCCCCAGCAAGGTCAAGGCGCTGTGATTGGCCAGTTGCACATGCCGTTGGTCGTCCAGCACCAGAATGCCCGTGCGCATGCGTTGCAGGATCAGTGCGTTGAGGGCTTCGAGGCTGAGCACTTCGCTGGCCCGCTGCTCGGCCAGGGTTTCGCTGACTTCCAGTCTTCGGATCAAGCCTTGCACCAACAATGCTGCGGCAAAACACAGGGCGCCGAGAGTGCCGACTTGCAGGTAATCGTTGGGAGTGGTGGGGTGGCTGAAGCTCAGAAGGAAGCTCAGACCCACGATGCCGAGGGCGCCAACTGCCGCAATCAGCAGGCCGATGCGCCCGCGCAGCAGGGTGTTGCTGATGACTACCGACACGATCAACAGGTTGCCGATGGCGCTGGGCATGCCGCCAGCGGCATAGAACAGGCCGCATAGCAGCAGGACATCGACCAGCGCCAGGCTGAACAACTGCGCCGGGCGCCGGGTGTTCCCCTGAAAGACCACCAGCAGGATATTCAGCACCAGGTACAACCAGCTGCCGTTACGCAGCAAGTCATCATTGGCGAACGTCAGCAACTGGTTGTCCATGTTGCTGGAGATCAACAGCACCAAGGTGATGCCGATGCTTAAACGGTAGAGGTGATAGAGGCGCAGCAGTCGCTGGGCCTGTTTGTTGCCGGGACTGGACGTCTCAGCGATCACTGGAACCCGGGCCTTGCTCAAGGTGAGCCTGGCTGCAATACCACTGTTGTTGAAGGCTCAGCGCGCGGTCGCGGGGCAGGTGTACACCGCAATGAGCACAGCGGACCATGGGTGGAGCATCTTGCTCGCGCGGCGTGTTGGTGCCCGAAGCCGGGCCCTTGAACTTGCGCCAGAACCATACCGCAGCGGCAATCAGGGCGATCCAGAACAATAAACGAAGCATGGTGAGCTGCTTTTTGAGTAGTGAATTGGCAGTTTAGCCAAGGACGGGTCAGGCGCACAGCGCAATACGCTCACCCCTGAAATCCGGTAATAAAAAAGGCGCCTCGAAAGGCGCCTTTTCGGCACAACACCCCAGCGTCAGTCGAACACGCCGAAGGTCATGTAGCTGAACCACGAGCGGTCGGTGTTGTTGGCTTCGGACTCGTGCTGCTCTTCTTCGATCACATCGCCGTTTTCATCTTTAGGCTTGAGCTCGTTCGGAATCGAGTCCTTGGCATCCTGGAACTGCCTCTGTACGTCCTGGTTGGCGCGGGTTTCACCCGGCGGCAGCGGCGGACGGGATTCGATCAGGCCCAGGGTGGCCTTGCTCAGCCACGAACGGTTGTCGGCTTCGTCCTTCGAAGGCACGAACTGACCGTCCACCAGGCTTGGGTGGTTCGGGTAGTTGAGCTTCAGGGTTTCGAGGGTGGTCGCGGCCAGTTCGTCCAGGTGCAGACGCTGGTAGGCTTCAGTCATCACCGCCAGGCCGTCACCGACCGAAGGGGTTTCCTGGAAGTTTTCCACCACGTAACGACCACGGTTCGCGGCGGCGACATAGGCCTGACGAGTCAGGTAATAGTCGGCAACGTGAATCTCGTAGGAAGCCAGCAGGTTGCGCAGATAGATCATGCGCTGCTTGGCGTCCGGCGAGTAGCGGCTGTTCGGGAAGCGGCTGGTCAACTGGGCGAACTCGTTGTAGGAGTCGCGAGCGGCGCCCGGGTCACGCTTGGTCATGTCCAGCGGCAGGAAGCGCGCCAGCAGGCCGACGTCCTGGTCGAAAGAGGTCAGGCCCTTGAGGTAGTAGGCGTAATCCACGTTCGGGTGCTGCGGGTGCAGACGAATGAAACGCTCGGCGGCGGACTTCGCAGCCTCAGGCTCGGCATTCTTGTAGTTGGCGTAGATGAGCTCGAGTTGAGCCTGATCGGCGTAGCGACCGAACGGATAACGCGACTCCAGCGCCTTCAGCTTGGCTGTGGCGGCGGTGTAGCTATTGTTGTCCAGATCGTGCTGAGCCTGCTGGTACAGCTCGACTTCGCTCAGGTTTTCGTCTACGACTTCCTTCGATGAGCAAGCAGCGGTCAATGCGAGGATGGCGATCAGCAGCAGGTGTTTCACTTGCATGGCGGCTTGCGTCCCTATGACGGCCGCTGTCTTGGGCGGGGCCGTCCTGTTATGATGAGTGCCCCGTTGAAAAGCCTCGGGGCAAAAGACGCCGTATTTAACCACAAGCGCGCAGCCGAAACCAAAGGCTGTGCCGACGCCTAGTCTGAGCATGTCCGATAAAATTGAACTTCGCGCAGAGGTGCCGTCCGAATTGGGCGGCCAACGCCTCGATCAAGTCGCCGCACAATTATTCGCTGAGCACTCGCGCTCGCGCCTTTCCGCCTGGATCAAAGACGGCCGCCTGACTGTGGATGGGGCGGTTATCCGCCCGCGAGACATCGTTCACGGTGGCGCCATTCTTGAGCTGACTGCCGAGCAGGAAGCTCAGGGCGAATGGATCGCTCAAGACATCGAGCTGGACATCGTCTATGAAGACGACGACATCCTGGTCATCAACAAGCCTGCGGGCCTGGTGGTGCATCCGGCTGCCGGTCACGCTGACGGCACCTTGCTCAACGCCTTGCTGCACCACGTGCCGGACATTATCAATGTGCCCCGCGCCGGTATCGTGCATCGCCTGGACAAGGACACCACCGGTCTGATGGTGGTGGCCAAGACCATTCAAGCGCAGACACAGCTTGTCACGCAATTGCAGAGCCGCAGCGTAAGCCGGATCTACGAGTGCATCGTGATCGGTGTGGTGACAGCCGGCGGCAAAATCAACGCGCCGATCGGTCGTCATGGCCAGCAACGCCAGCGCATGGCTGTGATGGAAGGTGGCAAGCAAGCCGTCAGCCATTACCGCGTGCTCGAGCGTTTCCGCTCCCACACTCACGTGCGGGTGAAGCTGGAAACCGGTCGTACGCACCAGATTCGCGTGCACATGGCGCACATCAACTACCCGTTGGTCGGAGATCCTGCCTACGGCGGTCGTTTCCGTATTCCGCCGGCCGCCAGTGTGACCATGGTCGAATCCTTGAAGAATTTCCCGCGTCAGGCGCTGCATGCGCGGTTCCTGGAGCTGGACCATCCGACCACCGGTAAACGCATGAGCTGGGAATCGCCACTGCCGGACGACTTCGTCTGGTTGCTGTCGCTGCTCAAGCAGGACCGCGAGGCGTTCATCGGATGAGTGACTGGCTGACTCCCGACTGGCCTGCGCCTGCCGGGGTGAAAGCCTGCGTCACCACCCGTGCGGGCGGCGTCAGTCTGGCGCCGTTCGACAGCCTCAATTTGGGCGATCATGTCGACGACAGCCCGGAAGCTGTCGCCGAAAATCGCCGTCGCCTCACCGATCATTTCTCTATTCATCCGGCGTGGTTAAAGCAGGTTCACGGCATTTTCGTGGCTCAAGCGGATCCAAGCTTGGTAGCCACTGCCGACGCCAGCTGGACGGCAACACCCGGTATCGCTTGCACCGCGATGACCGCCGACTGCCTTCCGGTGCTGTTTTGCGACCGCGCCGGCACCCGCGTCGCTGCGGCCCATGCCGGGTGGCGCGGATTGGCCGCCGGTGTGCTTGAAGCAACCCTCGACAGTCTGGCCGTGCCGCCTGAAGACGTGCTGGTCTGGCTCGGCCCGGCCATTGGCCCACAAGCCTTTGAAGTCGGCCCGGAAGTGCGCGAAACCTTCGTCCAGCAATTGCCTGAAGCCGCCAAAGCCTTCGTGCCGAGCCAGAATGCCGGCAAGTTCATGGCCGACATCTATGAGCTGGCGCGTTTACGTCTGGCCGCTCGCGGCGTTACCGCTGTTTATGGTGGCGGTTTCTGCACCGTGACCGACCCTCGCTTCTTTTCTTACCGCCTTAGCCCACGCACCGGTCGGTTTGCGTCCCTGATCTGGCTCGAACGCTAGACTTGTCTGATCTGCATCAACGTCACGGCGCTTGAATCTCCCAGAATCGACCACATCTAGTGAGGTATCTGGCAGGTTTCTTCATTCAGGATGTTTATAGGTCCGGCCTGCTCAAAAGGAAGGTGACCCATGCGTATAGACCGTTTAACCAGCAAGTTGCAGTTAGCCTTGTCCGACGCCCAATCCCTGGCCGTCGGCCTCGATCATCCGGCGATTGAGCCGGCGCATTTGATGCAGGCCATGCTTGAACAGCAGGGTGGTTCGATCAAACCCCTGCTGATGCAGGTGGGTTTCGACGTCAATAGCCTGCGTAAAGAGCTGACCAAAGTCCTCGATCAGCTGCCGAAAATCCAGAATCCGACCGGCGATGTGAACATGTCGCAGGATCTGGCGCGCCTGCTCAACCAAGCCGATCGTCTGGCCCAGCAGAAGGGCGACCAGTTCATCTCCAGCGAACTGGTGTTGCTCGCTGCCATGGACGAGAACAGCAAGCTCGGAAAATTGTTGCTGGGCCAGGGCGTGAGCAAGAAAGCCCTGGAAAACGCGATCAATAACCTGCGCGGCGGTGAGGCAGTCAATGATGCCAACCACGAAGAATCCCGTCAGGCGCTCGATAAATACACCATCGACCTGACCAAGCGCGCCGAAGAAGGCAAGCTCGATCCGGTAATCGGCCGTGACGACGAAATTCGTCGCACCATTCAGGTCCTGCAACGCCGCACCAAGAACAACCCGGTGCTGATCGGTGAGCCTGGCGTGGGTAAAACCGCCATCGCCGAAGGCCTGGCACAGCGCATCATCAACGGTGAAGTGCCGGATGGCCTGAGAGGCAAGCGTCTGTTGTCTCTGGACATGGGGGCTTTGATTGCCGGTGCCAAATACCGCGGCGAGTTCGAAGAACGCCTTAAATCCCTGCTCAACGAACTATCGAAGCAGGAAGGGCAGATCATACTGTTCATCGACGAACTGCATACCATGGTTGGCGCCGGTAAAGGCGAGGGCTCGATGGATGCGGGCAACATGCTCAAGCCTGCGTTGGCTCGTGGTGAACTGCACTGCGTCGGCGCGACCACGCTCAACGAGTACCGCCAATATATAGAGAAGGATGCGGCCCTTGAGCGGCGCTTCCAGAAAGTCTTGGTGGACGAGCCGAGCGAAGAAGACACCATCGCCATCCTGCGTGGCCTGAAAGAGCGTTACGAGGTTCACCACAAGGTGGCGATCACCGACGGTGCGATCATCGCCGCGGCCAAGCTCAGTCATCGCTACATCACCGATCGTCAGCTGCCGGACAAAGCCATCGACCTGATCGACGAAGCCGCCAGCCGCATCCGTATGGAGATCGACTCCAAGCCGGAAGTGCTGGACCGTCTGGAACGTCGTCTGATTCAGCTGAAGGTGGAATCCCAGGCACTGAAGAAAGAAAGCGACGACGCGGCGAAGAAACGTCTGGAAAAACTGCAGGAAGAAATCGTTCGTCACGAGCGTGAGTACTCGGACCTCGAAGAAATCTGGAACTCGGAAAAAGCCGAGGTCCAGGGTTCGGCGCAGATCCAGCAGAAGATCGAACAGTCCCGTCAGGAACTGGAAGCCGCGCGCCGTAAGGGCGACTTGAACCGCATGGCCGAGTTGCAATACGGGGTGATCCCGGACCTGGAGCGCAGCCTGCAAATGGTCGATCAGCACGGTAAAAGCGAAAACCAGTTGCTGCGCAGCAAGGTGACTGAAGAAGAGATCGCCGAAGTCGTGTCGAAGTGGACCGGCATCCCAGTGTCGAAAATGCTCGAGGGCGAGCGCGAAAAACTGATGAAGATGGAAAGCCTGTTGCACCAACGTGTGATCGGTCAGGACGAAGCAGTGATCGCCGTTTCCAACGCCGTGCGGCGTTCCCGCGCCGGGTTGTCCGACCCGAATCGCCCGAGCGGTTCGTTCATGTTCCTCGGCCCGACCGGTGTCGGTAAAACCGAGTTGTGCAAGGCGCTGGCCGAGTTCCTGTTCGATACCGAAGAGGCGATGGTGCGGATCGACATGTCCGAGTTCATGGAGAAACATTCCGTGGCTCGACTGATCGGCGCGCCACCGGGTTACGTGGGCTATGAAGAGGGCGGTTACCTGACCGAGGCGGTGCGTCGCAAGCCTTATTCGGTGATCCTCCTGGACGAGGTCGAGAAGGCCCACCCGGACGTGTTCAACATTTTGCTGCAAGTGCTCGAAGATGGCCGTTTGACCGACAGCCATGGCCGCACGGTGGATTTCAAAAACACCGTGATCGTCATGACCTCCAACCTCGGATCGGTGCAGATTCAGGAACTGGTGGGTGATCGCGAAGCGCAGCGCGCGGCGGTGATGGATGCGATTTCCACGCACTTCCGGCCGGAGTTCATCAACCGGGTCGACGAAGTGGTGATTTTCGAACCGCTGGCTCGGGATCAGATCGCCGGCATTACCGAGATCCAGTTGGGTCGCCTGCGTAGTCGCCTGACCGAACGCGAGCTGAAGCTTGAGCTGAGTCCGGAAGCGATGGATAAGCTGATCGCTGTCGGTTACGACCCGGTGTACGGCGCACGACCGCTCAAACGGGCGATCCAGCGCTGGATCGAGAACCCGTTGGCACAGTTGATTCTGTCGGGTCGATTCATGCCTGGCGATACCGCCAAAGGTGTCGTGGAAAACGACGAAATCGTTTTCGTCTGACGCTCGGCGGCAGTGCAATAAAAGAAGGCCTCGCATTGCGAGGCCTTTTTTTCGCCAGGCTGTTGAACTCAAAGGAAAAGGCTTGTAAAGTGCGCCCCGCAGTAAGTCGCCCTGAAGGGTTTCTGCTCCCCAAGCAGGAATCTGAAATAAGTTGCAAATCATTAACTTGAAAGCAATTTAGGGGGTTGACAGAGGTGCTTAAGATTGTAGAATAGCGCGCCTCAGACACACGAACGCAGCGATGCGAACGGGTCGAAGAGGTGAAGCAAGCTTCACAGTTGTAAATTGAAATATGTAGTTCCGTGATAGCTCAGTCGGTAGAGCAAATGACTGTTAATCATTGGGTCCCAGGTTCGAGTCCTGGTCACGGAGCCAATTTCAAACCGGGGTATAGCGCAGTCCGGTAGCGCGCCTGCTTTGGGAGCAGGATGTCAGGAGTTCGAATCCCCTTACCCCGACCATTTTTGGGTCGTTAGCTCAGTTGGTAGAGCAGTTGGCTTTTAACCAATTGGTCGTAGGTTCGAATCCCACACGACCCACCATTTTTGAAACCAGTTAGCGCTGGAATCGAATCTTAAGATCAGAGGCCAAAAGCGCTGATCGAAGAAGGCGCCTTTCAAAGGTGCCTTTTTTTTACCGGGGTATAGCGCAGTCCGGTAGCGCGCCTGCTTTGGGAGCAGGATGTCAGGAGTTCGAATCCCCTTACCCCGACCATATTAAAAATCCTCGTATCGAAAGATACGGGGATTTTTTTTGTCTGCTGCAAATGCAAAAAAGCCCTGCTTCTCGTTGGAAAAGCAGGGCCTGGTCTTCAGAGACTTAGCTATTGTCTTTCAGGTGCTCGAACAAGCCCTTCGGCATTTTTTTGCCATTGGTTTCGTAGTTGGCTTTTACGTTATCAAAAGCCTCTTGTTCGTCGATCTGGCCGTCATGGTTGGTGTCGATCTTGTCGAAGTCAGCCTTGGGCGCCACTTTCAAAAATTCCGCGCGGGATACCTTGCCGTCATCATCGGTGTCAGTCTTGGCCATCGAGGCGTCACCGCACTTGCCTTCGCCACATTTACCTTCAGGCGTCTTCACGACCTGTTCCGCCGAGGCCAGCAGGTAGCCCTGAGTCAGCGGCTGCGAAGCGAAGACAGAACCGGACAACATCATGCCTCCGGCCAGGACAGCGCCGAGCAGGCCAACGGTGTTTTTGCTGAGAGTACGGGACATTACAAATCTCCTGGGTTGCACAACACAACCGCTCGATAAAGGACGCCACGTGAATGCGGCGATGACCGAAGCAGGCAGTGCCTTGCTCGGGTGTGGCCATTTAGCGGGCGTGGTGTATCGCTACTGTGTCGCGCAAGGGGGGGCTTTGTAAGCGAAGGGATGGAATCAGTGGGGGAGATACAGTGAGACACACAAGTGTCCGCAGGTTGGACCGAGGCGCCTGCATCGCGGGCAAGCCACGCTCCCACAGGTTATGTGCCGACCATGGAATCTGAATCCGACACATAACCTGTGGGCGCGTGGCTTGCCCGCGATGAGGCCCTGACAGACGCCGAGTATTTAGTGCAGCTTCAGCCGAGGCTCAGTCCCGCGCCCAATCTTGCTGCCCAGCATCAACATCGCCGTGCGGAACGCGCCATACAACGCCATCTGGTGCATGCGATACAGCGACACGTAAAACATCCGCGCCAGCCAGCCCTCAAGCATCACGCTGCCGGTGAGGTTGCCCATCAAGTTACCCACAGCCGAAAAACGCGACAGCGAAATCAGCGAGCCGTAGTCGGTGTACTTGTACTCCGGCAGGGCTTTGCCTTCGATCCGCAGTTTCAGCGATTTGGCCAGCAACGAAGCTTGCTGGTGCGCAGCCTGGGCGCGCGGCGGCACATTGCGATCAGTGCCTGGTTGTGGGCAGGCCGCACAGTCACCGAAGGCGAAGATGTTCTCGTCGCGGGTGGTTTGCAGAGTCGGCAACACTTGCAGCTGATTGATGCGGTTGGTTTCCAGGCCATCGATGTCCTTGAGGAAACCCGGCGCACGAATTCCGGCGGCCCATACTTTGAGGCTGGCGTTGATCACTTTGCCATCGGCGGTAATCAGGCTGTCTGTCGTCACTTCGCTGACTGCAGCATTGGTCATGACGTTGACCCCGAGTTTCTCCAGGGTCTTATGCACAGGCCCGCCGATACGTTCCGGCAGGGCTGGCAGTACCCGTGGCCCGGCTTCGATCAAGGTGATGTGCATGTTTTCCGGTTTGATCCGGTCCAGGCCGTAGGCCGCGAGTTCATGGGCGGCGTTGTGCAGTTCCGCTGCCAGTTCGACCCCGGTGGCACCGGCGCCGACGATCGCTACGCTAATTTGCTCGACTTTATCGCTCTGCCCGGCATGGGCGCGCAGGTAGTGATTGAGCAGTTGTTGATGGAAGCGCTCGGCCTGTTTGCGGGTGTCGAGGAACAGGCAGTGTTGCGCCGCGCCCTGCGTGCCGAAATCGTTGGTGGTGCTGCCGACGGCAATCACCAGCGAGTCGTAAGGCACTTCGCGCGCCGGCACCAGTTCCAGACCGGCCTCGTCGTAGGTGGCGGCCAGCTGGATTTTCTTCTGTGCGCGATCGAGTCCGCTCATGCGCCCCAGCTGGAACTCGAAGTGGTTCCATTTTGCCTGGGCAACATAGTTGAGTTCGTCTTCGGAAGAGTTCAGGGAACCTGCCGCCACTTCGTGCAACAGCGGTTTCCAGATGTGGGTCAGGTTCGCGTCGACCAGCATCACACTGGCCGTGCCGCGCTTGCCCAGAGTCTTACCCAGACGGGTAGCCAACTCCAGACCGCCGGCGCCGCCGCCAACGATGACAATACGATGAGTCATGGGGATATCTCGCAAGGCTAAAAGAAATCGGTGCAGTTACCCGAGCGAGCGCGATGCAGCTCATAGCGTCAGGTAACTGATAAGTCGGCTCAACAGGCCTAGACCAATGGTCACTGCCAACACCAGCACCAGGAGCATCCACGGCCGGAAAGGCCGGCGCTCGACTTGGTGCTGGGACAGGCACAGGTACTCTTCGACATGCTTTTGGTCGTCCGGGTTCAGGCGGCTGGTCATATTGGGCCTCGTCAGATAGACGTTGCTGAATGTTTAGAAGCTACAGGGCTTTTACCCTGGGTTGAACGGAGCATAGCCGCTGTCCGGAATCGGCTCGACATTCACCCTTTCGTCCAGGCGAATGATGCCACTTTGTAACACTCGGGCAGTGATTCCACCATGTCCGCGAACGGCCTGAAAGGTCCCGGGGCCGAGGTTGTTTTCGAGACGTGCGCAGGGCTGGCACCAGCCGCTGGTTTCAAAAATCGCCTGGCCGATCCTGAAACGCCGACCTTTGAGGCTGAACAGGTTGATGCCGCTGACGACGATATTGCGCCGCAGATCCTGAGGTCGCACCGGTTGATCGTCCGGGCGGCCCATCAGCGAATTGATTACGGCCAGGTGTTCCCACTGAATCAACGTCACCTGCCGCGCATTGCGCACGCCGGGCCGGGCATGATCACCGGTCAACCCGGCCTCGAGCCGCGCTTCTACGGCATCGAGTTCGATCATCGGCGAGCGGGATTGCGGCCGCACACCGATCCAGCGGACACGGCCCTGTTGCGGTACTTCGGCGATCAGCTCCTGCAATGGGCTCACAGGCTGATTCCGACATCGAAAACAATGCTGCGACCCAGATTGCTGCGCAAGAAATCCGGGGCATCCGGATGGGCGAATAACACTCGGGCGAAAGTCGGGCCAACCAGCGACAACGAGCGCCAGCCCTGACGCAAGTATTCGGTAGGCGGCGGAAAGTGGCTGTTGAGGTCCAGCACTTCGCGCTTGAGGCTGGCGAAGGCGATGATGTCCAGCTCCCCCAAGTCCATGCCTCGCTCTTGGTAGTTGTGGGCTTTTTTACGCAGGGTCGGCGCCAGTCTCAGCAGAAATTCATTGGCCGGGATGCGCCGGGGCTTGGCCTCGCGGCGCACCAGCTGGCTCAGGGAAAACGCGCTGCGCCGACGTTGCAGCTCGTCGCGCCATTCGTCGTTGAGGCGCCGGCCTTCGTCGAGCACGAAAAACACCTCGAAATTCGCGTCGCGGAACAACACGTCCGGCGGCTCCCCGGCGGGGGCAAATTCGTCGGCGCGATAGGGAATGTTCAGGCCTTGCAGCAGGCGCTGGCAAACCCAACGCTCACGCTCCCATTTGCGGGCATTGGACAGGAACGTGTTGGCTTGCTCGGCCGCAATGGTCAGCAGGCGTAAATAATCTGAGTCATCCATAGGCCCAAGCTTAGCGTTCATTTGCGACAAGCAGAAAGCGTGAAACGCACTGAGCACTCGGAACGGGTGGTGTAGACTGCTGGCCATTACGCATATGCGCTCGAACAAGGAGTAGAACTTGAAATATTGGCCGGTGTTATTGCTCAGTCTTCTGCCTCTTTGGGCCCAGGCGCTGGAGGTTGGCGAGCGCCTGACGCCCTGGACCTTACTTGATCAGTTCGATCAGGCTTTCACGCTCGAGAACCAGACTCAAACGCTGCTGGTGGCGCGCAGCATGGACGCCGCCAAATTGGTCGGCGCCGCTCTGCAGGACCAGCCCAAGGGCTACCTGGAGGCTCGGCACGCGGTATTTGTCGCGGACATTCAGCGCATGCCTCGGCTAATCGCGAAAATGTTCGCAGTACCGGCC
Source organism: Pseudomonas sp. TH37 (assembly GCF_016650735.1). NCBI lineage: Bacteria > Pseudomonadati > Pseudomonadota > Gammaproteobacteria > Pseudomonadales > Pseudomonadaceae > Pseudomonas > Pseudomonas sp. TH37. The sequence goes on from NZ_JAEKFD010000009.1 coordinate 285,911, forward strand.
ATGCGCGATTATTCCTATCGAGTGATGCTTGACCGTGATGGTCGCGTGGCGCCGCGCTACCCTGGGGCCGTGGATAAAGTGCTGTGGCTGCAGCTCAAGGACGGCCAATTGGTGGAGCAGCACGAATACGCCACGGCGGCACAATTGCGTGAGGCGCTGGAGAAGGCCCTGCCATGATCGGCGCATGCCTATGGGCGTTCACGCGGCTTTAGCCTGTCCATGTTGTGCTTTATGACATCCATCACCGCAGCGGTCATCACCGCGGTGGAGACACCAAACATCAGGATTCCGTTGGCGGCCTCCAATGGGCCAAGCAGACGCCAGCGAGAGGACATGATGATGTCGCCGTAGCCCAGCGTGGCGAAGTTGACCGCCGAGTGATATAGCGCGATGGCGAATTCGTCGAACTCATCGAGCAGCATGAACAGCATGGCCCAGATGGCGATCTGCACGAAATTACTCAGCAGCATCAGCAGCATCACCATCGACAACAACAGGATGTTCAGCCATTGCGTTTCAGGCGGTTTGGAATGCCTGAAATGCACGTATTGACGCAGACATATGGTCACGAAAATGGCTTGCAGTACCAGGCAGAGCAACATCACGGGAAGGCCGGCCAGTAAATTCGACAACATGGGAATATCCTCTGCCGCCGTGTCAGGTCTGTCCCTGGTTGTCTGGCCTCGGCTCTTGCACTTGATCCACCCATTCCCAGAACAGCTGATAGCCGACCGCGAGTATCACAGGGCCGATAAACAGGCCGAGGATACCGCCCGTGACCATGCCGCCCAAGGCACCGATCAACACCACCGGCATCGGTACATCGACACCACGACCCAACAGCAGTGGTTTGAGGACGTTATCGACCAATCCCGCGATGAACACATAGATGGCAAACACAATGGTCGCCGTACTGGCCCCTTCGCTCATGAAAACAAAGACGATGACTGGAAGGGTAATCAGGGTCGCCGGTAATTGCATGATGCCAAGCAGCAGCACCGCCAAGGCGAGAAGACCGGCGCCGGGGACGCCCATGAACACAAAGCCGATGCCCACCAACAGCATCTGGATGAACGCGATGCCGACCACCCCCAACGCCACTGCCCGGATGGTGGCGGTGCACAGATCGGCGATTTTCGGCCCGTTGATCGGACCGCTGAAGCGCGTAACGATTCGCACCGCGCTGCGGTGGCCGCTTTCTCCATATGCTAAAAAAATACCGGCAATAATCAGGGCGACGATGAATAAAAGGAGCCCCATGCTGACACCCGCAAGCTTGCTCAGCAGGGAGAGGCTAACGCCTTTGATCTGCGGTATGAACTTCTGAGCCAGATGGGGCAGGTCAGTGGTGGCTTGTGCCCATAAGTTATAAAGAGGTTCTCCCACCAGTGGCCAACTGGCTACCGTGGCGGACGGTGGCGGAATATGGAAACTGTCGGTTTTGACCATGGTCATGACCCTTTCCACGGATTCCGCAAGCGAGGCTCCCAACAAATAGACAGGCACCATAAGAATACTGATGACGATCAATACGATCAGCGTCGCGGTGATCCCGTCCTTGTTTCCCAGCTTGCCTTTGAATCTGATCTGCAAGGGGTAGAGGGTGATTGCCAGGATCACCGACCACAGCATCAAGTCGAGGAACGGGCTAAATATCTGAAAGCAGAACATCACCAGAACGGCAATCACTCCGGCACGAATCAGCACATCGAGCAGATCCCGGGAAAAAATCTTTTCGAGCATGGGCGTGGGAACCATTGATTACCTCCAGTAGAGAGTGACAAAGGCTGCGTTCGGTAAGTCCAGCATAGACGGGCTGGCAATCTGCGGCTGAATGTCGGCGATGCTATTCAGTGATCCTCGTCCTCCCGACCTGCCCAATCCACCGGATGAATCATGAGATAGTTGTCGACGGCCTCACCTATTGTTGGAAAGAACGCCGTTTCGCCAAGCCGCGCAAAAAGCCCGAATCGCTTCAGCTTATCCTTGACCGGGTCCTTCATCTCGGCCACGCACAACTTGATGCCTGCCGCGTGCAAGGTTTCGTCCAGTTCCGCCAGCATGTCGGCAGAGGTCACGTCCACGCTGGTGACGGGTTCCGCCGCAACGACCAACCAGCGCACTGGCGTAGGCGATGCCGCCACGGCGTCGAGCACTCGGTCATGGAACAACTCGGCGTTGGCGAAAAACAACGGCGCATCCCAGCGAAACAGCACCAGGCCGGGTACAAGGCGCGCGTCGGGATAGCGCTTGATGTCGTGATAACCCTTGACGCCTTCCGCGCGTCCCAGAACGGCAGAGTAAGGACGCCAGCCATCCCACAGAAACTCGATGACGGCGATCACGATGGCCAGGCCGATGCCTTCAATCGCCCCCAGTACGGCCACGCCGACGGTGCAGACGATTGACAGCCAGAACTCCCAACGCTGGATTCGATAAATGCGTCGCAGGTCGGTGACCTCAATCAGGCCGATGGCGGACGCGATCACCACCGCAGCCAGTGCGCTGGTGGGTAAATCCTTCAACAGGTCCGGCGCCACCACTAGCAATAAGGCAACAGCAACCGCGCCGATGACTCCGGTCAGCTGGGTTTTGGCGCCTGCGGCCTCCGCCACGGGCGTACGTGAGGAACTGCTGCAGATCGGAAAACCCTGAAAAAATCCGGCGGCCAGGTTGGTGACGCCCAGGCCCACCATCTCCTGATTCGGGTCCACATAGGTACGGCTCCGCGCCGCATAGACACGTGAGAGCACGCTGGTATCGGCGAACGAAACCAGGGCAACAGCGAAACCGCCGATCAGGACGGGGACGATGTCGGCCCTAGTGATCCAGGGGATGTCGAACGCAGGCAAGCCTTGTGGAAGAGAGCCGAGGACTGATATTCCAGCGCGCCCTGCAAGATCCAGCACACCCACGACGACGGTCGCTCCCACCACGGCGATCAGAATGCTCGGTACGCGCTTGTTGCCCTTGAACAGCAGAATCACGGCCAGGGTGGCTGCACCGACCATGAAGGCGGTCCAATTGGTTTTCCCCTCCATGATTGCTGTAGCGATGGCCCACAGGTTTCTCAGCGGGCCGTCGGATTCAATTGAAAAACCGAAAAGCTTGGGCAGTTGGCTGATCAATACTGTCAGCGCGATTCCGTTCATGTACCCGTAGCGGATCGGTTTGGACAGCAGCTCGGTGACAAAGCCAAGGCGCGCTATGCCGGCCAGGATGCACACCACTCCCGACACGATCGCCATCATGCCCGCAAGGGCGATGGCACGATGCGGGTCGCCGCCGGACAGCGGCAGGACGACGGCGAGGATGACAGCGGCCAGCGAGGAATCCGGCCCCAGCACCAGAATTCGGCTGGGTCCGAACAGCGCATAGGCAAGTAGCCCAACGATGGTCGCGTAAAGGCCATAGATGCCGGGTACGCCCGATGCCACTGCGTAGGCGATGCCGACAGGCACCAGCATCGTGGTCAGCACCAGTCCGGCCACGAGGTCGTGCCGCAACCAGGCGATTTTGTATCCACGTAGTGTGCGCAGCCCCGGCAGCCAGCGGCTCCAACCGGTGTCGCCGTCGGTATCCCGATGGACAATCCGGCCGGGTTCCGGGACGGGAGGCGAAACATCCGAATCGCTCATAGGACTGTGGCCCTTTGGTGTACAGCGCAGATCCGCTTGGACGTGCCGGTCAGAATTTTTCTGGAATTCGCCGCAGCGGATAATTCGGTTCACGATAGCCACCTGATTTCTGCCGTTTGGGCAAAATCACCTTCTCGCGCGGTACATTCTTGTACGGAATGCGGCTGAGCAAATCAGAGATGATGTTGAGGCGGGCCCGCTTCTTGTCGTTCGAGTTGGCCACAAGCCACGGAGCATGGTCGGTGTCGGTCGCCTTGAACATGTCGTCACGTGCGCGCGAGTAGTCATACCAGCGGTTGTATGACTTGAGATCCATTGGCGTCAGTTTCCAGATTTTGCGGCCATCCTTGATCCGCGCCTCGAGCCGGCGGGTTTGCTCCTCTTCGCTGACTTCCAGCCAATACTTGAACAGCATCACACCCGAGTCGACCATCATGCGTTCCATGAGGGGGGCCAGGCTCAGGAAACGGGTCACTTGCTGATCGGTACAAAATCCCATCACACGCTCGACCCCTGCGCGGTTGTACCAACTGCGATCGAAGATCACCACTTCGCCAGCCGCTGGCATGTGCGCCATGTAGCGCTGCATATACATCTGGCTCTTCTCGCGCTCGGTCGGTGCCGGCAATGCCACGACCCGAAAGACACGCGGGCTCACCCTCTCGGTGATCGCCTTGATTGTGCCGCCCTTGCCGGCACCGTCGCGCCCCTCGAAGACGATACAGATCTTGATGCCCTTTTCTTTCACCCATTCCTGCAACTTGACCATTTCGACATGCAGTCGGCGTAACTGCTCAAGATAGTCTTTGTTCGTCAGTCTCAAGGGTTCAGCGGCGTTTCTTTTAACAGCGGGTTTCTTCTTGTCCTTTGCCATGACCAAAGCCTCACCTATGCCAGTCGCTGACTACCGATAGATAGACCCTGCAGGTGCCACTATCAGCTTGCAGATCGCGCATTGCTTCGAGCAAACCTGGCGTCAGTCGTGGACGGCCCTCTGCTCTTGACGTTCAACTCCATTACCACCGCGTGAGTCTAGTCCATGAATCAATCCTCTACAGGGTTGCTACAGGCTCTTGGAGCGCGCCTCACCCCACGCCCGGTTCAGGGCGTTGCACAAAATGGATAGCGATCTGCGCAAAGCGGCTATTGCCCCGTGCCCGGCGTCTCTACCCTCGGCTGTACGGACGTTAGCCGCGTTACCGACTCTTAAAAAAACAACAACAAGAGATAGATGCCATGCGCAAGATCAACGTACATGAGGTTATCGACAACGCTCGATTCAACCGCTTTCACTGGATGGTGCTGTTCTGGTGCGCCCTGATCATCATCTTCGACGGATACGATTTGGTGATCTACGGCGTGGTGTTGCCGATGCTGATGAAAGAGTGGGGGCTCAGTCCCCTGCAAGCCGGCGCGCTGGGAAGTTATGCCCTGTTCGGGATGATGTTCGGCGCACTGTTTTTCGGCCCGCTGTCGGACAAGATCGGCCGCAAAAAAGCCATCACGATCTGCGTGATGCTGTTCAGCGGTTTTACCGTGCTCAATGGTTTTGCCCGTAACCCCACCGAGTTTGGTCTCTGCCGGTTCGTTGCCGGGCTGGGCATTGGCGGGGTGATGCCCAACGTCGTGGCGTTGATGAACGAGTACGCGCCGAAGAAAATCCGCAGCACGCTGGTGGCGATCATGTTCAGTGGCTACTCGGTGGGCGGCATGCTCTCGGCGGGGCTCGGCATCGTGCTGATCCCGAGTTTCGGCTGGCAGTCAGTGTTTTACGTGGCGGTGCTGCCGTTGCTGCTGTTGCCGTTGATCATGTATTTCCTGCCCGAGTCGGTGGGTTTCATGCTGCGTCAGGGGCGCAATGAAGAGGCGCGCAACGTTCTGGAGCGGGTTGACCCGGCTTACGTTGCACTCGCCAGCGATCAGTTGCACATGAGCGAAGTGAAGGGCACCGGCACCCCGGTGTTGCAACTTTTCCGCGAGGGCCGTGCGCTGCGCACGCTGATGCTCTGGCTGGCATTTTTCTGCTGCTTGCTGATGGTCTACGCCTTGAGTTCCTGGCTGCCGAAACTGATGGCCAACGCCGGTTACAGCCTGGGCTCGAGTCTGTCGTTCCTGCTGGTGCTCAATTTCGGCGCCATTTTCGGCGCGGTCGGCGGTGGCGTGCTGGGGGACAAGCTCAACCTGCCGCGTGTGCTGGCGGTGTTCTTCGTCGTGGCTGCGGTATCGATCACCTTGCTGGGCTTCAACAGTCCGATGCCGGTGTTGTACCTGCTGATTGCCCTTGCCGGCGCCACCACCATAGGCTCGCAGATTCTGTTGTACGCCTGCGCCGCGCAGTTCTACTCCATGACCATTCGCTCCACCGGTTTGGGTTGGGCGTCGGGCATCGGGCGCAACGGCGCGATCGTTGGTCCACTGCTGGGCGGTGCCTTGCTCGGGATCAGCTTGCCGCTGCAACTGAACTTCATGGCGTTTGCCTTGCCCGGTGCGCTGGCCGCCCTCGCCATGACCGTGTTCGCCATCAGCAGCCGGCGTAGCGCTGGTGTCAGCCGAGCGCTGTCACCGACCGGTGCTTGAGTCATGAAAGCTCTATTCCAGGACTTTTCCCTGTCAGCCGCCGTCGCCGGATTTATCGCCACAGTGATTTCCTACGCCGGCCCCTTGGTGATCATCTTTCAGGCCGCCGAGACCGCGCAGCTCTCGCGGGAAGTGCTGTCATCCTGGGTCTGGGCAATCTCCATCGGCAGCGCCGTGCTCGGCATCGGTTTGAGCTTGCGTTATCGCGTCCCGGTAATCATCGCGTGGTCGGCGCCGGGCTCGGCGTTGCTGGTGGCACTGTTGCCGGGAATCTCCATGCCGGAGGCGGTGGGCGCTTATCTGGTCAGCAGCCTGATTATTTTCCTGGTCGGCGTGTCGGGGGTGTTTGACCGGATCATCGGCAAACTGCCCGCGGCGATTGCGGCGGCGATGTTGGCAGGGATTCTGTTCAGCTTCGGCACGGGGTTGTTCGTCTCGTTGCAAGGCAAGCCGCTGCTGGTGCTGGCGATGTTTGCCACGTACCTGATGTGCAAGCGGGTGATGCCACGTTATGCGGTGTTGATGGTGCTGCTGGTGGGCTGTTCGATTGCGTTTCTCTCCGGTGATTTGCACCGCGAAGCACTGGTGATCGGCTTGGCCACGCCAGTATGGATCACCCCCGCGTTCAGCCTGAGCGCGATCCTGAATGTCGCTTTGCCGCTGGTGATGGTGGCGCTGACCGGCCAGTTTGTTCCCGGCATGGCGGTGCTGCGTGCCAGCGGCTACCCAACGCCGGCCGGCCCGATCATCGCCAGCAGCGCGTTGGGCACTGCGCTGTTGGCACCGTTCGGTTGTCACGGGTTGAATCTGGCGGCGATTACCGCGGCCATTTGTACCGGTCGCGAGGCCCATGAAAACCCGCGCAAACGCTATGTGGCCGGGGTCGTGGGCGGGCTGTGTTACCTGCTGCTGGGGATCTTCGGTGCCACGCTGGTTTCGTTGTTTTCGGCGTTCCCCAAGGAACTGATCGCAGCCCTGGCCGGGCTGGCGCTGTTCGCGGCGATAGCCGGGGCGTTGGCCGGCGCAATGGCCGTGCCGAGTGATCGCGAAGCCGCGCTGGTGACCTTTCTCACCACCGCCTCGGGCATGTCGCTGTTTGGTTTGTCCGCCGCTTTTTGGGGGCTGATTTTCGGCATGGTCACGCACGTGCTGTTGAGTGCCCGGCGTCCCGCACCGGCGACTCAAGCCACCCCTGCGCAGGAGGTGGTGCGCTGACCGAGTAAGTAATCGCAACCCCGATCCTTATCCGTTTTCACCATCCCCCGCGGCGAATCCGCCACGGGTGGAGCACTTCAACCTGTCGATCAATAACAATAAGAGAACAGCGATGAAACAGATTCTTCCAGCAACCGGTTCAGTGTTGTCCCTGGCGGTCGTCTCGGGTTTTTCCAGTGGCGTGATGGCCGCGGAGGGCGGCTTCATCGAAGACACCACGGCCACCTTGCAAGCGCGCAATTATTACTTCAGCCGGGACTTTTCCGACATCGTCGGGGCCAATCAACAGTCGAAGGCCGAAGAGTGGGCGCAAGGCTTCATCCTCAACGTCAAATCCGGTTATACCCAAGGCCCGGTCGGTTTTGGTGTGGATGTCATCGGCCTGCTCGGGCTCAAACTCGACAGCAGCCCGGACCGGGTCAATACCGGTTTGCTGCCGGTGCACGATGATGGTCGCGCGGCAAATGATTACAGCCGTCTGGAAGGTGCGCTGAAGATGCGTTACTCCAAAACCGAGCTGAAAGTGGGTGAGTTGCAACCCAATCTGCCAGTGTTGGCCTTCAGCGATATCCGCCTGCTGCCGCCCAGCTATCAGGGAGCGAGCATCAGCTCCAATGAGATCGATGGCCTGACCTTGCAAGGCGGCCACTTGAATTCGACCAGCCTGCGCAACGAGGCCGGCGATGAAAAGATGCAAGCCATGCTTGGTCATGTTCCGCAGCGTCAGGTCAGCAGCGATGGTTTCAACTTTGCTGGCGCCGATTACGCCTTCAATGACAAACGCAGTTCGGTCAGTGCCTGGTTCGGGCAACTGGAAGATATCTACAACCAGCGTTTTCTCGGTTTCAAGGACAGCGAGCCGATGGGCGACTGGACCCTGGGCGCCAACCTTGGCTACTACGATTCGCGCGAAGACGGCAAAAAGTTGCTGGGCAATATCGACAACCAGGCGTTCTTCTCTTTGCTGTCGGCCAAGCGTGGCGGCCACACGTTTTATGTCGGCTATCAGGGCATGTTCGGCGACAGCGCCTTCCCGCGAGTCTTTGCCAACATCTCGCCACTGGGCAATGAAGTGCCGACCTACGAGTTCGCCTACACCGACGAACGTTCCTGGCAGGCGCGCTACGACTACGACTTCGCGGTCCTCGGCATGCCCGGCCTGACCAGCACCGTGCGCTACATCACCGGCAAGAACGTCGACACCGGCAAGGGCTTTGAAGGCAAAGACCGCGAGCGCGATCTGGATATCGGCTATGTGTTGCAGAGCGGCAGCCTCAAAGGCCTCGGCATCCGCGTGCGCAACGTCATGGCGCGCTCCAACTACCGCAGCGATATCGACGAAAACCGCCTGATCCTCAGTTACACCTGGAAGCTGTTATGAGCCCCGCGGTCACAGATCCGTGGTGCAGTCACCCATGACTTCGTACGTCACGCGATGGCTCTGGCCCTGATGATCGACATACTCCATGGTCGCAGGCACAACCCCGCAGGCGGTTGCGGTGTTCGTCACGGAAACCACCTTGGCGATGTCCAGCGGCTGCGCCGGATTGTACGAGGTGGCGGCTCGCTCGTTGCCGGCGGCCAGGGCCGAGGTGGCGGCGAGGGTCAGAAACAGGCTGATCAAGGTTTTCATTTTTCCGTACTCCGTGTTGATTCCGATGGCTCAATTCTAGTCTTTGCCCGCGACCGATAAAGGGTCCAACGCCTGATGCAGCCTTACATGAAACGTAACAGTCACCGCCCCTGGAGGGCTTATTGATCTGCTCAATAACTTGCGGGTGTTCGTCCGCGTAGTGGACAGCGCAAGTTTTACCGCCGCCGCCGATGCGTTGGACCTGTCGACCGCGCAAGTGTCGCGATTGGTGGCGGATCTGGAGGAGCATGTGCAAGCCCGCTTGCTGCAGCGCACCACACGCAGGTTGAGCCTGACCGAGGCCGGTGAACGGTTCTTGCTGCGCAGCCGGCAAATACTCGAAGAAATGGAGGAGGCAACGGCAGAGGCCCGCGGCGCCCATCTCAAACCCAGTGGACGGTTGCGGGTGCACAGCATGAATGGCCTGGGCGTGCTGATCACGCCGTTGATCGCCCGCTACAGCGAGCTTTACCCCGATGTGGTGTTCGAGCTGACCCTGTCGCAGCGTAATCCGGATCCGTTGGAGGACGGGCACGACGTGGTGATTTCAATTGCCCACGAACTGGCCGATTCGCAATTGGTCGCCCATGCCATCGGGCAGATTTACAGCGTGCCCTGCGCCTCCCCGGAGTACCTGCAGCGGCGTGGCGTGCCGGACACACCACTGGCGCTGAACGATCATCAATGCTTGCGCATGATCGACCCGTTATACAGCGATCAATGGGTGTTTCAGGACAAGCATGGCGAGCACGTCATCAGCCCGGCCAAGACCTTTCAATGCAACGTCGCCGAGTCGATGGTCAAGGCGTCAGAGGCCGGCATGGGCATCAGCCTGATTCCGTTCTATACCGCCACGCGACCCTTGAGCGACGGCACGTTACTGCGTCTGCTGCCAGCCTGGCGTCCCCGTCAACGCAATGTGTATGCGTTGTATCCGTCGCGGCGTTTTCTCGATGCCAAGGTCCGGACCTGGGTGGCCTTTCTCAAGGCCGAATTACCCAAGCTGTTCGCCGAACATGACGCGGTGATGAACGATCCGCGGCATTGGGCCTGAGGTCCCGGTTACGTCATCCCCAGCCAGTTAGGCAGGACCAGAGAAATCCACGGTACATAAGTAATCAATACCAGGAACAGCAGCAGGATAATCAGCCAAGGCATTGCTGCACGTATGGTGGCGGTCAGCGACATGCCAGTCACCGCCGAGGTGACGAACAGGTTCAGGCCTACGGGCGGCGTAATCAGTCCGATCTCCAGGTTCACCACCATGATGATCCCCAGGTGAATCGGGTCGATTCCCAACTTCATGGCGATCGGGAACATGATCGGCGCCAGGATCAGGATGATTGCCGAGGGTTCCATGAACGCCCCCGCCACCAATAACACGATGTTCACCACGAGCAGGAATGTCACCGGTGTGAGGCCCGCGCCGATGACCCAGGCGGTAATTTGTTGAGGTAATTGTTCGGTGGTCAGTACGTGGGCGAAGAGCATGGCATTGGCGATGATAAACATCAGCATGATGCTCAGCTTGGCGGATTCGAGCAGCACCTTCGGCGTTTCGCGGAACGACATGTCCTTGTAGACGAACAGCGCAACGAATGCCGCGTAGACCGCCGCCACGGCCGCCGCCTCGGTCGGGGTGAACATCCCGCTGTAGATGCCGCCCAGGATGATGACCATCAGCAACAGGCCCCAAATGGCTTTGCGTGCCGCACTCAACCATTCACGAAAGGTCGCCCGCGGCATGGCGGGCAGGTTTTTCCTGACGGCAACGACGTAGATGGCCACCATCAGCGCTGTACCCAGCAGCAGGCCGGGCACCACGCCGGCCATGAACAGCTTGCCGACCGAGGTTTCCGTCGCCGCGGCATACACCACCATCACGATGGAAGGGGGAATAAGAATGCCCAATGTGCCGGCGTTGCACACAATACCGGCACCGAATGCCTGTGGATAACCGGAGCGGACCATCCCCGCGATGGCGATGGATCCCACGGCGGCTACCGTCGCGGGGCTTGAGCCGGACAACGCCGCGAACAACATGCACGCCAGCACCGCCGCGATGGCCAGGCCGCCGCGAATATGCCCAACGCAAGCGTTGGCAAAGTCGATCAAGCGCCGCGCCACACCGCCTGTGGTCATGAAGGCACCGGCCAGCAAAAAGAACGGGATGGCCAGCAACGTGTAGTGCTCGGAGGTCTCGAACAGCTTGATGGCCAGTGAGCGCACGGAGTCAGGGCTGAAAAAGATGATCGTCAGCGAACCGGCCAGGCCAAGGGAAATGGCGATCGGTACGCCGATAAACATCAGCACGAACAGGGCAACAAAAAGGAAAAGAATAGTCATTTCTTGTCATCCTCATGCTCGGTCAGTTTCATCACCTCCGCGGCCTCGTCGGCCAGGCCCAGGCCCGTTTGACGGTTTTGTACAATGCGCACCAGGATCTCGGCAAAGCGGATGAACACCAAGGCAAAACCCACCGGCACAATCAGCCCGATGTGCCATTGCATGATGCCGTAATGACCGAGGTCTTCGGCACCGATGCCGGCGATGAACAGCGTCTGAATCCATTCGAAACTGGCGACGCTGAGCAGGCCCGCATAGACCAGACTGCAGAGGCAGGCAATGATGCCAATGATTCGCTGAACCGGTTTGGTGGCCAGTTTCACCAAGGCATCGACACCAATGTGCCCGGCCGTGCGCACGCCATAGGACAAGCCGAAAAAGATCAACCAGGCGAACAAGGCCTTGGTCAGCGATATGCTCCATGTCATGGCCTGGGCCATTCCCATGACGCTGTCGCCAATGGCGAACAAGGGTTCACTGGCGCTCTGCCACTGCTCGGCGAGGCTGTAGAAAACGCTATAGAGGTTGTTAAGGATGACGTAAACGAACGTTACCAGCGTCATTGCCGCCAGCAGGAAGACGATAAAACCTTCTTCGAAGTGATCCCAGATACGCCGTAAGGCATTCATGAGTGGCATCTCCCGATCGAGTGACGGCCTATGAAACAGGGGCCACCCTTTCGGGTGGCGCCCGCCGGCAGATTACTGAGCCTGGTTGGCAGCTTCGGCGGCCTTGATCAGGTCGGCACCGATATCACCTTCGAACTTCTTCCAGACCGGTTTCATTGCTTCGCGCCACTCGCCACGCTGCTCTGGGGTCAGCGTGATGATTTCAGTGGTTTTGGCGTTGATGATGTTCTGTTTGGCATCCTGGTTCAGTTTCTCAGCATCTTTGTTCACCTGAGCGGTGACCTCGACGATGATCTTGTCCAGTTCGGTTTTTATATCCGGTGGCAGGCCAGTCCAGAACTTGGTGTTGGTGATCAACATGTAATCGAGCAAGCCATGGTCGGATTCAGTGATGAACTTCTGCACTTCGTGCATTTTCTGGCTGTAGATGTTCGAGTAAGGGTTTTCCGCGCCATTGACGACGCCGGTCTGCAAGCCCTGATACACCTCGGCGAAGCTCATTTTGCGAGGGTTGGCGCGCACCGCCTTGAATTGCTCTTCGAGCACGGCCGAAGCCTGCACACGGAACTTCAAACCCCGGGCATCGCCCGGTTTACGCAGCGCCTTGTTCGCGGACAACTGCTTCATGCCGTTATGCCAATAGGCCAGACCGGTGATGTTCTTGCTTTCCATGGACTTGAGAAGCCCCTGGCCATCAGGGCTTCGCTGGAAGCGGTCGACTGCCGAGATGTCGTTGAACAGGAACGGCAGATCGAACAATTGCAGCTTGGGTGTGTATTGCTCGAACTTGGCCAGCGACGGCGCAATCATCTGCACATCGCCCGACAGCAGCGCCTCCATTTCCTTGCCGTCACCGAACAGCGAAGAGTTTGGATAAACCTCTACCTTGACCTTGCCGGACAGGCGTTCTTCGACGAGTTTCTTGAACAGCAGGGCGCCTTGGCCTTTAGGCGTTTGTTCGGCAACCACGTGAGAAAACTTGATAACGACTGGATCAGCCGCCAGCGCCAGGCTCGACGCGCCCAGCGCGAGTGCGCAGACGACTGCGTTGCACAATGATTTGAGCATCTAGATGTTCCTCTTGTTTTAGTTCTCGTGCCGTTCATGTCTGAACGCATTTGCACGGTGGACAAGAGGAGTCTAGGCAATAAATCACCATTGGTCGTTGGGACTAGTATTTCCAGAAAACCGGGATGAACAGCACCAAAACAGTGAGGATTTCCAGCCTTCCCAACAGCATACCGACGGTCAGCAGCCATTTGGCGGCATCGGGCAGGGTCGAGAAGTTGCCTGCCGGGCCAATGATCGAACCAAGGCCAGGCCCCACGTTGCAGACGGCAGTGGCCGCGCCACTCAATGCCGTGGTCCAGTCCAGGCCGATGAGCGCCAAGCCCATGGCGATCGCCCCGATGGTGATGGTGAAAAAGAATGAAAACGTCAGGAGCGAGCGGGCGATATCCTCGTCGATAGGGTGATTGTTGTATTTTTTCCGGATGATGGCTCGCGGATGAATCAGTTGTTTCAGGCTGCCCATGAGCAGTGCGCCAGCCACTTGAAAACGGAAGATTTTAAGACCTCCAGCGGTGGAGCCGGAGCAACCGCCGACAAAGGTCAGATAAAAGAACAGCAACACGGAGAAACTGCCCCATAACGTGTAATCCCCCAGCGCCACGCCGGTCGTCGTGACCACCGACGTCACGTTAACCGCCACGATCCGAAACGCTTCCCACCAGCTGTACTCGCTGTGCAAGCACAACCATGTACCGAACAGCAGCCAGGTGATGATCAAAAAGCCAATGAACCCGCGTACCTGATGATCGTTGAACAAGGCCCGTTTATTCCCGCGCAACATGCTCACATACAGCGTAAAAGGCAGGCTGCCCAAAATCATGACAACCACTGACACCCAATGAATGGCCGGTTGCGGCCAGTGCGCCAGAGAAGCATCGGAGGTGGAAAATCCTCCCGTGGAAATCAACGCCATGGCATGGTTGATGGCTTCGAACGGCGTCATCCCTGCTATCCACAGGCCCAGCGTGGAAAGAGCGGTAAGCCCGATATACAGCCCAAGAATATATTTGGCGGCTACGTGGGAGCGTGGTGTGACCTTCTCTGACCAGTCGGATGATTCGGTCTGAAACAGCCGCATGCCCCCGACCCGCAATAGCGGCAGGATGGCCACGGCCATGCCGATGAAACCGATCCCGCCCAGCCAATGCAGCATTGAACGCCAGATCAGCAATCCGGGAGAGGCGGTGTCCAGACCGGTCAGGATGGTCGATCCGGTGGTGGTGATGCCGGACATCGTTTCAAAAAACGCGTCGGTGTAGCTGATGTGCTGGATCAGGACCATGGGCAATGCGGCGAACATGCAGACGACTACCCAACTGGCAGTGGTCAGCATGTACATATCGCGGGGGCGCAACTGAGCGTCCTCAGGACGTCCCTTGTTGATCAACAGCAGCCCGGACACCGCCGTGATCAGACTCGACCACAGAAAGGCCGACATATCATCGTTGCGTTCATAGATCACCAGCGTGAGCATTGGTATCGCCATGCTCACTGCCAGTGTGATCAAAAAAATACCCAGGATGAAGCCGATAAGCCGCAGTACCGCAATGGACATAAATAACGCCTGTCTTGTTAGCGCCGCGCAGTATCGACCGGCTTGTCGTTTTGTCTCGTAAAGTTTGTGTAACTTTTTTCCTTTGCCCCTGATTTTCTGTACGCCAGGGTAAAAGAGCGACACGGGCGGTCAGAATCGCCGGTATAGACTGAGAGCTATCACGACAGGAGAGACGCGTGAAATATAGAACAGTGTTGCTGCTCAGTCTTTTGCTTTTATGGGCTCAGGCGCCGAAGAAGGCACGCCCATGATTGGCGCCGAACTGTTGTCATCGCAAAGCCTCACAGTTGGCTGGCTGATTTACGTGCCGGTAGTGATCTGGGCTGTCTGTCGAACGCCTTGGGTTGAATTGTTCAGCGATAGCCGCCGTCAGCATCTGTTGTTCGGCACGGTGTTCGCACTGTTCATGCTCTGGCTGGTGCGACGGGACTTCGACACTGGCGTGTCCTATCACTTCATCGGCATGACGGCAGTGACGTTACTGCTGGATTGGCCGTTGGCAATTGTCGGCGGGTTGGTCGCGCAAACGGGATTGGTGCTGCTCGGACGGCAGGACATGGCGGCCATGGGGGTCAACGGCGCGTTGCTGATTCTGCTGCCGGTGCTGGTCACCGAGTGCTGCGCAATCCTGGTCGAGCGCGCGCAGCCGCGTAATCCCTTTGTGTACATCTTCTGTTCCGGCTTTTTTGCCGCCGCGTTGTCGGCCCTGTTGTGCCTGATTCTGGCGCTCACATTGCTGTGGTACGACGAACGTTTCGCCATGCCCTATTGGCTGGAAGATTTTGTCGGTTATCTATGGCTGCTGATTTTTCCGGAAGCGTTTATCAACGGCATGGTGGTCAGCGCATTGGTGGTGTTCTGCCCCGAATGGCTGGAGACGTTCAATCGCACCCGCTACCTTTCGGCGCCCTGGAAAGACGACGATCCCAAATCTTGATCCACATCAAATCCAAAAAACGTTACCGAATCCATGCTCTGGAAAACCTTCAGGAGCAATGGTATGAGTGTGTATGAGTGGGCGAGGCAGGAGTTGCGTCAGAGTCTGGATGTGGCGCAGGAGGTGGGTTTCGATCCGGGGTTGAGCCTGCGCGCCTTGCTCAGTGCGGTGGTGCAGCAGAGCAAGGCGGTACGCAATATCGAAGACCTGGCCGATGAGTTGCGGTTTCTCGCCGAGAACCTCGACGAGGGTCAGGACTATGGCTTTATGCGGCCCTGAGGGGCGGGATCAGTGACGCGGGTCGAAGTCTTCGCTGAACATTTCGTCTTCGGCATCCGGGCTCACCGGAATCTTGTGTTCTTCCGACGCCCAGGCGCCCAGGTCGATCAGTTTGCAACGGTCTGAACAGAATGGCCGGAACTTGTTTTCGGGGCTCCATTCAACAGGGGCGCCACAGGTTGGGCAATCGACGGTTGGGGTTTGGCTCATGACTGGCCTCCACGCAAAGTAAGGTAAAAGTGATGCAGGCGTTCGACCTCGCTGTGCAGCCAGGCGAGGTCGCGGTCGTTGACCACCACATCGTCGGCATGGCTCACGCGGTCCTGTCGGCTGGACTGGGCCTTGAGGATCGCCTGGACCTGCTGTTCGCTGGTCTGGTCACGCTGCAGGGTGCGTTCGATCTGTAACTGTTCCGGGGCATCGATCACCAAAACCCGTTGGGTCATGGCGTATTGCCCGGACTCGATCAGCAGCGGCGAAACCAGAATCGCGTAAGGCGATTGTGCCTTGGCCAGATGGTGGGCGATCTCTTCGGCGATCAGCGGATGCAGCAGCGCTTCGAGCCAGCGGCGTTCATCCGGCACTTCGAAGATCAGCTTGCGCAGCGCCGCCCGATCCAGTTGGCCATCGGCTTGCAGCACGCCGGGGCCAAAGTGCTCGGCAATCTTCGCCAGTGCCGGGCGACCGGGTTCGACCACCCAGCGAGCCGCATGATCGGCGTCCACCACGTGCACGCCCAGATCGATGAAGTGCTGGGCGGCCGCGCTTTTGCCGCTGCCGATGCCGCCGGTCAGGCCGAGAATCCAGGGTTTTTCCACAGGGGTATTCATTTCAAACCGACAAACTGCCAATAGAAGCCGGTTATTTGACCACCCCAGAGCAAGGCAATCCAGCCGGCAATGGCCAGATAGGGGCCAAAGGGCAGCGGAGTCGAGGTTTTTGCGTCCCGCAGGCGCAGCAAAATCACCCCGATGATGGCGCCCAGCAGCGATGACAGCAGGATGGTCAGCGGCAGGATCTGCCAACCGCCCCAGGCGCCGAGCATCGCCAAGAGCTTGAAGTCGCCGTAGCCGATGCCGTCCTTGCCGGTGATCAGCTTGAACAGCCAGAACACCGTCCACAGCGCCATATAGCCGGCCACCGCGCCCCAGAGCGCGTCATGCAGTGACACGAAGAGCCCGAAACTGTTGACGATCAACCCCAGCCATATCAACGGCAGCACCAGCACATCCGGCAACAGCTGGTGTTCGGCGTCGATCAGGCTCATCGCCAACAGGCCCCAGCTCAGGACCAGCACCATGCAGGCCTGCCAACCGAAACCGAAATGCCAGGCGACGAACGCCGACAGCACGCCGCAGGCCAGTTCGGTCAGCGGGTAACGTTTGCTGATCGGCGTCGCGCAGTTCGAGCATCGCCCACGTAAAAACAGATAACTGAGTACGGGAATGTTTTCCCACGCTCGAATCCGATGGCCGCAGTCGGGGCACTCGGAGTGAGGCAGTATCAGGTTGTAAGCCGGGCCGGGGGCTTCGGGTGGCAAATCCAGGACGTCATGGGCCTGCAGGCGCCATTCACGCTCAAGCATTTTCGGCAGGCGCCAGACCACCACGTTGAGAAAACTGCCGATCAGCAAACCGATCACCAATGCCGTGATCGTGAAGGCCAGCGGGTTGAGACTCAGAAATTCGTTCAAGGACATATCAGATCGCTGAGCCAAGTTGGAAGATGGGCAGGTACATCGCAACCACCAGGCCGCCGACGATAACCCCCAGCACCACCATGATGAAAGGCTCCATCAGACTGGTCAGGTTATCGACCATGTTATCCACCTCGTCTTCATAGAAGCTTGCGACCTTGTCGAGCATATCGTCCAGTGCGCCGGACTCTTCGCCGATGGCCGTCATCTGGATCGCCATGTTCGGAAAGATGCCGGAGGTGCGCATGGCAAAATTCAGCTGCATGCCGGTTGAAACATCCTGCTTGATGCGTAACACCGCTCGCTTGAACACGATGTTGCCGGTCGCGCCCGCCACTGAATCCAGGGCTTCGACCAGTGGCACCCCGGCGGCAAACGTGGTCGACAAGGTGCGGGCGTAACGGGCCACGGCAGACTTGTACATGAGCGCGCCCACCAACGGCAGTTTCAGCAGCCAGGTGTCCATCCGGTCCCGAAAGCCCGGGGACTTTTTAAAGGCATGGCGGACGCCGAAGATCAGCGCACCCAACATGCCGAGCACCATCCACCACCAGGCCTGCAGGAACTCCGACAAGCCGATGACCATCACGGTGAACGCCGGCAGTTCGGCGCCAAACCCCGAGAACACCGACTCGAACTGTGGCACAACCTTGACCAGCAGAATCCCGGTCACAATGATCGCGACGAACACCACCGCCAGCGGGTAAGTCATGGCTTTCTTGATCTTGGCCTTGAGGCTTTCGCTCTTTTCCTTGTAGGTCGCCACCCGTTCCAGCAGGGTATCCAGAGCCCCGGCCTGCTCGCCGGCATCCACCAGGTTGCAGTACAGCTCATCGAAATACTGGGGCTTTTTGCGCAGGGCTGCGGCGAAGCTGTTACCAGCCGCGACCTCCTGTTTCACCTCGTCCACCAGCTTGCGCATCTTCGGGTTATCGAAGCCCTCACCGATAATGTCGAACGATTGCAGCAGCGGCACGCCGGCTTTCATCATGGTCGCCATCTGCCGGGTAAACAGGGCAATGTCCAAGGCCTTGATGCGTTTTCCGGCACTGAAAATGGACGCGGTTTTTTTCCGCACCTTGCCCGGGTTGATGCCTTGCTTGCGTAACTGAGCCTTGATCAGCGCGGGATTCTGACCGGTCAATTCGCCGGTCATTCTTGTGCCTTTTTTGTCTGTGCCTTCCCAGGCATATATGCTGATTTTCGCTGCTTTGACCGCCATGTTCAGTCCTTCGTGACCCGATTGATTTCTTCAAGGCTGGTGATGCCTTGCATGGCCTTGAGCAGGCCCGAAGTACGCAGGTCGTTGAAGCCGTCCTTACGCATCTGGATGTCGATTTCCAGTGAATTGCCTTCGGCCATGATCAGCCGTTGCAGGTCTGGGGTGTTCTTGACCACTTCATAAATCCCTACTCGCCCTTTGTAACCGTTGTTGCACTGATCGCAACCGACCGGTTCATAGATCGTGAACGAGCCGATGCGTTCCTCGGGAAAGCCTTCTTTGAGTAACGCCTCGCGGGGAATCTCGATGGGCTTTTTGCAATGACTGCACAGTTTACGCGCCAGGCGCTGGGCGATGATCAGGCTGACCGAGGTCGCGATGTTGAACCCCTGAATCCCCATGTTGTGCAAGCGGGTCAGGGTTTGCGCGGCGCTGTTGGTGTGCAGTGTGGAAAGCACCATGTGCCCGGTCTGGGCGGCCTTGATGGCGATTTCGGCGGTTTCGAGGTCGCGGATTTCGCCGACCATGATCACGTCCGGGTCCTGACGCAGAAACGAGCGCAGCGCTTGGGCAAAGTCCAGTCCTTGCCTCGGATTGACGTTGACCTGGTTGATGCCTTCGATGTTGATTTCTACCGGGTCTTCGGCGGTGGAAATATTGATGTCGACGGTGTTGAGGATGTTCAGCCCGGTATACAGCGACACGGTCTTGCCCGAGCCGGTGGGGCCGGTCACCAGGATCATTCCCTGTGGCTGCTTGAGAGCGGCCATGTACAAGTCTTTCTGGTCGGGTTCGTAGCCGAGGGCATCGATGCCCATTTGGGCACTGGACGGATCGAGGATCCGGATCACCACTTTCTCGCCCCACAGGGTTGGCAGCGTGTTGACCCGGAAGTCGATGGACTTGCTTTTGGACAGGCGCATTTTGATTCGCCCGTCCTGGGGTTTGCGCCGCTCGGAGATGTCGAGGCTGGCCATGACCTTCAGCCGCGAAGCAATGCGGTTGGCCAGTTGTGTCGGTGGCCTGGCGACCTCCCGCAGCATGCCGTCGGTGCGCATCCGCACGCGGTAGATTTTTTCATAGGGTTCGAAATGCAGGTCGGAAGAGCCGCTCTTGATCGCGTCGAGCAACATCTTGTGGACGAAGCGCACCACGGGCGCGTCATCGGTATCTTGCCCCGGGATGGAATCCTGGTGCTGGTCATCGACCGACTCTATGTCCAGCCCGTCGAGGTCGACATCGGCCATGTCTTCCAGACCGGTGGAGTGGTTGTCGAAGAATTTTTCGATGGCATCGCTGAGCTTGTCTTCCTCCACCAGAATGGCTTCGGTGCTCAGCCCGGTGCTGAACTGGATGTCGTTGATGGCTTGATGATTGGTCGGGTCGGAAATCCCCACGAACAGCTTGTTACCACGCCGCCAGAGGGGCAGGGCGTGGTGCTGACGGATCAGCTTCTCACTGACCAGCCCTCGGGGTTGGGTGTCCTTGTCCAGGCAATTGAGGTCCAGCAAGGCCATGCCGAAATGCTCCGAGGCCACCTCGGCGACCTGCCAGCTTTTCAGTAGTTTGTTCTGCACCAGGTAGGTGACCAGCGAGACTCGATTGCGTTGGGCTTGCTGATACGCCTGTTGCGCACTTTGGTCAGTGATCAGCTCGGCCAGTACCAATTGCTTGGCCAGACCGCTAAGGGCAATGTCATTCATTGGGATACCGGACGCAGACAGTTAATGACTTATAGCCTAGTCAAGCAGTGGAACCAAACCAGTCGGGGTGAGGTGACAAAAAGTGTCAGATAGTGCGGATCCTTGGAGTAGGAAAGGTCTTTGCCGCGATCTCGCGCCGAGCAGGCAGGGGCGTGCGCGGCTTGGCATGACCTGTGCTGTGCCTTGTTCAGATCATGAGATTTCGACTCATGCATGGAGCCTGTCTATGAAAAATCAAAAAGGTTTTACTCTGATCGAGCTGCTGATCGTGGTGGCGATCATCGGGATTCTGGCGACGTTTGCGTTGCCGCAGTATTCGAAGTACCAGGCGCGGGCGAAGGTCACCGCTGCTCTTGCAGAGATTTCGGCATTGAAGGTGCCTTTCGAAGACATTATCAACCAGGGCACTAACCCCACCCTCGCACTGATCGGCGGTACGGCGACCACCGGTAATTGCACGATTACGGCATCGGGTACCGCCGCTGACGGTGCGGGTACTATTGGCTGCGTTATTCTCAATGCTCCAGGGCCGGTGCTCAGCAAAACCATTACGCTTACACGCACCCTTACCGGTGGCTGGACTTGCGTTACCACGGCTGAACAGCAATACACACCTAAAGGCTGTACCGGTGCTGCTGACGCCTGAACCATTGTCATCCTGCCAATGCCTCGCGTTTAACGACACGGGGCATTTTTTTGCTCGTCATTTGGGGACCGATTCAATATCAAGAAAACCCCCGACAATTCATGGCCTTAGGCCTGCGCTAAAACCCGCATGTTGCATGTAGATAATTTCGCAGTCATGCAATTTGCATGATTTCGAAAATCGCCATTGTGTCTAACATATTGATTTAAAAGGTTTTATTTTTTATGTGGCGGTTGGCACAACGTTCGCACTATCTCCTGTAACCCTGCTGACAAGACACGCAGCAGACTTTCCAGAAATACAGGAGTTACTCGTATGAAGAAGTTCGCTATCGCTGCCGCTACTGCTACCGCGCTGACCCTGACCATGGCCAACGCTGCATTTGCACAGACTACCCAAGCGACTCAGGCACCTATGATGCTGGCCGCCGGTGAAGTCACTGAAGCGAAAGAGGATGTTTCCGATACCTGGATCACCACCAAAGTCAAAGCAGACCTGGTAACCGAGAAAGGCATCCCCGGCACCGACATCAAAGTCGAAACCAACAAAGGCGTTGTTTCCCTGTCTTCCATGACCGTTCTGACAGACGCTCAGAAAACAACCGCCGTGGCTATCGCCAAGAAAATCAAAGGCGTCAAAGATGTGTCCGCTGACGGCCTGAAATCCGAGTAAGACAAGGCTTCTCGCCTGGACTGGGAGAAGGTGCGGTAGGCGGGCCGAGTCATACGTCTGCCGCTACTTGAGAGTTCATGCGAAGGCCACAAGGATGTGGCCATTACAGGCCCCGGCATTCGTGTCGGGGCCTGTTCTATTTTGGGGGGAAAAGATCAAAAGATCGCAGCCTTTGGCAGCTCCTACAGGGCGATCTTTTGATCTTCTTCAATTCCCGCGCTTGCTGGTGATTCGAACCAACCGGTTGCCTTCAAAGCGCAGGTACTGGTACATCCCGCTGTTGGGCCCGTAGGTCCATTCCTCGACCTGAAACTCTTCCCGTCGATTGGCGCTGCGCTTATAGCCCAACACGTCGCGGGCAACGGGCTCTCCGCATTTCTGCAGCACTTCGCCGGACCTGTCCCCGACGCTGATCAATTGACTGCCGCAGCGCAAGGTATCGGCCGCCGCTGCCTGGCCGGCAACCAGCAACAGAGCCAGGCTCAGAAGCCAGTGTGCGCCCATCACTCGGCATCCAGATGCATGGGCGTGATAACGCGGCCATCGCTTTGTGCCTCACCGAGGCTGGAGTCGATGAAGTACACGCGATCATCGGCCAACTGACCCTTATCCACCAGATAATCCTTGATGCTGCTGGCCCGCTCTTGACCCAGTTGACGTAACAGCACCTCGCTGGAACTCCAGAACGTGATCACACTTTCACGCATTTTTTTGCTGCGCTCTTCCTTGCCCAAGTCCTTCCATTCGGCGGGCGGCTGAGTCTTGAGGCGTGTGCGGTAGATCCCTTCGAGCAGCGGGCCTTTCTCGCTGTCCGGCACTTCCAGCAATGAGGCTTGGGCCGGCACCTTGTCACCACGGCGCTGGAGCATTTTGTAGTAGTTGTACTGGTATTCCCGCTCCAGGCGTTGCTCGGCAATCAGCGGGCCATCGCTGGTCTTGGCGGCGGTGCCTTCGATTTCCAGGCGCAGGGCCGGACGTTCCTTGAGCGCCTGGGACAATTTGACCAGCGCCGCTTCAGCGTCTTTGCTCAGGTCGCTTGAACCCGGTGCAAATGCCACGGTGCCCAAGTCTTCCGAACCACCGCCGCTGACCAGACCGCCAATCATTTTGAATGGCGCTGCGGCCGCTTTCACGATCAGGTTGCGCAGGGTCTGCCAGATAATAGGCATGACACTGAACTGTGGGTTGTTCAGGTCGCCGCTCACCGGCAGCTCGATGGAAATCTTGCCGTCGACATCCTTGAGCAAGGCAATCGCCAGTTTCAGCGGCAGGCTCACGGCGTCTGGACTGTCGACCTTTTCACCCAGTTGCAACTGCTCGACCACCACTTTGTTTTCGGCCAGGAGCTGGCCGTTGGTGATCTTGTAATGCAGGTCGAGATTGAGCCGGCCCTTGCGGATACGGTAACCGGCGAACTTGCCGGAGTAGGGTGTCAGCGTGGTCAGCTCCACCCGTTTGAAACTGGTGGCGATGTCCAGGCTGGCCATTGGGTCGAACGGGTTGACCGAACCCTTGATGGTCACTGGTGCATAGCGGTCGACCTTGCCTTTGACGTCAACGCTGGCCGGTTTTGCCTGTCGGCTGTCGATGGTGCCGATCTTGCCGTTGAGCTGTTGAACGGCCGTGGCGAAGTTCGGGGTCAGGCTGAAGTCGGCGAAGTTTGCCGAGCCGTCATTGATGGCAATGCCGCCAATGTGGATGCCCAGCGGTTTTTCTTTTCCGGCTGCCGGCTTGGCCGCAGCGGTGGTTGTGGCGCCGGAGTCGGCCGGTTGCGGGATCAACAGGTCATCGACGTTGGTGGTGCGATCATCGTTGATCATGAAGCGTGCATAAGGCTGGAACAGGTTGACCTTGTCGATCGACAGGCTGTCGCCATGTTGATAATTCAGGCCTTCGAGCACCAACTGTTGCCACTTGAGGAAGTCACGGGTTTTCAGGGTGTCGAGGGTATGCAGTTGATCGACCTGGGCGCGGCCGGTGACGCTGAACGCCAGCGGCTCGGTGCTTTTCAGGTCGACCGCCAGATCACTGCCCAGCATGCCGCTGCGCAGTTCGAGACGAATGAACGGGTTGATGTAGGACTGGGCGACCCGCAGGTCGATGTCCTTGGTCTGCACGTTCAGTTTGGCGCTGATCGGGGCCAGATTGACCACGCCATCCGCGGTGATCTTGCCTTGCTTGCCCACGCCGGTGTCGAGCTTGAGGTTGAAAGGTGAGCCATTGAGGCTGTCGAAATTTTGCAGGTCCAGGTTCAGCGGACCCAACTCCAGCGCCACCTCCGGTTGAGCCTTGCGGTCGGCCAGGTGCACTTGATAATCACGTAGCTGCACGTCTTTGAGCAGCACCTGCCAAGGCTTGCTCGGCGCGGTCGGTTCCGGCTTCGGCGAGTCGGCTACTGCCGGCGCGCTGGCTGGCTCGGCATTGGCTTTGTTGGCCGCTTTGGACGGCTGACTGGCGAACAGTTTTTGCCAGTCGAGTTGCCCGTCGGCTTCGAGGGCGGCCCAGGTTTCCAGTTTCTGACTGCGAATCTTGCCGACCACCACTTGCTGTTTGGCCAGGTCTACGGTGGTTTCGCTGATGTCCAGCCGCGCGAGCTTCGCCAACGGTCGGCCGTCCGCAGTCTTGATGGCGAAAGGCGCGACGCTGACGGCAACGTTGCTCAGCAGCAGTTCGGTTTCCTTGGCCAGGTTGAGTTTGTAGTCGGTGCTGAGGCTGACCACGCCATCTTCGAGTGCGAGTGGCACAACATCGCGCACATAGGGCCAAAAGGATTTCATCTTGCCGTCGGTGATTTTCAGCTTACCTTCGGAGGCGATCGGGATCAGGCTGAAGTTGCCGGTCCAGTCGATCTGTCCACCTGCCGGGCCAACGGCCACCAGCGTCATGTCGGCGCTGTCTTCGGGCAGGGTGCTGAGGTTTTTCAGTTCGAAATCGAGTTTGTCGTAGAGAAATTCGATGGGTTCGCTGGGCCGTGCATCCTCGAAATGGACGGAGCCGCTGGCCAGTTTGATTCGCTCCACGCGCAGCGGGAATGGTTTGGCGTCCGGATCGGCCGGGGTCGGTTCGCTGGCGGGGATTTTGAACAGGCCGAGCAGGTTGAGTTTGCCGTCCTTGCCGAAAAGGATTTCGGTCTTGGGTTTGTCCAGTTCGATATCGGACAAGTGCAGCGCTTTGGTCCAGAGGCTGTCGATCTGCAGGTTGGCGTATAGACGTTCGAAGCCCACTTGTTCCTTACCCGGCTCGCCGATGACCAGGCCCCAAAGGGTGACTTCAAGACTGAACGGGTTGAGTTCGATCCGCGAAATCGTCGCGGGCGTCGTGGCGTAGTTGGCCAATTGTTGGTTGGCGACCCGCAACGCGATGCCCGGCAAAATCAGAAACCCCAGCAGGCTATAAAGAGCCAGGGCAGTCAACAAGGCGCCGATAGCGCGAATCAATCCTTTGGGCATGTGCGGCTTCATTTGTCGGAATCGGAGTGCCTTGGAGTATGGCATGCGTTTGCGGTTCCGAAGCAATCACGCTTTATAGGATTTGTCTGATTATCGGCGTGGACTTTCAGAGCTGCAGGATCAGTGTTTTCAGCGGCGGCTGTTGATCCATCGACGGGAAATCGCTGCCCGGCGTCAGCATGCTCCACTCACGCACCGGTCGCCCGGCCTTCTCTGCGCAGCGCAGAACCTGTTCGCGCCAATCGTCCATGCTGACCTTCGCCAGGTTGTTGCAGCAGATCAGCACGCCATTTTCCGCAGTGGTCAGCAGCGCCGGTTTGAGCAGGCTTTGGTAGTCGCGCAACAGGTCGACCGTGCCGAAGGCACTCTTGGCCCAGGCCGGAGGATCAAGCAGCACCAAATCGTACTGACGCGGGTCCAGACGTTGGTAGCTCGGCAGTTTCTGGCCGCGACGCTGGCTGATCGGCAGACCGGCCAATTGACGAATCGCCGGGAAATAATCGGACTGGATGAATTCCATCGTTGGCAATTGCGGGTTGAGCAGACCGTTCTCGCGGCCGACCGCCAAGTTGCCTTCGGCAAAGTCCAGGTTACACACCTCGCTCGCACCACCCGCCGCGGCGCTGAGGCCAACGCCACAGGTATAGGCAAACAGGTTCAGCACACTTTTGTTTTTGCTGTGCGCCTTGACCCAGCCGCGAGCGTTGCGCAGGTCGAGAAACAGCAACGGGTCCTGGCCGGCGTGACGCCCGCGAACCCGGTAGTTCAGTCCCCATTCGTGACCGATCAAATCTTGCAGGGCGGCTTCGTCGGCGCGGTAGACGGTGTCTTCGCGGTCGATGCGCGAGTTGCCACGGGAGCGGTCGTTGTAGACCAGCAGGGTGTCGAGGCCCAGCTGTTGATTGACGATCTCGTGCAACTGCAGCAGGGCGTCACGCTCCAGTGCCTGGTGAAAGCTCTGCACCAACAGTTGCGGGCCGTAGCGGTCGATGGTCAGGCCACCGGCGCCTTCCTGGCTGCCGTGGAACAGGCGATAGCAATCGGTGCCTTGCTGATGCAGCTCGGCGAGCAGGTCCTGACGATGATCGAGGGCGGCGCGCAGCGCCTGATTCAAGGGAGACATGCTGAGCGCCTTGCAGGAGGGAATTGGGGGCGCGGGAGTTTAACAGCTTGGCGCAGAACCGAGGTGCTGCCTTCGCGAGCAGGCTCGCTCCCACACTGAAATGATGAACGACACCAATCCATTGTGGGAGCGAGCCTGCTCGCGATGCTTTTAAGCCCTTTCGATTACCAGTGCTACGTCTTGGACTCCGCCAATGCACAACATGGGCTCATTGGTTCAGGCGTTGATCGATCAACCCTTGCACCACGCTTGGGTCGGCGAGGGTCGAGGTGTCGCCCAGGCTGTCCAGTTCGTTGCAGGCGATCTTGCGCAGGATTCGTCGCATGATCTTGCCTGAACGGGTTTTCGGCAGGGCCGGAGCCCATTGGATCAAGTCCGGTTTGGCGAAGCTGCCGATTTCCTTGCTGACATGCGCCAGCAATTGTTTCTTCAGTTCGTCGTTGGGTTCGGTGCCATTCATGGGCGTGACGAAGGCATAGATGCCCTGGCCTTTGACGTCGTGGGGGTAACCGACCACGGCGGCCTCGGCGATGCTGTCGTGCAGCACCAGCGCGCTTTCCACTTCGGCCGTGCCGATGCGGTGCCCGGAGACGTTGATCACGTCATCGATGCGCCCGGTGATCCAGTAGTCGCCATCCTCGTCACGGCGTGCACCATCGCCGGTGAAGTAATAGCCGGGGTAGGGCTTGAAGTAGGTTTCGATCATCCGTTTCGGGTCGCCGTAGACGCTGCGGATCTGCGCCGGCCAGCTGGACTTGATAGCCAGTATGCCGCTGCCAGCGCCTTTGATTTCCTTGCCGTGTTCGTCGAGCAATACCGGTTGCACGCCGAACATCGGTTGGGTGGCGCAACCGGGTTTGATCCGTTGGGTGCTGACCAGCGGGCTGAGCATGATGCCGCCGGTTTCGGTCTGCCACCAGGTATCGACAATCGGGCAGCGCTGCTCGCCGACCGTATTGAAATACCACTCCCAGGCTTCCGGGTTGATCGGCTCACCGACGGTGCCGAGTAACCGCAGGCTCTCGCGGGACGTTTCCTTCAACGGTTCGGGGCCTTCACGCATCAACGCGCGCAGGGCGGTCGGAGCGGTGTAGAAGATATTCACGTGGTGTTTGTCGATCACTTGCCAGAAGCGCGAAGTGCTGGGGTAGCTCGGCACGCCTTCGAAGATCAGCGTGGTCGCCCCATTGGCCAGCGGCCCGTAGACGATGTAGCTGTGGCCAGTGACCCAGCCAACATCAGCGGTGCACCAGAAGACCTCACCGTCACGATAGTCGAGCACGTACTTGAAGGTCATGGCGACTTGCAGCAAGTAGCCACCGGTGGTGTGCAATACCCCTTTGGGTTTACCGGTGCTGCCGGAGGTGTAGAGGATGAACAGCGGGTCTTCGGCGTCCATCGGTTCTGGCGGGCAGTCGTCGCTGACATCGCGCAAAGCCTGGTGGTACCAGATGTCCCGATCGTCGACCCAGTTAACCTTGCCTTGGGTACGTTCGATCACGATCACGGTGTTCACGTCGGGGCAGCTTTGCAGCGCCGTGTCGACGTTCTGTTTGAGCGGCACGAATTTACCGCCGCGCACGCCTTCGTCGGCAGTGATCACTGTGCGGCAATCGGCGTCGAGGATCCGGTCACGCAGCGAGTCCGGGGAGAAGCCGCCGAACACCACCGAATGAATCGCGCCGATCCGCGCGCAGGCGAGCATGGCGTAGGCGGCTTCGGGGATCATCGGCATGTAGATGCACACGCGGTCGCCTTTCTTCACGCCACGGCTTTTGAGCACGTTGGCCAGTCGGCAGACGTTGTGATGGAGTTTTTTGTAGGTGATCTGGGCGGATTCGGCGGGATCATCGCCTTCCCAGATGATCGCGATTTGATCGCCGCGTTTTTCCAGATGACGGTCGATGCAGTTGTAACTGACGTTTAACGTTGCGCCAGCGAACCAGTTCGCCTCACCGGTTTTCAGGTCGTAACGCTGGACGGTTTGCCACGGCGCGCTCCAGTCGAGAAAGCGTGTGGCCTGTTCGGCCCAGAAGGTGCTGGGATGCTCGATGGATTGGCGGTACAGGCGTTGGTAGTCGTCTTGACTTAACTGTGCAGCCCGGCGGACGGCATCGGCTTTGGGGAACGTGCTGATATCGAACATGACGGTTCCTTATTCTTGTTTTGCGACAAGAGGGGAGCTGCGCGACCCTCGTAGGAGCTGCTGAAGGCTGCGATCTTTTGATCTTGTTTTTAACAATCAAGATCAAAAGATCGCAGCCTTCGGCAGCTCCTACAGTGATAGCGCACGCCACCGATTTTGCAGTAAACCCGGTGCCGTGGAACTGTCGGTGCTGCAAGTTGAAGGGGCGGGTCAACCGCCCCTTCAGCCTATCACCCGCGGTGACGACCGCGGAAGTAGTTGATCAAGCCTTGGGTGGAGGCATCGTCGGCCGGGCTTTCTTCGCTGCCGACCAGGCGGTTGTAGACGCCTTTGCCCAGTTCCTTGCCCAGCTCCACACCCCACTGGTCGAAGGCGTTGATGCCCCAGACCACGCTTTGCACGAAGACTTTGTGTTCGTACAGCGCCACCAGTGCGCCAAGACGACGCGGGCTGATGCGTTCGACCACCAGGGTGTTGCTCGGACGGTTGCCCGGGATCACCTTGTGTGCCGCCAGCTTCTGCACTTCGTCCTCGCTCATGCCCTTGTCACGCAGCTCGGCTTCGGCCTCGGCGCGGGTCTTGCCCAGCATCAGCGCCTGGCTTTGCGACAGGCAGTTGGCGTACAGCCACTGGTGGTGGTCGGACACCGGGTTGAAGCTGACGATTGGCACGATAAAGTCAGCCGGAATCAGCTGGGTGCCTTGGTGCAGCAACTGGTGGTAAGCGTGCTGACCGTTGCAACCGACGCCGCCCCAGATCACCGGGCCGGTATCGGTGGACACTGGCGTGCCGTCCTGGCGCACGCTCTTGCCGTTGGATTCCATGTCCAGCTGTTGCAAGTGTTTGGTGATGTTGCGCAGGTAGTGGTCGTACGGCAGGATCGCGTGGCTTTGCGCGCCCCAGAAGTTGCCGTACCAGACGCCGAGCAACGCCAGCAGCACCGGCATGTTCTGTTCGAATGGCGCGCTCTGGAAGTGCTGGTCCATGGTGTAGGCACCGGACAGCAGCTCCTTGAAGTTCGACATGCCAATGGCCAATGCAATCGGCAAACCGATGGCCGACCACAGCGAGTAACGCCCGCCAACCCAGTCCCACATCGGGAAGATGTTTTCTTCGCGAATACCGAACGCTACCGCCGCAGCATTGTTGCTGGAAACGGCGATGAAGTGACGGTACAGCTCGGCTTCCGAACCACCTTGAGCCAGGTACCAGGCACGTGCGGCCTGGGCATTTTTCAGGGTTTCGAGGGTGTTGAAGGATTTCGACGAGACGATGAACAGCGTGGTCTCGGCGCGCAGCTTCATGGTCAGTTCGTGGAATTCACTGCCGTCGATGTTCGCCAGGTAATGGCAGCGCACGCCTTTCTGGGCGTAGGACAGCAGCGCTTCGGACACCAACTCAGGGCCGAGGAACGAGCCACCGATGCCGATGTTGACCACGTCAGTGATCGGCTTCTCGGTGTAACCGCGCCACAACCCATCGTGGATGCGGCCCACGAGGTCGGTGATCTGGTTCAGCACCTTGTGCACATCGGGCATCACGTTGACGCCGTTGACCGACAGCTTGTCGCCCACCGGGCGGCGCAGTGCGGTGTGCAGCGCGGGGCGGCCTTCGGAAGAGTTGACGATTTCGCCATCGAACAGCGCTTTGATCGCGCCCTGGAGATCGACTTCGTTGGCCAGGCCCACCAGCAGGTTGCGGGTCTCGGCGTTGATCAGGTTTTTCGAGTAGTCGAGAAACAGGCCGCAGCTGCTAAGGGTGAATTGAGTAAAGCGCTGCGGATCGGCATTAAAGGCTTCGCGCATGCTGAAATCCTGCATGGCTTGGCGGTGGTCATTCAGCGCTTGCCAGGCGGGCAGAGCGGTAACGTCGTGAGGAGTGCGGTAATACGCCATCGCTGCGGTTTTCCTTTTTACTTGAACGGCCTTTTGAACACTAAAATCCCGGAGCGCTGCGGTTGGGCGTCCGGTCAACTGCGTCGACACGATTTCATGGCGCAGGGCGAATACAGTAAACCTCGCGCTGCAATCTGTCTTGACTTTGTCTGACCTGCTCCCGGTACTTTTTTAACATTTAAACAGGGAGCGGCCGACAAACGGAAGGCTGACAGGGGGAGGGGCTCGATCAGGCGACCTGAACCGGAATGGCATTACTGGTGTGGCTCAACTCGTTACCCGGTGCCATGTAGAGCATGCGCGGCTTGAAGTTGAGCAGTTCGGCTTCGCTGTAATGGGCGTAAGCGCAGATGATCACGCGGTCGCCGACCTTGGCCTTGTGCGCCGCGGCACCGTTGACCGAAATCATGCGCGAACCTTCTTCGCCACGAATCGCGTAGGTGGTGAAGCGTTCGCCGTTGTCGATGTTATAGATCTGGATCTGTTCGTACTCACGGATGCCGGACAGGTCCAGCCATTCGCCGTCGATGGCGCAAGAGCCTTCGTAATCGAGTACAGCGTGGGTGACTTCGGCGCGATGCAGCTTGGCCTTGAGCATGATGGCGTGCATGAGTGTTTCCCCAGGTCGGAATCGAACGGCGGGCAGTTTGCCCGAAGACATGAAGGGCGGCAATACGATGTGGAATTTGACGCA
Source organism: Pseudomonas sp. TH37 (assembly GCF_016650735.1). Taxonomy (NCBI): domain Bacteria; kingdom Pseudomonadati; phylum Pseudomonadota; class Gammaproteobacteria; order Pseudomonadales; family Pseudomonadaceae; genus Pseudomonas; species Pseudomonas sp. TH37. The sequence goes on from NZ_JAEKFD010000009.1 coordinate 317,037, forward strand.
GGACCAATGTGGGCGCG